>NZ_JBFTLC010000001.1:0-573979 GCF_056396245.1 Arthrobacter sp. 05T423
TGGTGGGATTCGCCGGTGGTCCGGAGCCGGTCGATTGCCTCAGTAGCGATCTGCACCGCCGTGTCGAAGCCGAAGGTGTAGTCGGTGGCGTCGAGGTCGTTGTCCACGGTCTTGGGAACGCCGACGATTTTCAGCCCGGCGTCGGTGAGTCGCTTGGCGGCAGCCAAGGTTCCTTCGCCACCGATGGCGATGATGGCGTCGATCCCCAGCCGGTCCATGTGGGCTTTGATGACGTCCGGTCCGCCGCCGTTCTCGAACGGATTGGTCCGGGACGTGCCCAGGATGGTGCCGCCCTGCTTGGCGATACCGCGGACAAGAGTACGGGGAATGGGGATGACGTCACCCTCAACCACGCCGCGCCAGCCGTCGAGGAACCCCACGAATTCGTGGCCGTGGATGGCAATGCCTTTGAGGACAGCGCCGCGGATAACGGCGTTCAGTCCGGGGCAGTCGCCGCCGCTGGTGAGGATTCCAATTTTCATTTTCTTGGCTCAAATCCTGGTTCGAAGGGGTTTACGGGCAGAGCGCCACGCTGAGCTCAATTAGAGATTCTAGTGGGGAGTGTGGGGTGGGACACAAACGGTTACACCTTCGGGGAACCCCGATCACCGGATTCGGCATGAGCAGGGACGGCGCAGTGCCCCCGTCCAGGTACGGACGGGGGCACTGTACTAACGGACGACGGTGGCTGCCGCCGGGGGCGGTTCCTACTGGCCTATGCCGCGCTTTTCGAGGAAGGACTGAAGGGCAATCGAGTTGTTCTGATCCGGAAGGACCAGCCAGGCCGCGAGGTAGAACACGATGGCCGGGCCCGGCAGCAGGCAAAAGATGAGGAACCCGATCCGGACGAATGCCACATCGACGTTCAGTTTCTCGGCGATTCCGCCGCACACGCCGCCCAGCCAGCGCTGCGGTCCGCGCTTTAGGCCAAGGCCCCTGACAATGCTGAAGAACTTTTCCATGGTTCAAGACTTCCCGTTTGTTTTGCTCTTGTCACGTTTTCTTGCTGAGAGCAGCCCGCCGATCACCAGCGCGGCCCCGGCCCCGATCATCAGGCCGATCAGCACATATGTCCCGTTCAGAACCACGATCCCCAGTTGCGAGATGACGATCAGGACGGCCAGGGCGAGGACCACCAGCCCCCAGACGATGGTGCCCACCCGAGCCGGCGCTTCGGCGGGTTCGTCCTTTCCTGCCGTGGACGGTCTGGGCAACTTGTTTGTTTCCGGTGACGGATCAAAACTGCTCATGTCAGTTTCCTTCCTGGATGGTGACGTTGCTGACGGTGCCGTCGATCTGGAGGATCAGCCTGGCGCCCGGCTTGTCCGAGTTGTAGCTGCTTTGACGGGAGGTGATGCCGCTGCGGCTGTCCGTGCCCTCGTTCAGGTTGCCCAGGGTCATGTCGGCCCGGACATCCACCGGCACGGTGCGCGGAATGATGACCGTTACGTTGCTGGCTGTGGCGTCGAGGGGGATCACGACGTCGGTGCCCAGGGGCGGGGTCAGGTTCAGGCCGGTCAGGTCCACAGTTCCGCGGCCTCCGGTGATCTGGAAGCCCTGGCGGGCCTGTTCGATGCTGACCGGATTCCAGTCCGCGTTCTGGAATCGGAACCGGTCACCGTTGGGCACTGCGCTGAAGACGCCGCCAACGATGAGAGCCACCACGGCAAAGAACCCGAGGACACCCGAGGTCCTGCCCCGCAGTCCGGCCAGCAGGATGCCAAGGCCTAGGACGGCTGCGCCGGCTGCCCAGACCACAGCGTTGGGCGAATCGCCCAGATCAACCAGGTTGCCGGCGTCGAGCGCCTTAAGTGCGCCGCCCGCCAGCAGCGCCAGTCCGGCAGTGATTGCCACGGCCGGAGCACCCGGGCCGCCTGGCCTCGGCTTGGGCGCCGGAACGGGGGCGGGTACCGGCGCGGGCCGGCGCGGGGGAACGCCGCCGCCGTACGGGGCTGCAGGGGCGGTGGAGCCGTACGACGGGATAGCGTCCGGTGTCGGCGGTACCGTGAAGGGCTGAGCCGGCGTGAGGCCGCCGGCGGCCAAGGAGGAAGACGGGAACGGCGGTGCGGAGGATCCGGCTGAGGCAGCCGCCGGCGGTGTGCCGGCGGCGGCATAGCCGTAGGCCGCCCGGCCCCCGGGGGTGCTGCCCGCGGGTGCTCCGCTCCGGTTCTTGTTGCGCTGGCTCAGGAAGTAGATCAGGTAGATCACTCCGCCGATCCAGAACAGCGCCCAGAAGAAGCCGAAGCCGTCGTGGCCCCAACCCCAGAAGCCGCCGCCCAAGCCGGTGAGGCCAAGGATCGAGGTGATGAGCGCGCCGGTCATGCCGGTGCTCCAGCGGCCGGCGCCAGCCTCCTGGGTGTGGATCCGGCCGTCGGGCTCAGGCAGCAGGGCCCAGCCGAGGCCGTACAGGAGGACGCCGATGCCTGCGAAGAGCGTCAGCACGATGAAGATGCCGCGCACGATCAGGGGATCGATGCCCATCCTTTCCGCGATGCCGCTTGAGACGCCGCCGATCCAGCGGTCGCGCCCCCGGTGTACGCCGTGGCTGCGGATCCAGTCGAAGAAGTTCAGCGGCTGGGCGGGCCGGCCGAAGCCGGGAGCGCCGTACGCAGGAGCGCCGTAAGCGGGCCCTGCGTGCATTCCGGCCTGCGGCCCTGCGTGCGTTCCGGATGGAGGGGTGGCCCCGGCGGAGGTGTGCGGGGGTTCATCGGAGGCGTGCGGCGGGAGCAGCGGCTCGGTGGGGATTTCCGGTTCTGCGTTTTCCGAAGCGGTGGGAGTTTCCGAGGCGGCGTGCTGTTCCGGCTCTGCTGGGTGCTCCGGTTCCGGGCCGGTGGTGCCCTCGGAGGGGCTGGCTGGCTGCTGGCCATCATTGGGGTTGGGGTTCTGCGAGTTCATACTTCGATAGTGCCGTTTCCGCTGGTCAGTCCTCTATTGGGGAACACCCTGACCCGTCCCTGACTTACCCCGGGTTCACCCCCACAACGGGCCCCGGGAACCCTGATCCGTGTTTGGATGGATGCATGACCACAGCCCCCGTCCGCCCTCCGCTGGTCCGCAGCAGTGACCGCGTGATCGCCGGCGTCTGCAGCGGCCTGGCGGTCCACTTAGGCTGGCCGGTGCGCATGGTCCGGATCGGCATGGTGGTCGCTGCCTTCGCCGGGGGTGCAGGACTCGCGTTCTACGCGTGGCTGTGGATCATGGTTCCCACCGCGGACGAGAACGCCAAACGCAATGCCCGCCGGCCGGCGTCGCCCATTGCTCCGGCCGTGAGCCTGCCGCCCGTGAGTCTGCCGCCCGGCCCGGCCCCCGCCGTCGTTCCTTCGCCGGGCATGGTTCCTTCACCGGGCATGCTCCCTTCAGCCCCCGCCGGCCCGCCGCCCGCGGGAGAGTACGACGCCGGCACCGCCTTCCAGCCCCCGGCGCCTGCCGCCGCTCCCGGGGCCGGCACATGGTTCCGGATCCGGAGCATGCGCTACGGCAAGGAGATCCTGCTGGGCGCCGGGCTGCTGCTCGTCGCCGCCATCCTGATCGCCAGGCTGCTGGGCGTGGAGGTCCCCCTGGGCACGCTGATCCCGGCCGCGGCGATCCTCGGCGGCGCCGCGATCGCCTGGATGCAGCTGGATGAGACCCGGCGCGCCGGGCTGGTGGATAAGACCAAGGCGGACCAGGCGGGCGGCTGGGCGCGGCTGGCGGCGGGCCTGGCGCTCGTGGTAGCCGGGGTGCTGGTCATGGTCTCCGGGTCGGGCTCATGGCAGCAGACCTGGCTCGCGCTGCTCGCGTCCGTGGCCGTCTTGGGCGGCGTGGCGTTGGTGCTGCTGCCCTGGGGCCTGAAGTTCTGGCGCGACCTGGAGACCGAGCGGGCCGGACGGGTGCGGGAGACCGAGCGGGCGGAGATCGCCGCCCACCTGCACGACTCCGTGCTGCAGACGCTTGCCCTGATCCAGCGCCGCGCCGGCAACGAGAACGACGTCGTCCGCCTTGCCCGGGCGCAGGAGCGCGAGCTCCGGGGCTGGCTCTTCAAGGACCCCACCCGCGACGCCGGCCAGCTCTCGGACCGGATCAAGGCCGCCGCCGCCGAGGTTGAAGACGGGCTCGGAAACGCCGTCGACGTCGTGACGGTGGGCGACACGGAGATGACCGAGCGCCATGAGGCGCTGGTCCAGGCCAGCCGCGAGGCCATGCTCAACGCCGCCCGCCACGGCGGCGGTCCCGTTTCCGTCTACCTCGAGGTGTCTGAAGGCGGCGCGGAAGTGTTCGTCAAGGACCGCGGCGCGGGCTTCGAACTGAACACGGTCCCGCACGACCGGCTGGGCGTACGGGAATCAATCATTGGCCGGATGAAACGGCACGGCGGAAATGCCGTAATTGACAGCGGAACCGACGGCACCGAGGTGCGCCTTAGGCTGCCTGCGGCCGTCGCGGACAACGGGGAAGGGAAACCATGAGTACACCAGCAGGAGCAGGCGTGGCTGTCAGCCCGGCGAAAACGGTCCGGGTTGTGATCGTGGACGACCACGCGATTTTCCGGTCCGGCCTGAAGGCTGACCTGGACCCGAGCGTTGTGGTGGTCGGCGAAGCCGGCACGGTGGAACAGGCCATCGAGGTTATTGCCGCAGCCCTGCCCGATGTGGTGCTGCTGGACGTGCACCTGCCTGGCGGCCGCGGTGGGGGAGGGCGGGAAGTCATCACCGGTTCCGCGGCGCTTCTGGCCACCACCCGGTTCCTCGCCCTGAGCGTGTCCGACGCCGCCGAAGACGTCGTGGCAGTCATCCGCGCGGGAGCCCGCGGCTATGTCACCAAGACCATTTCCGGTGCGGAAATCACCAACGCCGTCTTCCGGGTTGCCGGCGGCGACGCCGTGTTCTCGCCGCGGCTGGCAGGCTTTGTCCTGGACGCTTTCGGCACGGCCCCGGCCGACATTGCCGACGACGAGCTGGACAAGCTGTCGGCCCGGGAACTCGAGGTGATGCGGCTGATCGCCCGCGGATACAGCTACAAGGAGGTGGCCAAGGAGCTCTTCATCTCCATCAAAACCGTGGAAACCCATGTGTCGGCCGTGCTCCGGAAGCTGCAGCTCTCCAGCCGGCACGAACTGACCAAGTGGGCCGTCGAACGCCGCCTCCTCTAGCCCAAACGCTCCCGCACCTTATGTTGGTGCGGGAGCGTTTAGGCATTTTCTGCAGGAAGTGATCGAGCGTTGGGTTACTGCGCCTTGCCGAGGAAGTCCTGGAGGCGGCCGACGCCGGTGGCGAGGTCCTCGTCGCCCAGGGCGTAGGAGAGGCGCAGGTAGCCGGACGGGCCGAACGCCTCGCCGGGGACCACGGCGACCTCAACCTCATCCAGGATCAGGGCGGCCAGCGCGGCCGAGGTCTCCGGGCGGGCCGTACCGTTCGCCGTCGGGAATTCCTTACCCAGCAGCGCGCGGACGTCCGCGTACACGTAGAAGGCGCCCTTCGGCGTCGGGCATTCAACGCCTTCGATGGCGTTCAGCCCGGCCACGATGGCCTTCCGGCGGCGGTCGAAGGCGACCTTCATCTCGTCCACCGCGGTGAGCGGGCCGGAGACCGCCGCCAGGGCAGCAACCTGCGGAATGTTGGACACGTTGGAGGTGGCGTGGGACTGCAGGTTGGTGGCCGCCTTGATGACGTCGGCGGGGCCGATCATCCAGCCCACGCGCCAGCCGGTCATCGCGTAGGTCTTGGCCACGCCGTTGAGGATCACTACCTTGTCGCCCAGTTCTGGGGCCGCGGTGGCGATGGAGGTGAAGGGGACACCGTCGTACGTCAGGTGCTCGTAGATCTCGTCGGTGACCACCCACAGTCCCTTGGCGGCGGCCCACTTCCCGATCTCGGCGACCTGCTCGGGCGAGTAGACGGAACCCGTGGGGTTCGACGGCGACACGAACAGCAGGATCTTGGTGCGGTCCGTGACGGCTGCCTCGAGCTGCTCCACGGTCACCAGGTAATCCTGCTCCGGGCCGGCAAAGACCTCCACCGGGACGCCGCCGGCGAGGCGGATGGCCTCGGGGTAGGTGGTCCAGAACGGCGTGGGCACGATCACTTCATCGCCCGGATCCACGAGGGTAGCGAACGTGTTGTAGACCGCCTGCTTGCCGCCGTTGGTGACCAGCACCTGGGCGGGGTCAGCCTTGTAACCGGAGTCGCGCAACGTCTTCTCGGCGATGGCCTTTTTCAGTTCGGGCAGGCCGCCGGCGGGGGAGTAGCGGTGGTACTTCGGCTGGCTGGCGGCGACGATGGCGGCCTGGACGATGTAGTCCGGGGTGGGGAAGTCGGGCTCGCCCGCACCGAAGCCAATCACCGGCCGGCCGGCCGCCTTCAGCGCCTTGGCCTTGGCGTCGACAGCCAGGGTGGCGGATTCGGCAATGGCGGAAATGCGTTGGGAAACGCGGGCGGAAGACATGGCGGGTCCGTTCTTCGCTTGCAGCTGGTCAGCTGAATGGTGGATTTCGACGGAATCTACTCTATGCTGTTCACCGGATCGTTCGAGGTGGAACACGGATTTGTGACTGCGGTGCGGCGCAGATCCTGAAGCCAAAAACGGTCCGAAACGAGGCTGGTTCGACGTAAGCGCAGTTGTTGCGTAGACTAGTTTTCCGGTGTTGAAAACACAGATGATGGCGTGCGCCCCAGACGACCTTGGGGAAGTGCGGCCTCCATCGGTTTTCGATCCATAGGGTAGTGGCGCAATTGGTAGCGCAGCGGTCTCCAAAACCGCAGGTTGCAGGTTCGAGTCCTGTCTGCCCTGCGCAGGCTGTTCCGGTGAAAAGCCGGAGCAAGCGCAGCAACCAAAGGTTCAGTTCAGAGCCGGGTAATTCCGGCTTGCGAGGATGAGTGAGGAACAGGTGACCGAAACAGCTGCAAGCAGCTCCAAGGGCCGCCCTGCAAAGAAAGCCGCCAAGGCTGGCTTCTTCGCTCGCATCGCACTCTTCATCCGCCAGGTCATTGGCGAACTGAAGAAGGTCGTCGCCCCCACCCGCAAGGAACTGATCAACTACACGCTCGTGGTGCTCGTTTTCGTAGTCATCATGATGGTCATCGTCACCCTGCTGGACCTGGCGTTCGGCACCGCGGTGGGCTGGGTCCTTGGCGGTACAGGCGCCACGGGCCGCTAAGGCGATCGGTCCGCAGACTGCGTTGACTCCCTGACCGGAATCGGTAAGGAGCTGCGCAGTGTGCGGAATTGAGCCATTTAAATAGGCAATAAGCAATGAGGAAGCAGGAGACCAAGTGTCTGAGCAGGAGCTCGAGGTAACTGAGACTGAGCTGGATGAAACCCAGAACCCCGCGGCTGACGCCGTTGAGGGTTCCGAGGTTGAGTCTGCTGCACCCGATTCCGAAGGCGACGCTGACGCCGATTCCGAAGGCGACGACGAGGCTAAAGCCGAGACTGACGCCGACGACGTGACTGACGCCGATTCCGAAGGCGACGACGACGCTGAGGCCGAGACTGACGCCGACGACGTGACCGACGCTGATTCCGAAGGCGACGACGACGCTGAGGCCGAGACTGACGCCGACGACGTGACTGGAGAGGACGCCGAGGAAGGCGACGACGGGGCTGACGTCCTGGCCGCTGCTGCCGCCCAGGCCACAGATCCCGCCGAAGAGTTCAAGTCCAAGCTGCGCCGCCAGGAGGGTGACTGGTACGTCATCCACTCCTACGCCGGTTACGAAAACCGCGTCAAGGCCAACCTTGAGACCCGCATCCAGACCCTGGACATGGAAGATTACATCTTCGAAATCCAGGTTCCGATGGAAGAAGTCGTTGAGATCAAGAACGCTCAGCGCAAGGTCATTAACCGCGTCCGCATCCCCGGCTACGTCCTGGTCCGCATGGACCTGACCGACGCCTCGTGGGGCGCCGTCCGCCACACCCCCGGTGTCACCGGCTTCGTGGGCAACGCCCACAACCCCGTGCCGCTGCGCCTCGATGAGGTCTTCTCCATGCTCGCCCCGGTCTTCGAAGAGGAGCAGGCGGAGAAGGGCAAGCCCACCAAGCAGGCTGCCGCCCCGGTCAACGTCGACTTCGAGGTCGGCGAGTCGGTCATCGTCAAGGAAGGCCCGTTCGAGACCCTTCCCGCCACGATCTCCGAGATCAAGGTGGATTCCCAGACCCTCGTGGTGCTGGTGTCCATCTTCGAACGCGAGACACCGGTCACACTGGCCTTCAACCAGGTCACCAAGATCTAGCTGATCACCACGGATTTCGTTTCGGAGCGGCCCGCTTTAGCAGTTCCGGAACGGCCGACCGCCTCGCCATGGCGGTCAACCACCTGAGGCACGCTCCTGTGTCCCAGGACGCATTTGAGAGAAGGACCCTACATTGGCTCCCAAGAAGAAGGTCACCGGCCTCATCAAGCTGCAGATCCAGGCAGGTGCCGCTAACCCGGCCCCGCCGATCGGTCCTGCGCTTGGCCAGCACGGTGTCAACATCATGGAATTCTGCAAGGCGTACAACGCTGCGACGGAAGCCCAGCGCGGCAACGTTATTCCTGTTGAAATCACCGTCTACGAAGACCGTTCGTTCACGTTCATCACCAAGACCCCGCCGGCTGCAGAGCTCATCAAGAAGGCTGCAGGCGTTGCCAAGGGTTCGGCTACCCCGCACACCGTCAAGGTTGCCAAGCTGACCCAGGCCCAGGTCAACGAGATCGCCACCACCAAGATGGAAGACCTCAACGCCACGAGCCTGGAAGGCGCAGCGAAGATCATCGCCGGCACGGCCCGCTCCATGGGCATCACCGTCGAGGGTTAATTCCCCGCTGATGCGGCGACGGGTCCGGGACACCGGGAACGACGCCGGGCAGCACCGCCGGGCAACCGGCACCACTGAAACATTGAAATGCCGCCAGTTCCGGCACGGATACAACAGCCGGACTAGTGGCTGTGGCAGGGCCCAGCGCGGTCCGCAGACCACAACTGCACAAGGAGAATAAGCAGCATGGCAAAGCGCAGCAAAGCATATGAGGCAGCCGTCGCCAAGATCGACGCGGAGAAGTTCTACGCGCCGTTCGAGGCAGTAACGCTCGCCAAGGACACCAACCCGTCCAAGTTCGACGCCACCGTTGAGGTCGCCTTCCGCCTGGGCGTCGACCCCCGCAAGGCCGACCAGATGGTGCGCGGCACCGTCAACCTGCCGCACGGCACCGGTAAAACCGCCCGCGTCCTCGTGTTCGCCACGGGCGAGAAGGCCGAAGCAGCAATCGCTGCCGGCGCCGACTTCGTTGGTTCCGATGACCTGATCGAAAAGATCGCCGGCGGCTGGACCGACTTCGACGCAGCCGTTGCCACCCCTGACCTCATGGGCAAGGTTGGCCGCCTCGGTAAGGTCCTGGGTCCGCGTAACCTGATGCCGAACCCGAAGACCGGCACCGTCACCCCCGACGTCACCAAGGCTGTCAACGACATCAAGGGCGGCAAGATCGACTTCCGCGTCGACAAGCACTCCAACCTGCACTTCATCATCGGCAAGGTTTCGTTCGACTCCGTCAAGCTGGCCGAGAACTACGCAGCTGCCCTCGAAGAGGTGCTCCGCCTGAAGCCTTCCGCTTCCAAGGGTCGCTACATCCAGAAGGCAACCGTTGCCACCACGTTCGGTCCCGGCATCTCCGTTGACCCCAACGTCACCAAGGTTCTCATCGAGGCATAAGTCTCGCGAACCTCGGCCGGATCTCCGGCCAGCCCCAAAAGGACCGTCCGGCATTTTGCCGGGCGGTCCTTTTGCTTACCGGTGGTCCTTTTCGTTGCCCGGAAGTTCGTTGCCCGGAAGTACGACGCCGGGACTCCAGACGGGTGCGCTGGTTGCGTCTGCAGGTGCAGTCAGTTGGGCCTGCAGTCTGATGGATCGGCAGTCTGTTGGAGTGAGGGCGTTGCGGCTAGGCTGATCCGGTGACGACGCCCTCCTACCGGATCGAGCCGCTTTTCCTGCCTGCGTCGCTCGACGCGCCTGATGCCACCGACTTCCTCGAATTCAGCGACCTCAGCGATGCCGTCGTGCTGGAGCTTTGGGGCAACCTGGACCGGGCCACCCCGCGAGCGGCACGGCTGGAAGCGTGGCGCGACGACGACTATGAGCACCTGCAGCTCTTTTTCGTACGGCTGGACGGCCGCATGGCAGCACGATCCTGGGTCAGGTTTACGCAACAGGAGAACCTCCAGGACGCGTTTCTCAGGGTGGACGTCCTCCAGGAGTTCAGCGGCCGTGGCATCGGTCAGGCACTCCTGCGGCATGCGGAGGAGCTGGCGGCTGAGCACGGGCGCACCACCCTGCAGTCCTACACCGAGCACGCTCCGGGGTTCGACCCGGACGGCCTGGGGATCCTGAAACCCGGCACGGGCACGGGCGGGGTCCCGGCCGCGGCCCGCAGCGTGCGGTTTGCCGTGGCGGCCGGTTACACCCTGGAGCAGGTGACGCGTTTCAGCGCACTGGACCTGCCGCCGTCGGACGGTGTCCTGGACGCGCAGGAACGCGAGGCGGCCGGCATCGCCGGGGACCAATACCAGATTCTTGGTTGGACGGACCGCTGCCCCGAAGAGTATGTGGAACAAATGGCCCTCCTCATGTCCAGGATGAGCACGGACTCTCCGGCAGGGGAGCTGCATTACGACGCCGAAGTGTGGGACGCCAAGCGCGTCCGGCATGTCGAGGACGAATGGAAGCGGACGGGCCAGGAGTCGCTGGTGGCGGTGGCCCGCCACAAGGACAGCGGCGAGCTGGCCGCCTACTCGGTGCTGCAGTACTCGGGTGAAAAACCGTGGCTGGCTGTACAGGACGACACTCTGGTGGCCAAGGCTCACCGCGGCCACCGGCTGGGGATGCTGGTTAAGGTGCTCAATCTGCGGCGCCTGCAGCAGGGCCATCCCGAAGTGGAGCGGGTCGTGACATTCAACGCCGCCGAGAATGACCACATGCTTGCCATTAACTTTGCCCTCGGGTTCCGTCCGGCAGGGTATGACGGTGAGTGGCAGCGCCGGCGCTAACCGGCATATGCTGGCGACGGATACACCGCGACTCAAGCCCGCAGCCTTGTGAGGCGAGCGGCGGAAACGGCTGGGGATGATGGCAACAAAGGTGCGGATCGAGCGGCTGTGGATTCCGGACTCGGTGGACGCTGCCGACGCAAAGGACTTCCTCGCTGCGGTGGAGGTGGGGCGGAAGGTCCGGATGGATACCTGGGGCAGCGACGACCTCGCCTACACGCCGCTGGAAAAGCTCCTCGAACTGGACGACCCGTACGAGCGCCAGGTGATCCTCGTGGCAAAGGTCGACGACGACATCGTGGGCACCGTGGACATCGCCCTTCCCCTCGCCGACAACCTGGACCTGGCTGAGTTCACCCTGGACATCCTCCCCGAGTACCAGCGCCAGGGCGTCGGCAGGCAGCTGCTGGAGGCTGCGGAACACTTCGCCCGGAATGAGGGCCGCACCATGATCCTGGTGGACACGAACCACCCCGGGGCCTCCCTGCACGAATTCGCGCCCGAGCAGCTGGTGCCCGGAACGGGCCAGGGCTACGTGCCGCTGGGCAGCCGCGAGGTGGAATTCGCCCAGCGCACCGGTTACACGCTGCAGCACATTGAACAGTTCAGCTCGTGCGCCCTGCCGCTGGACAGCAAGCTCGTGGCCGAGCTCGAGGCGGAGGCGGCGGAAGCCAATAACGGCCGCTACCGGCTGCACCACTGGACTGACCGCTGCCCGGAGCGCTGGCTGGAGTCGGTGGCAGCCCTGGAAAACCAGGCCGGCGGCGACGCCGGACCGGCGGAGGACGCCGACAGCATGGTCTTCGACGCAAAGATCCTGCGCGAAGCCGAGGAAGTCACGATCTCCCAGGGGCGGCGGACGGTGGTAACCGCCGTCGAACACATCGCCACCGAGACGCTGGTGGGGCTGACCACCATCAGTGTCCTGGCGCAGCGCCAGGACGTCGTTTTCCAGGACGACACGGTGGTGCTGCAGGCGCACCGGGGCAACAAGCTCGGCCTGCTCATCAAAGTTGCGAACATGGAGCGCCTTACCGAGCAGTTCCCCGCTGCGCGGGTCATCTACACCTGGAACGCCCCGGAAAACCGGTATCTGCTCACGGTCAACCGCCAGCTCGGATTTACGACGGCGGGAGTCACCGGCATCTGGCAGAAGGAACTGCCGGACCTTGGACCCAGCAGGAGTTAGGCCCCGGCCGCGGCGGAGCTGCCGATTTGGTAATGCGCAGGGCCGTCCCCTAAGCTTGAACTACCAAAGACCGTCGGTTGTTGGATTCCCACTCTTTCGAGCTCAGCTCAACTCTGCAGTTGTGTGCGGAAGAGCCAGTGGGTTTCCGGACGAAGGACCCTGAACATAGGGCGGCCGGCGCAGGTGAACGAAGCAAAGTTCCGCTGTCATGGACAGCGTTGAGCCAAGCCCCGTGCATCTGCGCGGGGCGTTTTTAGTTTTAGCTCACCTGAGCGGGGACCCGGAATACCGGCACTATCCCCGGAAGGAGGGTTATGGCAACGCCTACCAAGGTTTCAGCAGTAGCTGAGATCACTAACGATTTCAAGGAATCGAACGCCGCTGTCCTGACCGAATACCGTGGGCTCACCGTTGCACAGCTCAAGCAGCTGCGTGTTTCTCTCGGCCAGGACACCAAGTTCGCGGTCGTCAAGAACACCCTGACCGCCATTGCAGCCAAGGAAGCTGGTGTCGAAGCATTCGACGGCCAGCTCGCCGGCCCCACTGCAATCGCGTTCATCAAGGGTGACGCAGTTGCAGCTGCCAAGAGCCTGACGGATTTTGCCAAAGCCAACAAGCAGCTGGTCATCAAGACCGGTTACTTCGAGGGCAAGGCACTGAACGCCAGCGAAGTTGCTGCCCTGGCAGCACTCGAGTCCCGCGAGCTGCAGCTCGCCAAGGTTGCAGGCATCCTCAAGGCTCCTGCTGCCGCTGCTGCACGCATCATCGACGCACTGCGCCTCAAGCTTGAAGAAGAGAACGGTGCTCCGGCTGAAGCCGAAGCTCCCGCCGCTGAAGAAGCTCCCGCCGCAGAAGCTGACGCAGAAGCGGCAGCTGAGGCTCCGGCCGAAGCCGCTGCCGAAGAGAACTAACTCTCTCCCCAAAAGACTCCGGTGGAACGGCAGGCATCAAGCCCCGCCCACCTTTATAGGAAGGACGCCACACCATGGCGAAGCTCAGCAACGAAGAGCTCATTGAAGCTTTCAAGGAACTGACCATCATCGAGCTCTCCGAGTTCGTCAAGCTCTTCGAAGAGACCTTCGAAGTTACCGCTGCTGCTGTTGCGGTCGCCGGCCCCGCCGGTGGCGCTGCCGCCGAGGAAGCCGAAGAGAAGACCGACTTCGACGTCATCCTCGAAGCTGCTGGCGACAAGAAGATCGCAGTGATCAAGGAAGTTCGCGCCATCACCTCCCTGGGCCTCAAGGAAGCCAAGGACCTGGTTGACAGCGCTCCCAAGGCTGTTCTCGAAGGCGCCACCAAGGAAGCTGCCGAGAAGGCAAAGGCTCAGCTCGAAGAAGCTGGCGCCCGCGTTACCCTCAAGTAACACTGCTTGTTCAGGAATCCCCGTCCACTCCGGTGGGCGGGGATTCCTGTGTTTAACAGCAACGCGGGGTCACTTAGCGCCCAATCCAAACGTCGAATTGGGCGCTAAGTGACCCCGCGTTGCTTTGGGGACCTCAGTTGGGATCGCTGATGTCCGCGAGCACGGCGCCGAGGGCGGATACCAGGGCGTCCGCGTCCACGAAAGCGCTGTAGCCGTGCTGGCCCGCGCCCATGGAAATCCGCTTGCCGGCGATGCTCCGGTCCGCATAGACGGGCCACGCGGTGGTGCTGCCGAGCGGCGTGATGGTGCCGCGCTCATAGCCTGTGGCTTCCAGTGCCACGTCCGCCTGCGGCAACGAGAGCTTATTGACGCCGACCAGGCTGCGCAGTTTGGGCCAGGAGATCTGTCGGTCGCCGGGGATAAGGGCGAAGAGGAAGCTGCCGTCCTTATGCTTCACCACGAGGGACTTCACAATGTCCGCCGGGCTGATGCCCAGGATCGCGGCCGCCTCCTCAAGGCTATGGGCGGCCAGCCGCTCCACCAGCTGGACGTCCAGGCCGCGGGCAGCGGCGTCGGCAAGGAAGCGCTCCCTGCCGTTCATCAGTCGCGGAACAGCAGGAGGGCCTCGCCCTGCCCGCCGCCGCCGCAGAGCGAGACGGCAGCCTTGCCCTGACCGCGGCGCTTCAGTTCGTGGGCAGCATGGAGTGCCAGCCGTGCACCGGAGGCGCCGATCGGGTGGCCCAGGGCGATGGCGCCGCCATGGATGTTGCACTGCTCCAGCGGGTAGTCCAGATCCTTGAGGGACTGAACGGCCACTGAACCGAAGGCCTCATTGATCTCGATGAAGTCCAGGTCCGCGGTGCTCCAGCCGGCGCGGTCCAGGGCGTTCCGGATGGCGTTGGAGGGCTGGGAGTGCAGGGAATTGTCAGGTCCGGCGACCTGCCCGGGCTTGCCCACCACAGCCAGGTACTCCAGCCCGTTCTCCTCCGCGAACTTGCGGGAGGCCAGGACCAGGGCGGAGGCGCCGTCGGACAGGGGAGAGGAGTTGCCGGCGGTGATGGTGCCGTCGGTGACGAAGGCGGCCCGCAGGCCGGCCAGGGACTCGACGGAGGTGTCCGGCCGGACGCCCTCGTCGGCAGACACCACCACGGGATCACCCTTGCGCTGCTTGACGCTGATCGGTGAGATCTCGTCGTCGAAAACCCCGTTCTTGGAGGCGATGGCGGCGCGCTGGTGGGAGTTGGCGGCCACGGTGTCCTGGGCGGTCCGGTCGATGCCCAGTATGAGGTTCTTGGATTCCGTGGAAAGGCCCATCGACTGGCCGTCGAACGCATCGGTCAGGCCATCGTGCGCCGCAACATCCAGTGCCTGGACGGTCCCGTAGTTCCAGCCCTGGCGGGAGCCGGGGAGGACATGGGGAGCGCGCGTCATCGATTCCTGGCCGCCGGCGACGACGACGGTGGCGTCACCGGCACGGATCATCCGCGCCGCGTCGATCACCGCGGTCAGCCCGGAAAGGCAGACCTTGTTGATGGTCACACTGGGGACGTTCCAGCCGATGCCCGCGCCGATGGCGCTCTGCCGGGCAGGGTTCTGCCCGGCCCCGGCCTGCAGGACCTGGCCCATGATGACCGCGTCCACCCGATCGGCTTCCAGTCCGCTCGCCGCGATGGCCGCCTTGATGGCGTGCGCCCCGAGTTCGACGGCGGTGAAGCTGGCCAGCTGCCCGTTCAGCCGGCCCTGCGGAGTGCGCGCGCCGGACAGGATGACAACGTCGCTGTTGTCCGCGGAATTGCTCATGGTTTGTTTCTTCCGATCTTTGTCGAGGGTTGGCCTAAGGGTATCGTGAGCCCGGTCACCTATCCATTCAAACGCTGGGGAGGCGGAGCGCATTCCGGTTAGGTGCCCGCGGCAACGGTGCTTGCATTCTGCTGGCAAGTGGGGTAGACACGCGTGGGGTTTTGCCGTATCGTAGATATTTGCGTCTTCCCTGTTTACCTTCAGCCTTCATATAGCGGTGGGCTTAGCCTGTTAGCTGTTCCATCAATGTGCCGTGAACAACGTCACCAGCATGGTCAGAACCAGGTCCCGGGTCATATAGCGGAACCGGATGGTAGCACTGCGAAGTCACTTCGCAGGGTGAAAGCGGGGGAGATCTGAAAACGCCTGAAGGTCTGTGGAAGGATCCCTCTTGGTCGCCTCGAGCACCTCTAATAACGAAACCGCTAATATGGCAAGCACCGACGGTGCAACTCGCCGACTCTCATTCGCAAAGATTCACGAACCTCTTGACGTTCCGAATCTGCTTGCCCTGCAGACGGACAGCTTCGACTGGCTGGTCGGAAATGAACGCTGGCAGGCCCGCGTTGCGAAGGCCGTCGAAGAAGGCGACCTGAGTGTCGCCACCACCTCCGGTCTTTCCGACATCTTCGAAGAGATCTCCCCGATTGAGGACTTCCAGGGCACCATGTCCCTGAGCTTCTCCGATCCAGAGTTCGCTGACCCGAAGTACACCATGGCTGAATGCAAGGACCGGGACGCTACGTACTCGGCACCGCTGTACGTCAAGGCCGAATTCATGAACAACAACACGGGCGAAATCAAGCAGCAGACCGTGTTCATGGGTGACTTCCCGCTGATGACCGAGAAGGGCACCTTCGTCGTCAACGGCACCGAGCGTGTCGTCGTTTCCCAGCTGGTCCGTTCCCCGGGCGCTTATTTTGAGCGCACCGCTGACAAGACCAGCGACAAGGACATCTTTACAGCAAAGATCATTCCGTCCCGCGGCGCCTGGTTCGAGCTCGAGATCGACAAGCGCGACCAGGTCGGCGTGCGCCTCGACCGCAAGCGCAAGCAGTCGGTCACGGTGCTGCTGAAGGCCCTCGGCTGGACCGAAGGCCAGATCCTCGAGGAGTTCGGCCAGTACGACTCCATGCGTGCAACGCTGGAGAAGGACGCCACCGAAACCCGCGAAGACGCCCTGCTGGACATCTACCGCAAGCTGCGTCCGGGCGAGCCGCCCACAGTCGAGGCTGCCCAGTCCCTGCTGGACAACCTGTACTTCAACTCCAAGCGCTACGATCTGGCCAAGGTTGGCCGCTACAAGATCAACCGCAAGCTTGGCATCGACCGCTCCCTTGGCGACAAGGAAGCCTCGGTCCTGCACGTTGAAGACATCGTCGCCATGATCAAGTTCCTCGTCGCGCTGCACGCCGGCGAGAAGACCCTCATGGGCAAGCGCGATGGCGCAGACCACGAGCTGCGCGTCGAGATCGATGACATCGACCACTTCGGCAACCGCCGCATCCGCGCGGTCGGCGAGCTCATCGAGAACCAGGTCCGCACCGGCCTGTCCCGTATGGAGCGCGTCGTCCGCGAACGCATGACCACGCAGGACGTCGAGGCCATCACGCCGCAGACCCTGATCAACATCCGTCCCGTGGTGGCAGCCATCAAGGAGTTCTTCGGAACCTCCCAGCTGTCCCAGTTCATGGACCAGAACAACCCGCTCTCGGGCCTGACCCACAAGCGCCGCCTGTCCGCGCTGGGCCCCGGCGGTCTGTCCCGTGACCGTGCCGGCATGGAAGTCCGAGACGTCCACCCGTCCCACTACGGACGTATGTGCCCCATCGAAACCCCTGAAGGCCCGAACATTGGTCTGATCGGTTCGCTGGCCTCCTACGGCCGCATCAACCCCTTCGGTTTCATCGAGACGCCGTACCGCCTGGTCAAGGACGGCGTCGTCTCCGACGACGTCCAGTACCTGACGGCCGACGACGAGGCAGAGGTCCTGATCGCACAGGCCAACGCTCCGCTCGAGGAGAACAAGAGCTTCGCTGAAGAGACCGTCCTGGTCCGTGCCCGCGGTGGTGGAGGCGAGCCGGTGCTCGTTCCCGCCGCCGAAGTGCAGTTCATGGACGTTTCCCCGCGCCAGATGGTGTCCGTGGCAACCGCCCTGATCCCGTTCCTCGAGCACGACGATGCCAACCGCGCACTCATGGGCGCGAACATGCAGCGCCAGGCTGTGCCGCTGGTCCGCTCCGAGGCCCCGTTCGTGGGCACCGGCATGGAACGTGCTGCAGCGGTCGACGCCGGTGACGTCACCATCGCCAAGAAGGCCGGTGTGGTTACCGAGGTCTCCGCCGAGCTCGTCATCATGCTCAACGACGACGGCACGGAAACCAACTACCGCATCAACAAGTTCGCCCGCTCCAACCAGGGCAACTGCTACAACAACCGTGTCCTGGTGAACGAAGGCCAGCGCCTGGAAGTTGGCGGCATCATCGCCGACGGCCCGGCAACGGACCAGGGCGAGCTCGCCCTTGGTAAGAACCTCCTCGTGGCATTCATGTCATGGGAAGGCCACAACTTCGAGGACGCCATCATCCTCTCGCAGCGCATCGTTGCCGAGGACGTTCTTTCCTCCATCCACATCGAGGAGCACGAGATCGATGCCCGCGACACCAAGCTTGGTGCCGAGGAAATCACCCGTGACATCCCCAACGTGTCCGAGGAAGTCCTGGCAGGCCTGGACGAGCGCGGCATCATCCACATTGGTGCCGAGGTCGAAGCCGGCGACATCCTGGTCGGAAAGGTCACCCCGAAGGGTGAAACCGAACTGACCCCGGAAGAGCGCCTGCTCCGCGCCATCTTCGGCGAGAAGTCCCGCGAAGTGCGCGACACCTCCCTGAAGGTTCCGCACGGCGAGTCCGGCACCGTCATCGGCGTGCGCGTCTTCGACCGCGACAACGACGACGAACTGCCCCCGGGCGTCAACCAGCTGGTCCGCGTCTACGTGGCTGCCAAGCGCAAGATCACCGACGGCGACAAGCTCGCCGGCCGCCACGGCAACAAGGGTGTTATCTCCAAGATCCTCCCGATCGAGGACATGCCCTTCCTTGCCGACGGTACTCCCGTTGACATCGTCCTGAACCCGCTGGGTGTTCCGGGCCGTATGAACGTCGGCCAGGTGCTGGAAACGCACCTCGGCTGGGTCGCGAAGACGGGCTGGAAGATCGAAGGCGAGCCGGAGTGGGCCAAGCAGCTGCCGAACCTGCCGCGCGAGAGTGGCCAGACCACTGTTGCAACGCCGGTCTTCGACGGCGCCCGCGAAGAGGAAATCACCGGGCTGCTGGACTCCACCAACCTGACCCGTGACGGCGAACGCCTGATCAACTCCTCGGGCAAGACCCGCCTGTTCGACGGCCGCTCCGGCGAGCCGTTCCCGGATCCGATCTCGGTCGGCTACATGTACATCCTGAAGCTCCACCACCTGGTGGACGACAAGATCCACGCCCGCTCCACCGGCCCGTACTCCATGATCACGCAGCAGCCGCTGGGTGGTAAGGCACAGTTCGGTGGCCAGCGCTTCGGTGAAATGGAAGTGTGGGCGCTCGAAGCTTACGGCGCCGCCTACACGCTCCAGGAACTGCTCACGATCAAGTCCGATGACATCCACGGCCGTGTGAAGGTCTACGAGGCGATCGTCAAGGGCGAGAACATCCCTGAGCCGGGTGTTCCCGAATCCTTCAAGGTGTTGATCAAGGAAATGCAGTCGCTGTGCCTGAACGTGGAAGTTCTTTCCACCGACGGAACCACAATTGAAATGCGTGACTCTGATGACGCAGTCTTCACGGCTGCGGAAGAACTGGGCATCGATCTGTCTCGTGCAGAGCCCAGCTCCGTAGAAGAGGTCTAGCAGGGCTCCCGACGGCGGGTGGTGACCACCCGCCGTCGGCCCCTCGACCCTTCCCGCAACCAAGACTTCAGAATTTAGAGAACAAGAGAGAACAGGGACCATATGTCCAGCGAATCCTCCTTCGGCCTCATGCAGATCGGCCTCGCCACCGCGGAAGACATCCGCGGCTGGTCGTACGGCGAGGTTAAGAAGCCGGAAACCATCAACTACCGCACGCTCAAGCCCGAGAAGGACGGCCTCTTCTGCGAGAAGATCTTCGGCCCGTCCCGTGACTGGGAATGCTACTGCGGCAAGTACAAGCGCGTGCGCTTCAAGGGCATCATCTGTGAGCGGTGTGGCGTTGAGGTCACCCGCGCCAAGGTGCGCCGTGAGCGCATGGGCCACATCGAACTGGCTGCTCCCGTAACCCACATCTGGTACTTCAAGGGTGTTCCCTCCCGCCTGGGCTACCTCCTTGACCTGGCTCCGAAGGACCTCGAAAAGGTCATCTACTTCGCTGCCTACATGATCACCAGCGTCGACGAAGAAAACCGCCACGCGGAACTGCCCAACCTGCAGGTTGAGCATGACGTCGAGAAGAAGCAGCTGATCGACAACCGCGACTCCGACATCGCCGCGATCGCCCGCGACCTTGAGAACGAGCTTGCCCGTCTCGAGGGCGAGGGTGCGAAGGCTGCCGACAAGAAGAAGGCACGCGACTCCGCTGACCGCCAGATGGCGAACGTCCGCAAGCGCGCCGACGCCGAGATCGAGCGCCTCGAGCAGGTCTGGGACCGCTTCAAGAACCTGAAGGTCGCCGACCTCGAAGGTGACGAGGGCCTGTACCGCGAGCTGCGTGACCGCTACGGCATGTACTTCGAGGGCTCCATGGGTGCCGAAGCCATCAAGAAGCGTCTTGAGAACTTCGACATGCAGGCCGAGTCCGACAACCTGCGCGACATCATCGCCAACGGCAAGGGCCAGCGCAAGACCCGCGCCCTGAAACGCCTGAAGGTGGTCAACGCGTTCCTGACCACCAACAACAGCCCGCTCGGCATGGTGCTGGATGCCGTCCCGGTGATCCCGCCGGAACTGCGCCCGATGGTCCAGCTGGACGGTGGCCGCTTCGCAACCTCCGACCTCAACGACCTCTACCGCCGCGTGATCAACCGCAACAACCGACTCAAGCGACTGCTTGACCTGGGTGCTCCGGAGATCATCGTCAACAACGAGAAGCGCATGCTTCAGGAAGCTGTTGACAGCCTCTTCGACAACGGCCGCCGCGGCCGTCCGGTCACCGGACCGGGCAACCGTCCGCTGAAGTCCCTGAGCGACATGCTCAAGGGCAAGCAGGGCCGTTTCCGCCAGAACCTGCTCGGCAAGCGCGTCGACTACTCCGGCCGTTCGGTCATCGTCGTCGGGCCGCAGCTGAAGCTGCACCAGTGTGGCCTGCCCAAGCAGATGGCGCTGGAGCTCTTCAAGCCGTTCGTGATGAAGCGCCTGGTTGACCTCAACCACGCGCAGAACATCAAGTCGGCCAAGCGCATGGTCGAGCGCTACCGTCCGCAGGTCTGGGACGTGCTGGAAGAGATCATCACCGAACACCCGGTGCTGCTCAACCGTGCACCTACCCTGCACCGCCTCGGTATCCAGGCATTCGAGCCGCAGCTTGTTGAAGGCAAGGCCATCCAGCTCCACCCGCTGGTTTGTGGCGCGTTCAACGCCGACTTCGACGGCGACCAGATGGCAGTCCACCTGCCGCTGAGCCCCGAAGCCCAGGCTGAGGCACGCATCCTGATGCTGTCGTCCAACAACATCCTGAAGCCGTCTGACGGCCGTCCGGTGACCCTGCCTTCGCAGGATATGATCATCGGCCTCTACCACCTGACCACCAAGCGTGTGGGTTCAGCCGGTGAAGGCCGGATCTTCGGCTCCGTGTCCGAGGCCATCATGGCCTTCGACGCCCACCAGCTGCACCTGAACTCCCAGGTCAAGATCCGTCTCGAGGGCTTTGTTCCTTACGCCGGCTGGGAAGCTCCGGAAGGCTGGGAGCAGGGTCAGCCCGCACTGGTGGACACCTCCCTGGGCCAGGTTCTCTTCAACGAGACCCTGCCCGAGGACTACCCGTGGGTTGAGGCTGTTGCCGACAAGGGCGAGCTTTCCCGCATCGTCAACGACCTCGCGGAGCGCTACCCGAAGGTTGTCACGGCCGCAACGCTGGACAACCTCAAGGACGCCGGTTTCTACTGGGCCACCCGCTCGGGCGTCACCGTCGCCATCTCCGACATCGAGGTTCCGGTGGAGAAGCCGGCCATCCTCGCCGGTTATGAGGAGCGCGCCGCCAAGATCCAGGGACAGTACGACAAGGGCCTGATCGACGACGACGAGCGTCGCCAGGAACTGATCGAGATCTGGAACAAGGCAACCAACGAGATCGCCCAGGTCATGCGCGACAGCCTGTCGCCGATGAACACCATCAACCGCATGGTGTCCTCCGGTGCACGTGGTAACTGGATGCAGGTCCGCCAGATCGCGGGTATCCGTGGCCTCGTGGCCAACCCGAAGGGTGAAATCATCCCGCGTCCGATCAAGTCCTCCTACCGCGAGGGCCTGTCGGTGCTGGAATACTTCATCGCGACGCACGGTGCACGTAAGGGTCTTGCCGACACCGCGCTGCGTACCGCCAACTCGGGTTACCTGACCCGTCGTCTGGTGGACGTCTCGCAGGACGTCATCGTCCGTGAAGAGGACTGCGGCACCGAACGCGGCCTTGTCACGCCGATCGCCGTGGCTGACGCCAACGGTGAGCTGACCCTGGACGAGAACGTCGAGAACAGCGCCTACGCCCGTACGCTGGCCGTGGACGTCGTTGACTCCAAGGGCAACGTCCTGGCTGCTGGCGGTACCGACTGCGGCGACGTCGTGATCGCTGAGCTGTTCGCAGCCGGCATCACCGAGGTCAAGGTCCGCTCCGTGCTCACCTGTGAGTCCAGCGTCGGAACCTGTGCCCTGTGCTACGGCCGTTCGCTGGCAACCGGCAAGACCGTGGACATCGGTGAAGCTGTGGGCATCATCGCCGCGCAGTCCATCGGTGAACCCGGTACCCAGCTGACCATGCGTACGTTCCACACCGGTGGTGCTGTTTCCGCCAGCGGTGGCGACGACATCACCCAGGGTCTGCCCCGTATCCAGGAGCTCTTCGAAGCGCGTACCCCGAAGGGTGTGGCGCCGATTGCGGAAGCAGCCGGCCGCATTACCATCGAGGAATCCGAGCGCCAGATGCGCCTGGTGATCACTCCGGACGACGGTTCCGAAGAGATCGCCTACCCGGTCCTGCGCCGGTCGCGCCTCCTGATCGAAGACGGCCAGCACGTCACGGTGGGCCAGAAGCTCATCAACGGTCCGGTCGACCCGAAGCAGGTCCTGCGCATCATGGGCCCGCGTGCCGCACAGAAGTTCCTCGTGGACGAAGTGCAGGGCGTGTACCGCAGCCAGGGCATTGGCATCCACGACAAGCACGTGGAAGTCATCGTCCGCCAGATGCTGCGCCGCGTCACGGTCATCGAATCCGGCGACTCCGACCTGCTCCCGGGTGAGCTGGCCGAGCGCAGCCGCTTCGAGGACGCCAACCGCCGCGTGGTATCCGAGGGCAAGACTCCGGCTTCCGGACGTCCTGAGCTCATGGGTATCACCAAGGCGTCGCTGGCCACCGAGTCCTGGCTGTCCGCAGCTTCCTTCCAGGAGACCACCCGCGTCCTGACGCAGGCGGCCATGGAAGGCAAGAGCGATCCCCTGCTCGGCCTCAAGGAGAACGTCATCATCGGTAAGCTGATCCCGGCCGGCACGGGCCTCCCGCGCTACACCGAGATCACGGTGGAACCGACTGAAGAAGCAAAGGCCAACCTGTTCACCGGCCCGAGCGCGTTCAGCGATTTCTCCTACGACACGCTGGGCGGCGACGGAGCTCCTGAGTTCCACGCCATCCCGCTGGATGACTACGACCTCGGAAACGACTTCCGCTAGCGGGCACGGCGGGCCCTTTCGTGTCGCGTTCCGCGCCACGTAGGGACCCTGCCGCCCTGCCCTTGTAGTCTGCAATGCCAAGGAAGGACCCCGCACTCACTCAGTGCGGGGTCCTTCCCCTTTTGCGCCCTACACCCGATTAAGGCTCCAGATCAAGCCATGCTAGACTTTGTGTAATTGTTCTGTGTGGCAGTGGATGAAGGCCGCCGCAGCATCATTTCGGTTTTGTTCTCATGATGTTGGGTGGAGCCTGTTTCCGGGTTGCGGGCTACGTGCGCAACGAATGCCGCACTTTTGCACGCCCACGGACCCTTTCGGATCCGAAGCCGCAGGGACAACGCCAAAGCTCTCACGCAACACAGGCTGTCGCCTGGCGCGGGGCAGAGATCAACCAACGGAGAACACGAAAGTGCCTACGATTAACCAGCTGGTCCGCAAGGGCCGCACGCCTAAGGTCAAAAAGACCAAGGCACCCGCGCTGAACGGCAGCCCGATGCGCCGCGGTGTTTGCACCCGCGTTTACACCACCACCCCGAAGAAGCCGAACTCGGCTCTGCGTAAGGTTGCACGTGTGCGCCTCAACGGTGGTATCGAAGTTACCGCCTACATCCCCGGTGTTGGCCACAACCTTCAGGAGCACTCCATTGTGCTCGTTCGTGGTGGTCGTGTGAAGGACCTTCCCGGTGTCCGCTACAAGATCGTCCGTGGTGCCCTCGATACCCAGGGTGTGAAGAACCGTAAGCAGGCGCGCAGCCGCTACGGCGCAAAGATGGAGAAGAAGTAATATGCCTCGCAAGGGTCCGGCCCCGAAGCGGCCGCTCGTATCAGATCCCGTCTACGGCTCCCCGCTGGTTACCCAGCTGATCAACAAGGTGCTGGTTGACGGTAAGAAGTCCACCGCCGAGCGCATCGTTTACGGTGCCCTCGAGGGTGCCCGCGCGAAGTCCGGCGGCGACCCCGTTGCAGCCCTCAAGAAGGCCATGGACAACGTCAAGCCTTCCCTCGAGGTCCGCTCCCGCCGTGTGGGTGGCGCCACCTACCAGGTTCCGGTTGAGGTCAAGCCGGGCCGCTCCACCGCACTCGCCCTGCGCTGGCTGGTCGGCTACTCCAAGGCCCGCCGCGAAAAGACGATGACCGAGCGTCTCCAGAACGAAATCCTGGATGCCTCGAACGGTCTCGGTGCCGCTGTGAAGCGTCGCGAAGACACCCACAAGATGGCCGAGTCCAACAAGGCCTTCGCCCACTACCGCTGGTAAAACTTCCCGTACGCCGCCGGCTCCGACGAGCCGGCGGCGAACGCGTAGTCCATCCGAAAGGGAGACACCGTGGCACAGGACGTGCTTACAGACCTTAGTAAGGTCCGCAACATCGGCATCATGGCCCACATCGATGCCGGCAAGACCACCACCACCGAGCGCATTCTGTTCTACACAGGTGTGAACCACAAGATTGGCGAAACGCACGACGGCGCTTCGACCACCGACTGGATGGAACAGGAAAAGGAACGCGGCATCACCATCACGTCTGCCGCCGTGACCTGCTTCTGGGAAAACAACCAGATCAACATCATCGACACCCCGGGCCACGTGGACTTCACGGTTGAGGTCGAGCGCTCCCTGCGCGTCCTCGACGGTGCAGTCGCCGTCTTCGATGGCAAGGAAGGCGTTGAGCCGCAGTCTGAAACCGTTTGGCGCCAGGCTGACAAGTACAACGTTCCGCGCATCTGCTTCGTCAACAAGATGGACAAGCTGGGCGCTGACTTCTACTTCACCGTGGACACCATCATCAGCCGCCTCGGTGCCAAGCCGTTGGTCATGCAGCTGCCGATCGGTGCCGAGAACGACTTCATCGGCGTCGTCGACCTGCTCTACATGCGTTCGCTCGTATGGCCTGGCGATGCCAAGGGTGACGTCACCATGGGCGCCAAGTACGAAATCCGCGAGATCCCGGAAGACCTCAAGGCCAAGGCCGAGCAATACCGCGCAGACCTCGTGGAAGCCGTCGCCGAGGCCTCCGAGGAGCTCATGGAGAAGTACCTCGAAGGTGAAGAAATCACCATCGATGAACTCAAGGCCGGCATCCGCAAGATGACGATCAACTCCGAGATCTACCCGGTGTTCTGTGGTTCCGCGTTCAAGAACCGTGGCGTTCAGCCGATGCTCGATGCAGTCGTCGACTACCTGCCGAACCCGCTCGACGTCCCGCCGATGATCGGTCACGATCCCCGCGACGAAGAGAAGGAACTCACCCGCAAGCCTTCTTCCGAAGAGCCGTTCTCTGCACTGGCCTTCAAGATTGCTGCGCACCCGTTCTTCGGCCAGCTCACCTTCATCCGCGTGTACTCCGGTCACGTGGAAGCAGGCGCGCAGGTGGTTAACTCCACCAAGGGCAAGAAGGAGCGCATCGGCAAGCTGTTCCAGATGCACGCCAACAAGGAAATGCCGGTCGAGGGCGCTACCGCGGGCCACATCTACGCAGCCATCGGTCTGAAGGACACCACCACGGGCGACACCCTGTGCGACTCCAGCAACCAGATCGTCCTTGAGTCCATGAGCTTCCCGGAGCCCGTGATCTCAGTTGCCATCGAGCCGAACACCAAGGGTGACCAGGAGAAGCTCTCCACGGCCATCCAGAAGCTCTCCGCTGAGGACCCGACCTTCCAGGTCTCCCTCAACGAAGACACCGGCCAGACCATCATCGCCGGCATGGGCGAACTCCACCTGGACATCCTGGTGGACCGCATGCGCCGCGAATTCAAGGTCGAGGCAAACGTTGGCAAGCCGCAGGTTGCCTACCGCGAAACCATCAAGCGTGCTGTAGAGCGTCACGACTACACGCACAAGAAGCAGACCGGTGGTTCCGGCCAGTTCGCAAAGATCCAGATTGCGATCGAGCCGATGGACACCTCCGAAGGCGAGCTGTACGAGTTTGAGAACAAGGTCACCGGTGGCCGCGTTCCCCGCGAGTACATCCCCTCGGTTGACGCCGGTATCCAGGATGCACTGAACGACGGCGTCCTGGCCGGTTACCCGGTTGTCGGCATCAAGGCCACGCTGATTGACGGCGCGTACCACGATGTTGACTCTTCGGAAATGGCGTTCAAGATCGCCGGCCGTATGGCTTTCAAGGAAGCCGCACGCAAGGCGAACCCTGTTCTGCTCGAACCGCTGATGGATGTCGAGGTCCGCACCCCTGAGGAATACATGGGTGAAGTTATCGGTGACCTCAACTCCCGCCGTGGCCAGATGCAGTCCATGGAGGATGCCCAGGGCGTCAAGGTTGTCCGTGCACACGTCCCGCTGTCCGGCATGTTCGGCTACATCGGTGACCTGCGTTCGAAGACCCAGGGCCGCGCTGTGTACTCCATGACGTTCAACAGCTACGCCGAGGTCCCGAAGGCAGTTGCCGACGAGATCATCCAGAAGTCCCGCGGCGAATAGTCCCCAGAACTGTCCTCGCGACAAGCTGCGAAAAACCGGGTGCGTTTCCCCTGCGGAACACACCTAGTGCTGATGGCCGGGACTGTGGTCCCCGGCCGGGTTCCGGCCATCTGCACGAACAGGCTCTAGGCACTAGTATTAGTTCCTGAATCTGCAATTTCACCAATCCAAAGCCCCCAAGTAGACTTACTGGAGTTTCTGCCGCGATAAGCGCGGTCGAAGGTAAGCCATTTGAAAAACGTTCTAGGAGGAACCTGTGGCAAAGGCAAAGTTCGAGCGGACTAAGCCGCACGTTAACATCGGTACCATTGGTCACGTTGACCACGGTAAGACGACGTTGACGGCCGCCATTTCCAAGGTGCTGTACGACAAGTACCCGACTCTCAACGAGAAGCGTGACTTCGCGTCGATCGACTCTGCTCCGGAAGAGCGTCAGCGCGGCATTACCATCAACATCTCCCACGTTGAGTACCAGACCGAGAAGCGCCACTACGCACACGTAGACGCTCCGGGTCACGCTGACTACATCAAGAACATGATCACCGGTGCTGCTCAGATGGACGGCGCAATCCTCGTGGTTGCCGCTACTGACGGCCCGATGGCTCAGACCCGCGAGCACGTTCTGCTCGCCCGCCAGGTTGGCGTTCCCTACCTGCTGGTCGCGCTGAACAAGGCAGACATGGTTGACGACGAGGAACTCCTCGACCTCGTCGAAATGGAAGTTCGTGAGCTCCTGAGCTCGCAGGGCTTCGATGGCGACGAAGCACCGGTTGTCCGCGTTTCCGGCCTCAAGGCTCTGGAAGGCGACCCGGAGTGGGTCAAGTCCGTCGAGGACCTGATGGCTGCTGTCGACGAGTCCGTTCCGGACCCCGTACGTGACCGCGACAAGCCGTTCCTGATGCCGATCGAAGATGTCTTCACCATCACCGGTCGTGGCACCGTTGTAACGGGCCGCGCCGAGCGCGGTACCCTCGCCATCAACTCTGAGGTCGAGATCGTCGGTATCCGCCCGGTCCAGAAGACCACGGTTACCGGTATCGAGATGTTCCACAAGCAGCTCGACGAAGCATGGGCCGGCGAGAACTGTGGCCTGCTGCTCCGCGGTCTGAAGCGCGACGACGTCGAGCGTGGCCAGGTTGTCGTCAAGCCGGGTTCCATCACCCCGCACACCGACTTCGAGGCCAACGTCTACATCCTGTCCAAGGACGAAGGCGGACGTCACAACCCGTTCTACTCGAACTACCGCCCGCAGTTCTACTTCCGTACCACGGACGTAACCGGCGTTATCACCCTGCCGGAAGGCACGGAAATGGTTATGCCTGGCGACAACACTGAGATGACCGTTGCGCTCATCCAGCCGATCGCTATGGAAGAGGGCCTCGGCTTCGCTATCCGTGAAGGCGGCCGCACCGTTGGTTCGGGACGTGTCACCAAGATCAACAAGTAACTCTTGCTGATCGCGGGCCGTTCATTGGCCTGATCTTCGAAAACAGCCCCGCTGCTTCTGGCAGCGGGGCTGTTTTTGTATCTGCGGCCTCTGGCCAGCGGGCCGCCCTGATACGGTTAGTGCTCGCGACAGTTCCGTTGCAATGAGGGAGCGTCATGGGTTGGCTTATTTTCCTGTTGGTTGTTGCCGCCGTGGTGGTGGGTGTCGTTTGGACGAAGAAGCACTTCCGCAATGAGATTGAACGCGCTAAGCGGATCAACCGCGCCAACAAGAACCAGTAGCGGCCGCAGCTCAGGCACTGCGTTGCCGTGCCCGGCTGAGCGCCTGCAGCCAGTAGAAGGATTTTTTGGGCGTCCGTTTCAGGGTCTGGAAGTCCACATGCACCAGGCCGAACCGCTGTGAATATCCGGCGGCCCATTCGAAGTTGTCCATGAAGGTCCAGACGAAGTAGCCGAGTAGTTCCACGTCGTGCGCGATGCCGCCGGGCCCAGTGGTGTTCACCGCCTGGTCCAGATGGTGCGCCAGGTACTCGATCCGGCCTGAGTCAGCGATGGGGCCGGTCACGTGCTCGGGTTCAGGGAAGCTTGCGCCGCTCTCGGTGATGTACACCGGCGGCAACGCGGCGCCGTACCTGTCCTTGAGCTCCCGCAGCAGGATGCCCAGATGCTCCGGCGCCACCGGCCAGCCAAAGCCGGTGGTGGCATATTCGGGGAAGGCCGCCAGATGGAACGGCACCCGTGCCATGGCCGGTGTGTTTCCGGTCGGGGTGTCCGGCGGGCCCTGCCCGGCGGCGACCCGGACAGGGTAGTAGTAGTTCACCCCATAGAAGTCGAGCGGCTGGCTGATCAGGCGGAGGTCGTCGTCGGACGCCCGGGACAGGAACCTGAACCAGGGGCGGGCAACAAGCGGCGGGGCGGGGTAGCGCCCCAGGAGGATGGGGTCTGCGTAAACACGGTTGAGGACGAGGTCGAAGACCTTGGCCAGCAGCCTGTCCGGCAGCCGCCGGGTGGCAGGGCGCACGGGGGAGTGCAGGTTGGTGACGCCGATGGTTCCGGCCACGCCAGCCGCGCGCAGGGCCTGGACCGCGAGCCCGTGGCCCAGCAGTTGATGGTGGACCGAGGGCAAGGCGTTGAACAGCAGCTCGCGGCCCGGTGCATGGACGCCGAGGGCGTAGCCGTTCAGCGTGACGGACACGGGCTCGTTGAGCGTGACCCACTGCGCCACCCGGTCACCGAGCCGTTGGCCGGCAGCCGCCGCGTACTCGCCGAACCGCTCCGCGGTGGCCCGGTTCATCCAGCCGCCGCTGCGCTCCAGGGGAAGCGGAGTGTCCCAGTGGTAGAGCGTGGCCATGGGGGAGATGCCGGCAGACAGCAACAGATCCACCAGCCGGTCGTAGAAGTCCAGGCCCCGCGGATTGGCCGCGCCGCGGCCCTCGGGGTGGATCCTGGGCCACGCGATCGAGAATCGGTATGCGTCGATGCCGAGTTCGCGCATGAGGGCAACGTCCTCCGCCACGCGGTTATAGTGGTCACAGGCCACCGCCGGCGAATGCCCGCCGTGGATGTTGCCCGGCGTGGCCGCAAAGGCATCCCAGCCTGACGGGCCGCGGCCGTCCGCGGCCAGGGCGCCTTCGATCTGGAAGGCGGCGGCAGCAACGCCCAGCGTGAAATCCGGGCGCAGGCGCCCGGCGAGGTTCTGCACTGAATCTGCGTTGACTGCGTCGTTGCCGGCGTCGGCATTCTGCACGGCCATCCACCCATCATCCAACCGGGGCTGGCACGCGGCAACGGCTGTACGGGTCCGGTAGTCCCCTTCGTCCGGGCCCGATTCGCATCCTCGGACAAATTCCGGCATACTAGTTGAGTTGTTCAAGCGCTTCTTCGTGTCCCGATCCGGATAATGCCGGGTGTCAGGGTCCAGGCTGAAGCCCAAACATAACCCAACCCTCCAAGGAAATGCGGGCTCGTGCGTTTTGCACTGCGCGACACGCCCGACCGCGGGGGTCGGTTACGCCGGCAGGTTGAGGAACCCGGATTCATCCGGATTCAGCTTGTGCGGCGGGTGGTAGTTACGACTTTGAATGCTTCGGCAGCCACATACAACAGGAAAGTGAACAGGGCAGCCCTAACCCGGGGAAGCACAACTGAAAGAGAGTCAGGCGACATGGCGGGACAAAAAATCCGCATCCGGCTGAAGTCATACGACCACGAGGTCATTGACGTTTCAGCACGGAAGATCGTTGAGACGGTCACGCGCGCAGGCGCAACGGTAGTCGGCCCCGTGCCGCTGCCCACGGAGAAGAACGTGTACTGCGTTATCCGCTCTCCCCACAAGTACAAGGACAGCCGCGAGCACTTTGAAATGCGCACGCACAAGCGTCTGATCGACATCATCGACCCCACGCCCAAGGCTGTTGACTCGCTCATGCGTCTCGACCTGCCGGCCGACGTGAACATCGAAATCAAGCTGTAGGGAGGTGCTGAGAGACTATGACCGCAACCCGTAACGTAAAGGGCCTGCTGGGCACGAAGCTCGGCATGACCCAGGTCTGGGACGAGAACAACAAGCTCATCCCCGTCACTGTTGTCCAGGCTGACTCGAACGTCATCACCCAGCTGCGCAACGCAGATGTTGATGGCTACGTCGCCGTTCAGATCGGCTACGGCCAGATCGATCCCCGCAAGGTCACCAAGCCGCTGGCTGGTCACTTTGAAAAGGCAGGCGTCACGCCTCGCCGTCACGTAGTCGAACTCCGTACCGCAGATGCTGCTGAGTACGAGCTGGGCCAGGAGCTCTCTGTAGAGGTCTTCGAAGCCGGCCAGAAGATCGACGTCGTTGGCACCACCAAGGGTAAGGGCTTCGCCGGTGTTATGAAGCGTCACGGCTTCCACGGCGTTGGAGCTTCCCACGGTGCCCACAAGAACCACCGTAAGCCCGGTTCTATCGGTGGAGCATCCACCCCGAGCCGCGTCTTCAAGGGCATGAAAATGGCCGGCCGCATGGGCGCCGTTCGTCACACCACGCTGAACCTCACTGTTCACGCGGTTGACGTCGAGAAGTCGCTGCTCCTGATCAAGGGTGCCGTCCCCGGCGCCCGCGGCCAGGTCGTACTCGTACGCACCGCCGTGAAGGGAGCCTAGTTCAATGACTAGCACTGTCCAGGTTGACCTGCCTGCAGAGATCTTCGACGTTCAGACCAACGTGCCGCTGCTGCACCAGGTCGTCGTTGCACAGCTCGCTGCTGCTCGCCAGGGTACCCACAAGACCAAGACCCGCGCCGAAGTTTCCGGTGCAGGCCGCAAGCCGTTCAAGCAGAAGGGTACCGGCCGCGCCCGTCAGGGCTCGATCCGTGCTCCTCACATGACCGGTGGTGGCGTTGTCCACGGTCCCACCCCGCGTGACTACAGCCAGCGCACCCCCAAGAAGATGATTGCTGCTGCACTGCGCGGCGCACTGTCTGACCGCGCCCGTAACGGACGCATCCACGTCATTGCTGACCTGGTTGCCGGCGACAAGCCGTCCTCCAAGGAAGCACTGGCAACGCTGCGCGGCGTCTCCGAGCGCAAGAACCTGCTCGTTGTCATTGAGCGCGCCAACGATGTTGCTGCACTGTCCGTGCGCAACCTCGAGGGAGTTCACGTTCTGTACGCAGACCAGCTGAACACCTACGACGTTCTCGTTTCTGACGACGTAGTCTTCACCAAGGCTGCCTACGAAGCATTCGTTGCTGACAAGGCTGCAAAGAACGAGGAGGATGCCAAGTGAGCGCAGCCACCATCAAAGACCCGCGCGACGTCGTGCTTGCACCCGTCGTTTCGGAAAAGAGCTACGGCCTGATCGACGAGGGCAAGTACACCTTCCTGGTGGACCCCCGCTCGAACAAGACCGAGATCAAGCTGGCCGTGGAGAAGATTTTCTCCGTCAAGGTCGAATCGATCAACACCATCAACCGTGCCGGTAAGCGCAAGCGCACCAAATTCGGATGGGGTACCCGCAAGAACACCAAGCGTGCCATTGTGACCCTCAAAGAAGGCACTATCGACATCTTCGGCGGTCCGCTCGCGTAGCGGAGACCACTTTAACGAGGAAATAAATTATGGGAATCCGTAAATACAAGCCGACTACGCCGGGCCGTCGCGGCTCGAGCGTAGCTGACTTCACCGAAATCACGCGGTCGACGCCGGAAAAGTCGTTGGTACGTCCGCTGCCCAAAAAGGGCGGCCGTAACAACACCGGTAAGATCACCACCCGTCACAAGGGTGGTGGACACAAGCGCCAGTACCGTCTGATCGACTTCCGTCGCCACGACAAGGACGGCGTCAACGCCCGCGTTGCCGAAATCGAGTACGATCCGAACCGCACGGCTCGCATCGCCCTCCTGCACTACGTTGATGGCACCAAGCGCTACATCATCGCCCCGAACAAGCTCTCCCAGGGCGACTTCGTGGAAGCCGGCGCCAACGCTGACATCAAGCCTGGCAACAACCTGCCCCTGCGCAACATCCCCGTGGGTACCGTTATCCACGCGGTTGAACTGCGCCCGGGCGGCGGTGCCAAGATGGCCCGTTCCGCCGGTGCTTCTGTTCAGCTCGTCGCCAAGGAAGGCCGCTTCGCCCAGCTGCGTCTGCCCTCCGGCGAAATCCGCAACGTTGACGTGCGCTGCCGCGCCACGATCGGCGAGGTCGGCAACGCCGAGCAGTCGAACATCAACTGGGGCAAGGCCGGCCGTATGCGGTGGAAGGGCGTTCGCCCGACCGTCCGTGGTGTCGCCATGAACCCGGTCGACCACCCGCACGGTGGTGGTGAAGGTAAGACCTCCGGTGGACGTCACCCGGTCAACCCGAACGGTAAGCCGGAAGGCCGCACCCGCCGCCCCAACAAAGAGAGCGACAAGCTTATTGTTCGTCGCCGTCGTACTGGCAAGAACAAGCGATAGGAGCCTGGACACATGCCACGCAGCCTGAAAAAAGGTCCTTTCGTTGACCAGCACCTCTTTGTGAAGGTCGCAAGGGAAAACGAAAAGGGCACCAAGAACGTCATCAAGACCTGGTCCCGCCGCTCGATGATCATCCCCGACATGCTCGGGCACACGATCGCCGTGCACGATGGACGCAAGCACATCCCGGTGTTTGTCACCGAGTCGATGGTCGGGCACAAGCTCGGCGAATTCGCTCCCACGCGGACATTCCGCGGCCATGTCAAGGACGACCGTAAGGGCAAGCGCCGCTAGGCGCCTGCACTTACGTCAAAGACGAGAGAAGGAAAGCAATGGAAGCCAAGGCAATTGCGCGCCACATCCGCGTAACGCCTATGAAGGCCCGGCGCGTCGTCAACCTTGTTCGTGGTAAGCAAGCGAACGAGGCTCTGGCAATTCTGAAGTTTGCCCCCCAGGCAGCTTCGGAGCCGGTATTCAAGGTAGTTCAGTCGGCAATTTCCAACGCCCGCGTCCTCGCGGACCGCGATGGCGTTGCGTTCGACGAGGGTGACCTCATCATCAGCGAAGCGTTTGTTGATGAAGGCCCGACCATGAAGCGGTTCCAGCCGCGTGCTCAGGGTCGTGCATTTCAGATCAAGAAGCGCACCAGCCACATCACCGTGGTAGTCGCTACCCCGGAGAAAGAGGAGGCTCGCTAAGTGGGACAGAAAGTAAACCCGCACGGGTTCCGACTCGGCATCACCACCGATCACGTATCGCACTGGTTCGCTGACAGCACCAAGTCCGGTCAGCGGTACAAGGACTTCGTTCGCGAAGACATCCGTATCCGCCAGCTCATGTCCACGGGCATGGAGCGCGCCGGCATCGCCAAGGTCGAGATCGAGCGCACCCGCGACCGTGTCCGCGTGGACATCCACACGGCACGTCCGGGCATCGTTATCGGCCGCCGCGGCGCCGAGGCAGACCGCATCCGCGGCGAGCTCGAAAAGCTCACCGGCAAGCAGGTCCAGCTGAACATCCTCGAGGTCAAGAACCCCGAGATGGAAGCCCAGCTTGTTGCCCAGGGTGTTGCAGAGCAGCTGACTTCCCGCGTGGCATTCCGCCGTGCGATGAAGAAGGCCATGCAGTCCGCACAGCGTGCCGGTGCCAAGGGTATCCGTATCGCTTGCTCGGGCCGTCTGGGTGGCGCAGAAATGTCCCGCTCGGAGTTCTACCGCGAAGGCCGTGTGCCCCTGCACACCCTCCGCGCGAACATCGACTATGGCTTCTACGAAGCCAAGACCACCTTCGGCCGCATCGGCGTGAAGGTCTGGATCTACAAGGGCGACGTTACCTCCAAGGAACTGGCTCAGCAGGCAGCTGCTGCTCCGTCCCGTGGCCGTTCCGGCGACCGTCCGGGCCGCCCGGGTGGCGCTGACCGTGGTGACCGCCGCCGTCGTAACGACCGTCCGGCAGCCGACGCAGCACCTGCTGCTGCAGCTCCGGCAGCCGAGGCAGCCGCACCGGCACAGGCAGCAGAAGGAGGACAGGCTTAAATGCTTATCCCACGTCGAGTCAAGCACCGTAAGCAGCACCACCCGGGTCGTTCCGGCGCTGCCACGGGCGGCACCAAGGTCTCGTTCGGTGAGTACGGTATCCAGGCCCTGAGCCCGGCATACGTCACGAACCGTCAGATCGAATCTGCCCGTATCGCGATGACCCGCCACATCAAGCGTGGCGGTAAGGTCTGGATCAACATCTACCCGGACCGTCCGTTGACCAAGAAGCCTGCCGAAACCCGCATGGGTTCCGGTAAGGGTTCGCCGGAATGGTGGGTCGCCAACGTCAAGCCGGGCCGGGTTCTCTTTGAACTCTCCGGTGTTAGTGATGAGGTAGCCCGCGAGGCCCTGCGCCTGGCGATCCACAAGCTCCCGTTGAAGGCACGCATTGTGCGTCGCGAAGGTGGTGAATAGAAATGCCAGTTGGGTCAAAGGATCTTGCACCCGCACAGCTGGACGGTTTCGACAACGAGCGTCTCGTTGAAGAACTCCGCAAGTCCAAGGAAGAGCTGTTCAACCTGCGTTTCCAGTCCGCCACCGGACAGCTGGAGAACCACGGTCGTCTGCGCGCGGTAAAGAAGGACATCGCACGCATCTACACCGTTCTCCGTGAGCGCGAGCTGGGCATTCGTGCCGAGGTTGCCGCACCGGTTGTGGAAGCCAAGGAAGAAAAGAAGTCCAAGAAGTCTGCAGCTAAGAAGGCTGAAAAGCCGGCCGAGGCTGAGACCGAGGAGGACGCCAAGTGAGTGAAAAGGACGAGAACGTGACGGAAACTGCTACGGCAGCTACGGCTGAGCAGCGCGGTTACCGTAAGACGCGTCGCGGCTACGTGGTCTCTGACAAGATGGACAAGACCATCGTTGTTCAGGTTGAAGACCGCGTGAAGCACGCCCTGTACGGCAAGGTCATCCGCCGCACCTCCAAGGTCAAGGCACACGACGAGCAGAACACCGCCGGCATCGGCGACCTGGTTGTCATCGCCGAGACCCGCCCGCTGTCCGCCACCAAGAACTGGCGGCTCGTGGAGATCCTCGAGAAGGCTAAGTAACACCTGCAGCATCGCCCCTGGCGGCTGTACCGGAAACCCCCGTTCCTTTTGGGAGCGGGGGTTTCCTCGTTAAGCGCGGAGCGTCCGACGGCGGCCGGCCGGGGTGCGGGGGAGTGGCTGGCCCCCTGCCGGTTGTGATATGGGGATGGTCGCGAAATGTGCTAGGATATTGAGTTTGTATGGCGCCTCTTGTGTGCCGACAGCAAACCTCGTAAACAATCGTGCCACGGCATAGTGCCCCCTTGCGCCTTCATGGGCTTGGGAAGCAACTGTTGGTGGCACGGGCGTTTAGGCCTGGTCTGGCAAAATCCAGTCAGGTCAAGAGACACCCCGATCAACCGTTCCGCAAGGCTCATTCCGTAGGAAGATTTTCGGTCTGAGAACCGGCGCGACGCAAGGAGTAAATAGTGATTCAGCAGGAGTCGCGACTCAAGGTCGCCGACAACACGGGTGCTAAGGAAATCCTTACCATTCGCGTTCTCGGTGGATCTGGCCGTCGCTACGCAGGCATTGGCGACGTAATCGTCGCAACCGTCAAGGATGCAATCCCGGGCGGCAACGTAAAGAAGGGCGACGTCGTCAAGGCTGTCATCGTCCGTACAAAGAAGGAACGCCGCCGTGCGGATGGTTCCTACATCAAGTTTGACGAGAACGCAGCTGTGATCCTGAAGAACGACGGTGACCCCCGCGGTACCCGTATCTTCGGACCGGTTGGTCGTGAACTCCGTGACAAGAAGTTCATGAAGATCGTTTCTCTGGCTCCGGAGGTGCTCTAGTCCATGGCTAAGATCAAGAAGGGTGACCTGGTTCAGGTCATCACTGGCGCCAAGGCTGAGCGCGGCGGCGACCGTGGCAAGCAGGGCAAGGTTCTGCGCGTGTTCCCGGAAACCAACCGCGTGCTGGTTGAGGGTATCAACCGCGTAACCAAGCACACCAAGGTCGGCCAGTCGCAGCGCGGCACCAAGACCGGCGGCATCGAGGTTGTCGAGGCTTCCATCCACGTTTCCAACGTGGCTCTGGTTGACCCGTCCACCAAGAAGCCGACCCGCGTTGGTTTCCGCCTCGACACGGTTGAGAAGGACGGCGTCAAGAAGACCGTCCGCATCCGCGTGGCCAAGAGCTCCGGGAAGGACATCTAATGACTGAGACTCTCGAGACTCCGGCAACGAAGATCGTTCCTCGTCTGAAGACCAAGTACGCCGATTCCATCAAGAGCGCGCTTCTTGAGGAATTCAAGTACGAGAACGTGAACCAGGTTCCCCGTCTGGTCAAGGTTGTAGTGAACATGGGTGTTGGAGATGCCGCCAAGGACTCCAAGCTGATCGACGGCGCTGTCCGCGACCTCACCCTGATCACCGGCCAGAAGCCGCAGGTCACCAAGGCCCGCAAGTCGATCGCCCAGTTCAAGCTGCGCGAAGGCATGCCCATTGGTGCACACGCAACCCTGCGTGGCGACCGCATGTGGGAATTCGTGGACCGTCTGGTCACGCTGGCCCTGCCCCGTATCCGCGACTTCCGCGGCCTCAGCGGCAAGCAGTTCGATGGCAACGGCAACTACACCTTCGGTCTGACCGAGCAGGTTATGTTCCACGAGATCGACCAGGACTCCATCGACCGCACCCGCGGTATGGACATCACGGTCGTGACCACCGCCAAGACCGACGACGAAGGCCGCGCGCTGCTCAAGGCGCTTGGTTTCCCGTTCAAAACCGAAGCTTAATTAACTACGTAAAAGGTCCGGCCGCTCTGATCCCACAGGGACAGAACGGCGGAAACCGTTACGAGGAAGGGCAAGTGCCCAAATGACAATGACAGATCCTGTCGCAGATATGCTTACGCGCCTGCGTAACGCAAACTCGGCATACCACGATTCCGTGTCTATGCCTTACAGCAAGCTCAAGGCTCGCGTTGCTGACATCCTCAAGGCCGAAGGTTTCATCGCCGGCTGGAAGGAAGAGGACGCTGAAGTCGGCAAAAAGCTGACCCTTGATCTCAAGTTCGGTCCGAACCGCGAGCGTTCAATCGCGGGTGTCCGTCGTATTTCCAAGCCGGGTCTCCGCGTTTACGCGAAGTCCACCAACCTGCCGCACGTGCTGGGTGGCCTGGGTATCGCAATCCTGTCCACCTCTTCCGGCCTCCTGACTGACAAGCAGGCCGGCAAGAAGGGCGTGGGCGGCGAAGTCCTCGCTTACGTCTGGTAACGGGAAAGGAAGAGAATAATGTCACGTATTGGACGTCTCCCCATCACCGTTCCTGCCGGCGTTGAGGTCAAGGTTGACGGCTCTGTCGTCAGCGTCAAGGGTTCCAAGGGCGAGCTGAGCCACACTGTGGCCAGCCCGATCGAGGTTGCGCTGGAAGACAGCACCCTGACCGTCACCCGCCCGAACGACGAGCGGGCCTCCCGCTCGCTCCACGGCCTGACCCGCACCCTGATCGCCAACATGATCCAGGGTGTCACCGCAGGCTACGAGAAGAAGCTCGAAATCGTCGGTACCGGTTACCGCGTTCAGGCCAAGGGTTCTGACCTTGAGTTCGCTCTCGGCTACAGCCACTCGGTCAACGTTTCGGCTCCGGCTGGCATCACCTTTGCAGTAGAGGGTCCGACCAAGCTCTCTGTCTCAGGCATCAACAAGCAGCAGGTCGGCGAGGTTGCTGCCAACATTCGCAAGCTGCGCAAGCCTGACCCGTACAAGGGCAAGGGCATTCGCTACGCAGGCGAAGTCATCCGCCGCAAGGTCGGAAAGGCTGGTAAGTAACCATGGCCATCGCCATTAACAAGAAGCGTACGAACAAGAGCAAGTCTGCTTCGCGCAGCCGCCGCCAGCTTCGTATCCGCAAGCGCATCTCCGGAACGGCTGTACGTCCTCGCATGGTCGTCAACCGCTCCGCACGCCACGTATTTGTCCAGGTTGTCGACGACACCCTTGGCCAGACCGTAGCGAGCGCGTCCACTCTGGAAGCTGACCTTCGTGCATTCGACGGTGACAAGACCGCCAAGGCCAAGCGCGTTGGCGAGCTCGTAGCCGAGCGTGCCAAGGCTGCCGGCGTCGAAGCTGTTGTCTTCGACCGTGGTGGTAACAAGTACCACGGCCGGATCGCTGCCGTCGCTGACGGTGCACGCGAAGGTGGGCTGTCACTGTGACCGAAGCAAACAAGGAAAAGGACACTGTGCCTGCAGAAGAGAAGGCGACCGAAGCCGCAGCTGCTGAGACCACTGCCCCCGCTGCCGAAGACCGCCGTGGTGGCGCCCGTCGCGGCGAGCGTGGCGACCGTGGCCAGGGCCGCGGCGACCGCGGTGGCCGTGGTGGCCGCGATGGCGGACGTGAAGCCGAGAAGAACCAGTTCATCGAGCGCGTTGTTACCATCAACCGCGTTTCCAAGGTCGTCAAGGGTGGTCGTCGCTTCAGCTTCACCGCACTCGTCGTCGTTGGTGACGGTAACGGCCTGGTCGGCGTCGGTTACGGCAAGGCCAAGGAAGTTCCCGCTGCTATCGCCAAGGGCGTTGAAGAGGCTAAGAAGTCCTTCTTCCGCGTTCCCCGCGTGGGCAACTCCATCCCTCACCGCGTTCAGGGTGAAGCCGCTGCCGGCGTCGTAATGCTGCGTCCGGCTTCCGCCGGTACCGGTGTTATCGCCGGTGGTCCGGTCCGTGCAGTACTGGAGTGCGTGGGCATCCACGACATCCTCTCCAAGTCGCTCGGTTCCTCCAACGCCATCAACATCGTTCACGCGACCGTTGATGCCCTCAAGCGCCTCGAAGAGCCGGCAGCCGTGGCAGCACGCCGTGGCCTGCCCCTCGACGAGATCGCTCCGCCGGCACTGGTGAAGGCTCTGATGAACCAGAAGGCAGGTGTCTAAGTCATGGCTAAGAACCTGATTCCCTCCGACGCCCAGTTGGAGATCACTCAGATCAAGTCCGCCATTGGCGGCAAGCAGAACCAGCGCGACACCCTGCGGTCCCTCGGCCTGAAGCGGATCGGACACACCGTTGTCCGTACCGCCGACGCCGTGACCGTTGGCATGCTCAACACGGTTCCGCACCTGGTAAAGGTAGAGGAGGCGAAGTAAATGGCAGAGAAAGCCGAAAAGGCAGAGACCGCCGCTGCTGATAAGCAGAGCGCTCTGAAGGTTCACCACCTGCGTCCCGCCCCGGGTGCCAAGACCGCCAAGACCCGTGTTGGTCGTGGTGAGGGTTCCAAGGGTAAGACCGCCGGTCGCGGTACCAAGGGTACGAAGGCCCGCTACCAGATAAAGGCTGGCTTTGCCGGCGGCCAGCTGCCGCTGCACATGCGCCTGCCGAAGCTGCGCGGCTTCAAGAACCCGTTCCGGGTTGAGTTCCAGGTTGTGAACCTGGAGAAGCTCAACGAGCTGTTCCCGGAAGGTGGCAATGTCACCGTGGAGAACCTGGTCGAAAAGGGTGCCGTTCGCAAGAACCAGCCCGTCAAGGTGCTTGGCACCGGCGACATCACCGTCAAGGTTGACGTCACCGTCCACGCATTCTCGGCCAGCGCCGCTGAAAAGATCGCTGCTGCCGGCGGAAGCACCACCGCGCTCTAAGGGATTCTTCCCGGAGCCGGTGGGCAACAGCCTGCTGCGCAAACTCCCGGCACGGGGGCCGATGCCCCTGTGCCGGGAGTTTTTTCATACCTATTGGGTCTTCCGGATTGTTCGCAGGCCGCAATCACCGGTTAGACTCGGTTGTTGGGTTCATAGACCTGCATCACAAGACTTATTAACAACTGAGGAGGACGCTTGCTAAGCGCATTCGGCCGGGCGTTTCGAACGCCTGATCTGCGACGCAAGTTGTTGTTCACGCTGGGAATCATCACAATCTTCCGCTTGGGAGCCTTCATCCCCTCGCCTGGTGTGAGCTACCAGAATGTCCAGCAATGTTTGTCGAACGGGCAGACCCAGGGCGGGATCTACCAGCTCGTCAATCTTTTCAGCGGCGGTGCGCTGCTGCAGGTCTCCATCTTCGCTCTGGGTATCATGCCGTACATCACGTCGAGCATCATTGTGCAGCTTCTGCGCGTGGTCATCCCGCGGTTCCAGCAGCTGTACGAAGAGGGCGCCTCCGGGCAGTCCAAGCTGACGCAGTACACGCGGTACCTGACCATCGCCCTTGGCCTGCTGAACGCCACGACGCTGGTGTCGCTGGCCCGGTCCGGCCAGCTGCTGCCCGGCTGTAACCTGCCGATCATCCCTGAGCAGGGCATCATCACCACGATCCTCATCATCATCACGCTGACGGCCGGCACCGGCCTCATCATGTGGATGGGTGAGCTGGTGACCGAGAAGGGCGTCGGCAACGGCATGTCGCTGATGATCTTCACGGCCATCGCTGCGGGCTTCCCCACCTCGCTGGGCGCCATCTGGAAGGCGCAGGGCCCGGGCACGTTCTTCATCGTCGTCGTCATCGGTCTGCTGACTGTTGCCCTGGTGGTCTTCGTGGAGCAGTCCCAGCGCCGTATCCCGGTGCAGTACGCCAAGCGCATGATCGGCCGCCGCACAGTGGGCGGCACCAGTACCTACATTCCCATCAAGGTGAACATGGCTGGCGTCATTCCCGTCATCTTTGCTTCCTCGATGCTCTACCTGCCGGCGTTGATCTCGCAGTTCAACCAGCCGAAGGCGGGGGAGTCGATCCAGCCGTGGGTTGAGTGGATCAACAACAACCTGACCCGCGGTGACCACCCCATGTACATGGTGATGTACTTCGCCATGATTGTGTTCTTTACCTACTTCTATGTGGCGATCACCTTCAATCCTGAAGAGGTCTCCGACAACATGAAGAAATACGGCGGCTTCATTCCGGGTATCCGTGCCGGCAAGCCGACCGCGGATTACCTGCAGTACGTCCTGTCGCGGATCACGCTGCCCGGCGCCTTCTACCTTGGCTTCGTGGCACTGATCCCGCTGGTGGCGCTCGTGCTGATCAACGCAAACCAGAACTTCCCGTTCGGTGGCACCTCGATCCTGATCATGGTGGGCGTTGGCCTGGAAACCGTCAAGCAAATTGACGCGCAGCTACAGCAGCGTCACTACGAAGGGCTATTGCGATGACCAGAATGTTGATTATCGGACCACCGGGTTCGGGCAAGGGCACGCAGGCGGAACGCATCTCAGAACGCCTCGGCGTCGTTGCGATCTCCACCGGCGACATCTTCCGCGCCAACGTGAAGGGCGAAACGCCGCTCGGCGTTGAGGCCAAGAAGTTCATGGACAACGGAGATTTCGTCCCGGACAGCGTGACCAACAAGATGGTCCGCGACCGTCTCAGCGAAGCCGACGTCGAGGACGGCTTCCTGCTGGACGGCTACCCGCGCACCACTGCCCAGGTTGATTACCTGGACCAGATCCTGGCCGACGGCGACCAGAAGCTGGACGTCGTCCTGCAGCTCACAGCCGATGACGAGGAACTCGTCTCGCGCCTGCTGGGCCGCGCTAAGGAAACCGGACGCAGTGACGACAACGAGGCCGTCATCCGCCACCGCCTGGACCTCTACCACGAGCAGACCGAGGCTGTAGTGGCCAAGTATGCCGAACGCGGCATCCTGACCCGGGTGGATGGCATTGGCCAGATCGACGAGGTCACCGACCGCGTCATGCAGGCCATCAAAGAGGCGCAGGCCGCCTGATTTTGTTCTAACGCTACGAGGCTCCTCCCGCACCACGGGGAGGGGCCTCCGGCTTTTAGCCCCGCGCTTTCTGGTTCCACATCCGGCAACCAGGCCGGCGGGGGCACATTGAGAGGAAACACCCCAGATGGCATTCGGCCAGCCACGGATTGAATACAAGACCAACGCGCAGATGCGCACCATGCATGAGGCCGGGCTCGTCCTGAGCCGGGCCCTCGACGCGGCCGTGGCGGCGGCAGCCCCGGGCGTCACCACCCGGCAGCTCGATGAGGTCTTCGCTGCCGTGCTGCTTGAGGCGGGTGCCAAGTCCAACTTCCTGGGCTACCACGGGTTCCCGGCCACCGTCTGCACGTCGGTCAACGAAGAAGTGGTTCATGGCATCCCGGGGGAGAAGGTCCTGCAGGACGGGGACATCATCTCGATCGACGGCGGCGCCATCGTCAACGGCTGGCATTCCGACTCGGCGCGGACTGTCATCGTGGGAACGCCGGACCCGGAGGACCAGCGGCTCTCGGATGTCACAGAGGCCGCCCTGTGGCACGGCATCGCCGCCCTGGCTAAGGGTAAGTTCGTGGGTGACATCGGCGCGGCCGTGGACGATTACGTCTCCTCGGTGCCCGGCAAACCGCTGGGCATCCTCGAAGACTACGTCGGCCACGGGATCGGCTCGGAGATGCACATGGCGCCGGACGTGCTGAACTACCGCACCAGCCACCGCGGGCCGAAGATCCGTCCCGGCCTGTGCCTGGCCATCGAGCCGATGCTGGTGCGCGGCGGCATCGAGACAGCGGTCCTGGAGGACGACTGGACCGTGGTTACCACCGACGGCAAGCGCTCATGCCAGTGGGAGCATTCCGTGGCAGTGCACGAGAAGGGCATCTGGGTGCTGTCCGCGCCCGACGGCGGCGCCGCGAAGCTCGCAGCCCTTGGCGTGGTGCCGGTCCCGATTCCCAACTGACTCGCAGTTGTTGTCGTTTTGAAGGCTGAAAACGACAACAACTGCCAGTTAGTTGGGTGGGGCACAATGGGAGCCATGGGTGTGAGTGATGGAGCCGCAGCGCAGGGAAAGATCACCGATGTGCCTGGCATGCGTGTGGGGCACCGACAGAAGTCCGACGGCGGGTGGCTGAGCGGGGTGACCGTCGTCCTGCCCCCTGCGGGGACAGTGGGTTCGGTGGACGTCCGTGGCGGTGGGCCCGGCACCCACGAGACCGACGCGCTGGACCCCACCACCCTGGTGCGCACTGTGGACGCCGTGGTGCTTACCGGCGGCAGCGCCTACGGCCTGGTCACAGCCCACGGCGCCCAGCGCTGGTGCGAGGAGCAGGGCCGGGGCTTCGCCGTGGCGGGAGGGGTGGTGCCCATCGTTCCGGCGGCAGCCATCTTCGACCTCGGCCGCGGCGGCGACTTCAGCGCCCGCCCCGATGAGGCCATGGGCTACGCGGCTGCCGCGGCCGCAGGCGCGCAAACGGAAGGGCACGACGTCGGCCGCGGCAACGTGGGAGCCGGGACCGGAGCCGTCATAGGACGGGGCAAATACAAGGGCGGAGTGGGCACCGCGTCGGTTTCCCTGGAGAGCGGGATTGTCGTGGGGGCACTGGCAGTTGTGAACGCGCTGGGCCTGCCCTTGGTTCCAGAGGCCTCGGGCGAGACCGCCACACCCGAGCAGAGGGTTTCGGCCGTTGGGACGGGACCCAGCCCAGCCCTCAACACCACCCTCGTCGTCGTCGCCACGAATGCGGTGCTGGATGTGGCCGAGTGCAATCGGACCGCCTCGGCTGCACATGCGGGGCTGGCTCGGGGGCTGAATCCCAGCCACACCCTGGCGGACGGGGACACCGTGTTCTGCCTCGCCACCGGAGGCCAGGAGCTGGACCGGAGTACGGAAGCCGCCCGGCAGGCGAGTCTCATTACCCTGCAGAGTGCGGCAGCCGACGTCGTACGCCTGGCCATCCTGGACGGGGTCAGTAGCGCACGGGCGGTGACAACTCCTGCGGGTGAATTTGGTGCATACGGGGGCAATGTGCGCTAACATGGCTGGATTTAACTTTCCGGGCCTCATGCCGTAGAGTTGCATGTTGGTTGTCTGCCCTGCCACGCCCATTTGTGGGCCGGAGGGTGACGATCAATCAAATCAAAAAACGTCCGCAGTCATGCCCGGCGCCAGCCGGAGGTCTGTGGCAAACAACAGTTAGCGGAGGATATGGCCAAGAAGGACGGGGTCATAGAGATCGAGGGCGTAGTGACTGAGGCGCTGCCCAACGCGATGTTTCGTGTTGAGCTCACCAACAAGCACGTCGTCCTGGCACACATCTCTGGAAAGATGCGCCAGCACTACATCAGGATTCTCCCTGAGGACCGCGTAGTGGTGGAGCTGAGCCCTTACGACCTGACACGTGGTCGTATCGTCTACCGCTACAAGTAAACGTTGGGCGGCCAAGGCATTTGCCTAAGGCCGCTCCATCGGCCCAACTGCTATCACGCAAAGGAACGCCATGAAGGTCAAGCCGAGCGTCAAGCAGATCTGCGAAAAGTGCAAAGTGATCCGCCGTAACGGCCGGGTCATGGTGATCTGCGAGAACCCGCGCCACAAGCAGCGCCAGGGCTAATTCCCGTCAGGGAATCCCTGGGTTGCTAACCCACGCAAGTAAATAAAGGCAGCACAAGCTGAACTGGGACGCATGAGCCCGGACAGCTAACCCCCGGTCGGAGGCTGGGGCCGCACTGAAAGTGCGGGTGTACTGCCTACGACCTCCGGTTTATTCAAGGAGTACTGCCACTATGGCTCGTCTCGCTGGCGTAGACATTCCCCGCGAAAAGCGGCTGGAAATTGCGCTTACTTACATCTACGGCGTGGGCAAGACCCGTGCACACGAAACCCTGGCTGCCACCGGCATCAGCGCTGACGTTCGGGTCAAGGACCTGACGGATGCGCAGCTGGTAGAGCTGCGTGACTACATTGAAGGCAACTACAAGGTTGAGGGTGACCTTCGCCGCGAAGTAGCAGCAGATATCCGCCGCAAGGTTGAAATCGGCAGCTACGAAGGTATTCGCCACCGCAAGGGCCTGCCAGTGCGCGGACAGCGTACGAAGACGAACGCACGTACCCGCAAGGGTCCGAAGCGCACCGTCGCAGGCAAGAAGAAGGCCCGCTAAACCCCATTTGCCTGACGGCAAATGAGGGATCAGCAACGGCCTTCCCCCAAATAACTTTCTGTAGGAGAAGAAATGCCCCCGAAGACTCGTGGCGCGGTTCGCAAGCCGCGTAAGAAGGACAAGAAGAATATCGCGCTTGGCCAGGCGCACATCAAGAGCACGTTCAACAACACCATCGTGTCCATCACGGACCCGAGCGGTGCTGTGATTTCCTGGGCTTCCGCCGGTGAGGTTGGATTCAAGGGCTCGCGTAAGTCCACCCCGTTCGCTGCGCAGATGGCTGCCGAAGCTGCCGCCAAGCGTGCACAGGAGCACGGCCTGAAGAAGGTTGACGTGTTCGTCAAGGGACCGGGTTCCGGACGCGAAACCGCCATCCGTTCGCTGCAGGCTGCCGGCCTCGAGGTTGGCTCCATCCAGGACGTGACCCCCGCCGCGCACAACGGCTGCCGTCCGCCGAAGCGCCGCCGCGTCTAAGTATTTTCCGCGCACCGGAGCTTGCCCGGACCCGTTTCGGGTCCGGGCAAGCCCGCCGCGTTAAGTCCTCAGACCGCATTTCCACCACCTGTGTTGCGTCATATAGCGGATGCTCGCCGAAAGGAAACCTAAGTGCTCATTGCACAGCGCCCCACCCTCTCCGAAGAGGTCGTCTCCGAAAACCGCTCCAGGTTCATCATTGAACCGCTGGAGCCGGGCTTCGGTTACACCCTCGGAAACTCCCTCCGCCGTACCCTGCTCTCCTCCATTCCCGGTGCCGCTGTAACCAGCATCCGGATCGATGGCGTGCTGCACGAGTTCACGACGGTTCCGGGTGTCAAGGAAGATGTCACCGAGATCATCCTGAACATCAAGAACCTGTCCGTTTCCTCCGAGCACGACGAGCCGGTTGTTGCGTACCTGCGCAAGCAGGGCCCCGGAGTCGTCACCGCCGCGGACATCGCTCCGCCGGCCGGCGTCGAGTTCCACAACCCGGACATGCACATTGCCACGCTGAACTCGAAGGGCAAGTTCGAACTCGAACTGACCATCGAGCGCGGCCGCGGCTACGTTTCGGCAGCTCAGAACAAGTCCGGCGACGCAGAGATCGGCCGCATTCCGGTTGACTCGATCTACTCGCCGGTGCTGAAGGTTACTTTCCGCGTGGAAGCCACCCGTGTTGAGCAGCGCACCGACTTCGACAAGCTCATTGTCGACGTCGAGACCAAGCAGGCCATCGCCCCGCGCGATGCGGTTGCTTCCGCAGGCACCACCCTGGTGGAACTGTTCGGTCTGGCCCGCGAGCTGAACACCGCAGCTGAAGGTATCGAGATTGGCCCGTCGCCGACGGATGCTGCCCTGGCAGCAGACATGGCTCTGCCGATCGAGGATCTGGACCTCACCGTCCGTTCCTACAACTGCCTCAAGCGTGAGGGCATCCACACCGTGGGTGAACTCGTTGCCCGCTCCGAGGCTGACCTGATGGACATCCGCAACTTCGGTGCGAAGTCCATCGATGAGGTCAAGGCAAAGCTGGTTGAACTGGGTCTGTCCCTGAAGGACTCCCCTCCCGGTTTCGACCTGGCAGCCCGCGCCGCAGCCATCGAAGAGGACGACGCCGCGTTCAGCGACGACGAGCTCTAACAAGCAGATCTTGGCCGAGGGGCTGGTCCGCACCGTGTTGTGCGCAGCCCCCCGGCTTCCATATGAGGAGAAACAATTATGCCTACCCCCACTAAGGGTCCGCGCCTCGGAGGCGGCCCGGCTCACGAGCGTCTCATGCTCGCGAACCTGGCTTCCGCACTGTTCGAGCACAAGCGGATCACCACCACAGTCACCAAGGCCAAGCGCCTGAAGCCGTATGCAGAGCGCCTGGTCACCTTCGCCAAGCGTGGCGACCTCGCTTCCCGCCGCCGCGTTCTCGGCCTGATCAGCAACAAGGGCGTCGTCCACGAGCTGTTCACCGACATCGCCCAGGCTGTGGAGAACCGCGAAGGCGGCTACACCCGCATCACCAAGATCGGCAACCGTAAGGGCGACAACGCTCCCATGGCTGTCATCGAACTGGTTCTCGAGCCGGTTTCCGCCAAGCAGGCTGTTGTAGCCGAGGCTACTCAGGCCGCTGCCAAGGCTGCTCCGGCCGCCGAGGAAGCTCCCGAGGCAGAGGTCGTCGAGACCGAAGCTGCTGAGACGGAAGCCGCAACCGAAGAGGCTCCGGCCGCTGAGGAAGCTCCGGCCGAAGAGGCTGCTGCTGAAGAAGCACCCGCCGAAGAAGCTGCTGCTGACGAGGCCAAGGACGCGAAGTAATTCGCTAAATCCTTCGCATAGACTTGAGTCTATGACCCACCGAAAACCCGCTGCCCCCGTTTTGGGGGGCGGCGGGTTTTTGCGTATCCGGCTCGATTTGGCGTACGACGGCGGCCCGTTCAGCGGGTGGGCAGTGCAGCCAGGCCTGCGTACAGTTCAGGGGGTTCTGGAAGGCGCGCTGGAGCTGCTGATCCGCCGACCGGTGCGCGTCACCGTGGCAGGACGCACGGACGCAGGCGTGCACGCCCGCGGCCAGGTGGTGCACCTCGACCTGACGGAAGCCGAGTGGCTGGGACTGAACCGCGGTGCGGCCGTCGATCCCGCCGTCGCCCTCCTGCGCCGCCTGCGTGGCACGGTCAGCCGCGGGCTGGGGGACCAGACCGGCTCCATCGTTGTGCAGCACGCGGCCATAGCCCCCGAAGGTTTTGACGCCCGCTTTTCCGCGCTGTGGCGCCGCTACAGTTACCGGATCGCCGATGGCTTCGAGAAATGGGATCCGCTCGGCCGCTACGACACCCTCTGGCACAAGACGCCCCTGGACGTGGACCTGCTGAATGAGGGCGCGGCGCAGCTGCTGGGCCTCCACAACTTCCTGTCCTTCTGCAAGCCGCGGGAAGGCTCCACCACCGTCCGGGAGCTGCAGCGGTTCGAGTTTTCCCGTGGCCCGGACGGACTCATCGTGGTTACCGTCCAGGCCGACGCCTTCTGCCACAACATGGTGCGCGCCTTGGTGGGGTCGGCACTGTACGTGGGGGAGGGGCAGGAGCGTCCGGAGTGGCTGCACGAGCGCCTGCTGGCGAGGAAGCGCGACGCCCGTTCCGTCCTGGCCGCGCCGCACCCCCTGGTGCTGGAGGAAGTGGCCTACCCCTCCGACGACGAACTGCTGGCCCGCGCGGAGCTAACGAGGGCGGTGCGGAAGTAGGCCTGGGCCGTGCTCCTGTGTGGCCGGGCGTTGTGTTGCACGCTGTGAGGGTCGTCCCTCATTTCCGGGCGCGCGACTAGTAGGCTGAGACGCAGTCTTTAATCATGTGGTCCTTACAGGGGGTAAGGGATGAATGATCGTCGCGTCGTCGTCGTTATTGAGCAGGATGAGGAAGCCAGGTCCGTGTTGCGGGCCACGCTCGGGGAAGCCGGGTTCGAGGTGCACTGCGCTGCCACCGGCGAGGCTGGCGTTGCGCTGGTGCGAGCCAGGCAGCCGGACACTGTCACGCTGGACCTGCTGCTCCCGGACATGGACGGCTACGAGGTGCTGCGGCGCATCCGCGAATTCAGCCACACCTACATACTGATCGTCACCGCGCAAAGTGACCTCCGGGCCACCCTGAAGGGGTTCGACGCCGGGGCTGACGACTACATGGTCAAACCCATCCGGCCCCGCGAGCTGCGGGCCCGCGTGGACGGGATGCTGCGCCGGCCGTGGCAGCTGACGGTGCCGCCGATCGTGACGCCGCGGGAGCCGCCCCTGGTCTCGCCGCGGCTGCGCCGCCCCCAGCCGGTGCCGGTCCTACAGCCGGTCCCAGTAGCCGCACAGGCCCCGGGCCTTTCATCCGCGGCCCCCTCTCCAGCCGCAGGCCAGGGCTACGAGCACAAGGGGTTGGAGCTCGACGGCGCCACGCGGGCTGCCACCCTCGGCGGCCGTGCCCTGCCGCTGACCCGCACCGAGTTCGATCTCCTGCACATCCTGCTGCAGCGCGGCAGCGGCGTGGTCACCAAGGCGGAACTCGTTGGGCTCTTGGGACTCGTCAAGCGGGAGGCCGGGAACCAGGACGGCGGCGCAGCGGGAACACGGGACCCCGGCCGGATCATCGAAACCCACATCGGCAACCTGCGCCGCAAGCTGGGTGACGACGCCCGGCAGCCACGCTGGCTGAAGACGGTCCGGGGCTCCGGCTACACCTTGGCGTAGCGGCAGGCGGTGCCGCAGGTCAGGACGCTGCCGCTCCTGTGCCTTGCAGCACGCTCAGAATGCGGCCCTCCAAACGGGGGACACGCCGCCAAGGTTACAAGAAAATAACAAGGCATCGGGCGCACCGTTAAGACATGAAATCACTTACAAGCGACGACGTCGTCGCAGTCCGTGGCGTTCTTACCGATACGCATCCGGTCGATTTCTACGCGCTTGGCGTCGCGGGGGCGATTGACCGTTTGGCCCTCCCGTTGCGAGAGCGTGGGATCACCGTACAACTCGAGGCGCCCCACCATGGAATGGAAGTGGACAGGAAGTCCGCCACGCTGCTCTACCGGGCCGCGCAGGAGCTCCTGAGCAACATCCATAAATATGCTGGGGCGTCCTCCGTGACCGTCCGCCTGTGCTGTGTCTGCCGTTCCGGGGACAACCACGCTGTCCAGCTCCGTGTGACCGACGACGGCGGCGGGTTCGACGTCGAGGCCGCCACCCACGGCAGGCACTCCGGCATGGGACTGCGCTTCATGCGCCTGGCCGTAACTTCCGCGGGCGGCCACATGGCGATCGAATCGACTCCTTCGTTGGGAACCTGCGTCACCGTAACCCTCCCGCTGGACTAGGGCACTTCCCCTTCTTTAGCCGCCTTCCTAGGCTGCTGTTGATGATGCCGAGCCGGGGGATGATGCCCAGTCGGGCCAAGGGGCCACTGGCAGTGGTGGTTCAAGGCCGTCGAGAGCCACCGGTCTCTCTTGTCCGTCTGGGTCGTCGGGAGCCTCCGAAGGTCCGGGCCGCTGGTCATTGGCCAGGCCTGAGTAGTCGTCGAACTCGTCGAAGCTATTGGGCCCGTTGAGCCGTCCCGGCGGGTCGAGCCAAACCGGCGGCTCCGGCAAATCCTGGCCGGGTGACGGTTCAGGCCCGTCCTGGCTGGGTGGCAGTCCCGGCCAGTCCTGGTTGGGTGGCAGTCCCGGCCAGTCCTGGTTGGGTGGCGGCTCGGGCAATCCCTGGTTGGGTGGCTGTCCCGGCCAGTACTGGCCCGGCGGCAGTTCTCGCCATGCGTGCTCGCTTGGCAGTTCTGGCCAGCTGGGTGGTTCCCAGTCCTGGTGTTCGGCCGCGTAGGTACGACCCTTGGGTGAGATCCAGCCGGGCGGGCTCTCGCGGGTGGCGCCGACAGGTTTCCACGCCGTGGTGTGTTTCAGGCGGTGGTGCTTGGGGCAGGGCTGGCCGAGGTTGGCGACGCCGGTGCCGCCGCCGTCGGACCAGGCGAGGATGTGGTCGGCGTCGTTGTCGAGGGAGTGGTTGTTGCAGTTGGGGAAGGTGCACTTGGCGTCGCGCAGCCGCAGCCATTGGCGCATCGGCTTCGTCAGCCGGTAGCTGGTGCGTCCGATCTCCAGTGGCGCCCCGTTGCGCGGGTCGGTGAGGACACGCAGGAAGGATGTTCCGCCGTCGGCGACGAGCCGGCGGGCCATGGACGGCGGGATTGGACCGTACCCGTCCAGTGTGGCCGGTTCTTCGGTCAGGCCGAGGAGTGAAAACACCGGAACTGTGATCAGGACCTGCGCCGACGGCGACGGCACGTCACCGGCCGGCAGACCACCGGCCAACACAGCGCTGGCCGGGGCCGAATCTGGCAGTTCTGAACCTGCCGGCACTGGACCTGCCGGCTCTGAACCTGCCGGCACAAAACTTGCCAGCACAGAACCCGCGGCCGCACCGCCGACCGACGCCGCCCTCGCCCCGGTGGCCTGCGGTGAGCAGCCACGTGGCGGCGGCGTCGACGCGAAGTTGGGTCAGGGTGCGGGATTCGGCGGGGCCCTGCATGGCGCGGGCGGCTGCGGTGACGCGGTTCCAGATCCCGGCAGCTTGGTCCGCTGGCAGATAGGCAGAGAACCACGCCATTCCGTCCCGGTCCGGGACGTACTCCAGCCGCCGGTCGGCGGCAGAATGGCGGTGGCGTATTTCGATGCTCTCCGGGTGGTGCCGCTCCCGCCAAGAGCGTGCCTTGGCCCGGAACCTGCTTGGTGTCAGCTCCCCGGCAGGGCAACCCCGGGCAGCATTCGGTGCGTCAGGGTCCAGGAAATGCGCCTCAAACGCCGCCGCATCCGCAGGATCAAAACCGGAGGTTTCATCACACATCACCCGCGCGTGCTGCCACGAAATGCTCCCTGACCCCAGTGCAGCCAGCGTTAACGGCCGGTCATTGCTCAGCATGGCCGACTCAACCAGCAACCGTTCCGCCGACCCTTCACTCACGGTTAGTGCCCCAGCCACCTCCGCGGTCACGGACATCTGCCGGACGGTGCGGTCCTGCGGGGAAGCATAAGGCGATGCCAGGGCCTCCTCCGCCGCTGCGAATCCGGCGGCGAAGTGCACCTTCACGGCCGCCAGACGGGCCTCCATCCTGGCCACCTCGGACATGCCGTCCAGGCAGATATCCGCCTGATCACGCAGCGGGTCCGGCTGATGCGGCAGCGGATCCACACCCGCCGGGCCCGGACTAGCCGTCCTGCGGAGCTCAGCAGCCAGCGTGGCGGCAGAGGCACTAATGGCCTCCAACGCATCAGCAGCCGCACTGTTTTCCATACCCACAGCATGCCACCGGCCTGCGACGAGAATGACGCTGCTTCGCGTCTATGTGGAAAACCGGGCCTATGTGGATAACCGGATATGACTCAAACCCGCGTCAGGATTCGGGGGTTCCCTCGGCCGGCAGCGTGAGGGTGAACGTGGTGCCAGCACCGGGCTTGCTCTCGCAGGAGATGTTGCCGCCGTGCCGCTCCACGATGGTCTTGGTGATGGACAGGCCCAGGCCCACACCGGGAATGGCAGCCTGGCGTGCGGCTTGGCTGCGGAAGAACCGGGTGAACACCCGCGATGTTTCCTCTTCACTGATGCCCATGCCAGTGTCCTGGACCTTCAACTTCACCAAGGCGTCGCTGCGCCGGGCACTCACGGTGACCTTGCCGCCGTCGGGAGAGTATTTGATGGCATTGGACACCAGGTTGTCCAGTGCCTGGCCGATGCGGAGCGGGTCGGCGTGCGCCCACAGCGGTGCGGGGACGTCGGTGGCCAGGGAGACGTTGCTGGCGTCGGCCTGGGCCTGGACCGAGCCGATGCTGTTCTCGATTAGCCCCGCCAGGTCTGTCCGGCGGGGGTGAACGGCCAGGACGGCGGACGCCGACACCAGCAGTTCGGAGACAAGGGAGAGCAGCCGTTCGGCATTGCGCTGCACCACTTCCAGCCTGTGCACGGAGTCGGGGGATAGGCCGTCCGCTTCATCCATCACCAGGTCCACGTTGCCGAGGACCGACATCAGGGGACTGCGGAACTCATGCGAGACGTTGGAAATCAGCTCCTCCTTGGCGGAGAGCGCCTCCACCAGCCCCGTGACGTCACTGTAAACGATGACCGCCCCGCTGAACCCGCCGTCGTCGTTCCTGATGATCCGCGCGGCGGTGGAAACTGCCCGTTGCGAGGTTCCCTCGCCCAGCCACACCAGGTAGTCGGCGAACGTCTCGCCAGCGACGGCGCGGCGGATGGGCCGCTTGTCCAGCGGGAGCGGGGTCACCCGGTCCTGGCCGAACATGAGCTGCTGTGCTTCCAGCGGCTGCTCCGTGCCGGCGGGGGCAGCCGCCTCCCGGAACGTTTTCTGCTGGTCGTTGACCAGCACCTTCTGGCCGCCGGCGTCCACGGCCACAATTCCCACGTCCGTGGTGTCCAGAATGGTCTTGAGCAGCCGTTCGCGGTTCCTGCTCTCCACCAGCAGCTCGCGGAGCTCGGCATCCTTCTTCTCCAGCCTCTGGCGCTGCAGCCGAACATTGGCGCCGGCGAACCTGATTGCCAGCGATACGGCCAGCATCATTAGCGGAAGCAGAATTGCCGAGGCAATGTCCGAAGGTGAAATTTTGGGAAACTTTTCCACCAGTGTGGGAAAGGAGATGAGCAACGTGCCGAAAAAGCTCAGAAATACCGTGAGGCGCGGGAAGTCTTCGGCGCTGGAAAGCCAGATCACGGGGAATATTGCCAGAACTCCAAGCCCGGCCACGGCAGGAACGGCACCGTTGCGGGCCAGCCCGATGACCACCATGTCGAGTATCGGAATTACCAGGTAGGCGTTGGGCGCCAGCCGTTCCCAAGGGATCAGAAAGCAGCCGAGAAACGTGGCAACCATCATGATGATGGCAGCGATGAAGACGCCGCTCTCGATCAGCGTGGGCCACACCGCCGGAGCGGCTATTGCCAGCGCGGCAAGAATAAGGGTTACTGGGAGTTGGCAGAGTGCCACCCGGACACGGGGCTGCAGCCGTCGGAAGAATCGGTCCGTGCCATGGACCAGCACCTGCTCACCCAATGCTGCTGCGTCCGTTACTCGCCTGCGCTGCCGAATTCCCGGGCCACTCGTAGTTAAACGAAGACATGAAGCCCATTATGCACGTCCATTCTTCGGTAATTGGAGGGGAAGGCGATGCTGTGCTGTGTGCGTCTAAAAGATATCGGTAATTTAGGGTCTTTGGGCCTGTCTACGTTGTAGCGTAGGTAATCTGGTAGCGCTTACCGCATTGCGCTGGGCTGTGCGGTGGTTTTTACCTGGATAGAGGTAGTGGTGGGCGATCTTGGTGTTGCCGTGGTCATCGAAGATGATGTGGACGTTCGGAATCTTCTTGACGCGGTCTTGCAGCAGGCTGGTTTTGAGGTGCACTCGGCAGGAACCGGCCGTGACGGGGTTGATGTCGCCAGGCAGCGCCAGGCAAACGTAATAACTCTCGACGTCGGTCTTCCGGACATTGACGGCTTCGAGGTCCTTCGCCGCATCCGTCAGTTCAGCGACGCTTACATCGTGATGCTCACCGGCCGCGGGGACGAACTGGACACGATCAGCGCGCTTCAGGGCGGCGCGGACGACTACATCGTCAAGCCCTTCCGGCCGCGCGAACTGCGGGCCCGGATCTCCGCCATGATGCGCCGGCCCAGGGTTGCTTCCGGCGAGGACACTCCGTCAGCTTCAGAGTCCGGGCCGGTTGGCTCCACTGGCTCCTCCGGTACGCGCCGTGGCACTGTGCTGCAGCACAATGGGCTGGCAATGGACACGGAAACCCGGACTGTGGCCCTGCACGGTACGCCGCTGGGGCTGACACGGAGCGAATTCGACCTCTTGCACGAGCTGCTGAGGGGAACGGGCGCCGTGCGCACCCGGGCCGATCTGGTGCGTGTGGTGCGAGGCGAGTACTACGGCGAGGACACCTATATCAGCGAGGCCGACGAGCGGGCAGTTGAGGTCCACATCGGCAACCTGCGCCGCAAGCTTCGTGAGGATCCGCAGAACCCCCGGTGGCTGGTGACGGTGCGCGGGGTTGGTTACCGTCTGGCACCTAAGCGGGCGGAGTAGGTTTAGGAGCGCCCCTCCCAGCGGCTTGCTGGCTAGGATTCCGGCGGCAGGTAGCCCAGCTTCAGGCCGCTGACGGTTTCTTCGCCAGTGAGCGCCACGCAGGGCAGTAATTGCCGTGCCGCGGACAGGTCACCGCGTTTGACCAACTGCTCCAGGTCCACGGCCAACTTGGCCAGCCGCGCGGCGCCAACCATCAATGCTGAGTTCTTCAGGCTGAGGACGGCGTCCATCGCTGCGTCGGCGTCGTCGTCCTCGACGGACGCTTCAAGATAGGTGCGGCGCTTGTCCCAGATTTTGATGTAGTCACGCGCGAAGTTGTGCGCTATGCCGGTGTTGCCCATGTCTCCTTCAAGTTCGTGAAGTACATCCAGGTCGAGGACGGGCAAAATGACACTCTCCGATTCGTTATGAGCCCTGCCACCAGGGGTGCCAGACGCCGGGGAGCAGACGCCGTTGGCGCTGCTGTCGGCTGCTCCGGAACCTGAAATGGACATGACTTAAGGCTACTTTCTGAGGTTGGGAAAACCCTGATTGAGCTTGGATCCTGTGGAAACCCTGCGGGTACCTTGTGGTGGGCCCGAACCTGCGGAAGTCCCCACATTACTGGTTGGCGAAGGTCTCGATGGCGTTGATGACGGCCGGGCCCAGGATGGCAATGAAGAGGACCGGGAAGATGAAGAACAGCAGCGGGAACAGGATCATCACCGGAAGCTTCATCGCCTTTTCCTCGGCACGCTGCCGGCGCTTCACGCGCATAACCTTGGCCTGAACCCGTAGGACGCGGCTGATGGCGATGCCGTATGTGTCCGCCTGCACCACGGCCTGGACGAAGCTGCGCAGTTCCGGGATGTTGGTTCGTTCGGCCAATGCGAGGTAGGACTCGCGGCGGCTGCGGCCCACCTGCATGTCCTGCAGCGTGCGGACCAGTTCCTCCGCGAGCGGTCCCTTGCCGTTCTCGCCGGCACGAGCCATTGCACCCTCGAAGCCGAGACCCGCCTCGACGGAAATCAGCATCTGGTCCAAGGTGTTGGCGAGCTCCAGTTGCATGGCTTTCTGCCGCTCCTGGCCCTTGCTGTAGAGCATCAGGTCCGGGACGAAGTAGCCAAGGAACAGGACAAAGATGCCCACGAGCTTCATGATCGGCGTAGTCCCGATGGAGCTGATATACAACCCGAGAAGACCGCCAGTCAGACCCAGCGCCGGCTTGGCAGCCAGTAATCTGCCGAGCGGCATGGATGCCGGGCGGCCAGCCAGGGCAAGCAGCTTGTCGAGCTTATACACGTAACTGGCGGGGGTGAGGCGGTAGCCGATCTTCTCGACCAGACCGTTGTGGGGCTTTTTCTCTACTTCAGCCCGGTGGATGCCCCTGGATAGAAGGACGCGGGCGTTCGCTGCCGCTTTCCGGTCGACTGAAAGAAAGGACCACGCCAGGTAGGCGAGCGGAAGGCAGATCAGGAGCAGGGCAAGGATGATCAGGGGACTCACGGCTGCCTCAGAACTTCAGGTCGATGATCTTGCGCATCCACAGACCGCCAATGGTCATGAAGATGATGGAGGCCACGATCATGATCCAGCCCAGCGGGTTGGTGAACATCTTGTTCATGTAGCCCGGATTGACGAGCATGAGCATGATGACGATTCCGACCGGCATGGCCATGAGAATATACGCGGAGAACTTGCCCTCGGCCGCCAAGGCTTTGATGTGTCCCTTGATCTCGCTGCGCTCGCGGATGGTCTCGTTCACCTGGTCGAGTACCTCCGCTAGGTTTCCGCCTACCTCACGGTTGATCTGGATGGCCTGGGAAATCCAGATGAAGTCCTCGTTCTTCATACGGTCAGCAGTGTCGTTAAGCGACACGAGAAGGTCGCGCCCCAAGCTGGTTTCCGAGACGATGCGGCGCATCTCTTCCGACGTCGGAGTCTGGGACTCGTTGGCGGCGGCGTCGATGGCGCGCAGGATGCTGTGCCCCGCCCGCAGGCTGCCGGACAGCAGTTGGAGGGTATCACCGAGTTGCTCATCGAACTTGGCGCGCCTTTTGCCGGCCAGGAAGCCCAGCACAAGATGTCCCATGAAGGGTGCAGCGACGACCAGCAGGATCGCCAGCAGCGGCCCGGCGACCACAAGGCCGATGAGTGCGCCCACGAAAGCGCCCACCATTATCAGCAGGATGAATTCGGCCTGGCTAAGCCGGAGCCCGGCGTTCTCCAGGCTCTCCCGGTTGAAGTAGCGGACATTCCTCCTGGCAAGGACACGGTCGATGGACTGCACTGCATTGCCGGCGAAGCGGGTGAGTTGAGAGTCCGCTTCCTTACGAAAAGGCCGACGCCGGTCGAGCGGCACCGTGGGCGTACGCGGAATCAGCACCGCCACGCCGCCCAGCACCACCGAGGCAACCACGAGGACAACGCCTAGTGTGACGATCATCTTCAGTGCCTTTCTGGGGAGATTGGGGGTGCCCCGAAGACGCCTGCTGATACGTGAATTCCCAAGTCTTCAAAGCGGTCGATGAACCGCGGGCGGATTCCGGTGGGGACGGGCTTGCCAAGGAATTTTCCGTGCTGGTCCACTCCGGCCGAGTAGTCGAAGACGAAAGCATCTTGGAGGGTGACGATGTCGCCCTCCATGCCCTGGACCTCCGTCACATGTGTGATGCGCCGGGTGCCGTCCCGGAGACGGGAGATCTGGACAATAAGGTTTACCGCAGAGGCGATCTGTTCGCGGATGGCTCGGAGCGGCAGATCCATTCCCGCCATCAGGACAAGGGTCTCCAGACGCGCAATGGCGTCACGGGGCGAGTTGGAGTGCACCGTGGACAGCGAGCCGTCGTGGCCGGTGTTCATGGCTTGCAGCATGTCCAAGGATTCCCCGCCGCGGACCTCACCCACCACAATGCGGTCCGGACGCATACGCAGGGAGTTCCGGAGCAGTTCGCGGATGGTCACTTCACCCTTGCCTTCTGTGTTCGGCGGACGGCTTTCCAACCGGACCACATGGTCTTGCTGGATCTGAAGCTCCACGGCATCCTCGATGGTCACAATGCGCTCGTCGGCAGGCAGGAAGGAAGACAGGACATTCAGCAGAGTCGTCTTACCGGTACCCGTACCACCGGAAACGATGATGTTGAGTTTGGCCTTGACGCAGGCGTTGAGCAGCTCGGCCATCTCCGGCGTGAGAGTTCCGAAGTCGATGAGATTCCGGACAGTCAACGGCACCTTGCTGAATTTTCGGATTGTCAGCGACGAACCGCCGACGGCGAGCGGAGGGATCACAGCGTTGACGCGCGAACCGTCTTCCAAACGTGCGTCAACCAGCGGCGAGGACTCATCGATGCGCCGGCCCACCTTGGAAACGATGCGTTCTATAACCTTCCGCAGATGTTCCTCTGAACTGAACCGCGAATCCGTCAGCGTCAGCGTGCCCTTTCGCTCCACATAGATCTGGTCCATCCGGTTCACCATGATTTCGGTGACCGCAGGATCGTCCAGGAGCCGCTGCAGCGGGCCGTAGCCGAGCACGTCATCAGCGACGTCTGCCACCAGACGCGTCCGCTCGTCGGGAGTCAGCGGCACCTGCTCGGCGTCAATGATGCGGATGAGCTCTTCGCGTGCGGTTCGGCGGAGCTCCTGCTCCGTGAGGGTTGAGTCGTTGAACCGCGCCCCCATGCGCTCGAACAGGGCTGTAGCGGCGCGCTGCTTGAGGGCGGCAAAAACGTCCACGGGCTGCTGGGGCTTGCCCTTGAAGGGCGCCGTCTGTGGTGCGACAGGCGGTTGAGCCAGGGCTGCCTGTGCCGCTGGCCGATGGTTCTGGGGCGGCGTTGCGGGAGTCTGGTGCGCGGACCGAACTTGCTCCTTAGCTGCCTCAGACGCGGACGCAGCAGGGGCCGCCGGCACGGTCCTAGCGGAGGAAGCAGATTGCGCCTGAGCTGCCGCCTGGGCGGCAGCTTCGGCTGCACGCCGCGCCGCACGCGTTTGGTAGGTGGACACACCAGAAATAGGCCTTGGAGCAGTGCTTCCTATCGCGGGTGCTGGCTGGATCTGCAGCGGGGTGGCCGGCGGCGGTGCAGGGAGTGATGCAGCCGGCGCGGCCGAAGTGTTCATCACGCCAGCCGGAGAATGCTTCGGCGCAGGCGGGACGTGCAGCGGGGCGCCGCCAACCTCAGACCTGAGCTGCGCGGCCTGGATACGTTCAGAGAGCTTCATCTAGACCACCACCCGGCGGTGGCTGCTCCGTGCCTGCTTGATGCCACTCGCGGGACCGAGACGGCCCACCAGTTGGCTGAGGCCCTTGGCCGCGGGGTCCTTCTTTGCATCCAGCAGGACGGGTGTCCCGCGGTTGGTCGACAAAGCTACGGCACGCGAACGGGGAACGCTTACGTCCACAGGCGCTCCAATCGTCGACTCGATGTCTTGGACAGTGAGGCCACACTTGGAGTCGGCCATGTTCAGGACGACGTGCCTGCCTTCGGGGAGAATCTCCAACTGGCGCAGGATATCCATGCCTGAACGGAGGCCACGGACGCTCGGGATATCCATCGCGCTGACCCAGACCACGTCCGTGCAGGCTTCCATGGCGGCAAGACCGATTTCCGGCAGGCCGGGAGCCGTGTCGACGACGACGTACTGGAACTCGTCCGCCAGTTGTTCAAGCAAACGTGTGACCTGTTCCGGTGTGATGAAGTCGGCTTCTATGGGGCTCGCCGGTGCGCACAGTGCATAAATGCTGGCAGGATGGACCGTGAGAAAGGCCTTAAGTACCAGGGTGTCCTGACTGGCGGCCGGAGAAACGGCGTCGGTGACCGTGTGCTCCGGATTCAGGTACAGACCGGATGCGACGTCGCCGAATTGCAGGTCCAAGTCCACCAGGACCACGCTCATTGGGGACAGTTGGCCCAGGCCAACAGCAAGGTTGGTGGCAATGGTCGTCTTGCCCACGCCCCCCTTGGGCGAGAAAACGCCGATGACCGCACCTTTCTGACTTTCTACGGGGCCCCGCTGCTCCGTACGGTGCCGGTTAGCGAAGGACTGGCAGGCCCGTTCCAGAAGCACCCTAAGCTGAGCGGGATCGGCGGAGGGGCTGAGGACATCTCGCACGCCGGCCCGCATGGCCTGCAGGATCAGGGCCGGATCTGGTTCGCTGACCAAAAGCACCATCAGGTCAGGAACCTGGACGTCGAGCACCGTAGCCAGACGCAGTGCCTCTTCGATCGGCAGGTCCGGACCGAGGATAAGGACCTCTGGCTGTTCCTGGTTCAATTGGGCAAACAGGTCGTAAGGGCCTGCGGGCAGGATGTGCGTGAGGAAGGTCTGAACGCCGCCTTGAAGCCCGCCGGCCACAGCCTGCCGCAGCCGGCCGTCAAAATCGGCGCTGGGGGTGATCAGGACGAAGCGGCTCACTTGTACACCTCACTCCGCTGAATGATCCGGGGACCGCTGTCCTTGGCGTTGGCGGGCTCCTTGCTGAGCCACATCTTGGCGTACTCGGCAGCGAAGACAATCTTGGCTGCGTCCACGTCACTGACAGCGACGGTCAGCATAAGGGAACCTGTCGGGAGGGTGGTGTCCTGGGGATCGGCCGCGTTTGGATCCGCGCTCGCAGTAGGCGCGGGCTGAGCAGACGCTGCCGGTTCCGGTGCACGCTGTACAGCTGTCACAAGGGCCTTGCTGACTGTCAGTTTAGTGGTCTCGGCCTCGGGCTTGTCGTCCAATCCTCCTTTGTCAAGATTGACGAAGACTCCGACATGGTCACCGGGAGCCAGCCGTCCACCAACGACGCGATCTGGCTGGAGCTGGAAGGAGACTTCCTGAAGACCGGCGGGGATCTGTACCGAGCCTGACGCCTTAACATCTTCGGGAGCCACCAGTCGCTGCGAAACTAACTGCTCCCCGGGTACAAGGTCCACTGCGGCGACCTTCCCTTTCGATGCATCCAGAGATTTCAGCGATGATCCCGTCACTGCCGATGCAGGAACCTGCTTGGTGACGACGGAAGCAGCCATGGATTCAATGGGCGTGCCCGCAGGAATCGCCGTCTTCACCACCAGGACGTCGACGGGTTCAAGGTCCTTAACGGCTCGCTGGTCTGCGCCCTGCGCGTACGAAACCACCAGCATGGCACCGACGAGGGCGAGGACTACTGCAGCGATTCCTGCGAAGAGTCGGGACTTCATGACTATGGTGCTCCATTGGTGAGGCGGATGACAGCTGTCCCGTAATTTGGGGAGTTGCCGAGTTCGAATGCTTGCGACAAGGACACGTATTTCACAAAGTATCCACGTATAGACTTGTTTGGGATGGAGCTGCCCAGACTCCAGTTCTCGTTCGAGAAGTGATAAGCAGTCACGTGAAAGGCAGCAAATCCTTTTACATAAAACATGCCTCCCGAACCGGTTCCGGAGGCCGTTGCGTAGAGAGGCAGAAGTATGGTCTGATCGCGGAGCCCGGCGATGTTTGCGGTATTACAGACTGAGGGGGGACTCGCGCCTGTGTCGCTGCTGAACCATATTCCAGGGTCGGTCGACGCGCCAGCGGTCAGCTTGACACTGCATTTGCTGTCCTTACTGTCGTTCACCCAGCCAAAGCCTCCTGGTATTCCTCCACAGCCATTTACATCCAGAGCTAGTACTTGGACGTAAGCGGGATCGGAGGAGAACTTGCACTCAGCGATCGCGAGGGGAAACACTATTGTTCCCGCTGTCGGCGTTCCCCATTGTGCATTGGTAGTGGCCAGAACCTGGGCGCTGGAAAATCCCAGTGCCCTCGCAAAAAGGAGAGAGAGGGAGTTCGTGCCGCCGCTCGTCTCCTTAGCCCCCGCCACAATACGAATGCTTCGCTGGGTGGTGTCCAGGGAGAAGACGCTAAGGTTGGTGCTGCCATCGTTGGCGTTGGCGTTAGCCAATCCTGCCGCTAGTGACGCTGCACTTGCTCGTAAAGCTGGGGTGGAGCAGTCGTTTTTTGCGCAGTATCCAGCGACGCCCAGTGCAGCTGCGTCAGCGCCGTTTTGAAGCTGGGCGCGCTCCGAATAGAGCCGCGCAACATCAATGGATATGGCGGCGAAGCCCAGAAGAACAACCATGGTAAGCGCGACAATAACGGCGATTCCGCCGCGCTCCATATTCGCCGTTGCTGTTATCCGCCGCACAGCATGGTTCCTCTGCCCTTCATGGCAAACGGGCCAGCGATGCCGGTCATCGTGCTGAGGTTGTAGCTGATCGTGACTGTCACCTGAACCCCGGCCGAACAGGAGGTTGGCACAGGGGTCGTCGCAGGCACGGTTTGGAAGGCGATAGCAATATTCGAGTCTTGCAACTTCGGACTGACAAGGTAAGCGGCATTCTTGGCTGCAGTGACTGCCGTCGTTGGGTTGTTGTTGACTGCCATATTGCGAACCCCCTCACGGGCGGCGTTGGTAAGGGAGTTCTGAACGTTGTACGCCCTGCCGAATTCCATGATCCCGAGCAGAATCATGATCAGAACAGGTGCCAGGATAGCGAATTCGATCGCAACGGCTCCGCGCTCGGATGCCCTGGACATGTCGGCACCTTTCGCATCAGACAAATGGGAGGGGCGACAGCCAAAGTGGCGGCGGCTTGAGTGCCGCCGCCACTTGGTTTGGTTGATGTGCCTGGGCACATCAGGAGTGGGGAGGCAGGAGTTACGGCGCGCAGGATCCGCCAGCGGCCGTGGTGGCGGTCTGGGCGACTGCCGTCCAAGTGCCGCCGCCAACTTGGCACTTTACTTGTTGGAACATAGTGTTCAGCGTCCCTCCGAGCAGAGTAACAGCGACGATGATGACGACCGCGATCAGGGCAACCATGATGCCGTATTCAACGGCGGTTGCGCCCTTCTCGTTCTGACGGACACGAACTGAAAAGTTGGTGTAGAGAGCAAGCATTTTTTACTCCTGAGCGAGTGTTGGAAAGCTGGTCCAGCACCAGCTCTGTAAAAAAGTTAGCAACGGAATTCGGCCTCAAGTAGGTTCTTTGCAGCATCCTGAGCCAACCTTTAGTCGACTGCGCGTTTCCTGCGCTTGCCCTGCGCAAACCTTGAACCTTGAAGCTGTTTCCGCCGCTGAAATGCAGCAGCAGGACCCCTCGGCTCGATGAACCGAAGGGTCGCCGCAAAGCGCCGAACCTACCCCGCAAAAAGCGAAATGATGCTCATCACCGTCGGCCCCAGGACCACGATGAATAGCGTGGGCAGGATGAAGAAGATCAGCGGGAAGAGCATCTTCACCGGCATCTTCATGGCGTGCTCCTCGGCGCGCTGCTTCCGCTTGATCCGCATGTCCTCGGCCTGCGTTTTCAGGACGCGGGCGATCGCCACGCCGTAAGCGTCCGCCTGGACCACGGCGCGGATGAAGCTGCGAACGTCGGAAACATCAATGCGCTCCGCCATGGCGAGGTAGGCGTCCTTCCGCGACCGGCCCACCTGCATGTCCTGGAGCGTGCGGATCAGCTCCTCAGCCAGCGGCCCCTTGCCGTTGGTGCCGGCGCGCCCCATCGCTGCTTCGAACCCGAGGCCTGCCTGGACCGAGATGAGCATGTGGTCCAGCGCTACCGGCAACTCCAGCCGGATGGCCTCCCGCCGCTTCTGGGCCCGGTTGCGCACCAGCAGGTCGGGGGTGAAGTAGCAGAGGGCCACAAGGCCCAGCATGATGAGGAACCGCTGGGCCGGTGCGCCACCGGCAAAGAGCAGGTACCCGGCCACTGCGCCCGCGAAGGCAAGCAGCGGCTTCACCATGATGAGCCGGGCCAGCGGCCACTCCTTCGGCCGGCCCGCACCGCCGAGCTGCCGGTCCAGCCACGCCGCGTAGCCCTTCGGCATGATGCGCTGGCTGGCCAGAATCAGCCTCTGGTTGACGCTGAGTGCCGGGCCCTTGGCCCTGGACACACGGCCGAGGTTCGCCTGGATGTTGCGGAGCCCCGCCCTGTCGCCGGTGAAGGCGAACCACGTCATGACGGCCACGGGAACGACCACCGCCAGGATCGCCGCATAAGCCACAGGCTGCATGATGACCACCTTCTTCCTAGAACTTGGGTTTGATGATCCGGCTGAGCCAGAAACCGCCGGCGGAGAGCAGCACGACTGCCGCGGCGATCATGGCGTAGCCCGGCAGGGTGGCTGTGAAGACACGGGAGTACATCTCGTTGAACAGGGTCAGCCCGATGAACATCACCACGGGCAGTGCCATCAGGACGATGGCCGACATCCGGCCTTCGGCGCTAAGGGCCCGTATCTGGCCCCGCACCTGGTTCCGATCGCGGACGGTAGCGCCCAGATGGTCCAGCACCTCTGCCAGGTCTCCTCCCACCTCCCGGTGGATCTCGATGGCCTGTGAGATGGACAGGAAATCCTCGCTCCTGGTCCGCTTGGCCACGTCCGCCAATGACTCGCCGAGGTCCCGGCCGATCCTGGTCTCGTTGACGATCCGGCCCAGCTCCTCGGACATGGGCGGCTGGCTCTCCTGCCCGGCCGCGTCCACCGCCCGGAGCAGGCTGTGGCCTGCCCGCAGGCCACCCGAGAACATCTGCAGCGTGTCCGGCACCTGCTGGTCAAACTGCCGACGGCGGCGTCCGGCCAGAAAATTCAGCAGCAGGTGCAGCCCCAGCGGGGCCAGCAGGGTCAGGAGGACAGCGGCGAAGACGCCGCCAAGGAAGAAGCCGACGACGGCGGCGGTCAGGGTGATGACCCCCGCCATAATCAGGTAGTCGCCCGGTTCCTTCTTGAGCCCGCATTCGTCCAGCCGCTCCTGGGTAAGCAAGCCTGGTCCGCGCTTCCTCAGGCCCTTGTTCAGCGCACCCACGGCCTGGTTGGTGAGTTTGGTCAGTGACGAGGTCTGCGTGGGGACATCGGGCCGTCGTCGGGACATTGGAATGCCCGAGTTCGGCCGAAGGGCCACGCCGAAGACCAGGAAGATGGCGAGGTACAGCAGTACCAGCGCCACCACGAAAATCCCGGAGTCGTGCGGCACGGTCACCGCCCCCTTGCCGGCGCAACGCCGATGAGCGATGCCCCGAACACGGCCGGGGAGATCTCGATGCCGAGTTCGGCGAATCGCTCGGTGAACCGTGGGCGCACGCCCGTCGGCACCGGCTTCCCGAGGAACCGCCCGTTGGCGTCCATGCCGGCCGAGTAGTCAAACACGAAGGCGTCCTGGAGGGTGACAATGTCGCCTTCCATGCCCTGCACCTCGGTGATGTGCGTGACCCGGCGGGAGCCGTCGCGCATCCTGGTGATGTGCACCACCAGGTTGACGGCGGAGGCCAGCTGCTCGCGCACGGCGCGGAGCGGGATGTCCATTCCTGCCATTAGCACCAGCGTCTCGAGGCGGGCGATTGCGTCCCGCGGCGAGTTGGCGTGCACGGTGGAGATGGAACCGTCGTGGCCGGTGTTCATGGCCTGCAGCATGTCGAGGCATTCGCCGCCGCGGACCTCTCCCACCACAATCCTGTCCGGCCGCATGCGCAGCGAGTTCCGGACCAGGTCCCGGATTGAAACCTCGCCTTTGCCCTCGATGTTCTGTGGGCGGCTTTCGAGCCTGATGACGTGCTCCTGCTGGAGCTGCAGTTCGACGGCATCCTCGATGGTTACGATCCTGTCCTCCGGCGGGATGAACCCGGACAAGACGTTGAGGAGGGTGGTCTTTCCCGTGCCGGTGCCGCCGGAGACGATGATGTTCATCCGGGCCAGGACGCAGGCGTGCAGGAGCTCCGCCATCTCGGGGGAGAGGCTTCCCATGGACACCAGGTCGTGGACCGTCAAAGCTTCCCTGCCAAACTTCCGGATGGTCAAGGCAGGCCCGTTGACGGCCAGCGGGGGAATGATGGCGTTCACGCGCGAGCCGTCCGCGAGCCGGGCGTCCACCAGTGGGGAGGATTCGTCGATGCGGCGGCCCACCTTGGACACGATCCGGTCGATCACCCGGCGCAGCGCGTCATCCGAGGTGAACTTCGTGTCCGTGGGCAAGATGCGGCCCTGGCGTTCCACGTAGACCTGGTCGAAGCGGTTCACCATGACCTCGGTGATGGATGGGTCATCGAGGAACCGCTGGATGGGACCGTGGCCCAGGACGTCGTCGATGATGTCCCGGATCAGCCGCTGCCGCTCCGGGCCGGACAGCGGGACCTGCTCCTCGTCCACCACGATCTTCAATTCATCACGGACAAACTGGTGCAGTTCCTCGTCCTCGAGGGAGGAGTCGGTGAGCCGTGAACCCAGCCGTTCAAAGAGCGTCTGGGTAGCCCGTTCCTTCAGGGCGTTCAGGGCTTCGCTGGCAACGGAAGCAACGGCCGGCACCTCAAGGGCCGCCGTGGCGCTCGCCGCCGAGCCAGCGGCCTGCTCTTCATGCTTCTTGCCAAGTGTGGCAGCGGCCGGCTTTTGCTTGAAGACGTCGGCGGCCTGCGGCTTCTCGGGATCGGGCTTGGGCTCGCCCCGGAGGTTCTGGAACCGGTCTGTGAGGTTCACTGGACTACCGCCCTTCTGTGCAGCTTCTTGTGGGGTCTTTCTTCCCAGTTGGGTTTGAAGCGCTCCACCAGCTGGCGCAGCCCCTTACCGGCCGAGTCCCGGCTGCCGTCCTGCAGGATGGGCACTCCCTTGTTGGTGGAGAATGGCAGCGTCTTGGAGCGGGGGAGCGCAACGTCCACCGGGGAGCCGATCGTGGCCTCGATGTCCTGCAGCGTGAGGCCCGCCCGCCGGTCCGTCATGTTCAGCACCACGTGCCGTTTCTCCGGAAGCAGCCCGAGCTCGGCCAGGATCTGGAACCCCGTCCTGAGGCCCCGGATGCTGGGAATGTCCATTCCGCAGATCCAGACGGCATCCGTGGCCTGCTCCAGCGTTGCCAGGACATGTTCACCCAGCCCCGGTGCCGTGTCCACCACGATGTAGTGGAACTCCTCGCGCAGCTGGTTGAGGAGCCGGCTGACCTGCTCGCCCGAAATCCTGTCCATCTCGATCGGGTTCCTGGGCGCACAGAGGGCATAGATTCCGGCCGGGTGGACGGTGAGGTACGCCTTCAGGACCATGGAGTCCTGGCTGGCTGCGCCCACCACGGCATCGGTGATGGTGTGCTCCGGATCCAGCATCAGCCCGCTGGCAACATCGCCGAACTGCAGGTCCATGTCCACGATCACCACGCTCATGGGCGCGGATTTACCAAGGCCGACGGCGAGATTGGTGGCCACAGTGGTCTTGCCAACCCCACCTTTGGGGGACATGACGGCGATGACCCGCCCGCCCTCGCCGTGGTCGGCGTGCTCGGACGCGCCGGGGGCCAAACCACGACGGCGGCCTGCCGCCGCGAGGCTGGCCCGCTCCAGCAGGACGCGGATGGCGTCCGGGTCGGAGGCGGGGTCGAGCAGGTCGCGTACGCCTGAGCGCATGGCCTGGAGTACGACTTCCTTGGTTTCCGGCACCACCAGCACCACGCTGATCTCCGGATACTGGAGATCCATGACCGATGCCAGTTTCAGGGAGCCGTCAACCGGCAGGCCCGGCCCGAGGATCAGCACCTCAGGCGGCTCGCCGACGAGCTGCCGGAGGAAGTCCTGCGGACTCTCGGGAAGGTAGTCCGCCTGGAACACCCGCAGCGAACCGTGCATGCCTGACACTGCCAGCTGGATGCGGCGTTCGAAGTCTGCATTTGGCGTAATGAGAACAAAGCGGCTCATCGGAACAGCCTTCCGGTGTTCACCACGCCGGACGTGCCCTCCACCGCGTTCGCCGGCTCCTTGGAGAGGTAGACGCTGCCGAACTCGGTGGCGAAGATGATCCGCTCAGCGTCCGCGGAGTTGCGGGCCACGGTGATGAGGTAGGTGTCATTCGACGAGGCAGACTTCTTCGAGGTGAGCGATCCCTTCGAGGAATCCTCCGCGGCTGCCGTCTCCTGGGGCGTGGCCGTGCTGCCGTTGCTGAACTGGGCCGCCGTGACCAGGACCTTGTGGAAGGTCAGCTGGGTTTGGCCCGATTTTGCCGCGGAGTCCTCCACCGAGAGGAAGACGCCTACGGTGTCCCCGGCGGTAAGCGTGCCGCCCACCACTCGCTCGATGGGAAGCTTGAGCGTGATCTCCTGCATGCCGGTGGGCACCTGGACGCGGGCCGGCCCGAGGAGGGAACCGGCGTCCACCATGCGGGTGCTGAGGAGCTGCTCCCCGGGCATGAGGTCCACGGCGGCGACCTTCTGGCCAACCTGGTTCAGATCGGTCACTGCTCCGGCGGCCACAGCCAGTTTTGGTACTTCTTTCCGGACGACGGCGCCTGCAGCCATATCGATTCCCGTGCCGGCCGTGATGGTTTTCTCCACGACATATACGGATTCGGTTTCCGTGTCCGCCAGGGCGCGCTTATCTGCATTCTGCACATAGCTGATCAATAGGACTGTTCCGATAATTGCCACCAATAGCGCAGCAATTCCTCCCAAAAGGCGGGTTTTCATTGTATCCCCCTAGCTGAGTGATTAGTTGATGAGGCGAATGTAGACGGTTCCAAGGTCGTCTCCGCTGCCAGAATTTCCTTCGAATGCATCAATGGACTCGAATTTTTTGAATTTGCCGATGATGCCCCGGCAGGGATCCACGCAGGCAGTCGCCGGAGTGGGGGAATTGTTGTAGGTGCGCGGGCCGCTGGAACCTCCGCCAAACTTCCAGCCCACCATTTGAAAAGTGGCGTACCCGCGGATGTGGAACCAGCCGTTGCCCTTGTCCTTGCCGGCGTTGTCGTACACCGGAAAGACGCCGAGTACTTCGTCGCCGGCCTGTATGGTGTTGATCCAGCCCTGGAGGACCGAATCGCAGTTCTGGCCAGGTTTGTTGGGGTAATCGGCGCCGGGATCGTAGGCTGCGTTGTCGTCTGTGTCGGTGGTCGCCCGGCACTGGCCCCCGTTCTGGTTCAGCCAGCCGAATCCGCCGGGGATGACATGCCCGGACGTTGAGCTGCAGTTGGCCATACCGGGCTTGTAGCGGATCTGCTGGAGGACGCCCGTTGCCACGGCATCGCTGAGGTCGTATTGGCATTCGGAGAGTGCCAAGGGGAACCCTGCGCCAGCCCCAGGAACCTCGATGGACGCGGTGGCGTGAGCGCCCACGCTGACTGCCGGTGCGTTCAGCACGCTGGCGAACAGTTTGGCCAGCACGCTGCTGCTGCCGTTTTTCGTGGTGGTCCGTACCGTCACTTGGTCCGGTACAGAAAGGTCCACGTCGGAGACGTTCGCGTCGCCGTCGTTGGCGTTTCCGTTTGCCAAGGCATTTGCAAACGCCTGGGCCTGCGCCTGCGTGCAGCCCGTTTTGTGGCACGCCTGGGCAACGCCAAGCGCGCCTGCGTCGGCGCCGTTCTGGAGCTGCGCCCGTTCGGAGTAGATCTGGCCCACATCCACAGCGAGTGCGCCGGCGCCGATGATCGCGAGCATCATGACCGCCACCAGAACGCCCGCCGCACCACGCTCGGCGTCACGCTTGCGGGATCTTAGCCTTCGCATCGCATGGCTCCCGTTCCGGTGACCGTGACGGTGCTGCCGAACATCCCTGTGAGAGTGGCGGCGGGGTAGGTGATGGTGACCGTCATGTTTTGCCCGGCGGTGCAGCTCCCGGGGGAGAAGGCATACTGAAAATCGGCGCCGTTCAATCCGGGCGCGCCGGCGGCCGCGGCAGTTGCTGCCGCTGCCTGGTCGTCCTCGATCGCCATCGACCGGGCAGCTTCCCGGGCAGCCTGGGCGACCGAAATCTGCAGGTTGTAGGCGTGCGAGAACTCAACAATGCCTGCCACCAGCGCCAGGAGGATGGGTGCAACCAGAGCGAACTCGACGGCAGCTGCGCCGCGCTCTGTCCGGGCGCCCGCCCGCCTGGTGGAGCGTGAACTTCTGCGTTTCACTGGACCCTCCGCGATTAGGGACAGCTGAATGGGGGACGGTGCGCCGCGCCCACGTCACGTGAGCGCGGCACGTTGAACAACGCGGGTGGAACTAGGGGGTTGTGTTGGCCCAACCGCCGACCGTCTGTCCCAATGTGGTGAACCAGCCGCCGAGGGCACCGCCGAATGCTGACACGCCGCCAATGATCAGGAAGGCGATGAAGGCCACGAGCAGCGAGTACTCGGTTGCGGTGGCGCCTTTTTCCGATTCCAGCCGGTCCTTGATTCCGGAAACGAAGGCAAGAACGGAGACCATGAGAGTAGTCATTGTATTTTCCTTAAGTTCGATGGAATAAATGCTTCGAATTCCAGCCGCCCCCATACCGCGAAAGGGCTGGCGCTTCGATAGCTAAAGAATCCACCTGAACCAGGGCGGCAACAATGCGTAGTTCTACCCGACTTTTAGGAAAGTCGGATAAGTAGCGGCACCAGCGGTGTACGCAGATTCCGACAATGCCCTTGTGGCGCTACTTGTTTGATCAAGAAAGCATCAAGGAACTCGCCGCTTGTTTCAGCGTTTCAGCGGAAATTCCACTTTCAGGATGCCAGTAAAACCGTGCCCAAGGCAGCGGCCAGCATCGAGGGGCCAAAAGCGACTTCCGAACGCAAATTGGCGCGATTTAGCCTAATCAAAACGACGGATAAAATCCCGCCCACCACGAAGCCGAGTGCCCCGCCGTAGAACAAGTGGCTCCAGCCCAAGTAACCCAGGTACAGGCCCACCGGCGCGGCCAGCTTGACATCCCCCATGCCGATGCCGTTTGGCGAAATCAGCGCCAGAATCAGGAAAATGATGAACAGTATTGCGGCGCCCGCCGCCGCACGGAGCAGCTCGCCCCAGTCCGCCGTGGCGGTGCTGCTAAGCAAGAGGAGTGCAAGCCCGGCAATTAGCAGCGTGAGCACCAGGGGATTCGGCAGCAAATGATGGGCCAGGTCGATGCGTGCCAGCTGCACCCCCAGGGTGGCCAGCAGCAGAAAGGCCGGCAGGGACCAGTCCAACCCGAACCGCAGCGCAAGCGCGGCGCAGAGCGCGCCGGTGAGCGCCGCCGTCGTGATTCTTGTCCGTGCGCCCGGCAAGCTGCCAAGGCGGGGGAGAGCGCGGGAGATGAGGTGTTCAGCCAGCAGGCTCAGTAGAATGCCAAGGAGTCCCAAGGCCACTGCAAAAAGCGGCCAGGCGTTGGCGGCGATACCTGCTGAAGACACGTGGACTCCTGGATGGAAGGGCCCGGCGCTGGCGCGGGACTGTATGGCCCCCGCCACCGGATACCCCATTTTGACCCTGGCGCCCGGTTCACGCTATTCTTGGTAGTCGTTGTGCGTGTCCTTTCTCGATGATGCGTGCCCGCGTGGGGATCCAGTTGCAGGATCAATACTCACCGGGCATATTCGGGACTAGGGGATAACTGGTCCATAGAGCCCTCACCTCTGTTCCGGTCGCGCATAGATAGTAGGCGCACCCCGCGTGACGCCTAAAACAAGAACGCCAGAACAAGAACGAGGCAAACACCGTGCGTACGTACACCCCGAAGCCCGGCGATATCAACCGCCAGTGGCACGTCATTGACGCCACCGACGTTGTCCTGGGTCGTCTTGCCAGCCAGACCGCAACACTGCTGCGCGGAAAGCACAAGCCGACCTTTGCGTCCCACATGGACATGGGCGACTTCGTCATCATCATCAACGCTGAAAAGGTTGCCCTCACCGGCGCCAAGCTGGAGCAGAAGCGCGCATACCGCCACTCCGGCTTCCCGGGCGGCCTGACCTCCGTCAACTACGCGGAACTGCTTGAGACCAACCCGGTCCGCGCCGTTGAGAAGGCCATCAAGGGCATGCTCCCCAAGAACTCCCTCGCTGCCCAGCAGCTGGGCAAGCTGAAGGTCTACCGTGGAGCCGAGCACCCCCACGCAGCCCAGCAGCCCAAGACTTTCGAAATTACCCAGGTCGCCCAGTAGTCCTGGCCACCAACACTTTTATCTACAAGGAGAACCGTGGCTCAGAACGATGAACTGACCACCGAAGCCGTTGAGGCTGAGGAAAACCTGACCAGCTACACCTCGGAAAGCAGCGCTACCGAAGCTGCTCCGAAGAAGGAGCGCCCGGCACTGACCGTTGCCGGCGCAGCTGTTGGCCGCCGCAAGGAAGCCGTTGCACGCGTTCGCGTTGTGCCGGGCTCCGGCAAGTGGACCATCAACGGCCGCGAGCTGGATAACTACTTCCCGAACAAGCTGCACCAGCAGGACGTCAACGAGCCCTTCAAGATCCTGGATCTCGAAGGCGCCTACGACGTCATCGCCCGCATCCACGGCGGTGGCCCCTCCGGCCAGGCCGGTGCACTGCGCCTCGGCATCGCCCGTTCGCTGAACGAGATCGACGTCGAGAACAACCGCGCCACCCTGAAGAAGGCCGGCTACCTCACCCGTGACGCCCGCGTCATCGAGCGTAAGAAGGCCGGTCTCAAGAAGGCACGCAAGGCTCAGCAGTACTCCAAGCGCTAAATCCGCTTGCGAAGCGCCGTCAGGCGCTTCACAGAAGCCCGTTCCGCCATTTGGCGGGGCGGGCTTCTGCCGTTAAGTCCGGTTACGCCACTGGCAACGCGGTGAGCTGGGGAAACGTCCGCCCCGCCCGTCGCGGACGCCGTGCCGGGCGGGGACGGGCACCTGAATCGTCTAAACTTGGACGCGATGTCTACATTATTTGGAACAGACGGTGTCCGGGGCCTGGCGAACGGCCTGCTGACTGCCGAGCTCGCAATGCAGCTGGCCCAGGCCGCCGCCGTGGTGCTTGGCCATGAACGCACCGGCGAAGGTGCGCGGCCGCGTGCCGTGGTGGCGAGGGATCCCCGCGCAAGCGGCGAGTTCATCGCCGCCGCCGTGGAGGCAGGGCTTTCCAGCTCCGGGATCGACGTCTACGACGCCGGCGTGCTGCCCACCCCCGCCGCCGCCTACCTCGTGGCAGACCTGAAGGCCGACTTCGGCGTCATGATCTCTGCCTCGCACAACCCGGCTCCCGATAACGGGATCAAGTTCTTCGCCCGCGGCGGCCAGAAACTCCCCGACGAGGTGGAGGACGCCATCGAGGCCCAGATGGGCAAGGAGCCCTTCCGCCCCGTGGGCGGCGAGGTGGGGCGCATCCAGCGCTTCTCCGACGCCGAGGACCGCTACATCGTCCACCTCCTGGGAACCCTCCCGCACAACCTCCATGGCCTGAAAGTGGTCCTGGACTGCGCGCACGGTGCCGCCAGCGGCTGCTCCCCCCAAGTCTTCAAGGACGCCGGTGCTGACGTCGTGGTCATCGGCGCGGAACCGGACGGCCTCAACATCAACGAGGGGGTGGGCTCCACGCACCTGGGCCCGCTCAAGGCGGCCGTGGTGGACCACGGCGCCGACCTCGGCATTGCCCACGACGGCGACGCCGACCGCTGCCTGGCCGTGGACCACGAGGGCAACGAGGTGGACGGCGACCAGATCATGGCTATCCTTGCTGTCGCCCTCAAGGACGCCGGCAAGCTCACGGACAACGTCCTCGTGGCCACCGTCATGAGCAACCTCGGCCTTAAGATCGCCCTCCGCGACGCCGGCATCGCCATCCGTGAGACGGGTGTGGGGGACCGGTACGTGCTGGAACAAATGCGCGACGGCGGCTACAACCTGGGCGGCGAACAGTCCGGCCACGTGATCCTCGCCGACTACGCCACCACCGGCGACGGCGTGCTGACCGGCCTGCAGCTGGCGGCCCAGGTGGCCCTGACGGGCCGCCCGCTCAAGGAACTCGCCACGATCATGACCAAGCTGCCCCAGGTCCTCATCAACGTGAAGGACGTGGACCGGACACGCGTCAGTGGCGACGAGACCCTGGCCGCAGCCGTGAAGGCAGCCGAAGCCGAGCTGGGCGACACCGGCCGCGTGCTCCTGCGCCCCTCCGGCACGGAGCCCGTTGTGCGTGTCATGGTGGAGGCTGGCGACCAGCAGACCGCCCAGGTCATCGCCGAACGCCTCGCCCAGGTTGTGAAGACCCAGCTGGCCCTGCAGCTCGTCGGCGACTAGATTCGCGTCCCGCAAAGCAAAAGCAGCCCGCCTCCTTCGAAGGAGGCGGGCTGCTCTGTTCCCCGGCTTTGCGGGGCCGGGATTTTGGAACTGGTGTCCGGCGGCCCTACTTGGCGGCCTCGTTCTGGTTCTGCGCCTGCAGGGCGTCGCGGATCTCCTTGAGCAGGGCGATCTGCGGATCCTCTGCCGCTTCCTTCTTCGCGTCCTGCCCGATACCCAGCTTGCGGTTGCGGTGCTCGATCAGCTGGTTCATCGGCGCGACGATGACGAAGTAGAGAGCGGAGGCGACCAGCAGGAAGTTCACCACCGCGGTGAGCAGCACGCCGAACCGCACATCGCCGAACGCCAGGAAGTTGTCAAAATTCGGTTCTCCGACCAGCAGCGAGATCAGCGGCATCAGGACGCTCTTGACCAGTGCATCCACCACGGCGCTGAACGCCGATCCGATGACCACCGCCACGGCCAGGTCGATGACGTTTCCCTTGAGAATGAACTTCTTGAATCCACTAAGCATGCCAACCAAATTACCGCACCCTGATTCCGGGGCTGACCGGCCAACGGCAGGCACGTAACAGCTTGCCATTTAACAGGGCAGCCGCCTCAGCGGTAGTCGGGTGCGGACTCCAGGCCGAAGTACTGCTCCAGGGTGGCGATGCCGCGTGTCCGCATGTCCGATGCCACCTCCACGCCCACGTACCGCAGGTGCCATGACTCGTAGAGGTATCCCGTGATGGCTTGCTGCGTCAACGGGTACCGAACCACGAACCCGAAGCGGTGCGCGTTGGCCTTCGCCCAGACGGCGGCCGGCTGCTCGGCAAAGCACGGCTGGAAGCTGCACGCGCCGCCACCGTCGCCGATGTCGAACGACCAACCTGTCTGGTGCTCGGAATAGCCCGGCCGCGCCGAGGCGTTGTCCGCCGCGGCCCGCCCCTCGGAGCTCACCCAGCCGTTGTACGTGACGATTTGCGTCGCATAGGAACGGTAGCCGCTCGCCAGCGTCATGGTTACCCCGTCCGCCGCCGCCGCGGCGAACATCCGTTCTGCGGCAGCCGCCGTCGTGCTGTTCAGCTGCGACGCCTCGCCGGTGACGGCGAGGGCCACCCGCGGCTGGACCAGATCGGCCGGGACGTAGTCGGCCGGCTTGAGCGGGCTGTGCTTGTTGACGATCACCCAGGGGCTGGCGGGTGCGGTGATTGAGAACTGTTTTGGCAGCCGGGAGGCGGCCGACGGCGGGGCTGCCGCCGCCGTCGTCGTCCCCGTCGCCGTAGCGGAAGGCGCCGTTGCGGACGGACTGGCCGAAGAGGCAGGGGAAGCGGCCGGGGACGCCGGGGCAGAACTGGAGGCGGCGGCGGATCCGGAGGGGGGCGGCGAGGCCTTCCCGGTAGCAGCAGCGGACGCCGCGCCCGAGACGGGCGAACCGGTTGCCGGGGCCCCCGGCTGGGCGGGGCCGGGGGTGCAGGCAGCCAGGGCCGACAGGCCCGCGCCGGCAACCAGCAACCGGGCTACCGCGCGGCGCGTGAGGTGCCGGCCGGACTGGACCTCGGCGGAAGGCCCGGGGGAGCAGTAGTTGCACATGCGTGCTAGACCTTCCTCAGCAGCATCCTGCGGACGGAATGGTCCGCTTCCTTGGTGAGCACAAGCTGCGCCCGCCCCCGCGTGGGCAGCACGTTCTCTTCCAGGTTCGGTTCGTTTATGCGCTTCCAGATGTCGCGGGCCGTCGCTTCAGCCTCGGCGTCGGAAAGCGTGGCATAGCGGTGGAAGTACGACTCCGGCTGCGCGAAGGCGGTGGTACGGAGCTTGCGGAACCGGTCCACATACCATTCCTCGATATGTGACGTCTTGGCATCCACGTAGATGGAAAAGTCGAAGAAGTCACTGAGCGCCAGTCCCTGGCGGCCGTCGTGCCGCGGCCGCGCGGGAGCCAGCACGTTCAGGCCCTCGACAATGAGGACGTCGGGGCGCCGGACCACCACTTCCTTGCCGGGGACGATGTCATAGGTGACGTGCGAATACCAGGGTGCCCGCACCTCCTCGGCGCCGCCCTTGATCTCGCTCACGAAGCGCAGCAGCGCGCGGCGGTCGTACGACTCCGGGAAACCCTTGCGGTCCAGCAGCTGCCGGCGCTTGAGTTCGGCCAGCGGATACAGAAACCCGTCGGTGGTGATGAGCTCGACGTTCGGCGTGCCCGGCCAGCGCCGCAGCATCTCGCGGAGAACACGGGCAATGGTGGACTTGCCCACCGCCACGGAGCCGGCGACGCCAATCACGAAGGGGGTGCGCTGGGTCTGCTCGCCAAGAAACGTGGTGGTGGCCGCATGCAGCTGGCCGGCGGCTTCCACGTACAGGTGCAGCAGCCGGGACAGGGGGAGGTAGACCTCACGCACTTCATCGATGTTTAGAGGGTCACCGAGACCCCGAAGGCGCAGCACGTCCTCTTCATTAAGGGGTTGCTCCATCTGGGCCGAAAGGCGGGACCAGGTCTGCCGGTCCAGCTCCACGAACGGGGAAACACCCTCCCCGTTCGCTTCGTTGCGTTGCAAAGTCACCCTAGAGATTCTGCCCCGACCGGCGCCGAGAGCGAAATGCGGCCATTCTTGAGTGAATCTTGACCCTACGCGTTACCGATTCCTGAGCCTGCCGCGGGACCGTTCAGTGAATAAGGGGAACCGACGCAGAATTTGAAGGGTCTCGACATGGCAAAGGCAGTGACTCCGCAGGCGCCGCAGCGGACGGGCCGTGACTTTGGCGGCAGGCGCGGCGGGGGAGCAGCCACGCGGATCCTCGAGATACGCCGCCGCAAGCGGTCCGCCGCAGCAGGACGCCTGGCCAACTATGCGGTTCTCTTTGTCCTCCTCTTCGCCGCACTTGGACTGGTGGTCATTCCCCAGGCCACCGGGTCCCAGACCTACACGTTGCTCACAAATTCCATGGCACCGACGTATTCCGCCGGCACGTTCCTGGTAGTGAAACCCGCGCCGCTGAGTCAGTTGAAATACGGGGACATGGTCACCTACCAGCCTGCTCCGGGCAACCCCGAGGTCACGACTCACCGGATTGTTGGCTTTGGTGCCACGCAGGCCGGTGAGCGGACGCTGGTCACGAAGGGCGACAACAGCAGTGCCAACGACGCAGAGCCCGTCCGTGCCCGGCAGATTAAGGGGAAGCCCCTTTACGCCATCCCGCTGGTTGGATTCCTCACCAGCGCCCTGGGCGACCCGGACCGCGACCTCTGGGTGATTCTGGCGGTAGCCGGCATCATCGGCCAGTGCATGCTGTTCCTCTTCCTGGGCGTCCGCAGGCGGCGACGGGAAGCATGACGCACCCCCCGCAACGCCTGTAGCGAAAAACGGCGGTGTCCGTTGGCAGATCAGGCGCGATCCTAAAGTGCCTGATGACAGGCCAATTTCGGCCGAATGGCCGTTCCCTGAGTGCCGTAGCGGCGCCGTAGCGGCGTCCGGCGGCGGATGTCATCCGACGTCGGTTCTCCGCAAAGCCAGTTAGGCTTATACCCATGTGTGGAATCGTGGGTTATGTAGGCCGTTCGTCGGGCCGGGCTGATGCCGGGCACGGCGCGTTGGATGTTGTTCTTGAGGGGCTGCGCCGTCTGGAGTACCGGGGTTATGACTCCGCCGGTGTTGCCGTGGTGGCTGACGGGGAGATTTCCTCGCGGAAGAAGTCCGGGAAGCTGAGCAACCTGCTGGCCGAGCTGGAGGAGCGGCCGCTGCCGGAGTCGCTGACCGGCATCGGTCACACGAGGTGGGCCACGCATGGTGGTCCGACGGATCAGAACGCGCACCCGCATCTCTCTGATGGCGGGAAGCTCGCGGTGATCCACAACGGCATCATTGAAAACTTTGCTGAGCTGAAGCAGGAGCTGCTGGCCAAGGGTGTTGTCTTCGCCTCGGAGACGGACACCGAGGTGGCCGCGGCGCTGCTGGGTGACATTTTCCGGAACAAGTTGGGCGGGGACGTCTCCGACGGCGGCCTGACCCGGGCGATGGAGCTGGCCTGCCAGCGGCTTGAGGGTGCGTTCACGCTGCTCGCGGTGCACGCTGACCAGCCTGAGGTGGTGGTGGCCGCGCGCCGGAACTCACCGCTGGTGGTGGGCCTGGGCGAGGGCGAGAACTTCCTGGGTTCGGACGTGTCCGGGTTCATTGACTACACCCGCCGTGCGGTGGAGCTGGGCCAGGACCAGATCGTGACGATCACGGCGGACTCGGTGGAGATCACGGACTTCTTCGGCGCCCCGGCAGAGGGCAAGGAATACCACGTTGACTGGGACCCGGCCTCTGCTGAGAAGGGCGGCTTCGCATCGTTCATGGAGAAGGAAATCCATGACCAGCCCGACGCCGTGTCCCAGACGCTGCTGGGGCGTTCGGACCTGAATGGCCGGCTGACCCTGGATGAGCTGCGCATTGATCCGGCGCTGCTGAAGAAGGTCGACAAGATCATCGTGCTGGCCTGCGGCACGGCCGCGTACGCGGGCCTGGTGGCCAAGTACGCGATCGAGAACTGGTGCCGGATCCCCACCGAGGTGGAGCTCGCCCACGAGTTCCGTTACCGCGACCCGATCGTGACGGAGAACACCCTGGTGGTCTCCATCAGCCAGTCCGGCGAGACCATGGACACGCTGATGGCCGTGCGCTACGCCCGCGAGCAGGGTGCCAAGACGGTGTCGATCTGCAACACCAACGGCTCGACCATTCCGCGTGAGTCCGACGCCGTGCTGTACACGCACGCCGGTCCGGAGATCGCGGTGGCCTCCACCAAGGCGTTCCTGGCTCAGATCACCGCGGCGTACCTGCTGGGGCTGTACCTGGCGCAGCTGCGCGGGAACATCTTCTCCGGGCAGGTCAAGGACGTGCTGGCTGACCTGGGCAAGATCCCGGCGAAGATCCAGAAGATCCTGGACTCGGCCGAGGAACTGCGCGAGCTGGCCCGAAGCATGAAAGACGAGAAGTCCGTGCTGTTCCTGGGACGCCACGTGGGCTACCCGGTGGCGCTCGAGGGCGCTTTGAAGCTGAAGGAAATCGCGTACATCCACGCCGAGGGCTTCGCCGCCGGTGAGCTCAAGCACGGCCCGATCGCGCTGATCGACGAGGGCCAGCCGGTGTTCGTGGTGGTCCCGTCCCCGCGCGGCCGCGACTCGCTGCACTCCAAGGTGGTGTCCAACATCCAGGAGATCCGGGCCCGCGGTGCCCGTACCCTGGTGATCGCCGAGGAAGGCGACGAAGCGGTCCGGGACTACGCCGAGCACGTCTTCTACGTCCCGGAAACCCCGACGCTGCTCATGCCGCTGCTGACCACCGTGCCGCTGCAGATCTTCGCGTGCGAACTTGCCGCCGCCAAGGGCTACGACGTGGACCAGCCGCGCAACCTGGCCAAAAGCGTCACAGTAGAGTAAGCCCATGATTGTTGGCATCGGGGTGGACGTAGTGGACATCGAGCGTTTCGGACGGCAGCTGGAGCGCACCCCCGGACTCCGGGACAGGCTGTTTGTGCCGGCCGAACGGGAACTGAACACCCGCTCCCTGGCGGCGCGGTTTGCCGCTAAGGAAGCCGTGGCCAAGGTCCTGGGCGCGCCGGCCGGCATGAACTGGCAGGACTGCTGGATCGGGCTGGACCAGAACGGCCCCACCGTCCAGGTCAAGGGAACCGTGCTCGCCGTTGCCGAGGCCAAGGGCGTCAAACGCTGGCACCTGTCCATGAGCCACGACGGCGGCATCGCCACGGCCACCGTCCTGGCCGAGGGCTGACCCCGGACGGACTGACCACATGATCAGCGCCTATACCGGAACCCAGATCAGGGAGGCTGAAAAGCCCCTGCTGGATTCCGGTATGGGCGCTGTTCTCATGCAGCGGGCGGCCCGCGGCATGGCTGGCGCCGCCATCGCTGAGCTGCGCAGCCGCGGACGCCGCCCGTACGGCTCCAGCGTTGCCGTCCTGGCCGGCAAGGGCAACAACGGCGGCGACGGCCTCTTCGCCGCCGCGCACCTCGCCGGACGGGGAATGCGGACGACGGCGGTCCTCGCCTCCGACACGGCCCACCCCGACGGCCTGGCGGCCTTTCGGCGCGCCGGCGGCCGGGTACTCACACTGACTGACGCGAACGCCGGCGATCTGGCAGCGCTGGCCGGCAGGGCCGACGTCGTTATTGACGCTCTGCTGGGAACCGGCGCCCAGGGCGGACTCAGGGGAGCGTCGGCGGAACTTGTGTCGCAGCTTGCCGGCGGGACCCACGGCCTCGTGGTGGCGTGCGACGTGCCCAGCGGCGTGGACGCGGACACCGGCGAGGCCGCCGGACCCGTGCTGCCTGCGGACATCACCGTCACGTTCGGCGGGGCCAAGGCGGGCCTGCTGACGGATCCCGGTGCGGACTTCGCCGGCCGGGTCCTGGTGGTCCCGATCGGGATCGAGGACTCGCTCCCGTGGCCGGCCCTGCGGCGCCTGGAGGCCGCCGACCTGGCAGCCTTGCTCCCGCGGCCCGCGCGGCGGGCCCACAAATATTCGCGGGGCGTCCTCGGCGTGGTTGCCGGATCCCCGGCCTACCCCGGCGCCGCCGTGCTCGCCTGCCGCGGGGCGCTTGCTGCCGGTGTCGGGATGGTCCGCTATGTCGGGCCGCCGGAGGTTGCCGACCTCATCCGCCACAGCTGCCCCGAGGTGGTCTGCAGTACCGGCACAGTGGCAGAGACCCACGTCCAGGCCTGGCTGGTGGGCTCCGGGATGGACGGATCGGACCAGCAGGAGATGCAGCGTGTCCGCGACGCCGTGGACTCGGGCCTGCCCACCGTGGCCGACGCCGGCGCCCTGCACGTGCTGCCCGACGTGCTGGCCCCGCAGGTGGTGCTGACGCCGCATGCCGGGGAGTTGGCTACCCTGCTTCAGCGCCTCGGCGCAGACTTGGACCGCGCGGCCGTCGAGGGCTCCACGCTCGCCGCCGTGCGCCGCGCAGCAGGCCTGACGGAGGCCACGGTGCTGCTGAAAGGGGCCAGCACGCTGGTGGCCTCGCCTTACCAGGATTTCTACAGCCAGTCCGAGGGCACACCCTGGCTGGCCACCGCCGGAAGCGGCGATGTGCTGGCCGGAATCATTGGTGCGCTGCTCGCCCAGGTGGGGTCCGACGTCGGACGCTTCCGGGCGATGGGCATCGATCCAGACGAACGCTGGGCGGCAATTGCCGCCATGGGAGCGAGCCTGCACGGCCTGGCCGGAGCAGCAGCCGCGGCCGGCGGCCCGCTGACGGCGGGGCGGATTGGCGACGCCCTACCCGAAATATGGGGTAAAGTCAGCACGCTTAGTAATTAGCGTGTGGGTCACGTAATAGTCACACCCACCCGCTACGGTAAGACCAAGTTCCGTGCAGGTCGTGCGTGAAGGCCTGCCGGACGCAGTGTTGGACGAGGTATAGGAGCACGAATGGAAATCTGGCCCGGATCGGCTTACCCGCTGGGAGCCACGTTTGACGGTACTGGAACCAACTTCGCATTGTTCAGCGAGCACGCCGAAAAGGTGGAACTTTGCCTCTTCGACGACGAGGGCACCGAGACCCGGGTCACGCTCCGAGAGGTCGACGGCTACGTGTGGCACTGCTACCTGCCGCAGATCCAGCCCGGGCTGAAGTACGGTTACCGCGTGCACGGGAGCTATGACCCTGCCAAAGGCCAGCGCTTCAACGCCAACAAGCTGCTACTTGACCCGTACGCCAAGGCAGTTTCAGGCCAGATCGACTGGGACCCCGCCCTGTTCTCGTACAACATGGGTGACCCCTCATCCAGGAACGACGCCGACTCCGCGGCGCACATGATGATGGGCGTGGTCATCAACCCGTTCTTCGACTGGGACAACGACCAGAACCTGCGCATTCCGTACCACAAGTCGGTCATCTACGAGGCGCACGTCAGGGGGCTGACGGAACTCCACCCGGAGATCCCCGAGGAGCAGCGCGGAACGTACGCCGGCGTTGCCCACCCGGCCGTGATCTCGCATCTGCAGAAGCTGGGCGTCACCGCGATCGAACTCATGCCGGTGCACCAGTTCGTCAATGACGGCACGCTGCAGGAGAAGGGGCTCAGCAACTACTGGGGCTACAACACCATCGGTTTCTTCGCGCCCCAGAACACCTACAGCTCCACCGGCGACACCGGCCAGCAGGTCCAGGACTTCAAGGCGATGGTCCGCTCGCTGCACCGGGCCGGCATCGAGGTCATCCTCGACGTCGTCTACAACCACACTGCCGAAGGCAACCACCTCGGGCCCACGCTGAGCTTCAAGGGCATCGACAACGAGGCCTACTACCGCCTGGTGGAGGACGACAAGCAGTACTACATGGACTACACGGGCACCGGCAACACCCTGAACGTCCGCCAGCCGCACTCGCTGCAGCTGCTCATGGACTCGCTGCGGTACTGGGTCACCGAGATGCACGTGGACGGGTTCCGTTTTGACCTCGCCGCCGCTTTGGCCCGCGAGTTTTACGACGTCGACCGGCTCTCTACATTCTTCGAACTCATCCAGCAGGACCCCGTGGTGTCGCAGGTGAAGCTGATCGCGGAGCCGTGGGACGTCGGCCCCGGCGGCTACCAGGTGGGCAACTTCCCGCCGCAGTGGACCGAATGGAACGGCAAATACCGCGACACCGTGCGCGACTTCTGGCGCGGCGAACCCGCCACGCTGGGCGAGTTCGCCTCGCGCATCACCGGATCGGCGGATCTGTACGAGCACTCCGGCCGGCGCCCGGTGGCCTCGATCAACTTCGTCACCGCGCACGACGGCTTCACCCTGCGGGACCTGGTGTCCTACAACGAGAAGCACAACGACGCCAACGGTGAGGACAACAAGGACGGCGAGTCGCACAACCGGTCCTGGAACTGCGGCGCAGAGGGGCCCTCGGACGATCCCAAGGTCCTGGGGCTGCGGGCGCGGCAGCAGCGCAACTTCATCGCCACCATGCTGCTCTCCCAGGGCGTGCCCATGATCCTGCACGGCGACGAGATGGGCCGCACCCAGCAGGGCAACAACAACGGGTATTGCCAGGATTCGGAGCTGACCTGGGTCAACTGGGACAGTGTGGACCAGCCGCTCATCGAATTCACCGCGGCCGTCAACTCGCTGCGCGCCAAGCACCCCACGTTCCGGCGCAGCCGCTTCTTCGACGGCCGGCCCGTCCGGCGTGGCGAAGGCGAGCGGCTGCCGGACATCGTATGGCTGGATCCCGACGGCAACCTCATGTCGCCGGAGGACTGGGACAGCGGCTTCGGCCGGTCCGTTGGCATGTTCCTCAACGGCGACGGCATCCAGGGCCACGATGACCGTGGCCGCCGGATCACGGACGTGAACTTCCTGCTGTACTTCAACGCCCACGACGGCGATGTTGAGTTCACGCTGCCGCCGGACGAGTATGCACCGGCCTGGGACGTCATCATCGACACCGCCGGCGAAGGCGCGGACTCCAAGCCCGCGGATGCCGGAACCATCCTGTCCGTTGCGGCCAAGTCACTCGTGGTGCTGCGTGCCCACAGCGCCCCGCAGGAGGAGCCGGACCACTCCGTGGCCGCCTCGCTCGCGGCACTGACGCAGACCGCCACCACGGAGACCGCGGCGCTCACTGCACCTGCCATTCCCCAGCCGGCCAAGACGAAGAAGCCGGCTGAGGAGCCGGCTCCCGAGCCTACTGCGGACCCGGCTCCCGAGACTGCTGCGGATCCTGCTGTTGAGACTGCTGCGGATCCTGCTGTTGAGCCTGCGGCGGATCCTGCTGTTGAGCCTGCTGCGGAACCGGCCGAGGCCGCGGAGGAGCCGCCGGCAGAAAAGCCGGCGGAGAAACCGGCGGAGAAACCGGCGGAGCAACCGGCACGAAAGCCGGCCGGAAGGCGGAGCGGTCACTTGAAGGCGGTCAAGCCCGCAGGGGAGGACGCATGAGAACGCCAGTCTCCACGTACCGGTTGCAGATCCGGAAGGGATTCACGCTGTTCGACGCGGCCGAAACCGTGCCGTACCTGCACGCGCTCGGCGTCGACTGGGTGTACCTCTCTCCGATTCTGACGGCCGAGCAGGGCTCCGACCACGGTTACGACGTCACCGATCCCTCCGCCGTCGACCCCGAGCGCGGCGGACCGGAGGGCCTGGCGGCCGTTTCCAAGGCCGCCCGCGCCGCCGGGATGGGCGTGCTGATCGACATCGTGCCCAACCACGTCGGCGTTGCCACGCCGGTGCAGAACCCCTGGTGGTGGTCGCTGCTCAAGGAGGGGCGCCAGTCCCGTTACGCTGAAGCGTTCGACGTCGACTGGGACCTCGCCGGGGGGCGCATCCGGCTCCCGGTCCTCGGCAGCGACGACGATCTGGACCAGCTCGAAATCAAGGACGGGGAGCTGCGGTACTACGACCACCGCTTCCCGCTGGCCGACGGCAGCTACACCGAGGGTGACTCCCCGCGTGACGTCCACGCCCGGCAGCACTACGAACTCATAGGCTGGCGGCGCGCGGACAACGAGCTGAACTACCGCCGCTTCTTCGCGGTGAACACGCTCGCCGGCGTCCGGGTGGAGATCCCCGCCGTCTTCGACGAAGCGCATGAGGAAGTGGTGCGCTGGTTCCGTGAGGGCCTCGCGGACGGCCTGCGGATCGACCACCCGGACGGCCTTGCGGATCCCGAGGGGTACCTGAAGCGGCTCCGAAACGTCACCGGCGGCGCCTACCTGCTGATCGAGAAGATCCTCGAGCCGGGGGAACAGCTGCCTGCAAGCTTCGAATGCGAGGGCACCACGGGCTACGACGCCCTCGCCGACGTCGACCGGGTTCTGGTGGACCCGCGCGGCCAGGAACCGCTGGACCGGTTGGACGCTTCACTGCGCGGCGGTGAACCGGCTGACTACGGGGACATGATCCGCGGCACCAAGCGCCGGATCACCGACGGCATCCTCCACTCGGAGATCCTGCGGCTGGCCAGGCTGGTTCCGGCCGACGCCGGGCTCTCGGCCGATGCCGCGGCCGACGCCATAGCCGAGGTCATCGCGACGTTCCCGGTGTACCGCACCTACCTGCCGGAGGGCGCGGAAGTCCTGAAGGAGGCGTGCGAGCTTGCTGCGCGCCGGCGGCCGGAACTCGACCAGGCCATCCAGGTTCTGCAGCCGCTGCTGCTGGACACGGACCTGGAGCTCGCCCGGCGCTTCCAGCAGACCTCGGGAATGGTCATGGCCAAGGGCGTGGAGGACACCGCGTTCTTCCGTTACAACCGCCTGGGCACCCTCACGGAAGTTGGCGCCGACCCCACCGAGTTCTCCATGGAGCCTGACGAGTTCCATGCCCGGATGGCCCGCCGGCAGGCCGAGTTGCCGCTGTCCATGACCACTCTCAGCACGCACGACACCAAACGCAGCGAGGACACCCGGGCGCGGATCTCGGTCATCTCCGAGGTTGCCGGCGAGTGGGAGAAGGCCCTGAACCGGCTGAATGGGCTGGCTCCGCTGCCCGACGGCCCGCTGTCGGCGCTGCTGTGGCAGGCCATCGCCGGCGCCTGGCCCGCCAGCCGGGAACGCCTCCAGTCCTATGCGCTGAAGGCCGCGCGCGAAGCCGGGAACTCGACCAACTGGACCGATCCGGATCCGGCGTTCGAGGAGAAGCTGGCCGCCGCCGTCGACGCCGCGTTCGACAACCCGGCGGTCCGGGCGGAGGTCGAGGCCCTCGTGGAGCTCCTGGAACCGCATGGCGCCTCCAATTCGCTTGGCGCAAAGCTTGTACAGCTGACCATGCCCGGCGTTCCGGATGTGTACCAGGGCACGGAGTTCTGGGACCGGTCGCTGACGGACCCGGACAACCGGCGCCCGTTCAGCTTCGAGGACCGTCGCGCCGCGCTGGCGCAGCTGGACGCGGGCGAGCTGTCCCCGTCCTTTACCGATCAGGCCGCCAAGCTGCTGGTGACCTCGCGCGCGCTGCGGTTGCGGCGCGACCGGCCGGAGCTGTTCACCGGCTACCGCCCGGTCCACGCCAGTGGCTCCGCTGCCGGGCACCTGCTCGCGTTCGACCGCGGCGGAGCCCTCACCCTCGCCACCAGGCTTCCCTACGCGCTGGAACAGTCGGGCGGGTGGCGGGATACCGCCGTCGACCTTGAAACTGCCATGAAAGACGAACTGACCGGTGCCGGCTACGGGCCGGGGACCGTGGAGATCACCGACATCTTCCGGACCTACCCCGTGGCGCTGCTGGTACCCGCGACAGGAGGAGAGTCATGACGCACACAGTCCAGGCAACCTACCCCCGTGAAGCCGCGAAGCCCGTGCAGGGCCCGGAGCGCTTCGACGTCTGGGCGCCCGAAGCTGGATCCGTCACCCTGCTGGCCGGCGGGGAGCGGTACTCCATGCAGCGCCGGTCCGGCACCGCACCTGAGCACGATGGCTGGTGGACCGCAGCCGACGCACCCGCGGATGGCGACGTTGACTACGGCTACCTCCTTGACGGCGATGAAACGCCGCTGCCGGATCCGCGGACCCGGCGCCAGCCCGACGGCGTCCACGCACTGTCCCGCACCTTCGACCCCGCCGCGCACAGCTGGCAGGAGGACGGCTGGCAGGGCAGGGAACTGCAGGGCGCGGTCATTTACGAGCTCCACCTCGGAACGTTCACGCCCGAAGGGACGCTGGATGCGGCCGCCGGCAAGCTGGACTACCTGGCGGGCCTGGGCGTGGACTTCATCGAGCTGCTGCCCGTGAACGCGTTCAATGGCACGCACAACTGGGGCTACGACGGCGTGCAGTGGTTCGCCGTACACGAGGCGTACGGCGGCCCGGAGGCGTACCAGCGGTTCGTGGACGCTGCCCACGCGGCGGGCCTCGGCGTGATCCAGGACGTGGTCTACAACCACCTCGGCCCCAGCGGGAACTACCTGCCGCGGTTCGGGCCCTACCTAAAACAGGGCGAGGGCAACACCTGGGGTGACTCCGTGAACCTGGACGGGCCCGGCTCCGACCATGTGCGCCGGTACATCCTGGACAACCTGGCCATGTGGCTGCGTGACTACCGCGTTGACGGCCTGCGGCTGGACGCCGTGCACGCGCTCAAGGACGAACGGGCCGTCCACATCCTGGAGGACTTCGGGGCGCTGGCAGACCAGATCTCCGCCGAGGTGGGCCGGCCGCTGACGCTCATTGCCGAATCCGACCTCAACAATCCGCGGCTGCTGTATCCGCGGGACGTCAACGGGTACGGGCTGGAAGGGCAGTGGAGCGACGACTTCCACCACGCCGTCCACGTCAACATCACCGGCGAGACCACCGGCTACTACAGCGACTTCGCCTCGCTCGCGTCCCTCGCCAAGGTGCTCCGGGACGGCTTCTTCCACGACGGCAGCTACTCCAGCTTCCGCGGCCGGCACCACGGGAGGCCGATCAATTTTGCGGCGGTCCATCCCGCCGCCCTGGTGGTTTGCTCGCAGAACCACGACCAGATCGGCAACCGGGCCACCGGGGACCGGCTCTCGCAGACCCAGCCGTACGGGAGCCTGGCCCTCGCCGCGGTGCTGACCCTGACCGGCCCCTTCACGCCCATGCTGTTCATGGGCGAGGAGTACGGGGCCACCACGCCCTGGCAGTTCTTCACCTCCCACCCGGAGCCGGAGCTCGGCAAAGCCACCGCGGAAGGTCGGATCAAGGAGTTCGAGCGCATGGGGTGGGATCCCGCCGTCGTGCCCGATCCGCAGGATCCGGAAACCTTCCGGAGGTCCAAGCTGGACTGGGCGGAGGCCTCCACCGGCCACCACGCGCGACTGCTGGAGCTGTACCGTTCGCTGACCGCGCTGCGGCGCTCCACGCCTGACCTCACCAAGCTGGGCTTTGAGGACACGCAGGTGGAGTTCGACGAGGACGCCCGCTGGCTGCGGTTCCGGCGCGGCGGCGTGCAGGTGCTGCTCAACTTCTCCGACCGGCCGGTGAGCCTTGACGGTGCGGGGACGGCCCTGCTGCTGGGCACCGACGACGCCGACCGGCTGGAAGGGCAGCGGGTGGAGCTCGCTCCGCTGAGTGCCGCTGTCGTCAGCGACTGACGGCATTTCCTGACGCACCTTCGGGGCGGCGTCCACTGCACTTTGCCCGGCGGCGTCCACCGCCGGTGACCGGATGGTGGACGCCCGCCCCGCAGGCCGGGCCCGGCTGGCAGGATGGAGCGTATGACTTATGTGGCCTCTGACACCCGCTACGACACCATGCCCTACCGCCGCGTCGGACGCAGCGGCCTGAAACTGCCGGCCATCTCGCTGGGCCTGTGGCACAACTTCGGCGATGACAAGCGCTTCGATGAACAGCGCGCCATCCTCCGCCGCGCCTTCGATCTTGGCGTCAACCACTTCGACCTCGCCAACAACTATGGGCCGCCGGACGGGTCCGCCGAGACCAACTTCGGCCGGCACCTGCAGGTCGACTTCAAGCCGTACCGCGACGAGCTGGTCATCTCCACCAAGGCCGGATACTACATGTGGCCCGGCCCGTACGGCGAATGGGGCTCCCGGAAATACCTGATCTCCAGCCTGGACCAGTCGCTGCAGCGGATGGGCCTGGACTACGTGGACATCTTCTACAGCCACCGCCCCGACCCGGAGACGCCGCTGGAGGAGACCATGGGCGCGCTGGATTACGCCGTGCGCTCAGGCAAGGCTCTGTACGCCGGCATCTCGTCCTACACGCCGGAGCAGACGCTCGAGGCCGCCCGCATCTTGAAGGAGCTCGGAACCCCGCTGCTCATCCACCAGCCCAGCTACTCCATGCTGAACCGCTGGACCGAGAACGGCTCGCCCAACCTCTACGAAGCGCTGGACCAGGTGGGCGCCGGCTCCATCGCGTTCTCCCCGCTGGCCCAGGGCATGCTGACCGACCGCTACCTCAACGGAGTCCCGGCTGACTCGCGCGCCGCAAAAGCACGGTTTCTGTCCGAATCGGCCCTGACGGAGGAAAAACTGGACAGGGTCCGGGGGCTGAACGCCATCGCCGCCGGCCGCGGACAGTCGCTGGCGCAGATGGCTATCGCCTGGATCCTTCGCGACCAGCCCAAGGGCTCCCCGGTGACCTCGGCGCTCGTTGGGGCGTCCAGCGTCACGCAGCTCGAGGACACCCTGGCCGCCATCAATAACCTTGAGTTCAGCAGTGACGAGCTGACAGCGATCGACGAGTTCGCCGTCGAATCCGACATCAACCTCTGGGCACAGCCGGTCTGAACCCCGACGTCAAAAAAGCGCGCGTAATCAAGCAGCCGGGGCCGGCGGGAACAAAGCCGGCCCCGGCAGCGTTTGGTTAGACTGATAAGCGCGCCGCGTGGCGCGGTGCCCGTCAGACGCCGTCGTACAACAACGTACGGACGCGCAGGGCACATGAAGTTTGTTCTCAAAGGAGTTCCGTGTCTTCAAATCCGATTCGTGTAGCTATCGTCGGCGTGGGTAACTGTGCCGCTTCGCTGGTTCAGGGTGTTCATTACTACCGGGATGCCGACCCCAAGGCCACGATTCCGGGTCTGATGCACGTGGAGTTCGGCAAGTACCACGTCAATGATGTCCAGTTCGTGGCGGCGTTCGATGTTGACGGCAAGAAGGTCGGCGTCGACCTCGCCGACGCCATTCTGGCCAGCGAAAACAACACCATCAAGATCGCCGAGGTTCCGCCCACCGGCGTGACGGTCCAGCGCGGGCACACCCTGGACGGCCTGGGCCGGTACTACCTGGAGACCATCGAGCAGTCCACCGAGGAGCCGGTCGACGTTGTCCAGGCGCTCAAGGATGCCGAGGTCGACGTGATGGTCTGCTACCTGCCGGTCGGGTCCCAGGAAGCCGCCGAGTTCTACGCCCAGTGCGCCATCGACGCCGGCGTGGCCTTCGTCAACGCACTCCCCGTGTTCCTCGCCGGCACCAAGGAATGGGCCGACAAGTTCACCGCCGCGGGCGTGCCGATCGTAGGCGACGATATCAAGAGCCAGATCGGTGCCACCATCACGCACCGCGTCATGGCGAAGCTGTTCGAGGACCGTGGTGTGACGCTGGACCGCACGTACCAGCTGAACGTCGGCGGCAACATGGACTTCAAGAATATGCTGGAGCGCGACCGCCTCGAGTCCAAGAAAATCTCCAAGACCCAGGCCGTGACCTCCAACGTCGAGGCCGAGCTAGCTGCGAAGGACGTCCACATCGGCCCGTCCGATTACGTGCAGTGGCTCGATGACCGCAAGTGGGCCTTCGTCCGCCTGGAAGGCCGCAACTTCGGCGACGCCCCGGTGTCGCTGGAGTACAAGCTGGAGGTCTGGGACTCGCCCAACTCCGCCGGTGTGATCATCGACGCGATCCGTGCGGCGAAGATCGGCCTGGACCGCGGCATCGGCGGTCCGCTGGTCTCGGCGTCGAGCTACTTCATGAAGTCCCCGCCGGAGCAGTTCAACGACGACCTCGCCCGCGAAAAGGTCGAGGCCTTCATCCGCGGCGACCTCGAGCGCTAACCCCGGACGCTCTCTCAGATCCTGCGGGTTTTGCCCGGACGCTCTCTAAGATCCTGCGGGTTTTGCCCGGACGCTCTCTCACGTCCTGCGGGTTTTGCCCGGACGCTCTCTCAGATCCTGCGGGTTTGACGCGTTGCTCCCTCACCTTCGGTGGGGGAGCATCGCCGTTTAAGCGTTCTTTTCGTAGCGCCGAATCGCGTGGCTCGCCTGGGCGAGTGCCAGCAGCTTCAGGACCAGTTGGCCGTGCAGGTGCATGCCGACGGCCGCCGTAATAATCTGCTCATTGACGTCGTCCGGCGCCGTGGTGGCCGAAATGTCCACTGTGGCAATGGCGTCAATCGCCTGGCTGTAGGCGTCGAGCAGGTCATCTGTCACCGGCACACCGAGACTTTCCATCAGGGCGAGATGGGCATTGAGGGCGTTTCTGGCGTCGCTCGGGACGTCCGGCCAGTTCCGGAAACGTACGACGGCGTCACCCGCCGGCGACCGCGTGCCGCCGTGCTCTGTGCCCACCTCGTGAAGGCCCAGCACCGTGCGCTGGACCGCGGCCAAGAGCTCAAGGCGGGGGACGCCGTCGTCCGCCATTCTGAGCAGGGAGCCGATTTGGGCAATATTCAGCCCGACCACGCGCCGCAGCGCCTGGATGAGTTTCAGCCGGCTCACGTGGAGTTCCGCATACTCGGCCCGGGTGGCGTGGACCGAACGGCCCGCAGGCAGCAGCCCCTCGCGGAGATAGAACTTGATGCTGGCGGGGGAGACTCCTGTCCGCTGGCTGAGTTCCTTCAGCTGCATCCCCGCTCCCTTCATCGGCGGTGGCAGCCTGTGGATAGCAGCTGCCGCGCCGGCTATCTTGATTTACACGATTGGATAGTGCTCCTATCCTAGGGAAATGGAGCCTTGGAATGCACTGCTTGCCAGCCACGTCATTGCCGCACTTTTTGTCCTCGCCATTGGCCCGTTCCAGATCCTGCGCCGCCGCCGGGACCGTATCCACCGCACCATGGGACACCTGTGGGTCGCCGCCATGTACTACGTCTGCTTCAGCAGCTTCTGGATCGTCAGTGAAGGGCACTTCAGCTGGCTTCATGGACTGTCGGCTTTCACGATCGTGACCGTCACCCTTGGGCTCATTGCGGCGGTGCGCCGGAACATTCCCGCCCACCGCGGCAACATGATCGGCAGCTACATCGGCATCGCGGTGGCCTTCGGCTTCGCCGTCTCGGTGCCGGGGCGGGCCATTCCGGGCCTCCTCGCCGAGGACCTGCCGACCGCCCTGTACGTTGGCGCTCTGGTGGCGCTCAGCGTCGCCGTCGTCTTCATTTCACTCCGGCGAGGTGAGGGCCGTTCAGCGAACCGGGCCCGATCGAAGGGTTCAGCAGTGCCGGCTGCGGGACGGGGCGCAGGGCGGGGAGCCGAGGTTGCTGCCAAAGTGGACGGGTAGCTGCCTGCCGGCCGTACGGCGCCTGGTTCCAGGGACGCTCTTTCACTTCCTACAGCTTTTGCGGCAACGCTCTTTCACTTCCTACAGCTTTTGCGGCAACGCTCGCTCACCCGGCGTCGGCAAACCCCGAAGCTTGAGGGTGATCCAACTGCGCGGTTCGTCTTGCCCGCCTGATCCGGAGGATGGCCCTCTGGAAACCATCGTCGAGGTCATCCTTTTTTACAATCACGACGGTCCATCCCGCAGCTTCAAAGGCCTTATCTCGCCGTTGGTCACTAAAGACCTGGGCCTCGACCAGGTGATGACCGCCGTCGTACTGGATAGCCAACCGCTGGGCACGGTAGCCGAGGTCGGCCGACGGCGACAACGGGTCGCCGCTTCTCAGTGTCAGTTGGAGGTTGGGTTCAGGGAGTCCGGCGTCCACCATCGCCAAGCGCAGCATTGATTCCGGCGCCGAGTCTGCACCCACGCGCATCTGGTCCAAGGCTTCCCTGGCGCGGACAACGCCCTGGAGATTCGGGTGCCGCAGAACGAGGGAACGCAACCGATCGAGGGTATCGAAGGGCTGCGTCCGGCCTTCAAATTCCAGTCGAGGGATAGGATTATCTGGTCACCCATGCACACCAGATCCCTGAGCGGCAGCCTTCGTGCAAGATCCAGCCAGGTCCGTGATCGGGTGCTGATACGGATGCCATCGACCGTTTCAACCTCGTCTTCTTTGGCAAGTACGGTATGGCCAAGCACTCCAATGCGACGCACCGAGGGCAGGCGCGTTGGCTTGCTCAAATGTAGTTCCGAAGAGTCCGCCAGCCATGGTGGCAGCACCTGGCATTGAAGCCGCGCCGCAGTGACATGTGAGATCCAGGCGCCGGGGGAGACTTCAGACAGCGCCCGCGCCGCCGCCTCCAGGTCAAAGTCCCAGTCCCACGGGCGGTAGAGTCCCCGCCCCACATGGATCACGTCGCGTCGCCGCAGCCTCGACGCGGGAATGCCTTCGGCTCGGGCGACGTCGAAGGTGAACGGAGCTGATGCCAACTGTGCAGGTAGGCTGTGGTGCATTTCCATGCAGGCATTCTGACCCATATCGCGGGGCGCCGCAGAAGTTATCCACAGGCGGCAGTAAGTGAGAGAGGGTCGGGGAAAGTCTGCGGGGAGTGAGAGAGGGTTGGGGAAAGTCTGCGGGGAGTGAGAGAGGGTTGGGGAAAGTCTGCGGGGAGTGAGAGGGGGTCGGGGGAAAGCCTGCGGGGAGTGAGAGAGGGTTGGGGAGGTGAGGGAGGGGCTAGGAGAGGCCGACCGGGTTGCCGTCGCGGTCCACGTCCATCCGCATTGCGGCCGGAACGGCGGGAAGGCCGGGCATGGTCATCACCGCTCCAGTGAGGGCCACGATGAAGCCGGCGCCGGTCTTGGGGATGAGGTCACGCACATGGATGGTGAAGCCTTTGGGCGCACCCAGACGCGAGGCGTCGTCCGTGAACGAGTACTGCGTCTTCGCCATGCAGACCGGCAGCCCGGACCAGCCGTTCTTCTCGATGTCCGCCAGCCGGCGCAGGGCCGGTACCGAAAAGTCCACGCCGTCGGCGCCGTAGATTTCCTGGACGATGGTGCGGATCTTGTCCTCCACGGACATGTCCAGCGGATAGAGATGCCGGAACGACGACGGCCCGTCCACGGCAGCGGCCACCTTGGCGGCCAGTTCATCGCCGCCGTCCCCGCCCCCACCCCGTCCCCAGATGTCCGCCACGGCCGCCTGGATGCCCTCACCGGCGCACCAGCCGAGCAGCCAGTCGAGCTCCTCCGCGGTGTCGGCGGGGAACCTGTTGATCGCCACCACGGGTGTCACGCCGAACCGCTCCACATTCCGGACATGCCGGCGCAGGTTGGCCACACCCGCCGCCATGGCCTCAACATTCGGTTCGCCCAGGCAGTTCTTGGCCACCCCGCCCTGCATCTTGAGCGCGCGCACGGTGGCCACCACCACGACGGCGGCCGGCGCCACATCAGCGATCCGCGCCTTGATGTCCATGAATTTTTCCGCGCCGAGGTCTGCCCCGAACCCAGCCTCCGTGACCACAATGTCGGCCAGCCGGCGGGCGGTCTGCGTGGCGATCAGCGAGTTGCACCCGTGGGCGATGTTAGCGAACGGCCCGCCGTGCACCAGCGCCGGTGTTCCGGCGATGGTCTGGACGAGGTTCGGCTTGATCGCTTCCTTGAGCAAGAGCGTCAGCGCCCCCTGCACGCCCAGGTCCGCCACGGTGACCGGTGTCCGGTCATAGGTGTAGCCGAAGGTGATGCGGCCCAGCCGGTCCCGCAGGTCGGCGACGTCGGTGGCAAGGCAAAAGACCGCCATGATCTCGGATGCGACGGTGATGTCGAAGCCATCCTGGCGGGGGACGCCCTGGGTAGGGCCGCCGAGTCCGATGACCACTTCGCGAAGGGAACGGTCGTTCATGTCCAGGACCCGTTTGAACGTCATGCGGCGGGGATCGATGTTCAGCTCGTTTCCCTGGTAGATGTGGTTGTCCACTAGGGCCATGAGCGCATTGTTGGCTGACGTCACGGCGTGGAAGTCGCCGGTGAAATGCAGGTTGATCTCGTCCATGGGCAGCACCTGGGACAGTCCGCCGCCCGTGGCTCCGCCCTTCATGCCGAGTATGGGACCGAGCGAGGGCTCCCGCAGCGCGACCATCACCTTGTGGCCGGCCCGGGCGAGCGAGTCCGCCAGTCCTACGGTGGTGGTTGATTTTCCTTCCCCTGCTGGTGTCGGCGACATCGCCGACACCAGGACCACCTTCCCGGCAGGAGCGGGGGCCGAGAGCTTCGCTGGGTCAATCTTGGCCTTGTACCGGCCGTAGAGCTCTACCGCCTCCGGATCGATGCCCGCCGCCGCGGCGATTTCCTCGATGGGCCGCAGCACGGCCCTGCGGGCAATTTCCAGGTCGCTCGTCGGAGTGCTGCTCTGGCCGGTACCGCTCAGGGGAGTGCTGTCAGACATCGTTGTCCTTTCCGGAGGGGGCTTAGCCGGTGAGCCGGGACCCGTAGACGGCGGCCATGGGGTGGCCGGTGGCAAATTCATCGGCGGCGGCGTGGTAGCTGTCGAGGGTGATGGCGGCGGTGCGTTGCCAGCCGGAGTTGGCTGCGTGGATGGCCGCGGCGGTGCCCATGTTTTCGCGGGTGGCGGGGTCGTCGTGGAGGGCTTCGAGGGCATCGGCCCAGTCGTCGGCATGGTGTCCGTCCACGAGCAGGCCGGTGCGGCCGTGGCTGACGGCGCGGGTGAGTCCGCCCACGCGGGTGGCGACCACGGGGGTGCCGCAGGCCTGGGCTTCGAGGGCGACGAGTCCGAAGGATTCGCTGTAGGAGGGCATGACGACGACGTCGGCGGCGCGGTACCAGTTGGCGAGTTCTGGTGCGCTGACGGGCGGGTGGTGGGTGACGACGTCGTCCAGCCCGGCGGCGCTGACGAGGGTTTTGAGGTTGAAGTCCTTGGCGCCGCTGAGCGCCCCGAGGACGGTGAGCTTTAGGTCGATGTCGGGCCGGCGGCTCCGGAGCAGGGCGGCGGCTTTGATCAGGATCTGGGGGCCTTTGAGGCGCTGGATCCGGCCGGCGAAGAGCAGGTGGAAGGCGCCGGGGGCGATGCCGTGGGCGGTCCGGGAGCGGGTGCGGAACGCGGGGGTGAAGACGGAGAGGTCGACGCCGGGGGGTGCGACGTCGATGTGGTCGAAGTCGGCGCCGTAGTGGGAGACGAGTTCGGCGGCTTCGGCGCTGGTGTTGGCGATGAGCCGTGTGGCGCCGTCGGCGATGCGGTGTTCGCCGTCTTCGCGGCGGCGCGGTTCGGGTTGTTCGCCGGAGTGCAGGAGGAGGTTTTTGACTTTTGCCATGGTGTGCATGGTGTGCACGAGCGGGATGTTCCAGAGGGCGGAGAGTTCGAGGCCGGCCACGCCGGAGACCCAGTAGTGGGAGTGGATGAGGTCGTAGCGGCCGTGGGGTTGCTGGGCGCGGATGCGTTCAATTTCGGCGACCATGCTGTGCAGCAGTTCGGGGAGTTCTTCTTTGGGGAGCTTGCGGGGCGGGCCGGCCAGGACGTTATGGACGCAGACGCCGGGGTCGGGGTGTTCGACGGCGGGCTGGCCGGCTGAGGTGGAGCGGGTGAAGATTTCCACTTCGATGCCCGTTTCGGCCAGGGCAGAGGCGAGGCCGCGGATGTACACGTTCATGCCGCCGGCGTCCCCGGAACCGGGCTGTTCCATGGGGGAGGTATGCAGCGACAGGAACGCCACACGCTTGATCACCGACATGGCCCTCCCTCCTCTCCGGACTGCTGGAACTGCATCGGATAAAACACTACTCCTGAACAGTCCGCAGAACGGCGGCCACGTGCCTGCCGCTCACGTGGCGGAGCACCCGCAACCAGAGCGACATCAGTGGTTGTAGCACGCTGAAGTAAAGACCCAGCGGCCACCCCGCCGGCGCCATCAGCGCCGCCACAACCCGGCCAACTCCGGAAGCGCGGCCTCGTAGCCGGCGAGCAGTGCGTCCGCCAGTTCCGGCGAGCCGACCAGCGGATGTCCCGCGAAGGCTTCAAGCGCCGCCTCGCGGTCGCCGGTGGACGCCGCGCGGACGGTGAGCAGCTCCACTTTCTTGACCTGCTGCAGGAGTCCCAGCTGCTGTTCGGCGGGCCGGTCCTGCGGGATCGGCACCGCCCCGTACGGCCCGACCCTGCAGGGAACTTCGACGACGGCGTCCGGCGGCAGTCCTGGAATAGCGGCTTGGGAGCCGTCAATGCCGGCCGGGGACGGTCCAGCGGAGTTCGATGTGTTGAGGATCAGCTCCGTGGGAGCGTTCCGGACGCCTGAACCGTCGCCGCCTGAACCCTCGACGCCGGAACCCTCGCCGCCGGCACCCCCGGCCAGTGCCCGCATCATTGCCAGCGCCACCTGCTCATAGCCGCCGCCGGCAAGATCCTCGGGGTTCCGGGCCTCGCCGCCGGCCCTGGATTCGGCCAGGTACCCCTCCTCCCGTGACCGCCGGGCCGCCTCCCACAAGCCGTACGCTTCGTCGCCGGCGCCAACCAGCCGCGGATACAGCTCCGACTGCTGGCCATGGATCGACTCACCGCGCGTCCTGGCCATTGCCCGCATGCCCGACGCCGCGCGCGCCGCGTCGTAGTAATAGAACAGGTACTCGTTCGGCAGCAGTCCCAGATCGCGCAGAAACGGCTGCGGAAACAGCCTGCCCTCCTCGAAGCCGGCCAGGGCGGCCCCATCGGCCAGCAGGCCGGGAAGAACATCCCGGCCGCCGCTCTCCAGCCGGTACAGCCAGCCGAGATGGTTCAGCCCGTAGTAGCCCACGCCGTCGAGCTTTCCCGCCGGCAGCGGCACCCCGGCCGCCCGGGCGGCGCGGTGCACCAGGGCACTCGCGGAATCACAGATGCCGATCACCTTCCGGCCCAGGACGGGTACCAGCGCCTCCGTGACCATCCCGGCCGGGTTGGTGAAGTTGATCAGCCAGGCGTCCGGGCAGTGCGTCCGCATGCTGTTGGCCAGCTCCAGCATGGCCGGGATGGACCGCAGCGCGTAGGAGATGCCGCCCGCGCCGGTGGTTTCCTGACCCAGCAGCCCGAGATCCTGGGCCACCCGCTCGTCGGCCACCCGGCCGGCCGTTCCGCCCGGGCGGATGGCGGCGAACACCATGTCCGTCCCTTTGAGGGCGCGCGGGAGGGACGTGGTGGACGTCACCGCGGGCGGACGCCCGGAGGAACGTCCGACGGCGGAGCTTCCGTCCGCGGCGCCGCTCACCGCCGGGGGCCGGCCGATACCGGAAGACATGGACCGCAGAACGGCCTCGATGGCAGCCAGCCGGCCGCCGTCGACATCGAACAGCACCACCTCGCTGACCAGGCCGGCATAGGGCCCGGAACACAGGGCACGGTAAACGAGAGGAACCCGGAATCCGCCGCCGCCGGCGATCATGAGCCGCATGGCAGGAGTCTATGCGCACCGGCCAACCACACGGCCTAAAACGCGGCACCCCAGCTCTCCCGTCCCCCAGATCGCGGGGTTTCAACGTTGAGGTGCAGGGCGTAGTGTGCCGAACATGGAGGCGAATCCCGCACGCCGTTTCGACCCGCTCTCTGCCGTCCGTACCCTGGCGGCCGGAGAATTCGACCTGCTGCTGGCCGGGACCGTCTTCCAGGACATCATCTTCACCGGACTGCCGCATGCGCCCGAGCCCGGAACCGAAATCTGGAGCGAGGGGATGGGCAGCTGCCCCGGAGGGGTGGCGAACCAGGCCATCGCGGCCGCCCGTCTGGGGCTGCGGACCGGGCTTGCCGCGGCCTTCGGCGACGACGGCTACGGCGACTACAACTGGAAAATCCTGGACCGGCAGGAGCACGTGGACCTGTCCCTGTCCCGCAGAATGCCGGGCTGGCACTCGCCGGTAACTGTCTCACTCAGCGTTGACCACGACCGCTCCATGGTCACGCACGGGCACCCCGCGCCGGTGACCTCCTCCGAGCTGATCGGGGATCCGCCCGGAGCCCTGGCTGCCGTGGCGGACCTCGGCCATGAATTGGAGCCGTGGGCGTTCGCGGCGCACAAGGAGGGCGTGAAGCTGTTCGGCGACGTCGGCTGGGACCCCACCGGTGAATGGGCCCACGGACGGCTTGCGAACCTGCAGTACTTCCACGCCTTCATGCCCAACCAGCGCGAGGCCATGGCCTTCACCGGCAAGGACGATCCCTGGGCGGCGCTGTACTCCCTGGCAGACCGGGTGCCGGTGGCTGTGGTGACCCTGGGGGCGCAGGGGGCCGTGGCCGTGGACTCGGAAACGGGCGAGGAGGAATGGGTCCCGTCCCTGCCGGTGGCCGCCTACGATCCGACCGGGGCCGGGGACTGCTTCGGGGCCGCGTTCATCGTCGGCAGCCTGGCCGGGTGGCCCCTCAGCGACCGGCTGCGGTTCGCCAACCTTTGCGCCGCGCTGGCGGTCCAAGAGGTGGGCGGGTCCCTCGCGGCGCCGGGCTGGGGGGACATTGCCGACTGGTGGAAACGCGCCAACGCCCGGCCGGAACGCCGCGGAAGCCAGTGGCTGCGCCGCTACTCGTTCCTTGCCGACATTGTCCGGGACGTTCCGCAGGAGGCCCAGCGGCGCGCGGCCGCCACCATCGCGCACCTTTCGGACGCCTGAGGACGCGGGCCGCCGGATGCCCGCAGGCCGGTCCTGCGGACAGGCAATTATTCGGCCCGAAGCGCCAGCACTAGAATCAGTAGAGTGATTTATCCAGCAGCAACAGGAGACCGCCCGGCAGTGTCGGGCCCGGTCGGGACGCCCCACGCTTATGACCGGACGGCCCATGAACGTTCCGCCGTGATTGACCTTGAGGCCATTCGGCACAACGTCCGCCGGCTGGCCGCAGCCGCCGAGCCGGCCAAGGTCATGGCGGTGGTCAAGGCCGACGCCTACGGCCACGGCGCGGTGCCGGTGGCCCGCGCCGCCCTTGAGGCGGGAGCCGGCTGGCTGGGCGTCGCGCACATCTCCGAAGCGCTCGCACTGCGTGCGGCAGGCATCGAGGCACCGCTGCTCGCCTGGCTGCACACCCCGGAAAGCAACTTTGGAGCGGCGGTGGCAGCCGGCGTCGACATCGGGTGTTCCGGCTGGGAGCTGGAGCAGATCGTGGCCGCAGCCCGGCAGCAGGAACGGCCGGCACGCGTCCACCTGAAAGTGGACACGGGACTTGGCCGCAATGGCGCCACCGTCGAGGTGTGGGACCGCCTGGTGGGCGAAGCCGTGGAGTACCAGGACCAGGGGCTGCTGCGCGTCGTGGGTATCTTCTCCCACCTTGCTGTGGCAGACGAACCCGAGCGCCCCGAAACCGATGACCAGCTCGCCGCGTTCCGCGAGGTGCTGGCGATCGCCGAGGACGCCGGCGTGGACCCCGAAGTCCGCCACCTGGCCAACACTCCGGCCACGTTGTCCCGGCCCGACACGCACTTCGACCTGGTCCGCACGGGGCTGGGAATCTACGGTCTCTCGCCCTTCGAGGGGCAGACCTCGGCGGAGCTGGGCCTCCGCCCGGCGATGACCCTGCGCACCGTCGTGTCCCACTGCAAGGACGTGCACTCCGGGCAGGGCGTCTCCTACGGCTTCAATTACCACACCTCCGGCGAAAGCACGCTGGGCCTGATTCCGCTCGGCTATGCCGACGGCGTTCCCCGCGTCGCCACCGGTGGCCCCGTCCGCGTGGAGGGCGTCACCTACCCCGTGGTGGGACGGATCGCGATGGACCAGATGGTGATCGACCTCGGCCCCCTGAACGTGAGCCGGGGCGGCCACAGCGTCCTCGGAGCAGAGGCCGTCCTCTTCGGCGACGGTGCCGACGGCGGCCCCACTGCCGATGACTGGGCCCGCGCTGCCGGAACCAACAACTACGAAATCGTCACCCGCATCAGCCCCCGCGTGCCCCGCACCTACGTCAACGAGGCTCCCGTCAGCGACGAGCAGGCCGGCGCATTGACCGCCACCGAAACGCCGGCGCCGTGAACGTTCCGGAGGCCGGCAACGCTCCGCTCTGGGTCCAGACCCTGACGGTTACGACGGCGGACCAGACCCACGCCCTCGGCGCGGCTCTGGCGGAGGTGCTCCGGGCGGGGGACCTCCTGGTCCTGACAGGCGAATTGGGCGCCGGCAAGACCACCTTCACGCAGGGCCTTGGTGAGGGCCTGGGCGTCCGGGAGGGCATTATTTCCCCGACCTTTGTGCTGGTGCGCATCCACCCGAACCTCCCCGGCGGGCCGCGCCCGGGCGGGCCGGACCTGGTGCACGTGGACGCGTACCGGCTGGGATCGGCGTCGGAAATCGACGACATCGACCTTGAGAACACGCTGGACTCCGCCGTGACCGTGGTGGAGTGGGGCCGGGACCGCGTGGAGCATCTGGCCGAGAGCCGGCTCGAGGTGGAACTGCACCGCCAGCTGGGCGGCGCCGGCGCGGTGCCCCTGCACGCCCCTCACGGTTCAACGGGACGCGGCTCGGCGTCTGGTTCCGCAGCGTCCGGCGCTGAAGCGCCGGTCCTGGACTTCGAGTCGGAGGACGACGACGAGCCCCGCACCATCATCATCCGCGGCTTCGGGCCGCGCTGGGCTGAACAGCCCGTTCTGGCCGCGGAAGGAAACGCCTGATGCTCATTCTCGCCATCGACACGTCGGCCGTAGCCAGCACCGCGCTGGTGTCCGACGACGCCCTGGAAGGCGTGGTGGGCAGCTTCTCCACAGAGGACACGAGGAGCCACGCCGAGGTCCTGGCGCCCGGAATCGAGCAGCTGCTCGCGGACGCCGGAGTGACCGGCGCTGACATCGACGCGATCGTTGTGGGCGTTGGCCCCGGCCCGTTCACCGGCCTCCGGTCCGGCATTGCGACGGCCCGTACGCTCGCTTTTGTCTGGAACACGCCGCTGCACGGCCTGATGAGCCTCGACGCCGTCGCCCTTGAGGTGGCGGAGTCCACGGATGCGCCGGCTGAGTTCCTCGTGGCCACCGATGCACGGCGCAAAGAGGTTTACTGGGCCCGCTACACCCTGGCCGCCGGTCAGCTGCCAAAGCTTACGGACGGGCCGCACGTGGGCTTCGCCGCGGACCTTCCCGATCTGCCTGCCTATGGCGCAGGGGCAGGGCTGTACCCGGAGGCCCTCCGCGCGGATCCGGATTTCAGCTCCGAACAGCCGGACGCCCTGTACCTGGGGCAGTTCGCGCTGGCGCGGCTGGAAGCAGGAGAGCAGCTCCTGGACTCCACACCGCTGTACCTCCGTGAATCGGACGCCCAGGTCCCCGGCCCCCGGAAGCGTGCCCTGTGAACCTGCTGCCCGAATCACCTGGAAACCCGAAATCACCAGGAAATCCGAAGCCCGAAAATGCGGTACCCGGTAATCCGGCGGCCGGGAACACGCCCGTGCTGCCCCGCCAACTGGACTCCGGCGTGACCATCCGGGACATGCTGCCCGCCGACATCCCCGCCGTCCACGAGCTGGAGGTCCGGCTCTTCCCTGTGGACGCGTGGCCGCTGCAGATGTTCATGGACGAACTCATGCAGCCGGAGACCCGCCGGTACCTCGTGGCGGAAGCGCCGGACGGCATCGTCGGCTACGCGGGTCTCATGTGCGTCGAGCCGATCGCCGACGTCCAGACCATCGCCGTCGTCCCCGAGTATGAGGGCAAGGGCATCGGGACAGCGCTCCTCACCGACCTCATTGCCGAGGGGCTGCGCCGCGGCGCAGCCGACATCCTGCTGGAGGTCCGCGCCGACAACCCGCGGGCCCAGCAGCTGTACATCCGCTTTGGCTTCGAGCAGATCCACGTGCGGAAAAAGTACTACCGCGACGGCGTCGATGCCCTGATCATGAGGCTTCAGCTGGCGGACGTCCTCGCCGCGCACCAGGACATTGTGCACGGCTCCGCAACCCAGCCCGCGCAGACTGACGAAGCCCGCCGCGCCGGGGAGACCGCTCCGACGGAGGCAGACCAGAAATGAACCGCTCACAACCGCTTGTGCTCGGCATTGAGTCCTCGTGCGACGAAACGGGCGTAGGCATCGTCCGCGGTACCGACCTCCTGACCAACACCGTGTCCTCGTCCATGGAGGAGCACGTCCGGTTTGGCGGCGTCATCCCGGAGATCGCCTCGCGCGCCCACCTGGATGCCTTCGTACCAGCCCTGCAGGCCGCGCTGGCCGAGGCAGACGTGACACTGGACGAGATTGACGCCATCGCGGTGACATCCGGTCCGGGGCTGGCCGGCGCGCTGATGGTTGGCGTATGCGCCGCAAAGGCGCTCGCCGTCGCCACCGGCAAACCGCTCTACGCCATCAATCACTTGGTGGCCCACGTGGGCGTTGGCCTGCTCAACCCCCGTCCCGGCGTCGCCACAGGCATCGGAAAGGGCGGCCAAACCGGGGGCCAAACCGGCGCCGCAGCAAAGCCAGTATTGCCCGAGAACCCCATCCTGCCCGAGAACCTGGGTGCCCTGCTGGTTTCCGGCGGCCACACCGAGATCCTGCGCATCCGCAGCATCACCGACGACGTTGAACTGCTCGGTTCCACCATCGACGACGCCGCCGGCGAGGCCTACGACAAGGTCGCAAGGATCCTGGGCCTGGGCTACCCCGGCGGCCCCGCCATTGACCGGCTGGCGCGCGAAGGCAACGCCAAGGCCATCAGGTTCCCCCGGGGACTGACGCAGCCCAAGTACATGGGCACAGCGGAGGAGCCCGGCCGGCACCGGTACGACTGGTCCTTCAGCGGCCTGAAGACGGCGGTGGCCCGGTGCGTGGAGCAGTTCGAGGCCGCGGGCGATCCCGTGCCGGTGGCGGACATCGCCGCTGCCTTCCAGGAAGCGGTGGTGGATGTCATCACGTCCAAGGCGGTCATGGCCTGCCGCGAGCATGGAATTACGGACGTGCTGCTGGGTGGGGGAGTGGCCGCCAACTCACGGCTGCGGCAGCTGACCGAACAGCGCTGCTCGGCCGCCGGCATCACGCTGCACGTTCCGCCGCTGGATCTGTGCACGGACAACGGCGCGATGGTGGCGGCGCTCGGCGCACAGCTGGTCATGGCGGGCATCGAACCGAGCGGCCTCAATTTCGCGCCGGACTCGTCCATGCCGGTGACAACGGTGTCGGCCCCAGGTAGGTCGCAGGACAGGGCGTTCTCAGCGCTGGGAACGCCCTCAGCTGCTACCTAGCCGGGTTAGGCGGTGGGCGGAAAGCGGCGACTTACGCCGTCGGGCCGTTCCGCATCTGCTTCACGAGGTCGAGGACCACGGCCTGGAGGTCTCCGCCGCTTTCGGCGGCCACCCGCCGCTGGCGCTGGTACCCCGCGCCGCGGCTGATGATCTTTTCGACGTCGGCCAGCTCATCCGGGCAGCCCAGCTGCGCGGCGATCGGTTCGAGCCGCTTGAGCGTCTCCAGCAGGTGGTCCGTGACGAGCTGCTCGTTGCCCTCGGCGTCGAGGATGATGATCGCGTCCATGCCGTAGCGGGCGGCCCGCCACTTGTTTTCCTGGACGTGCCACGGCGGCATGGTGGGAATGCTGCCGCCGGCGTCGAGGATGGTGGAGAATTCATGCACCAGGCACTGGGTCAGGGCTGCCACGGCGCCCACTTCCTCAAGCGTGGCCAGGCCGTCGCAGATCCGCATCTCGATGGTCCCCAGGGCCGGAACAGGGCGGATGTCCCAGCGGATCTCCGAGATGGTGTCGATCACGCCGGTGGTGAACATGTCCTGGACGTAGGACTCGTATTCCTCCCAGCTGGCGAACTGGAACGGCAGCCCCGCCGTCGGCAGCTGTTGGAACATGAGGGCACGCTGCGAGGCGTAGCCGGTGTCTTCGCCGCCCCAGAACGGGCTCGACGCGGACAGGGCCTGGAAATGCGGGAAGTAGTTGACCAGGCCGTCCAGCACGGGGAGTACTTTGCTGCGCCGGTCCAGGCCAACGTGCACATGTACCCCGTAGATCACCATCTGCCGGCCCCACCACTGGGTGCGGTCGATCAGCTTGGCGTAGCGTTCCTTGTCCGTGACCGGCTGCAGCTGCGGCGGGCTGAACGGGTGGCTTCCGGCGCAGAACACTTCCACGCCCATCGGGTCCGTGACTTCGCGAAGGGCGGCCAGGGAGCGGGCCAGGTCTTCCTTCGCTTCCGCGGCGGTCTCGCAGATGCCCGTGACCAGCTCCACGGTGTTGAGCAGCAGCTCCTGCTTGATGTGCGGGTGCTCGTCATCCTCGTTCAGCTCGGGATGCCGTGCCACGACTCCGCGCAGGACCTCGTTGGCCACCGACGAAAGTTCACCGGTCTGGGCGTCCACCAGCGCGAGTTCCCATTCCACACCAAGAGTTGATTGCCTGGATGAAGCGAAATCAATCTTCATGTGTTCCTCGCTGTGTGCTGGCCTGGTGACGTCTGGTTGCCGTCCGTTCCTGGCGAACGGCTGACAGGGGAACGGTCATCCAAGTCTAGTGCAGGGGTCGCATCGAAGTGATGGCCTGGCTACACAGGGCGCGTGAGAGTGTTCACACAACCAGCCGCCCCAAATCCCCCAGAAAACTTTCCCGCACTGCACCTGCGCGTACCGCACCTGCAGTGCTCGCGGCGCTGTTCGCCGTAGCGTCGTGCACTGCGCCACCGTCGGCATCCGAACCAGGACAACGTACGACGACGGCGCCCGCGGCTTCGGCTTCCGGCTCACCGAACGCAACCCCCGGCAATTCACCCCGGTCCGGTTCGCCGCAGCCGGGTGCACACCGCCCGGCCCCATCCACGGCGGGGCCTGCAACGCAGGACACGGCGGCGCTGGGCTGGGGCCCGCAGCAGCGCGACGCCGACGCTGCCGCCACGGCGGTGGCAAAAATGAGCCTGGAGGAGAAGGCAGGCCAGGTGCTCCAGGTCATGACCGGCCACATCGCGGCCCGTGCCCTTGACCCGGGCGTGCCCGCGTCCCTCTCGAAGGCAACGTACTCGGCGCTCCGTGGCCTGGGCTTCAAGGGCGTGGCCGTCACGGACGGGCTGAACATGGGCGCGGCGGCCGGCCGCTATCCCCGCGGTTCCGCAGCCCCGGCCGCGCTTGCAGCCGGGGCGGACCTGCTGCTGATGCCGGCCGACGCCCCCGCCGCGCATGCCGCCGTCGTCCGTGCGGTCACGGAGGGTAAGCTCCCGCTCCCGCGCCTTGAGGACGCCGCCCGGCGGGTGGTCACGATGATGATCTGGCGCGGCCGGACCGCGCAGAGGAAGCCTCCGGCAGCACCGGGAAGCAAGGCCACCGCCCCCGGAAAGCTGCCGGCCGCCGTCGGACCCTACCCGCCCGGCACCGGCTGCAGGTAACAAAGACGGCCCCGCCGGTTAAACGACCAGCCCCGCCGTTTAATGGAGGGGTGCCGATTCTGAATAAAGACATGACCCTGTGCATTTCCCTCTCGGCCCGGCCGAGCAACAACGGGACCCGCTTCCACAACCACCTGTACGACCAGCTGGGCCTGAACTGGATCTACAAGGCGTTCGCGCCCACCGACCTGGCGCAGGCGATCGCGGGCGTCCGCGGCCTGGGGATCCGGGGCTGCGCCGTCTCCATGCCCTACAAGGAGGACGTGATTGCCCTGGTGGACGCCATGGACCCGTCCGCCAAGGCCATCGATTCCGTCAACACCATCGTCAATGACGGCGGGCGGCTGACGGCCTACAACACCGACTACACGGCGATCGAGCAGCTGCTGCAGCGCAACGCCGTGCCTGCGGAGTCATCGGTGCTGCTCACGGGCGCCGGCGGCATGGCCAAGGCCACCGCCGCGGCCCTGCGTGACGCGGGATTCAAAGACGTGAGCATCATCGCCCGCAACGAGGCAACCGGCCGGGCGCTCGCCGACCTTTACGGCTTTGCCTGGCGGGGGGAGCTGGGCACCGGCCCGGAGGCCACGGCTGACATGGTCATCAACGTCACGCCGGTGGGAATGGCCGGTGGACCGGAAGCCGACGCGCTGTCCTTTCCCGCCGAAACCATCGAGGCCGCCAAGGTGGTTTTCGACGTCGTGGCCCTGCCCGCGGAAACGCCGCTCATTCAGGCGGCGCGGGCAGCCGGCAAGCAGGTCATCACGGGCGCAGAGGTAGCCACCATCCAGGCGCTGGAGCAGTTTGTGCTGTACACGGGCATCCGGCCCACAGAGCAGCAGGTCCGGGACGCCGAGGCGTTCGTGCGCGCCCAGTAGCCAGTGCGGGCCCAGTAGTTACACGGGCTCCACGGAGACGGCCACTCTCTCCTCCCCGATCCGGGTGAGGACCAGGGTGCCTGTCTTTTTGCCCGCCGACTTCCCGCCGGCTTTACCGGCGCCCTTCCCGCCGGCCTTGCCCCCGGGCAGCAGCTGCTTGCGCAGCTCCTCCGGGGTGACGGACATGCCGCGCTTCTTGATGTCCAGGACGCCGACGCCGTTCTCCCGGACCCAGGCCTTGAGGGCCTTGACGTTGAACGGCATGACCTCCAGGACCCGGTAGGCCCGGGCGTACGGAGTGTCCACCAGCTCAGGGGCGCAGATGTAGGCGATGTGCTCGTCCACGAGGTGGCCCCCCAGGTCCATCGCCAGGTCGGCCACGAGCCCGGCACGGATGACCGCGCCGTCAGGCTCATACAGGAAACCGTCCACCGGGCCCACGGGGGCAACGGGTCCGCCGTCGAACTCCTCCCCGCTGGTAAGTTCCGCGGCGCCCTCCGGCCCTATGACCAGGGCGGCCCGGCGGATGCCCGGACGGGCCACGGCGTTGAACCACAGAGTGACCTCGGTGACGTCGCCGCCCACCGAGACCCACTGCGCCTCACAGCCGGCCGGCACCGACTCGTGCGGCATGCCGGGACCCATTTTGACGCCGACGGCGCGCCCGGCGGCAGCCAGCGACTCCACGAAGGACAACGGGGGAGAAAAGGCCTCGGGGTCCCAGATCCGCCTGGTGCCGGACGTGGTGGTGGTGCGCCGGGCGGGGTCCAGCCACACGCCGGCCCCGTCCTCCAGCGCCACCGATGTCGCGTCCGAATGGACCACCGTGGCGTGCGGAAAGGGAATGAGGTTTATCGTGGCGCAGGCGGCGGTGGTCTCGTCCACCTCCACAGCCGTCACGGCAATGTCCAGCGATGCAAGGGCCATCGCGTCCGCGCCGAGGCCGCAGCCAAGGTCGGCTACATGGCTGACGCCCGCCTGGGCAAAGCGCTGGGCGTGCCGGGCGGCGACGTTGAGCCGGGTGGCCTGCTCCAGGCCGGCCTGGGTGAAGAGCATCTGCCGGGCGAACTCGCCGAACTTGCCCTCGGCCCTGGTCCTGAGCCGTGACTGCGTCAGGACGGCGGAGACGAGCTCGGGGGAGTGCCCGGCCTTGCGGAGGGTTGAGCTGAGGGTGAAGGAATCGTCCTCCCGGTACGGTCCGAGCGAGGCCAGCAGCTCCCATCCTTCTTCGGTGAGGAGCGGGGCGATCTGGTCCTGCGGTGCTTCAGACATGGGATCAAGCCTAGTGGAGGGGCCGCCCAAGCTCTTCCCGATAGGGTGGTCTGAATGGAATCCAGCGAAACGCCAACCCCTGGTCAGCCCGAACGCAACAACCCCGGACCGGCGCAGCATAGCCGCCTGGTCCGGTATGCACGCCCGGTGCTGATCGCCGGCGCTGTGATCGCCGTCGTCTGCCTTGTCCTGCTGGTGATCATCTTCCTGCTCGACTCCTTCAATTCCACCGTCTACTCGGTGGGTGGCAAGAACATCAGCGACGCCACCGAGGAAGCCCGGCAGATCCGCGACCTGTACCTCGGGGCGCGCGTGGGCGGAATCGTGGTGCTCATCGTGTCGGTGCTTGCCGCAGCGGCGGCCGCCGCCGTGCTTGTCCGCGAGCAGCGTAAGCGGGGGGACCAGGACGCCGACGGCGGCGAGGACCTGGGGTTCGACGACCTCGCCGGGCGCTGAACGAAGGGTCCTGGCGGGTTACGGCGGATGAAATTCTGGCACTCACCTTGACCGAGTGCTAACCCCTTACATAGAGTCATCATTAGCACTCTCCCTAGGAGGGTGCTAACACACGAAGAGCTGCCAGCCTGGCTGCTGCCGGCACCGCGACGACGGTCTGCCGCCACGGCGCAACAGTTTTTACTGTCCATGAATTTTGATGAAAAGGAGAGGTCCGAGTGTCGGTCTCTATTAAGCCTCTTGAGGATCGTATTGTTGTTCGCCCGCTCGAAGCCGAGCAGACCACGGCTTCCGGCCTGGTCATCCCGGACTCCGCCCAGGAGAAGCCGCAGGAAGGCGAAGTTGTTGCAGTAGGCCCCGGCCGCTTCGAAGACGGCAACCGCGTACCGGTCGACGTAGCTGTTGGCGACGTCGTCATCTACTCCAAGTACGGCGGAACCGAAGTCAAGACCGGCGGCACCGAGTACCTCGTGCTCTCCGCCCGCGACGTTCTGGCGATCGTCGTAAAGTAACTCTTTGGATCCCCGTGCCGCTGCCCGAGTCTGATTCTGTCTGGCCGGGCGGCTGCACGGGGTTCTGTCTTGAAAGGACAAACCATGGCAAAGCAGCTTGCGTTTAACGACGCTGCCCGCCGGTCGCTTGAAGCCGGCATCGACAAGCTCGCCAACACGGTTAAGGTGACGCTTGGTCCCCGCGGCCGCAACGTCGTGCTGGACAAGAAGTGGGGTGCCCCCACGATCACCAACGACGGCGTGACCATCGCCCGGGAAGTCGAACTGGACGACCCGTACGAAAACCTTGGCGCCCAGCTGGCCAAGGAAGTCGCCACCAAGACGAACGACGTCGCCGGTGACGGCACCACCACTGCCACAGTGCTCGCCCAGGCACTGGTCAAGGAAGGCCTGCGCAACGTTGCCGCCGGCGCCGCTCCTGGCCAGATCAAGCGCGGCATCGAGGTCTCCGTCGAGGCCATCGCAGCACGCCTGCTGGAGAACGCCCGTCCCGTTGAGGGCACCCAGGTGGCCAACGTTGCCGCCATCTCCGCGCAGAGCGACGAGGTTGGCGAGCTGCTCGCCGAGGCCTTCGACAAGGTTGGCAAGGATGGTGTGATCACCATCGAGGAATCCTCCACCACGCAGACCGAACTGGCTCTGACCGAGGGTATGCAGTTCGACAAGGGCTACCTGTCCCCGTACTTCATCACCGACACCGAGCGCCAGGAAGCCGTCCTCGAGGACGCCCTTATCCTGATCAACCAGGGCAAGATCTCCTCGGTGCAGGAATTCCTGCCGCTGCTGGAGAAGGCGCTGCAGAGCTCCAAGCCTCTGTTCATCATCGCCGAGGACGTCGACGGCGAAGCCCTGTCCACGCTGATCGTCAACCGCATCCGCGGCACCCTGAACGTGGTCGCCGTCAAGGCTCCGGGCTTCGGTGACCGCCGCAAGGCCATGCTGCAGGACATCGCGACGCTGACCGGCGCGCAGGTTGTGTCCCCGGAACTGGGCCTGAGCCTGGACTCCGTGGGCCTCGAGGTGCTGGGTACCGCCCGCCGCATCACGGTGACCAAGGACAACACCACCATCGTCGACGGCGCAGGTTCGGCCGAGGACGTTGCAGCACGCGTTGCGCAGCTGCGCGCCGAGCTGACCCGCACCGATTCCGACTGGGACCGGGAGAAGCTGCAGGAGCGCCTGGCCAAGCTGGCCGGCGGCATCGGCGTGATCAAGGTCGGCGCAGCCACCGAGGTTGAGCTGAAGGAAAAGAAGCACCGCATCGAAGATGCAGTGTCCTCCACCCGCGCGGCCCTCGAAGAAGGCATCGTGGCCGGTGGCGGTTCCGCCCTGATCCACGCGCTGAAGGCACTCGACGAGGACCCGGCTGTCACGGCACTCGAAGGTGACGCGGCTGCCGCCGTCGGCATCGTCCGCCGTGCACTGGTCCAGCCGCTGCGCTGGATCGCGCAGAACGCCGGCCACGACGGCTACGTTGTGGCCGCCCGGGTTGCCGAGCAGGACAACAACCACGGCTTCAACGCCAAGTCCGGCGAGTACGAGGACCTGATCGCAGCGGGCGTCATTGACCCCGTCAAGGTCACCCGTGCAGCCCTGCGCAACGCAGCCTCCATCGCTGCGCTGGTGCTCACCACCGAAACCCTGGTGGCTGAGAAGGCCGCCGAGGAAGACGAGCACGCAGGCCACAGCCACTAGGCTGCAGCCCGCTCCAAGCGGCTCATGAGAAGGCCCGTCCAGCTGCCGCTGGGCGGGCCTTCTCTGCGCTTTCAGACGGATTCTCCCGGCTAAGACCCCGGTCGCACCTGCGTGGTTGATTCGTCTGGAATGTCACGAATTGGTAACATGGGTGCTTTGTGCTGCCGTTTGAGGGGTTATCTGTGCCAGAAGCGAGATCGACGGACCCGCTGGAAAGCATGCCGCGCGAGGAACCGGCAGGGAACCAAAACCATGAGCCGCGGGCTGCCCGGCTGAAGGCCAGGCCTGGTTACCGGCCCGAGGTGCAGGGCCTTCGTGCCCTCGCGGTGCTCATGGTGGTCACGTACCACGTGTGGCTTGGCCGGGTTTCCGGCGGCGTGGACATCTTCCTGCTGATCTCTGCGTTCCTGCTGACCCTGTCCTTCGTCCGCAAGGTGGAGAAAGGTGCTCCGCTGCGCCTCGTGAGCCACTGGCTGCACCTCTTCAAGCGGCTGATCCCGGCCGCCGTCGTCGTGATCCTCGGTGTGCTGGCCGGAACCTGGCTGGTCCTGCCGCAGAGCCGCTGGCCCGACGTCCTCAACGAGGCGTGGGCGTCCCTGCTCTACGGGCAGAACTGGCTGCTGGCCAACAGCGCCGTGGACTACTACGCGCAGGACCACTCCGGGGCCAGCCCGCTCCAGCACTTCTGGTCGCTGTCCATCCAGGGCCAGGTCTTCATCCTCTGGCCCCTCATCTTCGCCGGCTCCGCCCTGGTGTGGCGGCTGCTGCGGCGCCGCCGAGAAGTCAGCTACCGGACTGTCCTGATGGTCACCTTCGGCGGCATCTTCATCGCCTCGCTGGTGTTCTCGATCGGCCAGACGGCCAGCAACCAGGCCTACGCCTACTTCGACACGCGGACCCGGCTGTGGGAGTTCGCGCTGGGATCGCTGCTGGCCCTGGCGCTGCCCTACCTGAAGCCAGGCAAGGCGCTGCGTGTGGCCCTGGGCTGGGCCGGACTTGCCGCCATGATTTCCTGCGGCCTGGTGCTCACCGTTGACCGGTCCTTCCCGGGCTTTATTGCGCTGTGGCCCACCCTGGCCGCGGCTGCCATCATCGTCGCCGGCCAAAGCGGCAGCCGGTTCGGCGTGGACCGGATCCTGTGCTCAAAGCCGCTGGTGGCCCTGGGGGACAACTCCTACGCCCTCTACCTGTGGCACTGGCCGGTCCTGGTCCTGGCACTGGCCGGCACGGGCATCGAAAAGCCCAACCTGGTCCAGGGCCTCGCCGTTGTGGCGGGTTCCGTGGTGCTGGCCGTCCTGACCACCCGCTTCGTCGAGAAGCCGCTGCGTGAATGGCACTGGCCGCAACTGCGGGCCTGGCGCACCGCCGTCGTAATTGTTGCCTGCGGCGCCCTGCTGGCCGGTCCGGTCGCGGTGTGGCAGACCAAGCTGACCGCCGACGAGGCCGCGGCGGCCGCGCAACCTCGCGAGCTGACTCCCGGCGCCGCCGCGCTGGCGCCGGAGAACGCCGGCAAGCCGACGCCGGAAGCCACCGTGATTCCGGCCCCCGCCGCCATGAAAAACGAGTGGGCGGACATCGACGGGCTGTGCACCGACGGCAACGTCCCCAGCGACCCCCTGCTCAGCGGCTGCCTGCAGAACAGCAAGCCGGACAAGGTCACCAAGCGGATCGTGGTGCTCGGCGACTCCCACGCCCAGCAGTACATGGCCGCGCTCGGCCCGATCGCCAAGGAGCACGGCTGGGAGGTGGTCACCCTCCTGAAGGGCAACTGCCGGTTCGGCGCCGAATCGACGGAGCGCGACGCCGACTGCAACGCCTTCAACAGGGCCAGCGCCGCGTACGTCATGGAGCACAAGCCGGACGCGGTGTTCACTGTGGCATCCCTCACGCACAAGGAAGCCCCGTTTGAAACCGAGGTGCCCGGCTACCTGGAGGGCATCAAGCCGTTCACCGACGCCGGGATCGACGTCGTCGGGGTCCGGGACAACCCGCGCTTCGCCATCAACATGCCGGAATGCGTCCAGAAGTACGGCACGGACGCGCCGGAGTGCAACCCGCCGCTGGGCGAATCCCTCGCTGCCAAGTCGCCGCTGGACGCCTACCGGGGCAAGGTGGACGGGCTGCGCCTGATGGACATGAGCGACTTCATCTGCGCCGGCGGCATCTGCCCGGCCGTGGTGGGCAATGTGTACGTCTACAAGGACGACAACCACCTGACCAAGACGTACGTCCAGTCCATGATCCCGATGTTCGAGAAGCGGCTCCTGGCTGCCACGGGCTGGAAGTAGCGCGCCTGCTGGCCCACGCCCGCGAGGGTTCCCTGACCGAGCCTGCGAGGTTAGGGAGCGGGCGGGGAGTGCCCTTGCTCACAATGCCGGCAAGGAATATGGGGATCGCCGCCAAGGTTCTAGTATTAATTCAATTCCTCCAGCATCACCTTCCGGCCCCGGCCAACCCCTGCACAGGCCAGTCCCGTAATGACGGGCTGGTCATCGGCTGCAACCCCTACCCCGTGAACCTGTAAACCAAGGTAAGAGGCGCATTCATGACCCAGCCCGAGCACAACCCCTTCGGCTTCATCGGCCTGACCTACGACGACGTCCTGCTGCTTCCCGGCCACACCGACGTGATCCCCTCGGACGCCGACACGTCGTCCCGGATCTCCAAGCGCATCAGCGTCCAGACGCCGCTGCTGTCTGCAGCCATGGACACTGTCACCGAGTCCCGCATGGCCATCGCCATGGCACGCCAGGGCGGCCTCGGCGTCGTCCACCGCAACCTCTCCATCGATGACCAGGCCGACCAGGTGGACCGCGTCAAGCGCAGCGAGTCGGGCATGATCACCAACCCGCTCACCATCGGCCCCGAGGCCACGCTGCTGGAACTCGACGAGCTGTGCGCCCGCTACCGTGTGTCCGGTCTGCCCGTGGTGGACGACGGCAACCGGCTCCTCGGCATCGTCACCAACCGCGATACGCGCTTCGTCCCGGAATCCGACTTCCCGATCCGCCTGGTCAGCGACGTCATGACCAAGATGCCGCTGGTCACCGGCCACGTGGGTATCAGCCGCGAGGAGGCCTCGCACAAGCTGGCCACGAACAAGATCGAAAAGCTTCCGCTGGTGGACGAGCAGGGGCGCCTGAAGGGCCTCATCACCACCAAAGACTTCACCAAGGCCGAGCAGTACCCGCTGGCCACCAAGGACGACGAGGGCCGGCTCCGTGTCGGCGCCGCCATCGGGTTCTTCGGTGACGGCTGGGAGCGCGCCATGAAGCTGGTGGACGCCGGCGTGGACGCCCTCTTCGTGGACACCGCGAACGGCCACTCGCAGGGTGTGCTGGACATGATCCGCCGCCTGAAGTCCGATCCGGTCGCGGCGCACGTGGACATCATCGGCGGCCAGGCCGCCACCCGCGAAGGCGCCCAGGCGCTGATCGACGCAGGTGCCGACGGCATCAAGGTGGGCGTCGGCCCGGGCTCCATCTGCACCACCCGTGTGGTGGCGGGCGTGGGCGTTCCGCAGATCACTGCCATCTACGAATCGGCGAAGGCGGCCATTCCGGCCGGCGTTCCGCTGATCGCCGACGGCGGCCTCCAGTACTCCGGCGACATCGGCAAGGCGCTGGTTGCCGGCGCCGACACCGTGATGCTCGGCTCCCTGCTGGCGGGCTGTGACGAATCCCCGGGTGAGCTGATCTTCGTCAACGGCAAGCAGTTCAAGAGCTACCGCGGCATGGGCTCCCTCGGTGCCATGCAGTCGCGCGGCAAGAATACCTCCTACTCGAAGGACCGCTACTTCCAGGCCGACGTCTCCGGCGATGACAAGCTCATCCCCGAGGGCATCGAGGGCCGCGTGGCCTACCGCGGACCTCTGGCCTCGGTGGCGTACCAGCTGGTGGGCGGCCTCCGCCAGACCATGTTCTACACCGGCGCTCCCACCGTTCCCGAGTTGAAGGCCCGCGGCAAGTTTGTTCGGATCACCCCGGCCGGCCTGAAGGAATCGCACCCGCACGACATCCAGATGACCGTCGAGGCACCGAACTACGGTTCACGCTAATCCCCACCCGTTCCCTAACCTCGCAAGCTCGGCCCAGGGAACCCGGCGGGCGTGGCCCCAAGCACCAACGACGGGCCGCCGGGATTCCTTCCGGCGGCCCGTCGTCGTTTGCACCGCCTCATACGTATCGGTGCCGGGACTAGGCTGGAGCCATGTCCCAGCCACGCCATCCCGCCGAACTGAACCCGAAACGGGAACCCCAGCGGCGGCTGGCACTGAAGCCCTACGCCGGTGCCGTGGCCCAGGTCCTGCGTGTCAGCTTCCGTGCGTCGCCCGGTGCCGTGCTCATGAAGGTGGCCGGCTCGCTGATCTCGGCGGTGCTGCCGTTGGTCACCACGTACTTCGCGGGCCTGACCACTACCGCGCTGGCCGCCGCCTACAGCGGGGACGCCGCCGCCGGGCAGCAGGCCATCGTTTACGTCATCATCACCGCCGCGCTGGGCCTGTTCTGGGGCGCGTTCGGCAGCCTGGACCGCTACATCCAGCAGGTCATGAGCTTCAGGGTGGGCGCCATCGTGGGCGACCTGATGTACGAGCGGTTCCTTGCGCTGGATTTCTGGCGGTACGACGACAAGGAAACAGTGGATCTCTACGACCGCGCGAAGCGGTTCTCGGATTCGTATGCCAGGGTCCTCGACCGGATCGCCGCCATCTTCACGCAGCTGGTCTCGGTGATCCTCGCCATCGGCGCGCTCCTGCTGGTGAGCTGGTGGATTGCGTTGATCGTCCTCGTCGCGATCGTCCCCAGCGTCTACCTGCAGTTCAAACTGTCGCGCGAGCAGATTGCGCACTGGAACACCCAGGTGGATTCGCGGCGGCAGCGGCGGATGATCGAGACCAACCTGCTCCGTCCGCAGCACATCGCCGAGATGCGCCTGTACGGGATCGTCGGGTACCTCATGGAACTGCGCTCCCGGCTCCGGGACGCCGACGAGAAGCGCCGGCTGGATTTCCAGAAGAGATACATCCCCAGGCAGCTGGTGGCCGACGCCCTGCAGTACGCCGCGGAGGTTGTCTCGCTCATCTGGGTGGTGGGCCAGGTCATCGTCCGGGCCCAGCCGGTGGGGCAGTTCCTCTACGTCCAGCAGATCGTCAGCCGGGCTTTGTCCACCGCGAACAACCTGGTCTCCTCGCTCAGCTCCATCGACGAGGACCTCGCCAACCTCAAGGACTACGAGCTCTTCATGACGTTGCCCGTGCACTCCAGCCACGCACCGCCGCTGCTGGAAGCGCCAAAGACCGTTGAGTTGCGCGACATCCGCTTCACCTACACCGGCAGTGACATCGAAGTGATCCGCGGCATCAGCATGACCATCCGCGAGGGCCAGCACATCGCCATCGTCGGGGAGAACGGCGCCGGGAAGTCCACGCTGATCCGTATCCTGGCCGGGCTTTACCGCCCCGATTCCGGCCAGGTGATGCTCGACGGCGTGGACCTCGCCGCCGTCGACGTCACCTCCTGGCACCGCCACCTGGCGGTGCTGAGCCAGGAGTTCCTCAAGTACGAATTCGCCACCGCAGCCGAAAACATCCTCTTCGGCGACGTCGATTTGCCCCGCGACGATGAGCGGATCGTCCGGGCGGCCGGCGACGCCGAGGCCCTGGATTTCATCAACAAGCTGCCCAACGGCCTGGACAACCACGTCAGTAACTGGATGGAGGATCCGCGCGGCCGCAAGGGGAGCGGACTGAGCGGCGGGCAGTGGCAGCGGCTGGCCATGGCACGGAACTTCTACCGGAACGCCTCCTTCATGGTCATGGACGAGCCCACCTCAGCCATCGACGCGCTGGCCGAGCACCGCATCTTCACCCGGCTGTTCGCCGAGCGCAGCAGCACCATCATCGCCATCAGCCACCGGCTCGCCACGATCGAGAAGGCAGACATCGTGTACATGCTGGAGGACGGCCGGATCGTGGAGCAAGGCACGCACCGGGAACTGGTGGCTCTCCGGGGCCGGTACTTCCGGATGTTCGAATCCCAGCTCACCGTCGAGGAGGCCGGCGGGATCTGACTTCCACCACGGTGGTCCGGACACGGGCAAGGCTGGGGCGCGGCGGGACGCTGCTGAACCAACGACTCCCCTGCCACCGCGGCGGACACGTCCACGACGCGGACTTCCTCGAAGCGGAGGTGGCGGCAATGAACTCGCCGGACGCGGTTCCGATGCCTGCAATGTGGTCCTCGAACACCCAGCGTCTGCCGATCCGGCCACTGTAGCTGGGATAACCTAGAGCAGTGACTTACGAGATTGAGATTGGCCGTGGCAAGCGTGGGCGTCGTGCCTACTCCCTGGACGACATTGCGATCGTCCCCAACCGACGCACCCGTGACCCTAAGGACGTCTCCGTCTCGTGGCAGATCGATGCATACAAGTTCGACATGCCCGTCATTGCGGCACCCATGGATTCCGCCATGTCGCCGGCAACGGCCATCGCGCTCGGCAAGCTCGGCGGCCTGGGCGTCCTGGACCTCGAGGGCCTCTGGACCCGGTACGAGGACCCGCAGTACGTGCTGGACGAGATCGGCGTGCTTGCCGACGAAACCAACAGCCCGGCCGTCACCCGCAGGATGCAGGACCTCTACCAGGCACCCATCCAGCCCGAACTGATCACCTCCCGGCTGGCGGAAATCCGTGCCGCAGGCATCACCGTGGCCGGGTCACTGACCCCGCAGCGCACCCAGGAACACTACAAGACAGTGGTGGCGGCCGGCGTCGACATCTTTGTTATCCGCGGGACCACGGTCTCCGCCGAGCACGTCTCAAAGGACCACGAACCGCTGAACCTTAAGCAGTTCATCTACGAACTCGACGTCCCGGTCATCGTGGGCGGCGCCGCGGGCTACACGCCCGCCCTGCACCTCATGCGCACCGGCGCGGCCGGCGTCCTGGTCGGCTTCGGCGGCGGTGCCACCACCACCACGCGCCGCGCGCTGGGCATCCACTCGCCCATGGCCTCCGCCATCTCCGACGTCGCCGCCGCCCGCCGCGACTACATGGACGAGTCCGGCGGACGCTACGTCCACGTAATTGCCGACGGTGGAATGGGAACCTCGGGCGACATCGTCAAGGCCATCGCCATGGGCGCCGACGCCGTCATGCTCGGCACCGCCCTCGCCCGGGCAGAGGAAGCACCCGGAAAGGGCTGGCACTGGGGCCAGGAGGCACACCACCTGGAACTGCCCCGCGGCGACAGGGTCAACATCGGAACTGTCGGTCCGCTGGAAGAAGTGCTTTTCGGGCCGGGCCACCACACCAACGGGACGTCCAACCTGATCGGTGCGCTCCGCCGCTCCATGGCCACCACCGGCTACTCGGACCTCAAGGAGTTCCAGCGGGTCGACGTCGTGGTTTCGCCCTACGCCGGAAACTGACCGGCGGCCCCCGGCAACACAGTCCGCACCCTGCCCATCGGCAGACGTACGAAGTACTCTGGTGAACTACAACGTTCGATGAGGATGGAGGCCTGTCATGTCCGGTTTCGGTGAACGTCCGGCGGTGACCAGGGGAGCACTCGGCCCCGAGGCGCGGGAGGCCGCGCTAGCCGCACTGAAGGCTTCGACGGAGCCCGGCAAGGAACTGGACATCCTGATCGTCGGCGGCGGCATCGTCGGCACCGGCGTGGCCCTTGACGCTGTAACCCGCGGCCTGAGTGTGGGCATCGTGGAAGCCAGCGACTGGGCCGCGGGGACGTCCTCACGGTCCTCCAAGCTCATCCACGGCGGCCTCCGTTACCTCGAAATGCTGGACTTCGCACTCGTGAAGGAGGCGCTGCAGGAGCGGGGGCTGCTGCTTTCCGAGCTGGCCCCGCACCTGGCCCGGCCGGTGCCGTTCCTGTATCCGCTGACCAAGCACGTCGTGGAGCGGCCGTACATCGGCGCCGGCATCGCCCTCTACGACGTCATGTCCATCTCCGGCGGCCACAAGCGCGGCGTGCCGTTCCACAAGCACCTGTCGCGCCGGGGCACACTGCGTGCCGCCCCGAGCCTGAAGGACGACGCCTTCGTCGGATCGATCCGCTACTACGACGGCCAGGTGGACGACGCCAAGTACGTGGCCAACCTGGTGCGGACCGCCGCCTACTACGGCGCGCACGCGGTCAACCAGACCGCCGTCGTCGACTTCCTGCGCGAAGGCGAACGAGTGGTGGGCGCCAAGGTGGTGAACCGCGAGGACGGTACCAACTTCAACATCCGCGCCAAGCAGGTCATCAACGCCACCGGCGTCTGGACCGACGAAACCCAGGCCATGGTCACCGAGCGCGGCCAGCTGAAGGTGCGCGCGTCCAAGGGCATCCACCTGGTGGTGCCGCGGGACCGCTTCCAGTCAACGGTCGGGCTGATCCTGCGGACGGAGAAGTCCGTGCTGTTCGTCATCCCGTGGGGACGGCACTGGATCATCGGCACCACGGACACCGACTGGCACCTGGACAAGGCCCACCCCGCGGCGTCCAGCAAGGACATCGACTACCTTCTGGAACACGTCAACAAGGTCCTCAAGCGGCCCCTCACCCGGGAAGACGTGGAGGGTGTCTACGCCGGGCTGCGGCCGTTGCTCGCAGGGGAAAGCGACTCCACGGCCAAACTCTCCCGCGAGCACATCGTGGCCCACCCGGTGCCCGGCCTGGTGGTGGTGGCCGGCGGCAAGTGGACCACGTACCGGGTCATGGCCAAGGACGCCGTGGACGAAGCCGTCCGCAGCATGGACGAGCGTGTGCCCGCCAGCTGCACTGAGACCATTCCGCTGCTGGGAGCCGGCGGCTTCAAGGCCGCCTGGAACCGCCGCAACCGGACCGCGGAGGAGTCCGGCGTGCACGTGGCCCGTGTGGAGCACCTGCTGAACCGCTACGGATCCATGGCGTCTGAGGTGCTGGCCCTCATCCAGGACCGGCCCGAACTGGCCGAACCGCTGCCCGGCGCGGACGACTACCTTCAGGCCGAGGCGGTCTACGCGGCAACCCATGAAGGCGCCCGGCACGTGCACGACGTCCTGACCCGCCGCACCAGGATTTCCATCGAGTCGTGGGACCGTGGTGTGTCTGCCGTGCCGGTAGTCGCTAAGCTTATGGGAGAAATTCTTGGCTGGAGCGATGCGCAGCGGGAAAGCGAAATCAAGCATTATCTTGCGCGGGTGGAAGCCGAACGGCTTAGCCAGCAGCAGCCCGATGACGAATCGGCCGATGCTGCCCGGCTGGGCGCGGAGGACATCGTCCCGCTGCGCTGAGATCGCAGACCGCCGCCGGGCGGGCCCCGGCTTCACTGAAGGGACACCACTTGGCGGAACCACTGGACCGTTACGATGCTCAGCTCACCACACCGGACATGGTGATCCTCGAAATGGAGGCCGAGGACAAGGTGGACGCGGCCAGCCAGCTTGCCCGGAAGCTGTACGACGCCGGCCGGGTCTCGGATCTCGAGGGCTTCCTGAGCCACGTCAACGCCCGGGAGCACCAGCTGGCCACCGGCCTGCCCGGGGGAGTGGGCCTGCCGCACGCCCGCAGCGAGTTCGTCTCCGAGACGTCGATCGCCGTCGGGATCACCAAGTACGGCAAGGCACTGGACTTCGGGGCCTCCGACGGCCCCGCCACAGTGATCCTCCTCATCGCCACACCGGCGAGTTCGTTCTCCGACCACCTGGAAGTGCTCGCCACCCTGGCGAGGTCGCTGTCGAAGGAATCGTTCCGGGAATCGCTGCGACGGGCCTACGACCCCGAGGTCATCGCGGAACTCATCAACTCAAGCCTGGTCTTCTTCGACCACTGATTGGGGCAGGCCCTCGCCTGGACAGGCGTTTCGTTGTTCTACACACGGACGAAGTAACGTTAAGGGGTGTGGAAAACAGCCCTCCAGCCCCGGTGGATCGCAGGCCTGGTCTTTGCGATCGCCATTTCGGGCGTCTTTGTGCTCCTGAGCCAATGGCAGTTCGGCCGTTCCACGCAGCCCGAGGTTCCGGTCAACCCCACCACGGAGCAGGTCCAGGCCCTGACGAAAACCCTGCAGCCCGGCGAATTCTTCCGTGGCTCGGTGGCGGACCAGATGGTCTCAGCCTCCGGCACCTACGATCCGGCCAAGCAGGTTCTGGTTCCGGGCCGGCTTAAGGACGGCAAGACCGGATACTGGGTGGTCACGGCCTTCGCGGTGTCGGACGCCCCAGCGCTCAAGGGTGCGGCAGCCTCGCCGAAAACCTACATACCGGTGGCCCGCGGCTGGATCGCCGATCCCGCCGACGCCGGCGCCCCGCCGTCGGGCGTCATCCGGCTGACCGGACGGCTCCTGCCGTCCGAGGCGCCCGTGCCCAACACGGCGCCTGAACCCGGCCGTGCGACGGCCGTCTCTGTGGCCGAGCTCGTCAACGACTGGAACGTCAGCAGCTACCCCGCCTTCGTTTCCGCTGCGGCGGAAAAGTCCGGAACGGCCGACGTCGGTGCTGCCGCCGGCAGCCGCCTCAAGCCGCTCGACATTGCCGCGCAGCCGCCGTCCGCGAAGGTCAACTGGCTGAATCTCTTCTACTCCGTGGAGTGGATCGTTTTCGCCGGGTTCGCCCTGTTCATCTGGTGGCGGCTGGTCAAGGACGACTACCGCAGGAGCCTCGAGGACGCCGAGGACCACGACGACGGGGCCCACCGCCACCCCGGGCCAGAACCCACCCAACCCAACGAGATCCAACAAAAGGTACAGCCATGATCGAACCCAAGCCGGCCATCCAGCCCTCCAACCCGACCGGGACGGCGAAGAAGCGACGCTTTGGCGGCACGGAGGCGCAGATCCGCTCCGCCCTGAAGTTCTACAAGGTCATGGCCTACCTCACGGGTGCCATGCTGCTGCTGCTGTGCGCGGAGCTCGTTGCCCGCTACGGCTTCGGCCAATACCTCTTCGCCGGCGGAACGGACGCCCTGACCGGCCAGCCGTTCGGCTTCGGGTTCACCCCGGCCGAACCGAAGGGCGTCCTCGGCGGGTTCAACGTGTCCGTCACCGTGCTCATCGTCCACGGCTGGATGTATGTGGTGTACCTGATGTCCAACTTCCGTCTGTGGTCGCTGATGCGCTGGCCGTTCGCCAAGATGATCCTGCTGGCGCTCGGCGGTGTGGTCCCGTTCCTGTCCTTCATCGTGGAGAAGAAGTTCCACGCGGAGGTGGAGGCCGAACTTGCCGCCAACCCGCAGGCCGCCAGCCGCTACTAGTCCGGCGTTCCGTGCGTCACAGCGGGGCCGCTCAAGATGCGTCGGGGCAACCGTGCAAAGTAGGCTAGTACGGTGACTACTCCCACTGCATCCCAGACTTCCCAGAAGCCGGTGCTGGTTGTTGACTACGGTGCCCAGTACGCGCAGCTGATTGCCCGCCGCGTCCGGGAAGCGAATGTGTATTCGGAAGTGGTTCCGCATACCCACAGCACTGAGCAGCTCCTGGCCAAGAACCCCGCCGCCATCATCCTCTCCGGCGGACCCGCCAGCGTCTACGCGGACGGCGCCCCGAGCGTTGGCGCCGACCTCTTCGAGGCAGGTGTCCCGGTCTTCGGCATCTGTTACGGCTTCCAGGCCATGGCCAACGCCCTGGGCGGCAAGGTGGACAAGACCGGCCTGCGGGAATACGGCTCCACACAAACCACCATCCTTGGTGAAGGCCGTTCCGTACTCGAGGGAATGCCCCAGCACCAGAACACCTGGATGAGCCACGGCGACTCTGTCCACGCGGCTCCCGAGGGCTTCGAAGTGCTGGCCACCACGGCGGGGGCTGAAGTTGCCGCCTTCGCCAACGAGGAGAAGTGCCTGTACGGCGTGCAGTGGCACCCCGAGGTGAAGCACTCGGCGTACGGCCAGCAGGTGCTGGAGAACTTTTTGTTCAAGGGCGCCAAGCTGGAGCCGAACTGGACCACGGGCAACATCCTTGAAGAGCAGGTGGACCGCATCCGCCAGCAGATCGGCGACGCCCGGGTCATTTGCGGACTCTCCGGCGGAGTGGATTCAGCCGTTGCCGCCGCCCTCGTCCAGCGCGCCGTGGGCGACCAGCTGACCTGTGTCTTCGTTGACCACGGGCTGCTGCGCGAAGGCGAAGCTGAGCAGGTGGAGCGCGACTTCGTTGCGGCCACCGGCGTCAACCTCTACGTAGCCAACGAGCAGGAGCGCTTCCAGGCGGCCCTGGCCGGGGTCAGCGACCCCGAGACCAAGCGCAAGATTATCGGCCGCGAATTCATCCGGGCCTTCGAAGAGGCGGAGCGTGCGATCATCGCCGACGCCGCGGCGCACGGTGAAAAGATCAAGTTCCTCGTGCAGGGCACCCTGTACCCGGACGTCGTCGAATCCGGCGGCGGCGAGGGCGCAGCGAACATCAAGAGCCACCACAACGTGGGCGGCCTGCCCGAGGACCTGCAGTTCGAACTCGTCGAGCCGCTGCGTGCCCTGTTCAAGGACGAGGTGCGTGCCGTGGGCGCCCAGCTCGGACTGCCCCAGGAAATCGTCGGCCGCCAGCCGTTCCCCGGCCCGGGCCTGGGAATCCGCATCGTCGGGGAGGTCACCAAGGAACGCCTGGACCTGCTGCGCAAGGCAGACGCCATCGCCCGCGCCGAACTCACCGCCGCCGGACTCGACAACGACGTCTGGCAGATGCCCGTGGTGCTGCTTGCGGACGTCCGCAGCGTCGGCGTCCAGGGCGACGGCCGCACCTACGGCCACCCGATCGTGCTGCGCCCCGTTTCCTCCGAGGACGCCATGACGGCCGACTGGTCACGGCTCCCGTACGACCTGTTGGCCAGGATCTCCAACCGGATCACCAATGAGGTCGACGGCGTCAACCGCGTGGTGCTCGACGTCACCAGCAAGCCGCCGGGAACCATCGAGTGGGAATAGCGTTGTGAAAATGGCCGGACTCCGCAGGGAGGCCGGCCATTTTGCATTCTCCGGTAGCGAGGCCGGGCGGGATGCATTGGGGCGAAATGCGCCGCAACTTGGGCCGACCCAGTGTTGCGGTCTCTCAACCGCGGCGGTTTCCGGCTACGCTCGAAACTATGCCCGTATGGTCCAAGGCGTCACGCGCGAGCGCAGAAAAGAAGGCAGTAGTGTCAGTAGGTCAGGTCGACTCCGAGGGTTCGGAGGAGCTCAGGAAGTGGCTGTCCGGGCTAAAGCCCGTTACAGGGGCAGACACAATGCTGCGCTTCACCAAAACGCCCGAGGGTTCCATAGACCTCACCCACGCGCACCCTTCGGGACTGGCGCAGCTCATGGCCGGACGCCGGACGCGGCTTTCCACGCTGATCCGTGACCAGAAGCAGTACGTCGTGGCTGCCCGGGCCTGCCGGAACCTGCGCTCCAAGATTTTCGAACTGGCCAATGACCGCGGCATCGAGGCCGGGTATTTCTCGGCCGGCACCGTGGTGTGGACCTCCGCCGTCGGGGGCAAACCGCAGCGTGTCTCGGCACCGGTGATGCTGACCGCCATGACGCTCACCATCCGCCCCGGCGAAGACGACTACGAACTGCAGCTCACGGAGCAGGCGCGCATCAACCCTGCCCTGATCCGGCACCTGAAAACCATTCACGGGATCGTGTTCGACGTCAACGCCGTGACCCGGATGGCCTACAGCACCGCGCGCTTCGACCCCCTGCCCGTCCTGGACCGGATCAGCACGCTGGTCAAGCCCATCCACGGGGCCGAGGTGGAGCACAACCTGCTCGTCTCCACCTTCGCTGACCTCTCCGGGAACCTCGACGATCCGTGGATCAACGGCCAGAACGCACTGGTGGCCTCGCTGGCCAAGGCCGCGTCGGGCGAAGTCGTCGATGTTCCGGGCCTGCAGCGTGAGCGCTTTCCCAGCGTGGACGAACGGGACCCCGCCGAGGAGCTCCTCCTCCTCGACGCCGATGCCGACCAGCAGTATGTGATCGACGCCGTCAGGGCCGGGGATTCGCTGGTGGTGAGCAGCCCGCCCGGCACCGGCCAGACGCAGACTGCCATCAACACAATCGGTGCGCTCGTGGACGAAGGCAAGACCGTCCTCGTGGTGGGGGACCGGCGTGCCAGCCTCAATGAGGTGTCCGGACGCCTCGAGGGCCTCGGCCTGGAGTCGATCCTTTTCCAGCTGTCCGGAAACGCAACGCCGCAGCAGCTCAAAGGCCAACTGGTGCGCTCCATCGTGCGCAACGAAAAAGCCCAGGAACCCCAGCTCGGCAGCCTTCACAAGACCCTCACCGAGCACCGCCACGCCCTTCTGGACCACGTCGCGTCCTTGCATAACGTGCGGCAGCGGTGGGGCTGCTCGCCCTACCAGGCCATGCAGTCGCTCGCTGAGCTGACGTCAATCCAGCCTGCCCCGGCCACCACCGTGCGCCTGAAGCGCAGCGTCCTGGACAGCATCCGCGACCGCGAGGAGCTCGCCGGCCGGCTGAAGCGGGCCGCCGAACTCGGTGCCTTCAGCAGGGCCTCGACCACCAGCCCCTGGCACGGCGCCCGCCTGGTGACGCGCAAGGAGACCGAGGAAGCCCAGGAGCTGGCACGCGCGGTGGAGAAGAAGCTGCCGCAGCTCCAGGAACGGATGGAGGACGTGGCCAGCCATGCGGAAATCCGCCTGGGAGCCACCTTCGCCGAGTGGGGCTCCCAGCTCAGGCTCCTGGTGGCCGTCCGCGAAAGCCTGGACAAGTTCACCCCGGACATCTTTGACCGCCCCGTGACTGACCTCATTTCCGCGACGGCTTCCTCGTCGTGGCGCAGGGAGCGGGGCATCGACATGGCCTCCATGCAGCGGTCCCGCCTCCGCCGGGTGGCCAAGGAGTATGTCCGCCCCGGCGTGCACATTGCCGACCTTCACAGCTCGCTGGTGCTGGTGCAGGAACAGCGTGCCCAGTGGGCCGGGTACGCCACCACGCAGCGGCATCCGGCGGTGCCGTCCGGCCTCGCGGAGATCAGCATCATGCACCGCGGACTGACCCGCGAGATGAAGCAGCTGGGCGACGCCTTGCGGCACACGGCTGCCGGCGGTTCGCTCGAAAACGTTCCCTACCCGGAGCTCATGGAGCGCCTGGAACGGCTGGTCGCCGACACGAAGACGCTGCAAACCCTGCCCGAACGCACGCTCCTCATCGAGAACATGCGTGAGCACGGGCTGGGGGAGCTGCTGGCAGACCTCTCGGAACGCGAGGTGGGTGCCGGGTCCGTTGCCGCCGAGCTGGATCTGGCCTGGTGGCAGTCGGCGCTCGAAGCGATGATCAGCGGGGACGACTACCTGGCCATGTCCGACGGCGATGCGCTGCGCCAGCTTGAGGCGGAGTACCGGCTCGCGGACGACGCCCACGTTGCCAGCGGTGCAGGCCGCCTGCGGTGGAAGCTGGCCGGGCGCTGGCGGGCGGCCATCGAGGAGCATGCCCGCCAGGCGGACCTGCTCCGGAGCCTTCTCAAGGACGGGCGCGTCACGCTTGCAGCGCTGACGGCGCAGGCGCCGGCGCTGGTTCCCATGCTGGTGCCCGTGTGGTCGGTCAGCCCCTACCTCATGACTGGACTCCTCCCGGCCGAGCAGAAGTTCGACGCCGTGGTGATCCTCGACGCCGAGGCTACCTCGCTGCAGGCCGTCCTCCCGGCGGTCGCCCGCGCCAAGCAGGTGATCGCCTTTGGCGACGACAAGATTGCCAGCCCCCGCACCTTTACCGTTGCGGTGGAACGGCTCGCTGCCGGCGAGCAGTCGCACCAGAGTGTCGAAAGCGCCTTCACAGCACTTTCGGCGGTGCTGCCGACCGCGCCGCTGCGCTCGGTTTTCCGCGCGGTGGACGAGGACCTCGTGCTGCAGCTGAGCAAGAACTTTTATGACGGCAGCCTTCGCCGCCTGCCCGAGGGCCAGTCGGCCACGGGGCTGGACCGTGCGCTGACGGTGGAATACCTTCCTGACGGCACCGGTTTGCCCAGCGCCGACCATGAGGGCGTCGAATCGGTGGTGGCAGAGGTGAGCAGGGTGGTGGAGCTCGTGTTTGAGCACGCGCGGCTCCGTCCCCGGACCTCGCTGGCGGTGGTAACCGCCAGCCTCCGGCATGCGGCACGGATCGGCGAGTCCATCCGGCTGCAGCTGCCCAACCATCCCTCGCTGTCCGGATTCTTCACGGCAGGTGATGAGTCGTTCCGCGTGGTGGACCTGGAGCGCGCTCAGGGGTTGGTCCGCGACCGGGTAATCTTCTCTCCGGGCTACGGGCGGACGCCGCACGGCCGCGCCCTGCACAGCTTCGGTCCGCTGTCCGCCGAGGGCGGCCGGGCCAAGTTCGCTCTGGCCATGACCCGGGCCCGTCAGTCGCTGCATGTGCTGACGTGCTTCAAGCCGGAGGACCTTGACCGGACCCGGCTGGCCCACGGTGCCGTTGACCTTTACGAGCTCCTGGACCGTGAGATCTCCGGCAACACGGACCTGGGAACTCCCGCGTCCAGGGCTGCGGCCAGTGAACAGGCGCTGGGGGCCGACCCGCTGGTTGCCGACCTCGGTGACCGGCTGCGGGCCCGCGGCGCGCGCGTCTGGCACCAGTACGACGGCGTCATCGACGTGGTGGCTGCAGCCGATCCGCTGAGCACCATGGGCCAGGACGACGCCGACATCCCGCGGCCGGTCGCCATCGAATCGGACGGTACCGAGCAGTACCGGCAAATGACGGTCCGGGAACGCAGCCGGCTGCGCCCCCAGCTGCTGGAGCGGCTCGGCTGGCGGTATCTGCCGCTGTGGACCATCGAGGTGTTCACCGATCCCTCGGCCTGCGCCGACAGGATCGGCGGATACCTTGGGCTTGAGAAGCCCGCCCCTTCGGTGCGCTCTGTCGGAGCGCCGGGATTCTTCCTGGATGACGACGTCAGCACCCTGGCGGTGGGCGACTTCGAGCCTGGGCAGGGTCAGGAGGACGAGTACGGGAACCCGGCAGACAGTTTCGGCAGCGACCCGGAAGGTGGCGATGCGGGTCAGCAGGAAGCTGACCGGGAGAACGCTGTCCGGGAGAACGCTGACCGGTTGGCGGCGGTCCCGGCCGACGCGGATCAGGCGAATGCGGATCAGGCGGACATAAATGAGTCGAACATCGGTAACTCCCACGTCGGCCAGTCGGGCGTCGGGCAGCCGGAAACTGAGCGGGCCCGCACTGACCGGGCCAACCGGGACGCTGCCGATTCCGACGCGCCCCGTGCCGGAGTAGGCTTCGGTTCTGAGCCAGGCGTGGAGCGGCTGGTCATGGAACGGAAGGAGGGCCCGCTGTGACAGCCGACGGCGGGATGGAGCGCACGGGCGGGATGGAGCGCAAAGACGGTACGGAGCCCGAGGACCAGCAGGCCCCCGACGCGGCGAAGTCAGCAAAGACGCAGCGCGAAAAATCCGACGGGCAGCATCGGACGGGCGTCGTCCCCAAGAGGGCAGCCGAGGACGATCCGCGCACCTGGGGCGACGCGGAATCCGGTAACGACCACGACGCGTGGCTGAAAGAGCAGAAGCCGCCGCACTGGGGTTAAGCGGCCGGGCAAAAGAACTGCTGCTTCGCGGGGAGCCGCCGGTCTTGACGGCCGGTTCAGCGGGCACCGGATCCCACCAGGACGAAAAACAGCTTTCCCTGGGTTGATGCGCCCGCCAGCGCACCGGCCTGGCCAGGGGTGGCGGCCACTACCAGCAGACCGTCGGAATCCCCGGCAGCTAGCCATTGACCGCCCTGGCCCTCCTGGCCGGAGGTCCAGAGGACAGGCACCGACTTGGCGAGTATTTTCGAGGCTGATGCCTGGTCATAGCCGTTGCCGCTTGTCAGAACCACGTTCACGAGTTGCCCGGGGGAGACCAGCTGGATGGAGGACGGGTCCGCCATCCGGAGTGGCACCGCAGCAGATCCGGGCGGTGCTCCCGCCAGCAGACCGGGCCCCACCAGTTGGGTGTCCGTGAGGAGCTGGCCCTTGCGGAGCGGCGCGGCCAACTGCTTGCCGTCCACGCCGGAGCTTTCAGTGAAGGTTCCGTCCGGCACCATGGCAGGGGGAACTCTCACGGGTGTGACATCGCTGCCGTTCAGGCTGGCTCCGGCGGGAAGGTCACGGGCGGCGGCCAGGACGCTCACGGTCTGGGCAGGGGCAGGAGTCAGTTGGTGGACCGCGATCCCCGCGGCCGCACAGAGGAGGAGCGCCACGGCAAGACGCCGGTTACGGTTCACCCATCCGGCGAAGCGCCGCCGGCGCGGGCGGGCGGCTGGACCGGGCAGTGAGTTGCGGCGTCCGGGTCGGACGGCCGGGCGGGATGCACTTGCGGGAAAAATTCCGGTGGCTGGCATGCCGCCACGCTACGGGCCATCCGTCGGCCCGCGACAGGCCCCGGAAGCCGTATGTGGAAAAGCTGCCCCTCAGCTCAACGATGCCTGCCGAGCAAAGCGTGAACGGACACTTGAGGCCCTGCAGCGCAGCGAACCAAGAACCCGGAGAAAACAAAAGAGCCCGGCCGGGCAATCCCGGCCGGACTCCATTTGCTGAAGGCGGTGTTAGTTGAAGGCAGCGCCGACTGAAGGCGGCGTTAGCTGCGGTGCGGCAGGGGCCGCGGCGAGGCCTCTAGCTGGCGGCTGCGGAGGCCGGGGCAGCCGATGGGGCGGCGGCGGGCGCAGCCGGAGCGGACGCAGCGGGGGAGACGGTGCTTCCCTTGGTATCGCGCGAATCAGTCCGGTAGAAGCCCGAGCCCTTGAAGACCACGCCCACGCTGTTGAACTTCTTGCGGAGCGTGCCCTGGCATTCGGGGCAGGACGTCAGAGTGCTGTCGGTGAAAGACTGCACGATGTCGAAGGCATGGCTGCAATCCTTGCAGGCATAGGCATACGTGGGCACTGTAGATCCTCCTCTTGGACAAACGACAGGTCCCGTGCTGCCTGGCTTCATTTCCCGGATTTTCCTAGCCGGATATCCGTGGCGGAAATGACTCCATTAGCAGTCGCAGGGCCTGAGTGCCAATTCTAGCACCCCGCCCGGCCGAGGTCACCCGAAGGGTACCAGCCCTGAGGGAGTGAGTGCCGCGTCCACCGGCCGGTCGAAGCTTTCGGCCGGGATGGACTGCGCTGGCAGGAGTTCGGCGTCGTAAATCACGGCAGCCCTCGGCGGCTCCAGTCCGCCGGCGGCGGCTGCCGCCAGGAACTTGTCGTAATAGCCGCCGCCCTGTCCGATCCTGTTGCCGCTCATGTCCACCGCCGTGGCAGGCATGAACAGGCCTGCCACGGCGCGGACGGCCTCCATGCCGCGCCGCTCGCCGGCGGGTTCCTGGATGGGGGCGTACCTGCTGCGGACTAACTCGGTGTCCGGGGTCCAGTAGACCCAGCTCAGCTGGCGGTCCGGTTCGCAGACCGGCAGCAGCACCCGGTGGCCAGCCCCATGCAATGCGTGCAGCAGAGGAAGGGTCGGCGGCTCGAATCCCACCCCGAGGTAGGAGGTGAACGTTGCCGGCCTGCCCGCGGTGAGCGTCTGGGCCCACGACAGGCCGTGGACGGCGATGCGTTCACCGGCTTCGGCCACGTCCGCTGGCGTCATGGTGGCCCGGATTTGCCGGTGCCGCGAACGGATCCCGTCCTTCGACGGCGTGGTCCCTGTTGGCATGGGTGTCTTCCTTTATCGCAGCGGCAGGCGGCGGGGCCGCTGCCGGAAGCATTTACCGTATGAATGTTCCCTCGGATAGATTAGACCAGTGACTTCCACTAATTGTTCAGTCCGCAAGGCCGTAATCCCTGCTGCCGGGCTCGGCACCAGGTTCCTGCCTGCCACCAAGGCCATGCCCAAGGAGATGCTGCCGGTGGTTGACAAGCCGGCCATCCAGTACGTCGTCGAGGAGGCCGTCAAGGTGGGCCTGAGTGACGTTCTGATGATCACCGGCCGCAACAAGCGCGCACTCGAGGACCACTTCGACCGCGTCCCGGCCCTGGAAGCGACGCTGGAGGCCAAGGGCGACACCGCCAAGCTGGAATCGATCCAGGCCGCGAGCAACCTCGGCGACATCCACTATGTCCGCCAGGGTGACCCCAAGGGACTGGGCCACGCTGTGCTGCGTGCCCGCCAGCATGTGGGCCACGAGCCTTTCGCAGTGCTGCTGGGCGATGACCTGATCGATGCCCGCGACGAGCTTCTCAGCATCATGATCGACGTGCAGGCCAAGACCGGCGGTTCTGTGGTGGCCCTCATTGAGGTGGAGCCCTCCCAGATCAGTGCCTATGGCTGCGCAGATATCTCCGAGATCGAGGGCGAAGGCTTCGTCAAGATCAACAAGCTGGTGGAGAAGCCGGACGTCGACGAAGCTCCTTCCAACCTGGCTGTCATTGGCCGCTATGTGCTCCACCCCGATGTGTTTGATGTGCTGGAAAAGACCGAGCCCGGCCGCGGCGGCGAGATTCAGTTGACGGACGCCCTGCAGGAGCTGGCCAGCAGGGACGGTGAAGGCGGCGGTGTGTACGGCGTGGTCTTCCGCGGCCGCCGTTACGACACCGGGGACAAGCTCAGCTACCTCAAGGCCTGCGTGCAGCTCGCCATCGACAGCGACGACCTCGGACCTGGTCTGCGTGACTGGCTTCGGGAACTTGCCGCCGGTTTGTCAAAGTAACCCTTCATGAGGGTCAGCCACATCTGGCCGGTCACGCTGGAGTGCGGGGACATTGTCCTGCGGCCCATCAGGTACCGGGACCGGAAGGAATGGACCGAGGTGCGTTCGCGCAACAGTGACTGGCTGGCACCCTGGGAGGCCTCCAACCCGATCCCGGGTGGCGCGCTGCCCGACTACCGGCAGATGGTCAGGTCGCTGAACACCCAGGCTGCCCAGGCCACGGCACTTCCCTTTGTGATTGCAGAGTGGACGCCCGGATACCGTGACCCGGTCATTGTGGGGCAGTTGACCGTCTCCTCGATCGTGTGGGGATCCGCGTTGATGGCCACGCTCGGTTACTGGGTGGACCAGTCCCGGGCCGGGCACGGGATTGCCCCCACGGCCGTGGCGATGGCAACTGACCACTGTTTCCGGACCCTTGGCCTGCACCGGATGGAAATCAACATCCGTCCCGAAAACGGACCCAGCCTGCGCGTCGTGGAAAAACTGGGCTTCCGGGACGAGGGCTACCGTCCGCGGTACCTGCACATCAATGGCGAATGGGCAGACCACCGCTCCTTCGCACTGACCTCAGAGGAAGTTCCGGAAGGCCTCCTCAGCCGCTGGCTGCGGGTCAGGCCCGCCTGACCGCTGGCCGACGGAGCCGCTGGTCAGGGCCGGGTTCTGTGCATAAGTCCATTGATTTGAAGCTCGGCCGCGACACACCGAGACGAATGCCACAACCGGCCCCCTATTCCTCATACGGTTTTGTGTGTGGACTTCCCCCTTAGCAGCTCAGTCATCCTTGTGGCTGCTGTTGCGCTCTGGATCGTTTGGGTTGCCCCTTACGTGCTCCGCAACGGCCGGCATCAGTTCCAGGTTGCCGGTGACCTGACGTTGGAGAGCGTCGACGCCGAAACTGCAAACCCGCAAGCCGGGACGGTTGTGTATATGGCCGCCCAGCAGGAGAAACGCATGGACACCAGGAAGAGCAGCGAACCAGCAACAGGCCACACCCCGGCTCCGTCCGGCAATAGGCCTGCCGCCCAGGGGGCCGGTGCCTTTCGGATCCGCTACGGACGAACGGCCATCGCGTTCGTTGGGTTGCTGTCCTTCCTGACGGCGATAGTGGCCGGCGTCCTGGGCCTCTTCGGGATCGGCAACCCCTGGGTTCCGGCCGTGGCGTTCTTGACCGGAGTTGCCGCCGTCGTGGTTTTACGCAGGCTCGCCGTCCGTGACCGCCGCAGGAAAGTCAGTGCCGCCTTTAGGGCGGCCATGGGCCCGTCTTCCGACCGGACGAACCACCGGGCACCCGCGGAGCGTCCCGCAGAAGAAACGCCTGCTTCGGAGCCCGAGAAGCCCCGTGAAAACGCACTCTTCGACGCCGAGGCCGAAGCACCGAAGCCCAAGCCCCTCACGGCTGTTGAACTTAGGGAGGCGGCCTTGGCAGTTGCCCTTGCAGCGGGTGACGAAAGCGCCGCAGCCCCCATACAGAGCGCAGCTGCGGCACCGGACTCCAGTTGGGAGCCGGTGGAAGTTCCGAAGCCGACGTACGTCGAAGCCGCCAAGGCCGAGCGTCCTGCACCTGAGCCCCTGGCGCTGCCCGAGGCTCCGAAATCCGTGGGCAAGCCTTCGCTCAAGCAGGGGCCGGCCGCCGCACCTCCTGCAGCACCGCCGAATGCCGCGCCCGCAAAGCCGCTGACCAAGGCCCAGAGCGCGTTGAGCAACCTGGACGACGTCCTGCAGCGCCGCCGCGCGTAGCCGGACGTCCAGGCCGGATCAGGCGCCCCTGAATGACCCGAATCTGCGTTGCCGGCGGCACTGGCCGCGCCGGCCGTGAAGTGGTGCGGCAGGCACTGGACATGGGGCATGCCGTCGCCATTCTGAGCCGGAACCCACCGCGTCCGGGTGACCGGGAGTATTACGACGGCGCCACTTACTTCCGCGCGGACGTCACCACCGGAGACGGGGTGCCAGAGACCCTGGCCGGAGCCGACGTCGTGATCGATTGCCTCGAAGCGCGGACCGGCACGGCACTCAGGCACTATGCCGCGGGCGGTGCGCTGCTGCTGGGCGAAGCCGCGGCGGCTGGGGTTGCCCGGGCCGTCCTGCTTTCCATTGTCAACTGCGACCAGGGCGCCTTCGCGTACTACCGGTCGAAGGCGGACAAGGAACGTATGTACGCCAGATCGCCGCTGGAAACCCGCACGGTGCGGGCAACACAGTTCCACACCCTGGTGGCGGGGATATTCGACGCCGGTTCCCGGGTTGGCCTGGTGCCGGTGATCAAAGGCGTCCGGTTCCAGCCGATCGCCCCGTCCGACGTGGCCTCGGCGCTTCTGGAGGCCGCTCTGGCACCGTCGTCAGACGACCACCACGGGGTCCAGACAGTCGGCGGGCCGGAGGTGCTGGGCATGGGCTCGCTGGCCAGCGTCTGGAAGCGGACCATCGGCGCCGAGGGCCGTTTGATCCGGTTGCCGCTGCCCGGTGCAATGGGCAGATTTCTTCGTGGGGGGAAAAACCTGGCGGCCGAACAGCGTTACGGACGCACGACATTTGAGGCCTGGTTGGCAAACTGGCAAAAAAATTTGTAGCCTAGGGAAATCGGCGCTGGAGTTCCTTCCGGATATGGCGCCACGGGGTTATAGCTCAGTTGGTAGAGCGCTTCGTTCGCATCGAAGAGGTCAGGGGTTCGAATCCCCTTAGCTCCACAGGTACACCCCGGTCCATGGACCGGGGTGTTTCGTTTATGTACGTCCCTGATCCACCACCTGACGCCAAGCATTTTTGAAATCACGACCCTGCGGAACCGTGCGACCTGGGCGGCAGGTGGCCGCGCCGGGACGCTTCACGGACTACCTGCCGGATGTTCGCGAACAACACCGCTTTCACGGCTGTCATATCAGGGTTGTGGCCGTGCTTCAGCGCGGTCTCGAGGTTGGCGCAGTACGCCTCAAGCCGCTGCGCCCCAGCCATTCCGGAGCTGACCCTCAGGCTGATGAGGGCCTCCAGGGTCGTCTCACTATCGCCGCGGGTGAGCCCTTTGAAGATTTTGGCTGCCCGCACGGGAAGCATCACCAGATACTCCTCCATGAACTTCTGCGCTGCATCCTCTCCGGCTTCGTCCCTGAGGTCCTGCAATGCGCCGTCGTCCAGTACCGGAAGGTCCTGGCCCGCGTCCTGGTCCTCCGCCATGCACCCACCTCATCCAGTTGTCCACGCTGTCCTGTGATTCTCAATGAAATGGTCCGGGACTCGGCTCAAGAACCCGACACTGTCATCGCAGGTTCGGATCAAGAGTTCACGAGCATTCCGGCGGCTGGCTGCGGGCTGCGCATCTGGTGATTGTCCGCCGGGTCCGGGGTACATGGGGAATGCGTTCCGGACCCGGCAGTTCTGAAGCGACGGTTCGCGGCTACCTTCAGCTTCAGGGACAGAAACAGTGTGCGGCCCGCACGCTATGAAATGCGGGTGCCACCTGAGAGCTGGGCTTCGCCTTACCCCCTACATGAGGGGTTGGACGGGGCACGTCCAAGGATTTTCCAAGTTCTCAGGGGCGGGTTGTTGTGCCCGGTCACAGGCAGGAGGAGACCCTGCCCGTGACGCCGGGCGTTCCGACGCCGGGGGCTACTGGCCGCCGCAGAACTTGCTGTAGGTGCTGCCGGCCTGCTCGTAGCCGGCCTTGAGCTCGGTGAGCTTCGCTTCGTCAGGGGTTTCCTTGGCGGACTCGTCCGTGTATTCCAGGATGGCCTGCAGCGCGGGCTGCAGTTCGTCCGAGGACACTGCCTCGATGGGACGGATCTGGTTGGCCAGGCGGGTCATGCCGGTCTTGCCCACGGAGTTCGAAGGGTTCGATACAACCGTCTTGATCCGGTCGCAGGTTTGCGCGGTGGTGAGCTGCGGTGCAGCGCAGGCGGAAGCGGAGAGGACGAACCCGGCGGCGAGCAGGGCAGTGGTGAGTTTCTTCATGATTCCCTCAGTAGTTGATGTCAATCGATTGTAAGCAGACGCAACCGGCTCGGGACGGCTGGTTACGGCTGTTGCTAGCAGCCTGCGGACTGCTCGTCCTCCAACTGTTCGTCCGACTCGATCCGGCGAAGCAATGAGAGCCGCTCTTCAATCCGCCACAGGACGGCGGCCAGTTCCCCAGGAACGCTGCCCTCCGGCGCGGCCGCTGGGCTGCCAAGGGGCCCATGAGCGATGAGGATCGGCGTGATGTCCCGCTCATGCAGGACGTCCAGCAATGCCAGGAACCGTTGCCAGTCAGCCGGGCCGGCGGCGGACTCGGCAGACGGTGCCGGGACGCCCTCCACCACCCAGGCAGGGAACCTCGCGGCCAGCAGAACATAGTCGGCGGTGGATTTGGCGGCGCCGCACAGCTCTGCAAAGCTCACCCATAGGATGTCCGGATCAGCGCCCCGGACCGTCAGCGGACCGCTGGGCAGGTCCAGGACCTCTTTCTGGGAAGGGGAGGGCCTGAACAGCCCGTAGGCGCCCAGTTGCCGCTCCGTGCCGGGCATGATGACCAGGCCCCGGTCAAAACCGGCCACTAAAGCCAGCCCTTCCGCTTGAAGATGAGATACATCAGGGCGGCCATGGCAGCCATCAACAGCACCGCCATGGGATAGCCGTACGCCCAGTGAAGCTCCGGCATATGGTCGAAGTTCATGCCGTACACGCCGGCCACGAAGGTCGGAGCGAAGAAGATGGCCGCCCAGGACGAGATCTTCTTCACCTGCTCGTTCTGCTGCGCGCTGGCCTCGTTCTGCCGGGTGGCCGTGAGCGTGCCGTCCAGGGTCAGCGCATTCTGCAGGAGGTCTCTGAATGAGTCCGCCCGGGATATCACACGTTCCACGTGGTCTTCGACGTCCCGCAGGTTGTGCTGCAGCTCGGCGTCGGCGGCAAAGTCGTCAAAGCCCTGGTTGAGCTGTTGCATCATCTCCGGCAGCGGATGGATGGCCCGCTGGAACTGGATAACCTCACGGGCGAGTTCATAGATGCGGCGCGACACCGCGGAATCCCCGGAGAACAGCTGGTCCTCGATTTCGTCGATGTCATTTTCCAGCCCGGCCACTACCGGGGCGTAGTCGTCCACCACCTGGTCCAGCAGTCCGTACAGTACCGCCGGCGGCCCGTGCCGGAGGAGGTCCGGCCTGGACTCGAGGCGGCGGCGTACCTCTCCCACGCCGGACATCTCCGCATGCCTAACAGTCACCACGAAGTTCTTGCCAACGAAGATGTGGAGCTCCCCGAATTCCACGCTTTCGGCGTCGTCGCGGTACCGGGCCGGCCTGAGCACCGTGAACAGGCTGTCTCCGTAACGCTCCAGCTTGGGCCGCTGGTGGGCCGACACAGCGTCCTCGACGGCCAGACGGTGCAGGCCAAACTCCTCCGCAACGGCGGCCATCTCGGCTGTCGAAGGACGGTACAGGCCGATCCAGGCCATCCCGCCGTGGCTGCCGAGTGTTTCAAAGGTCTGTTCCAGGTCTTCGGGCTCCGCGGTGCGGACCCCGTCCACGTAGACGGCGTTGTCGATGATGGTCACTGTCTGCAGGTCTCCGTCTGTTGGGTTAGGACATCGCGCCGCTGATGACCCCGGCCGCTGTCACGGCGAGGACATCATGGCCGGAATCGATGAGCGTCACGGCCGCTGGACGGCTGGCGAAACCGGCCTCCATCCACCGTTTGCCGAGGACTGCTGGCAGGTACCAGACAAAGCGGATGGCCATGCTCGCTGCGAAGGCAAGAAGCACCGCAAGCCAGTTGACCTGAAAGAAGTATGAGAGCCAATCCATCCTCGAATCCTATGCCGGAGGAGCAGGTGCGGATTGAGCGGCCGATGACTGGACCGCGGACGATTGCACCAGTCGGCTGATCAGCGGCTCGGTCCGGTACGGGATGTGCGTGTGGAGAGCCAGCACGGTTTCGGTGCGGATCACGCCTTTGATCCGAAGGACCGAACGCAACGCGGCCTGGAGATTGTGCGTGTCCGTCGCCACCACCCGGCACCAGACGTCGCCCCTGCCGGAGATCTCATGCACCTCGAGGACCTGGGGAATGAGCCGCAACGCGGCGATCACGCCGTCGAGCTCCCGGTGGGTCACTTCGATCGTCACGAAGGCGACGACGTCGTATCCCACCGCCTCGAGGTCGATCTCGCGGCCGCCGTCGTGCAGGACGCCGGAGCGCAGCATTCGGCGTACGCGTGACTGGGCGGTGTTGCGCGCAATGCGGAGCGTGTCGCTCAGTTCGCCTATCTGAATGCGGGGGTCGCGGATCAGCTGGAGCAGGATCTTCAGATCCGTAGGGTCCAAGGTGTTCAAATCGTCACTCCGGTTCATGAATCCGGTCAATAATTGATGGTTTTGCTCAATATTCCCACAGAAGGACGTGCCCGGTACGCACTCCTGCCGCATTCTTGAGGAACCAATTTCCATCCGCTGGAGCAGCCCCCACAAGGGGTTGGGTCCCCGGACACACAGGCAAGGGCACGGGCATGACCGTCTTCAGCGAACTTCGAATGCGTCCCGCCACAGCCACCCGCTGGGGCTGGGACGCATCCACCACCGCGCGGCTGGCCATGGCCGGTGTCGTCATTTTCACGCTCCTGGTGGGAGCAAACCTGGCGACCCCGCTGTATTCGCTGCTGCAGGTGCGGCTCGGCCTGAGTTCCCTGGGGATCACCGTGGCGTTCGCCGCCTATGTCCTCGCGCTGGTGGCCACGCTGATGCTCGCCGGGCACTGGTCCGACCACATCGGGCGCCGCGCAGCCCTCCTGTTGGCCGTGCTGACGGGACTTGCCGGTGGCCTGGTTTTCGCGAACGCGGAGGGTCTTGCCGGGCTGTGCGGCGGCCGGGCACTCCAGGGCGTTGCCGTGGCCCTGGCCACCGGGGCGAGCTCCGCGGCCCTGCGCGAGCTGCTGCCGGAGCGCCCTGAGTGGGCCTCCCGTTTCACCCTGCTGGCCTCGGCCGGTGGAGTGGCGGCGGGGCCGGCTATCGGGGGGATTCTCTCCATCCTGCCTGGTCCCACGACGACGCCGTACCTCATCCATTCGGTGGTCCTGGGCGCCCTGTTAGTCCCGCTGTACCTGCTGCGCGCCCGGCCCGCCATTAAACCGGCGGCAGGTCCGCGCCCGCTGAGGGCCCTCGCTCCGCGCCGGCCGACGGTGTCCAGGGACGCCCGCGGCGCATTCTGGCTGGCCGCGGCTGTTGGTTTCCTCAGCTTTGCCGTTTTCGGCTTCTGTCTGTCCCTCGCGCCGAGCTATTTCGCAAAGATCCTCGGCACCGACTCACGCCCGCTGATCGGTGTGCTGGCGGGGCTCACGCTCGGGGCGTCAGCCCTAAGCCAGCTGATCGGCGTCCGGAGCAGGTTCGTTGTGCCGTCTGGGCTGGCAGTGCTGGGCGGCGCGGTGGCGCTCATCGCCGCCGCGGCGGCAGCCGCTAACCCGTGGCTGCTGATCGCCGCCAGCCTGGCCGCAGGGGCCGGCCAGGGTATCGCCTTCCGGACCGTGTTCAATGACGTGGCCGGGAAGGTGGAGGCGTCCCGGCATGCGCAGGTGATCAGCACCGTCTACGTGATCACCTACCTGGGAAGCGCCGTCCCGGTGGTCGGTCTGGGGCTTGCAACGGCGGCCTGCGGGCTTGACGCTGCCGTCGCCGGATTCGTGACGCTGTGCGCCGCAGCGGCCGGGCTGCTGGCCGTTATCACCTGGCGCCGCAGCCTCCGCCGGTAACGTCCGGTGCCGGCCGCGAGCCGACTGCCGGAGCGCAGGCCAGGCAGGCCGCCGTCGTCAGATCGCACCCTCTGCAAAGAAAAGGTTGCAAAATAACCGTTGCAAAGAAACCTTTGCAAGCGTAGCCTTGCCGTATGGCCACCAAGCCGAACACCGAAGCCCATGAGGTGCAGGACATGCCGTACCCCGTCCGCAGGATGGACCCGGCCTCGCTCAAGGCGCTTGCCCACCCGTTGCGCGTCCAGATCCTGGAAATGCTGTCCCGGTACGGCGCGCAGACAGCGTGCAGCCTCGGCGAGCTGCTGGGGGAGTCCAGCGGTTCCACGAGCTATCACCTGCGCCAGCTGGCCAAGCACGACTTCGTTCGGGAGGTAGAAGGAAAGGGCACCGCGCGGGAGCGGTGGTGGGAACGGCCGCGCGGCGTCATCGAGGTGTCATCCCCTGAATTGGCGAGTTCCCCCGCCACCCAGGAAGCGTCGCGCCTGGTCAACCGCGAGTTCGAGCACCGCCGCCAGGCCGTCCTCGCCGACTTCATGGCGCACGGTGCGGACACCTTGGACCGGGACTGGCTGGAAGCCGCCACCGTGAGCACCGCCAACGTGCGGATGAACGAAGAGCAGCTGGCCGCCTACACGCGGGCCATGGAGGCCTACTCCTACAGGCTGCTGGAGGAAATCCGGAGCGAGGACGAGCAGGAAGGCGCCCGGCCGGTCCAGATCCACTTCAACGCCTTCCCCATACTCGGCGTCCCCGCATCCGCGGGCAACCGCAGGCAGCGCAAAGCACAGAACGCCGCACAGGACCTCGCCCAGAGCGCTGCACAGCCCGCCGCCGAGGCAGAACCGAACAGCACAAAGCAGACAACCAGCCCCGAAAGGAAAGAGCCATGAGCGCTCTGTCGGTCAACCACTCCCTCCCCTGCGCCGGCTACCGCCGAGCCTCCGTCCTGGAAGCCGTGGCCGTCCGTATAGGCGCCGGCCTGGTGGAATGGGCGGAGGGGCGCCGGATAGTTCTTGAGGAATCCGCCCGGCAGCAACGGGACGCCGCACGGCGCCGCGATGAACTCAGCCTCCTCCGGGGCGACCTCCTCGGAGTTGCGCACTCAGGTTTGCTTCTTCCCCGCCAGTAGCAGGAGCGGGACGGTAGTCCCGGTGAACCGGTTGTCCCGGCGAACCGGTTGTCCGGGGGGGGGGGGGGGTGGTCAGTCCTGATCCGGCAGCGGCCCGTGGTTGCCCTGCATGTGGTCGAACACCAGTGTGGTTTCGGTGTGGCCCACCACGGGGTCGGTGGCGAGGTTGTCCAGGACCCAGTCCCGCAGGTCCTCGGTGGTGGCGACGGCGATGTGCAGCAGGTAGTCCACCGAGCCCGACGTGTGGAAAGTTGACAGGACGGCGGGCAGCTTGGGGACGCGGGAGGTGAACCGGTCTATTTGCTCACGGTCGTGGGCACGGAGCCGGACGGCGATCAGGGCCTGCACTGACCGGCCGATCGCGGAAAGGCTCAGCTTCGCCTCAAACCCCTGGATGATGCCCCGGTCCGAGAGCGCGCGGGTTCGCATGAGGGCGGTGGAGGGGGCGATGCCCACCAGCTCGGCCAGCTGCTTGTTGGAGATCCGCGCATCGTCCACCAGTGCCGCCAGCAGCCGCTCATCGATGGCGTCCAGCGGTTCGTGCCCTGCCCCCGGCCGAATATTCTTCGCGCTGCTGTTCACGGATCCTCCTGAAGTGTCCTGCGTTCATCCTAGCGGCGCCGATCCTGCCAAGACATTCACGGGCAGGCGCCCGCTTCGAACATCTGCAGGATTCCAGCCCGCTTGGGCGGCGAATTATTCAGGGATGCTGCAGGCCCGCCTCATCCTGGTGCCGCGGCCGCCGCTGGTGGCCGGTGGCGGGATGCACGACGGCGGTGATCACCGCCGTCGTGCATCCCAGGATGATGACGGCGAGGGCCAGCGCCTGCCATCCGAGGGACTGGAACAGCAGACCTCCTGCCCAGCCCAGAATGCTGGAACCGAGGTAGTAGGCGAGGTTGTACAGCGAAGCTGCCTGCGCCCGGCCTGACTGGGCGATGGCTCCGGTCCACCCCGCGCCGATGCTGTGGGCCGCGAAGAAACCGCCGGTGAAGATGAAGAGCCCGGCCAGTATTAGCACCAGCACCTGGGTGAGGGTAAGGGCCAGGCCTGCTGCCATCACCGCAATGCCGGCAAGGAGTACCGTGCGCCGGCCGAATCGCTGCGTCAGGGCTCCAGCCCAGCGTGAGGTCACGGTGCCCGAAAGATAGGCCAGGAAGATGAGGCTGATCAGCGTGGCGGGAAGGCTGAAGGGTTCGCCGGACAGCCTGAACCCCAGATAGTTGTAGACGGCCACGAAACCGCCCATCAGAAGGAAGGCCTGCACGTAAAGTGCCAGCAGCCGCGGGTTGGCCAGGTGGCCGGACAGGGTCCTGGCCGCACCGCGGAAGCCAACGCCGTGGGACGCCCTGAAGCCGCGGGCCTTTGGGACAAGGACCAGGAAGAGCACGGCCGCCACGGTGGCAAGCACGGACACGGAGAGGGCCGCAGCGCGCCACCCCCACAATTCGCCGGCCGGACCGGCCACCAGCCTGCCGGCCAGCCCGCCCAGTGTGGTGCCGGCAACGTAGCTGCCCGCGGCCACGGCAGCGTGTGCCTTGTCGATCTCCTCGTTGAGGTAGGCGATGGCGATGGCCGGAATGCCGCCCAGGGCCATGCCCTCCAGCATCCGCAGGCCCAGCAGGATGGGGAAGGACGTGGCCAGCGGCACCAGTAGTCCGAGCGCCGTGGCCAGGCAGATTCCCCAGGTCATGGCCTTCACCCTCCCGATCCGGTCTGCGAGGAAGGACCAGGGAATGACAGTTACGGCGAGGCCAACGGTGGCCAGAGAAATGGTCAGGGCCGCTTCCGCAGCAGTAACCCGAAGCTCGGCGGCCATGACCGGCAGCACTGCCTGGGTGGAGTAGAGCTGGGCGAAGGTGGCCACGCCGGCGAACGCCAGTCCGGCCAGGATCCTGCCGTAAGCCTGTGACCCCTTAGGGTGCCCGTTCCACTGCTGGCTTCCGTGGGCATGCTTGTTGGGCGCTGGCATGTTTTCAGCGTAGATCTATGCTGACTGAGTATCCAATGCATGATTCATCAGTAATTCATGCCGGAACGGATTGAATTACGGAGGAAAACCGTGGACATCGAGCACAGGCAGCTGGTGCAGCTGCTGCCGATTCTGCCGCTGCTGGCCGAGCTGGGGCGGACCCAGCACATCACCGAAACAGCCGAACTGCTGGGGGTTCCGCAGTCGACCGTCAGCCGGGCGCTGGCGCGCGCCAGCGCCGTGGTGGGGACCGACCTGCTGGTCCGGGACGGCAGGGGCGTTCGGCTGACCCCTGCAGCCATTAGCCTGCTGCCCTACGTGGAATCGGCGCTCGCCGAGTTCCGCGCCGGTCTGGACCTTGTCCGGCACGAGTCGGAGGTGGTGCGCGGCCGGATCACCGTGACCTTCCAGCACACCTTCGGCGAAGCGACGCTGCCACTGCTCATCAGCGCGTTCCGGAGCCGCCACCCGCAGACGGAGTTCGATCTCAGCCAAGGCTCCCACGACAGCTGCCTGGCGGAGCTTTCCTCCGGGGCCGCCGACCTGGCCCTGACCGCACCCGTGGCGCCGCACAGCCGGACGATCGGGTCCGCCGCGCTGTACAGGGAACCGCTGCGTCTCGTGGTGCACCACCGGCACCGGCTGGCAGGCCGGAAGTCTGTGGCTGTGGCCGAGATCCGCAAAGACCCGTTCGTGGCGCTCGGATCCGGCTACGGGCTGCGCTCCCTGACGGATGTCCTGTTCCGGGAGGCCGGCTTCAGGCCGCGGATAGCCTTCGAAAGCCAGGATTCACATACGGCGCGCGGCCTGGTGTCCGCCGGGCTGGGTGTCAGCATCCTTCCTCCCGAGGGCGGCAACGGCCCGGGCCGCGGCGTCACCGCGGACACCGGCGACCTGGGCTGGGTCGAAATCGCACTGGAATCGGAGCTGGCGTACCGTGAGATCGGCCTGGCCTGGCGGGAGCGCCGCAGCGGGCGGGAGAGCGAACCGGATGCCGTGCGCCTCTTCCGCGAGCTGGTGCTGGAGGAGGGGCCCGGGCTGCTGGCCGGGCTGGTCCGGGCGCGGTCGGGCGCCTGAGCGGTGCCCTGGCGCCGGGCTGTTACCCGTCCAGGAGTGCGCCCACTGCTTCGGCCACCGGTCCTGTCCCGGCCGTGCGCCAGCCCTTGCCCGCCCAGAGGTTCAGCCGCTGCTGGTCGCCTTCGGCGGCTGCAGCCGCGCGGATGGGGGCGGTCAGGTGGTGGATGGCAGGGTAGCCCTCGGGGGCGTTCTGGTGGTCGCGGACAAAGTCGTTGACGAGTGCCCGGGCGTAGCGGCCGGTGAACGCCCGGGTGGGCGTTGTTTCGGTGAAACGCCCATCGCCCAGGGCGTCCTTGTGCAGCTGCCGCGCACCGCTTTCGTCGGTTCGCAGCAGCGCCGTTCCCACCTGGGCGGCGACCGCTCCGGCCGCAATCACCGACCTCACGGCGGCGGCGTCGGACACGGCGCCTGCCGCGATCAGCGGCAGCTCGACGCCGGCAGCCACCTCCCTGATCAGGTCAGCCGTCGACGGCGGCCTGCCGCCGGATTTCGTGATGGGCAGGAACGCCCCGGAGTGGGCTCCGGCGCTGCTGTGCTGGACGACCAGCGCATCCGCCCCGCGGTCCGCGGCCAGCTCGGCCTCGGCGCGGCTGGTGACCGTGGCGAGGACCGTCGACCCCGCCTTCCGGAGCGCCCCAACAACCGTGGCATCGGGGAGCCCGAACGCGAAGCTGACCAGTTCAACGGGGTGCTGCAGCAGCAGATCGATCTTCGCCTGCCAGGCATCGTCGTCATCAAGCACCAGGGGCGGCACGGTCACGCCGTAGCGCCGGGCGTCCCGGTCGAGGCTGCCCCGGTACTGCTCCAGCCGGGCCACGGCGTCGGGGGAGGGGTTCAGCTGTGCAGGGTCCGGCACAAAAACGTTGACGCCGAACCGGACGCCTGCGTCCCGGCAGGCGCGGATCTCCGTGCTGACCGCGTCCGCACTCTTGTAGCCCGCGGCGAGGAAGCCCAGGCCTCCGGCGCGATGGACGGCCTGGACGAAGTCCGGCGTGGAGGTCCCGCCCGCCATGGGCGCTGCAATGATGCGGGCATTGATCTCGGCATGGGGCATGGCCGGCTCCTTGGGGCTAATCAGTAATCTGTTCTGGTGACTAACTCTGACAACCTATCCGGTGCGGCCCCTGCCGCGTCCAATGCTTATTCGTCCGGCACAGTCCCGTCCGGCGCCCCCAGCTCCAGCACCGCCGGCTCCAACGACGTCGTGATTGGCCTGGATATAGGCGGCACCAAGACGAGGGGCGTCCGCTTTGAGCACGGGGAGCCGGTAGCCGACCAGAGCGTGGGAAGCGCCAACGTCCAGAACGTCAGCCGCGCCGACGCCGCCGCGCACCTTGCCGAACTTTTCGCCAGAATCGGCCGGGGCCCGGTTTCCCGCGTGTACGCGGGCGCAGGCGGGATCGACACCGCTGAGGACGCCGCCGCCCTGGCCGCCCTCATCGAGCCGCACGCCCCGGGGGCGAGGATTACCGTGGTGCACGACTCCAGGCTGCTGCTCGCCGCCGGCGGCGCCAGCACCGGCGTCGCCGTCATTGCGGGCACCGGCTCGGCCGCCTGGGGCATGAACGGGCGCGGCGAGGAGGTACGGGCCGGCGGCTGGGGCTACCTCCTGGGCGACGAAGGCAGCGGGTACTGGCTGGGCCGCGAGGCAGTCCGCCACAGCCTGCGGCGCATGAACCAGGGACAGGAGCCGGACGAGCTGACCCGGGCGCTCCTGGATGCCTGCAAGACCGATGACCCCAACAAGCTGATCGCGCTGTTCCACTCCCCGGACACCGGACGCCGCTTCTGGGCGCAGCAGGCCCGGCTGGTGGTTGAGGCAGCCGACGCAGGCCACATCGTCAGCCGCGGACTGGTTGACCAGGCAGGCAAGGACCTGGCCGACATGGCCGGCCAGGTCCTGAAGCAGCTGGGGCTGAACGGCCCGGTCATTCTGGGCAGTGGCCTGGGCATGAACGTCGTCCGGCTCCAGGAATCCTTCCGGAAGCACCTGGCCGCCGCAGGAGTCGTCGACGTGCGGATCCTGGAACAGGACCCCGTCTTCGGCGTTCCCTTGCTGGTCCGCGACCAGGCCTGACACCCGCGCTGTATCCCTTGGTGCTTGGACGGAACCAGCCAAGGGCCGCCTGACGGTTAGGACCTGGTCCGCGGACTGAGCTCCACGCCGGGCAAAGGCGGTGCGGGGATCCTGCCGGCCTCGCGGCCGGCCTCCGCGCCGTGGACCAGGCCGAAGCGGGCTGTTTCCGCGTCCTGGTCGGGGAGCGCGGCCTGGGCTTCCCAGTCCGCCCGCGCCTGCGCGACGTCCGCATGCGTCCTGCCCACGAAGTTCCACCATATCAGCAGCTCCTCCTCCAGCGGCTCGCCGCCGATCAGCAGGAACCTCGTATCAGGCAGGGCGTCCACGGCCAGGACCTCGCGCCCGGCCCCCAGGTAGCCCAGCGGCCCCGGGCCGATCTCCTGCCCGTCCACCGTCAGGCCGCCGTCGAGCACCAGGACGGCATGCTCAAACGACGGGTCCAGCGGGAAAGCGGCGGCGCCGTCGCAGCGGACGTCCGCCCCGACAATCGGCGTGTACATCGTGGCCGGCGAGGAAGCGCCGGCGAAGGTTCCCACCAGCACTGTGGCCGAGAAGCCAGGGCCATGGACCGCCGGCAGGTCGCGGTGCTGCTCGAAGGCCGGCGGCCTGTCCCGCTCCCCGTCCGGCAACGCGACCCACAGCTGCAGCCCGCGCTGCAGCGGAAGCCCTGCACCGCCGTCGTCCGTGCCGCCGCCGGCGGCCGTCACGGGCAGGACGGCAAACTCGGAGTGCGAGACGCCGTGGCCGGCGGTCATGATGTTCAGCTCGCCCGGACGGACAATGACGTCGCTGCCCACGCTGTCACGGTGCCTGATTTGCCCCGCCAGCGGCCATGTCACGGTCTGCAGGCCGGTATGCGGATGCGGCAGCACGGACATCGCCGTCCGGTCGGGGCCGAAGCTGTCCAGGAAGCACCAGGCACCCACGGTCGGCAGGCCACGCTGCGGCAGGGTGCGGAGCACCGTCATGGCGCGGACCCCGCCCAGCGGCACCTCGCGTGCCGGCCACAGCTGCAGACACGGCCCCGATCCCGTCCCTGTGTCGGGGCCGGCGGGCGGGCAGGTTTCCTCCTGCGGGAGTAGCTCCAGATTCGTCACAGTCCCACTTTAGGGCGGCCGTCCCCTTGCCGATAGCGCGGGCTACGCTGGAGCAATGACCGTTCTCTTCGACACCCGCCCCGCCGCCTACGCGGTGATCATCCGCGACGGCGCCATCCTGCTGGCGTACTGGAAGCAGGACGGCAAGGAAGGCTGGACGCTGCCCGGCGGAGGGCTGGACCTGGCCGAACATCCGGTGGATGGCTGCATCCGTGAGGTCTTCGAGGAGACGGGCTACCACGCCGAAATCGGTGCGATGCTCGGCATCGACGTCGGGCACTGGCCCGGGGGTTCACGGCTGGACGGTGCTGACCGCGACTTCCAGGCGCTCCGCCTGGTTTATGAGGCGAGGGTGACGGGCGGGGAACTTACCCACGAAACGAACGGCACCACTACCCACGCCGCGTGGATACCGCTGCAGGACGTCGGCGCGCTGAACAGGGTGTCGCTTGTCGACGCCGCGCTGCGGCTGTTCCGGGAGCGGCCGGTCAACGGAAAGCTGGACTCAGATTTCCCGGACTGAATTTCCGGCCGCAACCCGGTTTCCCTAGCCAGCCGGCGCACCGCTGGCTATTCTGGGGAAGTCCCCGGACAGTCTGTCCGCTGGAGGCCAGTCTGGGATGAACTAAGCACGGGGGAGGTGGACCTGATGATTGCAGAATGCGTGCGCGCTTGGCGCCCTAACGAAAACACCTTCATTACTCCTGCCCCCGCTGCCGCCCACTTTTAGCCGGTCCAGCGCTCAGCGCGCTGCTTTGCCGCCCGGCGGCGCTTCGGGGCCAACCCGAGGTTCACAGTGAAAAATTCCTTCGGCATTCGTGCCAACCAGCTTCAAAACCAAACCCCCAAGCCAACGCCTTCAGAAGACCCGGAACTCCTGCCCGGGCCGAGTCGGTACGGCTTCACGGAGGCCGCGGCGCAGCACTTCGCGGCACATCCGGCCGACGGCGGCGAGGCCGCCGCCCGCGTTGTCCGGGTGGACCGGAACCGGATTGTCGCGGCCACGGCCGACGAACTGGTGCACCTGCCGTACCCGGCCGGCGCCGTGCCGGCGACCGGCGACTGGATCTGGCTCGGCCGCAACCGGGCGGCGGAACCGGCCGTCGTCGGCGTTCTTCCCCGTACGTCCGAACTGAGCCGTAAGCGCGCCTTCGACCCGTCCACGGAGGCGCAGGTCCTCGCCGCGAACATCGACATGGTGGGCGTGGTTGTTCCCGTGGACCGGCCGCTGAGCCACAACAGGCTCGAACGGACACTTGTGGCCGTCTGGGACTCCGGTGCCACCCCGCTGGTGATCATCACCAAGGCGGACCTGGCGGACCTCGCCGATGACGTCGTCGGGAAGGTGATCCTGCAGGCCGCAGGCGTGGACGTGGTGACCACCTCTGCGGAGCAGGGGGACGGCATTGACGAACTCCTGTCCCGGGTACAGCCGGGGTGGACGCTCGCCCTGCTAGGGCCCTCCGGCGCAGGAAAGTCCACGCTCATCAACGCGCTCGTGGGGCACCACGTCCAGTCGACAGGCGGCGTGCGGGCCGCGGACGGCAGGGGGCGGCACACCACGACCTCGCGGGAGCTGGTGCCGCTGCCCAACGGAGCCGTGCTGATGGACACTCCCGGTGTCCGCGGCTTCGGGCTGTTCGACGCCGAAGACGGGATGGAGGAGATGTTCGGCGACCTGCAGGTGCTTTTCGGGCAGTGCCGCTTCTCCGACTGCGCCCATGACAGGGAACCCGGGTGCGCCGTGCGGGCGGCGCTCGACGACGGGTCCCTCGAGGAGAGGCGGTGGGCCAGCTACCTCAAGCTCCAGCGCGAGCTCGCCGCCCTTGAACGGCGCCACGACAGTGCAGCGAGACGGGCGTACCAGCGGGAATGGCACCAGAAAGTGGTGGTGGCGAGCCGGAGCCAGCGAGCGGCCGAACGCTACCGCCACTCCTGAAGCTGGAGTTTTTGTCCAGATAATGGCCGCTTCGGGGGCATTTGGACCCATTATCTGGACAAAAACTCCTCCACCCATCCGGGAAGGGGCTGGCGCCGAATCAAAGGTGTTTGTCTCCGAATGATTACGGTATCCGCGCCCGCCCCAGTTTTGCTCCAGCCAGTGGTTACGCTGTGTCAAGACGCGCTTTACAGCCAAAAAACGGCGTGCTTATGATCATTTCGCTTTACCGTCCGATGTTGCCGCCCAACAGTTAGGTAAGCCGGGTATGGCCGAAGCCATGATTGAGTTCCGGAGCGTCACCAAGCAGTACCAGGGCGGGCAACCGGCGGTGGACCAGCTGAGCATGTCCATTGACCAGGGCTCCATCACGGTGTTCGTAGGACCATCAGGCTGCGGCAAGACCACCTCCCTGCGCATGATCAACCGGATGGTGGAGCCCACGTCCGGGACCATCACGGTCGGCGGGCGCGACGTCACCTCCGTGCCCGCTGCCGAGCTCCGCCGCTCCATGGGCTACGTGATGCAGTCGTCCGGGCTGATGCCGCACCGCTCCGTCATTGACAACATTGCCACCGTGCCGCGGCTCAACGGCGTGCCAAAGGCTGACGCCCGCAAGCGTGCGGAAGAACTGCTCGACGTCGTGGGCCTGGCTCCGTCGCTGGGCAAACGGTACCCGTCACAGCTCTCGGGCGGCCAGCAGCAGCGCGTCGGCGTCGCCCGGGCGCTCGCGGCCGATCCGCCCGTGCTGCTGATGGACGAACCCTTCAGCGCCGTGGATCCCGTGGTCCGCGACGAGCTGCAGCAGGAACTCCTGCGGCTGCAGCGCGACCTGGCCAAGACCATCGTCTTTGTCACCCACGACATCGACGAAGCCACCGTGCTGGGCGACAAGGTGGCGGTCTTCGCCGTCGGCGGCAAGCTGGCACAGTACGCCGCGCCGGAGGAGATTCTCCGGGCACCGGCCAACGAGTTCGTGGCTTCCTTCGTGGGCCGGGACCGCGGGTTCCGGCACCTCGCCTTCACCACGGCCGACGGCGTCACGGTCCATCCCGTGGACACGGTCACCAGGGGCAGGGACGCCACTTCACATACGGACAGTTGGCGCCTGGTGGTGGACGACCAGCAGCGCCCGCTGGGCTGGGAAGGCCCCGGCCTGGACTCCCAGCTCATTCCGGGCGGCTCACTGTTCCGGCCGGGCGACACCCTCCGGCGTGCCCTGGACGCCGCCCTGTCCTCGCCCTCGGGACTCGGCGTCGCGGTCGACGGCGACGGCAAGGTTGCCGGAGTGGTCAAGGGGGCGGAGGTGCTCTCCGTCATCGAGTCCGCACGCCGGACCCGGCAGGGCGCACCCTGATGGAGTGGTTCCTGGCGAACAGCCCCATGGTCTTTGAACGGGCCGGCCAGCACCTGGTCCTGGCCTTGGTTCCGATGGTCCTGGGCCTGCTGATCTCCATCCCGCTGGCACAGCTATCGCGGCGGCACAGCGCACTCCGGCAGCTCGTGTCCACGGTGAGTTCGCTGCTCTACACCATCCCGTCCCTGGCGCTGTTCATCATCCTGCCGCCGCTGCTCGGAACCCGCATCCTTGACCCGCTGAACGTCATTGTGGCCCTGACCATCTACGCCGTCGCGCTGCTGGTGCGGGCGGCCATGGACGCCTTCGATTCGGTGGACGATGACCTCCGGCAGGCGGCCGTTGCCATGGGCTACAAGCCGGCCGCCCGGTTCCTGCAGATCGACCTGCCGCTGTCCCTGCCCGTGATGTTCGCCGGCCTCCGCGTGGTGTCGGTAAGCAACATTTCGCTGGTGAGCGTTGCCGCCCTGCTGGGGGTGGGAAACCTGGGGATGCTGTTCACGGACGGGCTGCAACGGAACTTTGTCACGGAAGTGGTGGTGGGGATTGTTGCCATCCTGCTGCTGGCCGTGGTTATGGACGCGCTGCTGGTGATTCTTGAACGGGTCCTCACGCCCTGGACCAGGGCCGGTTCGGTTCGGACCGACGCGCAGGCCCAGTCCGGCGCGGAATTCATCGCCGACGCCAAGGTGCACGCGGGGGCCGGATCATGAACATCTTCACCGAAACATTCGCCTGGCTCGCCAACCCGTTGCACTGGTCCGGCCCGGGGGGAATCCCCGTCCGCCTGCTCGAACACCTGCAGTACAGCGGCCTGGTCCTGGTCATCGCCGCCGCCATCGCGGTTCCCGTGGGGCTCTTCATCGGGCACACCGGCCGGGGCCGGGTGGTGGCCGTGGCCGTGGCTGGCGCGCTCCGGGCCCTGCCCACGCTCGGGCTCCTCGTGCTGTTCGCCCTCGTTGCCGGCAGCGGCCTCATGCCGCCGGTGTGGGCGCTAGTCATCCTCACCGTGCCGCCGCTGCTGGCCGGCACCTACGCCGGCATCTCCAGCGTGGACTCCAACGTGGTGGACGCCGCCCGCGCCATGGGCATGAAAGAGTTGCAGGTCCTGTTCGGCGTGGAGGTTCCCAACGGGCTACTGGTCATGTTCGGCGGTATCCGCACCGCTGTGCTGCAGGTGATCGCCACGGTGTCGGTGGTGGCGTACCTTCCGCTCGGCGGCCTCGGACGGTACCTGTTCGACGGGCTGGTGCTCCAGGACTTCCCGCGGATGCTGGCAGGCTCGCTGCTCATCGCAGCCCTGGCCATCGTGGTTGACCTGGTCCTGGCGGCCGCGCAGCGGCTGCTCGTTTCGCCCGGACTCACCGCTCGTTCCAAAGGCGGCCGCAAGGCCGCCACCGATCTCTCGGCCGCCGCGCCCGCGGCAGCCGTTGTTCAAGGAGGCACCGCATGAAGTATCCCGTCCGCACGACTCTTACCCGCCGTGGCCTGGGCGGCCTCGCCGCCGGTGTCGGCGTCGCCCTTGCCCTTTCGGCGTGCAGCAGCGGCAACCCGCTGTCGTCCCCCAGCACGAGTTCAACCGGCGGTGCCACGTCCGGCGGTTCCCTCGTCGTCGGCTCCGCGGACTTCCCCGAAAGCCAGATCATCGCGGAAATCTACGCCGGTGCTTTGAACGCGGCCGGGGTCACCGCCACCACCAAGCCGAACATCGGCTCGCGTGAGATCTACTTCAAGGCCGTCCAGGACGGATCGGTAGACGTCGTTCCGGACTACTCCGGCAACCTCCTGTCCCACGTCGATGCGCAGGCGGCAGAGGTCACGCCGGAGGACATCTTCAAGGCGCTGCAGGGCAAGCTGCCGCAGGGACTCGCCGTGCTCGATCCGTCCAAGGCCGAGGACAAGGACGCCATGGTGGTCACCAAGGCCACCGCGGAAAAGTACCAGCTGAAGTCCATCGAGGACCTGGCCAAGGTCTGCAAGGACCTGACCATGGCCGCGCCGGCCACCTTTGAAACGCGGTCCTACGGGTTCCCGGGGCTCAAGACGAACTACGGCTGCGAACTCAAGGCGCTGAAGCCCTTCAGCGACGGCGGCGGCAACCTGACGCTGCAGGCTCTCCTGAACGATGAAGTCCAGGTGGCCGACATCTTCACCACCACGCCGTCCATCGCCGACAATGACCTGGTGGTGCTGGAGGACCCGAAGAACAACTTCAAGGCACAGCAGGTGCTGCCGCTCTACAACACGGCCAAGGTGACGGACAAGGCGAAGGAAGCGCTCAACAACGTCTCCAAGATCCTCACCACCGACGATCTGATCAGCCTCAACCGTGCGGTCAGCGGTAACCAGAAGCAGAACGCCAAGGACGCGGCCGCTGCATGGCTGAAGGACAAGGGCATCGTCAAGTAGCCCGGGTGGCTGACTAGGCGAGTACGACGGCGGCTGCCGGTTCCGCTGGGACCGGCAGCCGCCGTCGTAGTTAAGCGGATGACGGCGCGAACCCAACTGACTGGCAGTTGTTGTCGTTATGAAGCCTCAAAACGACAACAACTGCGAGCTACTTGGGGGCGCTGTCGGCTGGTTCGTTACGACCGGAGCCAAGCTCTGTGTGAGGCACGTCTCCCCGGAAGGACATCCCGCTTGTGGCATATTTGATGAATGGCAGAATTCAAGCAGTCCACCAAGCTTCATAATGTCCTTTACGACATCCGTGGACCGATTCTTCAGGCCGCCCAGCAGATGGAGGCAGAGGGTCACCGCATCCTCAAACTGAACATCGGCAACCCCGCACCCTTCGGTTTTGAAGCGCCGGACGCGATCCTGGTGGACATGATCCGCCACCTGCCCCACGCCCAGGGATACAGCGACTCGCGCGGCATCTTCTCCGCCCGCACCGCCGTCTCGCAGTACTACCAGACCCGCGGCATCCAGAGCATCCACGTGGACGACATCTACCTGGGCAACGGCGTCAGCGAACTCATCACCATGTCGCTGATGGCCCTGCTCGAAGAGGGCGACGAAATCCTCATCCCCACCCCGGACTATCCGCTGTGGACCGCGTCCGTGGCGCTGGCCGGCGGACGTCCCGTGCACTACCTCTGCGACGAGGAGTCCGGCTGGCAGCCCGACCTGGAGGACCTCGAGGCCAAGATCTCGCCCCGCACCAAGGGCATCGTGGTGATCAACCCGAACAATCCCACCGGGGCCGTGTACCCGGAAAGCACGCTGCGCAAGATTGTTGCCCTCGCGGAAAAGCACGGGCTGGTGATCTTCGCCGACGAGATCTACGAGAAGATCCTCTACGAGGACGCCGTGCACGTAAACATGGCCGGGCTCACCGGGGACGACGTGCTGTGCCTGACATTCAGCGGGCTGTCCAAGGCGTACCGCGTCTGCGGTTACCGTGCGGGATGGATGGCGATCTCCGGGCCCAAAAAGGATGCCGCGGACTATCTTGAAGGCATCAACCTGCTCGCCAATATGCGGCTCTGCGCCAACGTCCCGGCCCAGCACGCCATCCAGACCGCCCTGGGCGGGTACCAGAGCATCAGCGACCTCATCCTGCCCGGCGGCCGGTTGCTGGAACAGCGCAACAAGGCGTATGAGATGCTCAACGCCATCCCCGGTGTCAGCACCCAGCAGGCGCGGGGGGCCCTTTACCTGTTCCCCAAGCTGGACCCGGAGGTCTACAACATCCGGGACGACGAAAAGTTCGTCCTGGACCTGCTCAAGGAACAGAAGATCCTGGTCTCCCACGGCCGGGCGTTCAACTGGGTCCGGCCCGACCACTTCCGGATGGTAACCCTGCCGAACGTCAAGGACATCGAGGAAGCAATTGGCCGGATGGGAGACTTCCTCAGCAGGTACGAGGGGAACTAGCCTTTACCCACAGACAACTGCGGAAAGAGGACCCGATGGCCGGCGTTGTGGAATTCACGAAGTTACCCTCCGAGTCCTTGAAAGTTGGCAAGGGCTTCAAGCTGGCCGACGTTGACCCGGACACCACCCTGGGTTATCCGGGGAACAAGGCCGACGGCGAGCTGCTGCTCGAGGAGTTGGACGCGAAGCTGGCAGACCTTCAGGAGAAGCTGTTTGCCGAGTCCAAGTTCGGCGGCAGCAAGAGGGTTCTCCTGATCCTGCAGGGGATGGACACCGCCGGCAAGGGTGGAATCGTGAAGCACGTGCTGGGCGCCATGGATCCCCAGGGCGTCCAGTTCAAGTCCTTCAAGGCCCCAACCCCCGAGGAGCGTGCCTACGACTTTCTCTGGCGGATCGAACGGGAAGTCCCGGCGGCCGGCATGCTGGGGGTCTTTGACCGGTCCCACTACGAGGATGTCCTGATCCACCGGGTGCACCGCTGGGCGGACCCGAAGGAGCTGGAACGCCGCTACCGGGCCATCAACGAGTTTGAAGCCCGGCAGGCGGCGGTGGGCACCAAGGTGGTCAAGGTCATGCTGCACATCAGCAATGACGAGCAGAAAGAGCGGCTGCTGGCCCGGCTGGACAATCCGGCCAAGCACTGGAAGTACAACACCGAGGACCTCAAACAGCGCGCCTTCTGGAACGACTACATGGACGCGTACCAGGCAGCCTTCGATGCCACCAACGCGGAACATGCGCCCTGGTACGTCGTGCCGGCCAGCAAGAAATGGTATGCGCGCATAGCGGTGCAGCAGCTGCTGCTGGAGGGACTCGGCGAGCTGGAACTGGAGTGGCCCAAGGCCGAGTTCGACGTTGAAGCCGAGCGCCGCCTCGTGGAACGGTCCTGAATTGCCCGTGAGGTCCTGAACCGGGCTTAGCCCCCGCTGGTGTTCAGGCGTCCTTGCGGGCAGCGGCGAGCCTTTTCCTGGCGCCTTCGAGCCATTCCTCGCAGCGCCGTGCCAGGGCCTCGCCCCGCTCCCATAAGGCCAGGGAGTCCTCGAGGCTGGTTCCGCCGGCCTCGAGCTTGGAGACCACAGCCACCAGCTGTTCCCGCGCCTCCTCGTAACTGAGGGCATCGATGTCCGGAGGAAGGGCGACGCCGCCGGGCTGGCCTGCGTTGGCCGTTGTGGTGCCCGGATTTCCCGTGCTGTTGGCCGGGTTGGCCGGGTCTTCGTTCAGGGTGGGGTCTGTCATGTTTCCTGGCCTGTCATGTCGGGGGTGGTGATCAATTGCTGCGGACGTCATTCGGGGCCGGCGCATTTGAGGCGCTGGCTTCAGGGTGTCCCGGCTTATGGTGCGCCGGTGGATTCGGCGCCGAACCGCCCGCCGGCCACGCGGACCGAGAGCGCAGTTCCCGCAGGGACCTGGGACGGCTGGCGGACAACTGGCCCGGCGGTTCCGGAGAGCTGCACCACGGCGTACCCGCGGTCAAGGGTCTGCTGCGGCGACAGGGCCCCGACCTGCGCCTGGAGGTGGCCCAGTTGGTCGGAGGCCCTCGTGACGGCCGCACTGATGGCGGCCGTGGACCGGCGCGCGAGCCGTTCCACGTCGTCCGCCCGCGCCGTGATCATGCTTTCCGGGGCCGCGAGGACGGGGCGGGAACGGACTGCCGCCAGGCGGTCCGTTTCCCGGGCCACCAGCATTGTCACGGAGCGGCGCAGCTGGGCTTCAGCCTGGCGGACCCGGGCAAGTTCCTCCGACACTTCCGGCACGATCCGCTTGGCGGCGTCCGTGGGCGTGGAGGCGCGGAGATCGGCGACGTCGTCCAGGATGGGCCGGTCCGCCTCGTGGCCGATCGCGCTGACCACCGGGGTGACCGCGGCGGCCACGGCGCGGATGAGTTCCTCGCTGCTGAACGGGAGCAGGTCTTCCAGCGCGCCGCCGCCGCGGGCAATGACGATGACGTCGACCTCGGGCCGGGCATCGAGTTCACGCAGGGCCTTGACCATCTGCGATACGGCGGTGTTGCCCTGCACCGCGACTTCGCGGATCTCGAACTCCACTGCGGGCCAGCGCAGGGCTGCGTTGCGCAGCACGTCCTTCTTGGCATCGGAGTCACGGCCGGTGATGAGCCCGATCCGGTGGGGGAGCAGCGGCAGCCGCTTTTTCCGCGATTCGGCGAACAGTCCTTCCGCGGCCAGGGCATGGCGCAGACGTTCAATCCGGGCGAGGAGATCGCCCAACCCAACGGGACGGATGTCCTTCACGGACATGTTCAGGCGCCCGGTCTTCAGCCAGAACTCCGCCTTGAGCAGGGCCACCACCCGGCTTCCGCGCTCGAGCGGCGTCTCCTGCCGGTCGAGCAACTTGGACCAGATGGAGGCCGGCAGGGAGATCTCGGCGTCCACATCCCGGAGGGTAAGGAACGCACTGCCGCCGCGACGGTTCAGTTCGATGACCTGCCCTTCAACCCAGGCTGCCGGTGCCCGTTCGATGTGGGTTTTGAGCTTTTGGGAGAGCAACTGCAGGGGCCAGGGGTTATCCGGGCTTGTGTCGGCGGCGGTGGCTGGCACCGTGCTGGGGCCGGGTGCGGCCCCCTGCCCGGCCACAGGGCCGGCGCCGGCTGCAGGGACGGTGGCATTTTCAGCCATGTGCAGCCCCGGTGGCGGCGAGTGGCAGTTGCATGGTCAGTCCTTTGCCTGTGGATTTGGTGCGGGTGGATGGGTTAATCAACTCTATCCATAGCTGTATCACCGGGCGCCGACATTGCTGACGGGCCGGCATTTTCGATCGCCGCGCCGCACGCCTAGGATGGCAGTGTCCTTCTGACCACTTAGGCACCCGACCAGCCGAGAAACCCGACCAGCTAGGAATCCCTTGCGCTCATTTCTTGCGGCCCTGGCCGTCATCCTCGGTCTGCTCCTCTCCGCCGCCGCCGTTCCGGCCATCTGGGTGGACCGCAACATCGTGCAGGAGGATGGCTTCGTTGCCCTGGCGGCGCCGCTCGGGAAGAACTCGGAGTTCCAGAAGCGCCTGGCGACCGCCGCCGTCAACGGCATTGATACCGGCGGCGCAATCCCTGCGCAGATGGCCGCACTGGTCCGGCCTGTGCTGGAATCGGCGGCCACGTCCCTCACCGGCCTGCCTGGGTACCCGGCGGCCTGGGAAGAGACGCTGCGAAAGAGCCACCGCCTCAACTTCGCTGACCCGGCGTCCCTCCCTCCCGAAGCGGGTTCCAGCACCTCGCTGACCCTGGATGTGGCCCCGCTCGTGGCCCTCGCCGCAAAGCAGATTTCCAGCCAGGTGGGTGTCCAGCTGGACGCTCCGGGCCAGGCCCTGGTGAACATCGGCCGGACGAACCAGCGCCAGCTCACTGAACGGGTGACCGCTTACTCCCCGCTTGGCTACAGCCTGGCGATCGGCGCCGGGATCGCATTCCTTCTGGCATTCGTCACCGCCCGCCGCCGGTGGAAAGTCCTGGCGGGCATCGGAGCGGGCGCATTGGCGCTTTCCGGACTGTGGACGCTGGCATCCCGGTGGGCCGCCGACGCCGTCATGGGCACCGCGAGCGGAAACGAAATGGCAGACTTGTTCAAGCGGGAGTTCGTTGCGGCTTCTGCTGCCGGGTTTGCGTCCTGGACGCTGGTGGCGGCGATTATCGGTGTGGTCCTGGTGGCGGCAGGCCTGCTGCTCAGACTGGTCGGCGGTCCTGCCCGCAGGCGATGAGCCCGCCCGGAGGCCTGCGGCCCAGCCGGTAGCATGGAGCAATGACTTCCTCTGCAGTTTCCCTTTCGATGCCAACCGTCCCGCGAAGGCGGCGTTCGCCGGAGGAAGTGCTCGCGGCGGCACCGGTCCCCGGCCCGAAGAGGGTTCTGCTGGCGGCTCCCCGCGGATACTGCGCGGGCGTCGACCGCGCGGTTATCGCCGTCGAAAAGGCCCTGCAGCACTATGGACCGCCCGTCTATGTCCGGAAGCAGATTGTCCATAACGTGCACGTGGTCAGCTCCCTCGAGGAGCAGGGCGCCATCTTCGTGGACGAAACGGACGAAGTGCCCGAAGGCGCCCTGGTCATCTTCTCGGCCCACGGCGTGTCCCCGGCCGTCGTCCAGTCCGCGGAAGACCGCGGGCTGCGCACCATCGACGCGACCTGCCCCCTGGTGACGAAAGTCCACAAGGAGGCCGTCCGCTTTGCCAAGGACGACTTCGACATCCTCCTCATCGGCCATGACGGCCACGAAGAGGTTGAAGGGACGGCCGGCGAGGCTCCCGACCACATCCAGATCATCAACGGCCCCCATGAGGTGGACAAGGTGACGGTACGGGATCCCGAAAAGGTCATCTGGCTTTCGCAGACCACGCTCAGCGTGGACGAGACCATGGAGACCGTCCGGCTGCTCAAGGAACGGTTCCCCACGCTCCAGGATCCGCCCAGCGACGACATCTGCTACGCCACGACCAACCGCCAGGTGGCCATCAAGAAGATCGCGCCCCAGGCCGACCTGGTGATTGTGGTCGGTTCGGCCAACTCCTCCAACTCCGTCCGGCTCGTCGAGGTGGCGCTCGAGTACGGTGCCAAGGCGTCGTACCGTGTTGACTTCGCCAACGAGGTTGACGAGGCCTGGTTCGAGGGCGCTGCCACGGTGGGTGTGACCTCCGGGGCGTCCGTTCCGGAGGTTCTGGTCAAGGACGTGCTTCGCCTCCTGGCCGACTACGGATACGACGCCGTCGAGGAAATCGTGACTGCGGAGGAAGACCTGCTCTTCTCGCTGCCCAAAGAGCTCCGCGCCACCCTCAAGGAGGCGGGGGACGTATCCCGCGCCCTCGGCGGACGCCGCTCACGCTAACAGCGGCAGGCGAGCCGGCGTCCGTCCGGCGGTGACTAAGCGGCGTCTTCCTCTTCCACGGTGGCCCGCAGCTCGCCGGCCCCCAGTTCCGGGGCTGCGAGGGAACGCGGCGTGACTTGCACAGCCGGCGGCGTGACAAGTCCGGTGGTGTCCAGGGCATTCAGTTTCCGCGCGGTGGGAAGCACACGTGCCTCCAGCGTGCCGACCATCGCGTTATAACGGTCCACGGAGCTTTTCAGCGAGGACCCCAGCTTGCCGACGTTGTCCCCGAGCGTGCCCATCCGCTCGTACAGCTGCCGGGCAAGTTCGAACAGTTCCCGCGCACTGTCAGTGAGAACGTCCTGCCGCCACGTGAACGCCACTGACTTGAGCACCGCGAGCAGTGTGCCGGGGGAGGCCAGCACCACATTCCGGGAGAGCGCGTAGTCCAGCAGCGCGGGATCGGCGGAAAGCGCGGCGGCGAGAATGGACTCGGCCGGGACAAAACAGATCACCAGCTCCGGCGAGTTCCCTGAAATATCCCAGTACTTCTTGGTGCTGAGGGCGTCCACGTGGGACTTCAGCGCCTTGGCGTGTGCAGCCATGAGGTTTTGCAGCGCCGCCTGGCTGAGGGCGGGCTTGTCGCCGGCCGACTGCCCCAGTTCCTGCGCCTCAAGGTAGGCGGACAGGGGGACCTTGGCGTCGACAACAAGCTGCTTGTCACCCGGCAGCTGAACCACGAGGTCCGGGCGGACGGCGGCCTCCGTCCCTGATGTGCCGTGGTGCTGCTCGTGGAAATCGACGTGCCGCATCATGCCCGCAGCCTCCACCACGCGGCGCAGCTGCACTTCGCCCCACTGGCCGCGCGCGCTGTTGGACCGGAGCGCCGACTCCAGCGCATGCGTGGACCGCATCAGCTGCTCGTCCGTGAGACGGGCTTCCTGCAGCTGCTGGGCAAGCTGGCCGTACTGTTCGAGCCGGTCGCGTTCCAGCAGGGATACCTGCTGCTGCACCGCAGTCAGTTTCTCGGCCACTGGCGCCAGGGCACGGAGAACGCTTCCGTCCTGCTCGCGGGACATGCCCAGCTCCCGGTTCTGGGCGGACAGGAGCCTGCGCTCGGCATCCGCGGCCGCAAACTGGGCGGTGACCTCCGAAAGCCGCGCCGAAACGCCGTCGAAATCCGCCTCCAGGGCGGCGCTCCGCCGGCGCAACACCACGTACACCGCGCCCGCGCCGGACACGGCGCCCAGCAACAGCATCAAAAGGGCCAGAATGACTGCAAAAGGTTCCATGCCTTCACTGTGGCACGCGGCTGTGACATTTTTTGCGAAGGCAAGCCGGGCCCAGGCCACCGGAGCTGGATAGCGGCACGGGATGCGGGGGCCGAACGGGTAGAATCAATGTCCGTGGCTCTTACTATTGGCATCGTCGGACTGCCCAACGTCGGCAAATCAACACTATTCAACGCACTGACCCGCAACCAGGTCCTGGCCGCGAACTATCCGTTCGCCACCATCGAACCCAATGTCGGCGTCGTGAACCTGCCCGACCCCAGGCTCCAGCAGCTCGCCGGGATCTTCGGCTCGCAGCGGGTACTGCCCGCAGCTGTCTCCTTCGTCGACATCGCCGGCATCGTCAAGGGCGCCTCGGAAGGGGAGGGCCTGGGAAACCAGTTCCTGGCCAACATCCGCGAAGCGGAAGCCATCGCCGAGGTGGTGCGGGTGTTCGATGACCCCGACGTCATCCACGTCGACGGCAAGGTCGACCCCCGCTCCGACATGGAGACCATTAACACCGAACTGATCCTCGCCGATCTGCAGACCATCGAGAAGGCCATTCCCCGGATCGAAAAAGAGGTCAAGATCAAGAAGCGGGAGGCTGCGGAGCTCGCCGCCATCAAGACCGCCCAGACCGTGTTGGAGCGCGGCGACACCATCTACTCTTCCATTAAGAGCGACAAGCTGGAGATGGAGCATCTCAAGGAGCTCAGCCTCCTGACGGCCAAGCCCTTCATCTACGTCTTCAACGCGGACGAAGGAATCCTCGGCAGCGAGGAGAAGCAGGCCGAGCTGCGCGCCATGGTTGAGCCGGCCGACTGTATCTTCCTTGATGCGAAGCTCGAGTCTGACCTTGTTGAACTGGACGAGGCCGAGGCACGCGAAATGCTCGAAATGAACGGGCAGGACGAATCCGGGCTGGACCAGCTGGCGCGCGTCGGCTTCCACACCCTGGGGCTGCAGACCTACCTCACGGCCGGGCCCAAGGAGGCACGTGCGTGGACCATCCACCAGGGCGACACCGCCCCGCAGGCGGCCGGCGTCATCCACTCGGACTTCCAGCGCGGCTTTATCAAGGCCGAGGTTGTCTCCTTCCATGACCTCATCGACGCCGGTTCCATGTCGGAGGCCAAATCCCGCGGCAAGGTCCGTATCGAAGGCAAGGAATACGTCATGGCCGACGGCGATGTAGTGGAGTTCCGCTTTAACGTGTGAGTTTCCCTGAGCTACTCAGTGATTGAGTATTAACAACCAAAAGCCCCGATCCATTGGATCGGGGCTTTTTGTGTGATTGCCCCATGACTCTCAGTGCAGCAGAGCGTCAAGGAAAAATGGATCGGGCTTTTCGCCCGCCAACAGCTTGGTTGCATCTCGGTAACAACCTTTACTGAGGGACAACTTTCGGACCGCAGCCCGCGCGTTCGGGTCTAGGCTACTTGTCATGTGAGACTCGCCACATCTCACTGGGGGGATGTAGCGGGTCTGGCCGGCGCCCACAGCGAAGGTCCTTTCCACACTCACAGAAACATAGGAGGCGGAATGCGATTCAGTCGTATTTCCAAAGCAGTAGGCGTTGCAGCCGCGGCTGCACTGGCGCTCAGCGCCTGCGCGAGCACCAATGGCGGGACAACCCCGTCCAGTAATGCGGCCGGCAAGCAGGGGGGAACAGCCACTGTAGTTGAGGTAAATGCGTTCAACACGTTCAACCCCAACACGGCCGATGGCAACACTGACATCAACTCGAAGGTCAGCTACGCCACACACTCCGGGTTCTACTACATCGACAACCAGCTGAACGTCGTCCACAACGACAAATTCGGCAAGATGGAAAAGACGTCTGACAACCCGCTGACCGTGAAGTACACCATCAACGAGGGTGTGAAGTGGTCGGACGGCACGCCCGTCACCGCAGCGGACCTGCTCCTCCAGTGGGCAGCCTTCTCCGGGTACTACAACGACGCTGACGCCGAGGGCAAGACGGGAACGTCCTACTTCTCGTACGCCGGCGACTCCACGGGTCTCGGCCTCACTGATTTCCCTGAAATTGGCGACAACAACCGCTCCATGACCATTAAGTACTCCAAGCCGTTCGCTGACTGGGAGATCGCGCTGGGCGGACCGGGCATTGATATACCGGCGCACGTCCTGGCCAAGAAGGCCGGCCTCGCAGACACGCAGGCCTTCATCGACCACCTCAAGAGCCTGCCCCGCGGCGATGCCAAGGCGCCCAAGGCCCCTGATGCCAAGCTCAAGACCATGTCCGACATGTGGAACACCGGCTTCGACTCCAAGACCCTGCCGAGCGATCCGAGCCTGTTCCTGTCCAACGGCCCGTTCGTAGTCCAGAGCATCAACCAGGACCAGTCCCTGACCATGGTCCGCAACAAGGACTACAACTGGGGCCCGGAGGCCAAGCTGGACGAGATCACCGTCCGCTACATCGGTTCCTCCCCGGCCCAGGTCCAGGCCCTGAAGAACGGCGAGGCTGACATCATCGCGCCGCAGGCCTCGGCTGACACGCTGGACCAGCTCAAGGCTCTGGAAAGCCAGGGCGTGACTGTGGACCAGGGCAACCAGCTCTCCTATGACCACATCGACCTGAACTACTCGGGACCGTTCGCGGACAAGAACGTCCGTGAGGCCTTCATGAAGACGGTGCCGCGCAAGGACATCGTCGACAAGATCATCAAGAAGCTCGATCCACAGGCAAAGCCCCTGGACTCGCAGCTGTTCGTTCCCGCGCAGCCGGCCTACAACGACTCCGTGAAGGCTAACGGCTCCTCGTCCTACCAGGATGCGGATGTTGACGGAGCCAAGAAGCTCCTGAACGGGGCGACCCCCGAGGTCCGCATCATGTACAACAAGGACAACCCGAACCGGGTGGACGCGTTCTCGCTCATTCGCGAGTCAGCAACCAAGGCCGGTTTCAAGATCGTCGACGGCGGACTTGGCGCCTCTGACTGGGGCAAGGCCCTCGGCAAGGGCGGCTACGACGCCACGATCTTCGGCTGGATCAACCCGGGCGTCGGAGTCTCCGGCGTGCCGCAGATCTTCCGCTCCGGCAACGGTTCCAACTTCAACAAGTTCAGCGATCCTGAAGCCGACAAGCTCATGGACGAACTCATTGTGACCACCGACCGCAGTAAGCAGGCCGACCTCAGCAAGCAGATAGACAAGAAGATCTGGGATTCGGCCTACGGCCTCCCGCTCTTCCAGTCCGTTGGTGTTGACGCCTACAGCGACCGCATAACCGGCGTGAAGTTCATGCCGAACCAGACAGGCGTCTGGTGGAACTTCTGGGAGTGGGCCGAGAAGTAAGTCCGCGCCACGAAGATTAACAAGCTAGTTGAGGCGCCGGGACCATGCACCACGGTCCCGGCGCCTTGCGGCGCCATCTCCCGGCAGTGCCTGTGTTGGCAGCACAAGCAATAAGGTACCGCCAAACCTGCGACCGGTCCGGGCAATCCCCGGGCCCGAATCCTGAGGTTCTATCACAATGGTGACCTACATAGTCCGGCGGCTAGTCACCGCCGCACTCATCCTTTTGGGCGCATCCTTCCTGGTGTATCTGCTGACCGCGGCATCGGGCGATCCGCTTGCAGAGTTCCGCGCCAGCAGCGCGCCGAACAAGCAGCAGCTCATGGACTCCAGATCCGCGCTGCTGGATCTCGATACACCTGCTCCGGTGCGCTATTTCAAATGGCTCGGCGGCGCAGCCCAGTGTCTGGTGCCCTTCACCGGATCCTGCAATCTGGGTAAGAATATCGCCGGCCAGCCCATCACGGACGCCCTCGGCCACGCACTCATTCAGACACTGACCCTGGTTACCGGGGCCGCCGTCCTGGCCATCCTCGTGGGCATCACGCTGGGCATCATCACCGCGCTGCGCCAGTACAGCACCCTGGACTACGGCGTGACCTTCATGGCCTTCCTGTTCTTCTCCCTGCCGATCTTCTGGGTCGCCGTCCTGCTCAAGGAATTTGGCGCCATCGGCTTCAACAACTTCCTCCGGAACCCGGAGATACCCCTGCCGGTCTCGCTCGGCGTCGGCGCGGTCCTCGGCGCCGTGGCTTTGATCGTGGCCGGCGGTGACGCCAGGCGCAGGGTGCTCACGGGCGGCATCGTCTTCGCCGCCGTCGCTGCCGTCCTCATCTACTTCTCCGTGACCCAGTGGTTCAAGACTCCAGGCCTCGGCCCCGTGGTGATCGCCATCGCCGGGGCGGGCATCGCGTTTGCCGTTACCCTGCTGACAGCGGGCCTGCGGAACCGCAAAGCACTGCAGTCCGCCCTGATCGCCGCGGGCGTGGGGGTGGTCCTCTACTTCGTGGTTCAGCCGCTGCTGAACCAGGCAACGTTCCTGATGATCGTGCTGCTGGCGCTTGCCGCGGTCCTGGTCGGCCTCGCCATCGGCTACGTGATGGGCGGCTACGACCGCGGACAGTCCATGCGCGCTGCTGCCATTACGTCCTTCCTGGTGGGCTTCCTCATCATGCTGGACCGCTTCATGCAGGCCTGGCCCGCGTACTTTAACAACAGCCGGGTCCGGGGGCGGCCGATCGCAACCATCGGCGCGGGCACGCCCAACATCGAGGGCGACTTCTGGATCCTCGGACTCGATTCCTTCACCCACCTCATCCTGCCCACCACCGCGCTCATCCTCATCTCGCTCGCCGGCTACACCAGGTTTACCAGGGCCTCCATGCTGGAGATCATGAACATGGACTACATCCGGACGGCCCGGGCCAAGGGCCTGTCGGAACGGACTGTGGTCATGCGCCACGCGTTCCGGAACGCCCTGATCCCGGTGGCCACGATCGTGGCCTTCGACATCGGCGGCCTGATTGGCGGCGCAGTCATCACCGAGACGGTTTTCTCCGTCCGGGGCATGGGATTCCTGTTCCTTGACGGAATCCAGCACGTTGACCCCAACCCCGTCATGGGTGTCTTCGTCTGCGTCGCCATAACAGCCATGGCGTTCAACCTCATCGCGGACCTCGCCTACTCCGCACTGGATCCACGAGTAAGGGTGAAAGCATGAGCCAGCCCAGTCAGCAGGACGAGATCATGGCGGAGGAGGCCGGCCTGCGGCAGGAAGCTGCCGGCATCGAGCCTGTTTCCGAAGCCCGCGGCCTGAGCCAGGGCCAGATTGTCCGCAAGCGGTTTCTTGGCCACTCCGGCGCCATCGTCGGCCTTGCCGTCTTCGCCATCATCTTCGTCATGGCCTTCACCTCCGTGGGCTATGCCGGGATCCCCGGCTGGTGGAAGTACACCCACGAAGACGTCTCGCCGCTGGTCAATGACGGCACTCCCACAGCATCCCTGTGGCCGCTGGCCTGGGGCGAGCACCCCTTCGGCCAGGACCGGATCGGGCGCGACCTGTTCGCCATGACCATGCGCGGCGCCCAGCAGTCCATCACCATCATGGTGGTGATCGGCCTGATCGCCGGCCTGATCGGCGTGGTGGTCGGGGCGCTGTCCGGCTACTTCCGCGGCTGGATGGAAGCCGTCCTGATGCGCCTCACCGACGTCATCATCATCGTCCCGGCGCTGCTCCTCGCCGCCGTCATGGCGCAGCTGGCAGGCCGCCGCGATGAGGGCAGCTGGTTTGCAGCCTTCGCCAGCAGCAACGGCGTCCTGGCCCTCGGCATCTTCCTCGGACTGATTAGCTGGGTGGGCCTGGCGCGGCTCATGCGCGGCGAGTTCCTCTCCCTGCGGGAACGCGAGTTCGTGGACGCGGCGCGCATCTCCGGGGCCAGCAACGCCCGGATCATTTTCAAGCACATCCTGCCCAACGCCGTGGGCGTGCTGATCGTCAACGTCACGCTGACCATGTCGGCGGCGATTCTCACCGAAACGGCCCTGAGCTACCTGGGCGTCGGGGTGAAGTCCCCGGACACCTCGCTCGGCCTGCTCATCTCCCAGAACCAGGAAGCCTTCGCCACCCGTCCCTGGCTGTTCTGGTTCCCTGGCCTGTTCATCGTGCTCATCTGCCTGAGCATCAACTTTATTGGTGACGGCCTGCGGGACGCCTTTGACCCGCGGCAAAAGAAGTTCAACTCCAAGAAGGCAAAGGACACCGCCGTTGCGGAGGCGGCGCCCGTGACGGCACTGGGCAGCGAGGCCGATGATGGCCGGACCTCCGGCGGGGACAGGGGAGCCTGACGTGCTGCTGCGACGCGACGGGCGGGCGAAGCCCGGGCCCCGCTTACAGGACGGCCACGCTCCAGTAGCTGAGCCCGATAAGGAGCAGGGTTACTGCTGCCTCGCGCCAACGGAATTTCACGCCGACGGGGGTGGTCTCGGCTGCTCCGGCATCCAGGAGCCCCGATTCGACCAGCCGCTGCCAGCGCGCACGGACCAGCTGCGCGGCCTGTCCCGAGTCAGTGGTCTTCAAGTCGCCGGGGCGGACGGAGTTCCCCGGCCCGTACGTGCTGTCCGGCAGTCCGCGAAGGTCCTCGGGGCGGGCGTTGCGTCCGCCCCAGATACCGGGAGCGGGGGCCGCCCAGGCCCCGTAGCTTCGTCCCGGAGTGACGAGGGTCAGCGCGTAGCGGGTGTCCACCTGCACCAGCGCCGCCCACGGCACCGTGATGGAGCGGAACGGATTTTCGATGGTGACGCCGGCGTCGTGGACAACCACGGCGGGTCGCCAGAACAGCAGCCAGCCCAGGTAGGCGATGAGCAACAGGGGCGCGGCACCGGACAGGGCTGGAAATCCGCCCGCCACGACGAGGCCGGCCAGCCCGGCGGCCGCCACGAGCCACGAAAATCCGGCAAACCATTTGTTGGTGCGCGCTTTGAAGATTGCGGCGTTTCCGGCATGCGGCAGAGTGCTCATGCCCCCAATAATTCAGTATTCCCGGCCGCAGCACTAATCTCAGCTGGCCCGCGGGCCCGGGTGGAAGGAAAACCCCAACATGTCTGACTACATCACCCCTGACCGCCCGTCGTCGGACCCGCTGGAGCCAAACTCCATCGAGCCCGGCATCCGACGGCGCAGGGCAGACGCTAAGGGTTCGGTCGTCCTTGAAGTGCGCGACCTCAGCGTCGACTTCGGCGTGGAAAAAAAGTGGGTGCCGGCCGCCGTCGGCCTTAACTATGAGGTCCGCGCCGGCGAGGTGCTGGCCATCGTGGGCGAATCCGGCTCGGGTAAAAGCGCCAGTTCCATGGCGCTGCTCGGCCTGCTGCCCAGCAACAGCAGGGTGTCCGGCAGCGTCAGGCTCTCCGGCAAGGAGCTGCTGGGTGCGGATGCCGCGAACATCCGCAACGTCCGGGGCAAGGACGTGGCGGTCATCTTCCAGGAGCCCATGACGGCGCTGAACCCGGTCTACACGGTGGGAGCCCAGATCGTCGAGACGGTGCGGCTGCACAACGAAGTCTCACCGGACCAGGCCAAGGAACGTGCGCTGCGGATGCTGGAGCTGGTGGAGCTGCCGGACCCCGTGAAGGCCTTCAAGTCGTACCCGCACCAGCTCTCCGGCGGCCAGCGGCAGCGTGCCATGATCGCGCAGTCGCTGTCCTGTGACCCCAAACTGCTGATCGCTGACGAGCCAACCACGGCGTTGGACGTCACGGTGCAGGCAGAGATCCTGGACCTGATGAGGAACCTGCGCAACAAGCTGGACAGCGCCGTCGTCCTGATCACCCACGACATGGGAGTCGTGGCGGACCTGGCCGACCGGATCGCAGTGATGCGCAAGGGCCTCATCGTGGAGACCGGAACCGCGGAACAGATCTTCCACAACCCGCAGCACCCGTACACACAGGCGCTGCTTGCAGCGGTGCCGCACCTGGGCCAGGGCGGAACCGACACGGCGCCGGACGTGGATGTGACTGCGGCCCTGGCCGCCGCCACCCATGCCGACCTCGAGTCCGTGGACCGCGATGAACTGGTCCGCCGCGAGCGGGAGAACGCGGCAGCCCTGGCTGCCGCCGAATCCAGGGGACCGGCGGGGGAGCCTGTCCTGGAGCTGACCGACGTCTCGATCGAGTATCCGAAGCAGGGCCGCGTGCCCGCATTCCGCGCCGTCGAGGGCGCCAACCTGGCCATCTACCCCGGGCAGGTGGTGGGCCTCGTGGGGGAATCCGGATCGGGCAAGACCACCATCGGGCGTGCCGCCGTCGGCCTCCTGCCGGTCGCTGCCGGAACGATGCGCGTGGTGGGGGAGGACATCTCCGCCGCGAAGAAGAACGGCAAGCAGTTGCACAAGGTGCGGCGCCACATCGGCATGGTGTTCCAGGACCCGTCCTCGTCCCTGAACCCGCGCCTGCCCATCGGGGAAAGCATCGGCGAGCCGATGTACCTCGCCGGGGTGGCGAAGGGCGCCGACCTGCAGAAGCGCATCGAGGCCCTGCTTGACCAGGTGGAGCTGCCGCGGAACTACCGGAACAGATACCCGCATGAACTCTCTGGCGGGCAGAAGCAGCGCGTCGGCATTGCCCGGGCACTGTCGCTCAAGCCGAAACTCATGGTGGCTGACGAACCGACGTCGGCGCTGGACGTGTCGGTGCAGGCCAAGGTCCTGGAGCTGTTCCAGAACCTCCAGCGCGAGCTGGGGTTCGCCTGCCTCTTCGTCACCCACGACCTTGCCGTCGTGGACGTGCTGGCCGACCGCATCTGCGTCATGCAGCGCGGCCGCATCGTGGAGCAGGGCTCCCGCGACCAGATCCTGCGCAACCCGAAGGAGTCCTACACGCAGCGGCTGCTGGCCGCCGTGCCGCTGCCGGATCCGGAAAGGCAGCGCGAACGCCGGGAACTGCGGGCACAGCTGCTGGCCACCGGAACCGAATAGCCGGGTATTAAGCAGTACGAAGGGAGCCGGTGACCGCCAAAAGGCGGCCACCGGCTCCCTTCGTACTGCGGCTTCGTGGCTAAAAAGCACCCGAGCCTAGGGCAGTGCCAGCCCCAGCCTGGCGAGCCTGTCGCCCAGCAACGCACCCAGGGCGCGGTGGCCGTCGTCGTTCATATGGACGCTGTCCTTGAGCTGCGCCTCCAGCCCGTAACGGGTGAGCCAGTCCCCGACACTGACGAACGGAATGCCGTGGTCCGCGGCGACGGTCCCCAGCAGGGCGTCCACCTCAGCGCGGCGGCCACGGCCGTGGTCCGCTCCCTTGCCCAGGGTTCCCACTATGGCCAGCTTCGCACCCGGGTACCGCTGCTTGATCGTGGTGATGAGCCGGTCGGCGTTGGCCGAGATCTGCTCGTTGCTGGCGCCTTGCTTCGCGTCGTTGCCGCCGCCCTCGATGACCACCAGCGGCGGGAAACCGTAGGGGAGGTGCCAGTCGCCGCGCTGCAGCGCATCGACGAAGTTGCCGGTGGTGCCGTTGGAGGCGACGTAGCCGGTGCCGCCCTTGCCGCAGAAGAAGACGTCGTAGCCCAGCCCGGCGAGGGCCCGGCGCGGCCAGCTGGCCTGCGGCTCGGACTGCGAGTCACCGATCAGCAGTGCGGTGTGGGAGATGTTGCCCACGATCACCTCGTCCCGGCCGTTGGCCGGATTGCGGTACAGCGCTCCGGCCGGGAGGTTCGCCGGGTCGACGGCGGCCCCCAGATCGCTGATAACCGCCGAACCGGCGGCCACGGCCTCACCCGGTGCGGCCACCGGAGCGGCGGCGCGCGGGGCCGCCGGCGTGGCCGATCCGGCACCTGGCGCCGGTTCCATTGCTGCGCCGCACCCGGCCAAAAACACGCAGGCGGCGATGACCGGGCCAATCAGGAGGGCCCGCGTCGAGCCTTGTAACATCCGTGGACTCCTGGCCTGTTCGAAAGTGGTCTATGCAATAGTGGTGGATCACTTTCGGAAAAGCCAGTGAAATTGTCCACATGACGCCCCGGCGGATTCACGATTTGGTAACGGGGGCGGGCTCGGGCGCGGGCTCCCGTTTTAGGCCAATAATAGGCTCAGCGTTTAGACTGGCAGTAGGTGCCCTGTGTTAAGGGTCTGATCCGTCGTGCGTTCCGGTTGGAAATGTCGCGATACAACAGCTGACTTCACCACTGAATCGAGCAATAACGCATGTCTGAAACCACCACCAACACCGCGGTAGCAACTGCAGTGCGCAGTGACCTGCGCAACGTCGCGATTGTGGCCCACGTTGACCACGGCAAGACCACCCTTGTGGACGCCATGCTCAAGCAGACCAACTCCTTTGCCGAGCACAACCACCTTGAAGACCGTGTCATGGACTCCGGTGACCTGGAGCGCGAAAAGGGCATCACCATCCTGGCCAAGAACACCACGGTGGCCTACAACGGACCGTCCTCCAACGGTGAAACCATCACCATTAACGTCATCGACACCCCCGGCCACGCCGACTTCGGCGGCGAAGTGGAGCGCGGGCTGTCCATGGTGGACGGCGTCGTTCTCCTCGTGGATGCGTCCGAAGGCCCGCTGCCCCAGACCCGCTTCGTCCTCCGCAAGGCCCTCGCCGCACACCTGCCGGTGATCCTCCTGGTCAACAAGACTGACCGCCCCGACGCCCGCATCGAAGAGGTTGTCCACGAGTCCATGGACCTGCTCCTGGGCCTGGCGTCCGACCTCGCGGACGAGGTTCCCGACCTTGACCTGGACAAAATCCTCAACGTCCCGGTGGTTTACGCCGCCGCCAAGGTAGGCCGGGCCTCCCGGGAGCAGCCGGCTGACGGCACCGCCCCGGAGAATGAGGACCTCGAGCCGCTCTTCAGCGCGATCATCGAGCACATCCCGGCTCCGACCTACAACCCGGAAGGTGTCCTGCAGGCACACGTCACCAACCTGGACGCCTCCCCGTTCCTGGGCCGTCTCGCCCTGCTGCGCATCTACAACGGCACCCTCCGCAAGGGCCAGCAGGTTGCCTGGGCCCGTGCCAACGGTGAGCTCAAGACCGTCAAGATCACCGAACTCCTCGCCACCAAGGCGCTCGAGCGCGTTCCGGCCGAGTCCGCCGGCCCGGGCGAGATCGTTGCCGTCGCCGGCATCGAGGAGATCACCATTGGTGAGACCCTGACCGACGTCGAGAACCCCCAGCCGCTGCCCCTGATCACCGTTGACGATCCCGCGATCTCGATGACCATCGGTATCAACACCTCCCCGCTGGCCGGCAAGGTCAAGGGCGCCAAGGTCACGGCCCGCCAGGTGAAGGACCGCCTGGACAAGGAACTGATCGGTAACGTCTCCATCAAGGTTCTCCCCACCGAGCGTCCCGACGCCTGGGAAGTCCAGGGCCGCGGCGAGCTCGCGCTGGCCATCCTCGTGGAGCAGATGCGCCGCGAAGGCTTCGAGCTGACCGTGGGCAAGCCGCAGGTTGTTACCAGGACCGTCGACGGCAAGATCCACGAGCCGATGGAGCACATGACCATCGACGTGCCGGAAGAATACCTCGGCGCCGTCACCCAGCTCATGGCTGCCCGTAAGGGCCGCATGACCAACATGGCCAACCACGGCACCGGCTGGTGCCGCATGGAATTCATCGTTCCGGCCCGTGGCCTGATCGGTTTCCGCACCAAGTTCCTCACGGACACCCGGGGCGCCGGCATCGCAGCCTCCATCTCCGAAGGCTACGAGCCATGGGCGGGCCCGATCGAGTACCGCACCAACGGTTCCATGGTGGCCGACCGCGCCGGTGTGGTGACCCCCTTCGCCATGATCAACCTGCAGGAGCGCGGCTCCTTCTTCGTCAAGCCCACCTCCGAGGTTTACGAAGGCATGATCGTGGGCGAGAACTCGCGCGCCGACGACATGGACGTGAACATCACCAAGGAAAAGAAGCTCACCAACATGCGTGCAGCTTCCTCGGACACCTTCGAGAACCTGACGCCGCCGCGCGACCTGACCCTCGAAGAGTCCCTCGAATTCGCCCGCGAGGACGAGTGCGTCGAGGTTACCCCGGACTCCATCCGCATCCGCAAGGTCATCCTTGACACCAACGAGCGCGCCAAGGCCAACCGCGCCCGCGCCAAGGCATAACGGCGCCCTCCCGCAGGGAACTGGAACTGTGAACAAGAGAGCTGCCGGCATGGCAGGCGGCCTGGCCGCCGCTGTGCCGGCAGCTCTTTTTGCAGCCATGGCCGGAACCGCACTGCACCGCCAGGAATTTGCTGCCGCCGGCGCCGCGCTGCCGCTGGGTGCAGTCGCGGCGCTGCTGTTGCTGGCGTCACTTCAGCTGTTCCTCGGGGCGGCGTTCCGGACGCTGATTCCGACGGCGGTGTGCGGCGGGCTCTGTTATGCGCTGGCCGGCTGGTGGTCCGGGATGGAGCCAGGCAAGCGGTTGATCGCCGGCGACCTGGCCGGAGGCATCTGGGTCTACGGGATCGTGGTGGTCACGGTCGCGATGCTGGCCTGGTGCCGGCGGTACAGCCAGACGCCTGGCGGTGCCAGCGCCGGGAGGCAGCGGCCGGGCGGCTAATCAGCGGTTGGGTCCCGGTGGTGGGCAATCATGAGTGAGGTGGCCTCGCCGTCGTCGTCCGCGGGAAGCGCCATGTACTCCTCGACGACGGCCCGGAGCTTGCCCAGCATTTCCTCCCGCCGGGCGGCGTTGAACTTCACGCCGAGCCGCCACACCTCGATGTCCTCGGGCGCAAGGTCGCGGGTCTCCTGCAGGAACGTTTCGATGAGAATCGGCGCGACATTGTCCACCGGAGTGCTCCAGGACTTGCGGCTGGCGATGTACGGCACCTCCGCGGCTCCGCGCCGCCCCTTCCGGCGCTCCTCGGCCAGCAGAAACCCCGTGCGCACCAGGGTCCTGACGTGGTGGAGGCTGGAGGCGGGATTCAGGCCGAGCAGGTCGGCGATCTCCTTGTTGGTCCGCGACTGGTGAAGGCACAGCCGGAGAATCCTCAGCCGCAGCGGCGAACTCAGCGCGCGGCCCTTGGCCACCAGGTCTGCCTCGTCGCTCTCCGGCGGGGAATTCATAGACGCAAGTCTAACGAGCAATGACTGATTGACATATGCCAATCAGTGGCTGAAACTGAAGCCGTGACTGCCGAATCCACTGCCGCGAAGCCGAAAGAAGCATCGCTGTGGCGGGACCGCAATTTTTCCACCTTCTGGGCCGGCCAGGCCCTGGGCCAGTTCGGGGCGCAGCTGGGCCAGCTGGCCTTCCCCGTACTGGCGGTCACGATGCTGTCCGCCTCAGAGGTCCAGGTGGGCGTGCTCAACGCGGCTGGCCTGGCGGCGTTCCTGGCCGTCGGGCTGCCGGCCGGGGCCTGGGTGGACCGCTGGCTGAAGCGGAAAACCATGATCACGGCCGAGCTGGTACGGATGGCCGCCATGGCCGTGGTGCCAGTCCTGTGGTGGAGCGGCAACCTGCAGATCTGGCACCTCTACCTCATCGCGGCGGCCGCCGGAACGGCCACGGTGTTCTTCGACGTCGCCTACCAGAGCTATGTTCCGGTCCTCGTGGATTCCCGGCTGGTGCGGGAGGCCAACTCCAAGCTGGAGGCCACTGCGCAGATAGCGCGCATCGGCGGCCCTGCTGCGGGTGGCTGGCTTCTGGCGCTCGTCTCCGCTCCCGTGCTGTTCGTGGGGGAATCCGCGGGCTACCTGCTATCGGCCCTGTTTCTGGCCCGGACACGTGATGCGGAGGTACGGACGCCGGCTGCCGGACGCCGGCCACTGGCTGCGGAAATCCGGGAAGGCCTGCAGTTCGTCGTCAGGCACCCCCTCATCAGCCGCATCGCGGCCTGCACCGGGGGAATGAACTTTTCAGGCATGCTGATCTTCACGCTGATGCCGCTGCTGGTGCTGCGCAACCTCGGGCTCGGGCCGCAGGGCATGGGCCTCATCATGGCCGTGGGCGCCGCAGGCGGGCTGCTGGGAGCAGTCGCGGCGCCGAGGCTCGCCGCCCGGATCGGCGAGGGCACAGTGATTCCCGTGTGCGCCGTGTTCAGCTCGGTATTCCTGCTCCTGGTGCCGCTCTCCGGAATTGTCTCCGAGTCCGCAGCCTCGCTGGCCCTGCTGCTGGTCTCGGAATTCGGGTTTGGCTTCAGCGTCCTCGTGTACAACATCGTGCAGCTCAGCATGCGCCAGCGCGTTTGTCCGCCCCGGCTGCTCGGCCGCATGAACGCGTCCATCCGGTTTGCGGTGTGGGGCGTGATGCCGCTGGCTGCCCTCGCGTCGGGATTTCTTGGTGAAAACCTTGGGCTGGTGCCCACCATGCTGATCGGAGCCGCCGGCAGTTTCCTGGCCACCGCCCCGGTCGTGTTCTCTCCACTGCGAAGGATGCGCACGCTTCCGGGGGAGGTGATGGAAGTTACCGGCCGTGCAGCCAAGGACTGAGCCGGCCTGATGCTCAGGCCGCCGGCGCCCGCCGTGGACCCCGCCGCGGAGGTGCCGGCGGCACCTGCTTGGCGGCCACCACCCGGTCAAGGGCAATGGCGACGACGGTACTGCGGGTCCGCACGGTGCACTCACTTTCGCCGCACTCCAGGAGGTCTCCCAGCGCATCCGTCAAGCCGCCGTCGATCCTGTAACGCACCACCACGCGCGTTCCTGGCGGGGCTGCGGCCAGGAACTGCCGGGGCGTTGGTGTTGTCAGGCTCACCGGTTCATCGTATGACGCGTCCGGAGTATGACGCGCCGCTTCGTTCGCGGGACGGGCCTGGGAGATAATAGGCTCTGAAGTGGACAGCCCGGCATGCAGCCGGATGCAGCAACCGGCCAGTCGCCGGGAATCAACGTGGAGAGGCAAGGGACGTGACGTACGTAATCGCGCAGCCGTGTGTAGATGTTAAGGACAAGGCATGCATTGAGGAGTGCCCCGTCGATTGCATCTACGAAGGTGAACGCTCCCTCTATATCCATCCCGATGAGTGCGTCGACTGCGGTGCCTGCGAGCCCGTCTGCCCGGTGGAAGCCATCTACTACGAGGATGACACCCCCGAGGAATGGGCCGACTACTACAAGGCGAACGTCGAGTTCTTTGACGACCTCGGTTCCCCGGGAGGCGCCGCCAAGGTGGGCAACACCGGCAAGGACCACCCGATGATTGCAGCGCTCCCGCCGCAGAACCAGGACCACTGAGGCGGACCCCTTCGTGACTACAGCTGTGCGCAGTTTCGGCCTAAGCCTGCCCGACTACCCGTGGGAAGCGATGGCGCCGTACCTCGCCAAAGCGGCTGAACACCCCGGCGGGGCAGTCAACCTGTCCATCGGCACCCCCGTGGACCCCACGCCGCCGGTCATCCAGGACGCCCTGAAGGCGGCCGCAGATGCACCCGGTTACCCCACGGTCCACGGCACGCCTGCGCTCCGGGAGGCCATCGCCGGCTGGTTCGCCCGCCGCCGCGGCGTGGAGGGGCTCGATCCCCGTGCCGTTATGCCGACCGTGGGCTCCAAGGAACTCGTGGCTTGGCTGCCTTTCCTGCTGGGCCTCAAGACCGGCGACGTCGTCGTCCGGCCCACGGTTGCCTACCCCACCTATGACATCGGGGCCACGTTCGCCGGTGCCACCGCGGTGGCGGCAGATGATCTGGACGAACTGGACGCAGCGACCCGGGCCAAGGTCCGCCTGGTCTGGGTCAACTCACCTGGCAACCCCACCGGCAGCGTCCGGGATGCCGCCTCCCTGAAGAAGATCGTTGACCAGGCCCGCGAAATCGGCGCGCTGGTCGCATCCGACGAGTGCTATGCCGAGCTGGGCTGGGGCGAGTGGGACCTGCAGCGCGGTGGACAGGCGGTTCCGAGCATCCTGGATCCGCGCGTCGCCGGTGGCTCCCACGACGGGCTCCTTGCCGTGTATTCGCTGAGCAAGCAGTCCAACCTTGCCGGCTACCGGGCGGCCTTCGTCGCCGGGGACGCGGCCCTGATGGCCAACCTGGTCAACAGCCGCAAGCACGCGGGCATGATTGTGCCGTACCCGGTGCAGGAAGCCATGCGCGTGGCCCTCGGCGATGACGCACACGTTGTTGCGCAGAAGGACCTGTACCGCGGACGTCGCGAGCGGCTTCTGCCGGCGCTCGAGGCCTTCGGGCTGACGCTGCATGAGTCCGCCGCCGGCCTGTACCTGTGGTGCACGGCCGGTGAAGCCACCTGGGACACTGTTGCCCGCCTCGCGGAGCGGGGGATCGTGGTGGGTCCGGGCCTGTTCTACGGCGACGCGGGTCACGGCTACGTGCGGGTGGCCCTCACCGGGGCCGACGAACGGATCGACGCCGCGGTGGCGCGCCTGGCCTAGCCGGTTTCCCGGCGGTCTGGCCGGGTTCCGCCCCCGGGGTCCTGAGTGAGGGGTGACTTTGACGCTCCGTGGCCCGTAACAATCGTGTGACTCGCGCCACAACTGGCCCGTTTTTGGGATAATTCGGCGCTCCCGGATTAGTGGCAGCCCGCAAGTGGCGGTAGTTTTTAACTGACTATCAATGGTGGCTTTCTACAAGAAGGCAGCACGGCCGTTGGACGTCCCGCCGTGCGGGATCCCGCGCGGCTCACCTGATGTTGGATCAAGCTTTCTAGAGAGGCCACGAGGCCTCATGAAGGGGACTCCATGACTGAGACCACCAGCGCAACTGAGACCACCAGTGCGATCCTGCGCCACGCAGGCGGCGAGCTCGAACTCCCGCGCATCAAGGTTGTTGAGGGAAACGAAGGCTACGACGTTTCCAAGCTACTGAAGCAGACCGGCGCCGTTGCCTTTGACCCCGGCTTCATGAACACGGCCGCCACCACGTCGGCCATCACCTACATTGACGGCGACGCAGGCATCCTGCGGTACCGCGGTTACCCGATCGAGCAGCTTGCCCAGCACTCCAGCTTCCTGGAGGTCTCGTACCTGCTGATCTACGGCAACCTCCCGACGCCGGCCGAGCTGGACGACTTCGACCAGAACATCCGCCGCCACACCCTGCTGCACGAGGAGCTTAAGGGCTTCTTCGGAGGGTTCCCCCGCGACGCGCACCCGATGCCCGTGCTGTCCTCGGCCGTGTCCGCGCTGTCCACGTTCTACCAGGACTCGCTGGACCCGTTCAATGACGAGCAGGTGGAGGTCTCCACCATCCGCCTGATGGCGAAGCTGCCCGTTATCGCGGCCTACGCGCACAAGAAGTCCATCGGGCAGCCGATGCTGTACCCTGACAACTCCATGAACCTCGTGGAGAACTTCCTCCGCCTGAGCTTCGGCCTGCCGGCAGAGCAGTACGAGCTGGACCCGGTAGTGGTCAAGGCCCTGGATCTGCTCCTCATCCTGCACGCGGACCACGAGCAGAACTGCTCCACCTCCACGGTGCGCCTGGTGGGCTCCTCCAACGCCAACCTCTTCGCGTCCGTGTCTGCAGGCATCAACGCCCTGTTCGGCCCGGCCCACGGCGGTGCCAACGAGGCGGTCCTGAAGATGCTCCGCCAGATCCAGGCCGACGGCGTCAAGCCCGAGGACTACATGGAGAAGGTCAAGAACAAGGAAGACGGCGTCCGGCTGATGGGCTTCGGCCACCGGGTCTACAAGAACTACGATCCCCGCGCCAAGATCATCAAGGCCACCGCGCACGAGGTCCTCAGCAAGCTCGGCGGCCACGACGAGCTCCTGGACATCGCCATGCGGCTGGAGGAGAAGGCCCTCGGCGATGACTACTTCATCCAGCGCAAGCTGTACCCGAACGTGGACTTCTACACCGGCTTGATCTACAAGGCCATGGGCTTCCCGGAGAAGATGTTCACGGTGCTGTTCGCCATCGGCCGCCTGCCGGGCTGGATTGCCCAGTGGCGCGAAATGATCAACGATCCCAACACCAAGATCGGCCGTCCGCGGCAGCTCTACACAGGAGAGCCCGAGCGGCAGTACCCCGCCCGCTAAATCCCAAGTGCGACGGCGGCCGCCCACCTTTCCGGKGGGCGGCCGCCGTCGCGCTTTAACCACGAACCGACTCAAGCCCGGACCGCCGCGCCGCCGCGGTTTCGGAGCACACCCGTGCTAAAAACAAGAGTGCCGAAAATCGTGGACGCCGGGCAGCGCCGGCAGGAAATCGTTGGCGCCGTGTGCAGAATCATTGCCACGGACGGCCTGGAGCGAGCGTCCCTCCGTGAAGTGGCGGATGAGGCAGGCCTCGCCGTGGGCTCCGTGCGGCACTACTTCGCCGGCAGCGAGGACCTGCTGGCCTACTCCTTTGCCGCCGTCTCGGACCGCGTGCTGGCCCGCCTGGAAGCCGCACTGTCCGCGCTTGAGCTGGCAACCGATGAAGCCCAGGAAAGCCGCGCGGTATTAACACTGCTGGGCGAATTCCTGCCGCTGGACGAAGAGCGCGCCCTGGACGCATGTGCCTGGCTGGCGTTCAAGAACGCGGCGCGGATCCGGCCCTTCCTGTCCGCAGAGGCGGACAGGAGCCACCGGGCAGTGGCCGCCGTCGTCGGCCAGGTCATTACCCGGCTCCTCCGCGGGGACGACGTCGCGGACCGGGACCACGCCGTGGGCCGGGACCGCGCCGTGGGGAACGATGCCGGATCCCAGCTCGTGACTGCGGCCGAACACCTGCTGGCGACCCTCGACGGGCTGGCCATGCACGCCCTGCTGCAGCCTGGCTGGATGTCGCCGGAAATGTGCCGCGACGTGCTCCAATCCCACGTCGAGGGCCTCCGCAGGAGGGTCGGCGCCAGCCATTAACCTCCCCGGGCTGGGGGAATAGACTGAAAGCCGGAGAGCGGGTGGCCGGCACAACGGGGTGGAAATCGAGATGCCAAGGAGGCATGCGCATGCAGCACACAGGCGGTCCAGGATGGCGAATCACTATGGACACGTCGGGGCCCATGCTCATTGCCCTCTACATACGTGATGTTGCAGGGCTCGACGGCGCGGGCTTTCCGGCGCTGTCGCATGCCGCACCGAAGGTCCGCCAGGTGGACCATGCCCACCTCACCGCCGAAGTGGGTGGCATCGGCGCCCTGAAAACGGAGTGGGAAGCCTGGTGGGAACAGCTGCTGAAGGCCCACCCGCAGATGTCACCGGAGCTGTCGCCCCCGGGGTTCCGGTCCTTCGCTAACTCGCCCGCGCTGCGCAAAGTCCTGCAGGCGCACTTCGGGGCAGCCTTGACCTGGGCAAGGGAGCGGCGGGCGGAGTACGCCGAGCTGGAGGCCGAACGCGTGGCCGGAGGCTCCGCGCACCTGCTTGAAGACATCGTGGAAGACCGGCTCCTGGAGGTGGGCCGGGACTCGCGGGACTTTGCACTGACGATCATCGAGCTGCCGCTGGATGAGCAGCGGGCGTGGTACCTGGAGCCGGACAAGATCATCATGAGCCACGAGCTGCTGTCCCAGCCCGAGATGTTCCGCAGCTACGTCCAGCCGGTAGTGGAGATCCTCGTGTAGGACGCCGGGTTCAGGACCCGGCCTTGGCCAGGGTGATGACCACCCGGCCGCCGGAGCCCGGCGCGTTCTGCCACCCGTTGCGGTCTTTCCTGTCCCACCGCTTTCCGTCCACGTCCACGCGTTCCACCGAAAACTGCTTGGCGTTCGCCACCGCCCAGTGCGCCACGGACCAGGCATAGCTGTCGCTGACCTCGACCTCCAGCGTTTGGCCGGAAGCCGCCGTGGGCATGCTTCCGTAGGCGGCATCCAGTTCCTTGAGCAGGGCCGCAGGGTCGCCGGCGGTGTCCGGCGCGCGGAGGGTGCAGTCCAGGGCGGCCGGGGTCTCGCCGGTCAGGGCCGAGGCGAAGGACCGCCCCATCGCCTCGTGCTCAGCGTAGGCCGCCGGGTAGGCGGAACGCTGGACCCGCTGGGCGGCGTCGGTGATGTCCAGCGTGGCATAGCCGGGCACCTTCACCAGTGCATCGTAGAACGCGTTCGTGGCGTAGATAGGGTCCATGATTTGTTCCTGCGTGCCCCAGCCCTGGGACGGGCGCTGCTGGAAAAGCCCCCGGGAATCCGGACCGGCAAGATCGCCGTGGCCAATGTTCCGGAGCTTGGACTCCTGCATGGCGGTGGCCAGGGCAATGCTGGCTGCCCGCGGCGGCAGCCCGCGGCGCACCGAGACGGCCGTGATCAGCGCCGCGTTCGCAGCCTGGTCGGTGGCCAGGTCCGCCCGTTGTGAGCCGACGGTGGCGGTGCATTGCTCCGTAATCAGCTGTTCGGAGCGCTGCAGCAAAGTGGCCGCGGTGTAGATGCCGCCCGCGACCAGGACGAGGGAGAGGCCGGCGATGGCAGCCCCGCGCAGCCTGCGTCTGCGTGTCACGTGGTTACTCCAGCAATCCGCCGGCACGCCCGGATAAGTGGCGTGCCGGCTATGTCCTCACGGTCAGTTGCGGCGCGGTCAGTTGGCGTGCAGGGCGTCGTTCAGTTCCACGGTCTGGCCCTTGCGGGGGAGGACCTCAACTTCACCGGTGGTGGAGTTCCGGCGGAACAGCAGGTTAGGCACGCCGGACAGTTCCACGGCCTTGACGATCTTGCTGGTGTCCTCGCCGTCGGCGTCCTTGGGTCCGGCAAGCCGGACGCGGGTGCCTGCCGTGACGTACAGCCCGGCCTCCACCACGGAATCGTCCCCGATGCTGATGCCCACGCCGGAGTTGGCGCCGAGCAGGACGCGCTGGCCCAGGGAGACCTTCTCCTTGCCGCCGCCGGAGAGGGTGCCCATGATCGAGGCGCCGCCGCCGACGTCGGTGCCGTCTCCGGCCACCACACCGGCGGAGATGCGGCCCTCAACCATGGAAGTCCCCAGCGTGCCGGCGTTGAAGTTCACGAAGCCCTCGTGCATGACCGTGGTGCCTTCGGCGAGGTGGGCACCCAGGCGCACGCGGTCGGCGTCGCCAATGCGGACGCCCGCGGGGACGACGTAGTCCACCATGCGCGGGAACTTGTCCACGCCGTAGACGGTGACCGCACCACGCTTGCGCAGCTTGGCGCGGGTCAGTTCGAACCCGTCCACGGCACAGGGGCCGAAGTTGGTCCAGACGACGTTCGGGAGCTTGCCGAAAATGCCGTCCAGGTTGATGCTGTTGGGCTGGACCAGACGGTGCGAGAGGAGGTGCAGGCGCAGATAGGCGTCGGCGGTGTCCGCCGGGGCTTCGTCCAGGTTGATCTGGACAAACACCACCTTCTGCTCGGTGCCGCGGTCGGCGTCCGTGCCGGCCGCCGCGATGTCCGTCAGGGTTTCATCGGCGTTTTCCACGGCACGGAGGCTTTCGGCGGCCGCCCCGAGGGCGGGGGCGGGGAACCAGGTATCCAGGACCGTGGCTTCGCCGTTCCGCGTGGCGATGGTGGCTACACCGAATCCATAGGCCGAACGGGATTCGTCGGGCAGTGTCTGGGCAGCGGGCACGGCGGAAGAAGCGGTTTCAGTCATGGGCCAAGTCTATCGAGACGAGGTGCACGCACCGAAACCGGCGGCGTGCCAGCTGAGTCGCATTTGAGGGGGTTTCCGGCGCCGGGAACGGCCTGAGCTGCCACCGGGTTGGGATGCGCGGGTGCGGGATACAGTGGGATGGTGATTGCCGAAACAGCCCCCGTAACCCTTGACCTGCGCCAGGACGTGGCACTGCTGACCTCTGCACTGATCGACATCGACAGTGTCTCCGGCAACGAGCGCCAGCTTGCCGACGCCGTGGAGGCGGCCCTCCGCCAGCTGCCCGGCCTGGAGCTGGTGCGTGACGGCGACTCCATCATCGCCCGGACCAACCTCGGCCGGAGCGAGCGGGTCATTCTGGCCGGCCACCTGGACACCGTGCCGCTGCCGGTCACGGACGGCTCACTCGGGACGGTCCCGTCCACCTGGCCGTCGGGGGTCCCGGGCGACGGCGTCCTGTACGGCCGCGGGGCCACGGACATGAAGGGCGGCGTTGCGGTCCAGCTCGCTCTGGCGGCGTCCATGTTCGACGGCGGCGCGGAACCGAGCAAGGACGTCACCTTCGTGTTTTACGACCATGAGGAGGTGGAGGCCGTCAAGAGCGGGCTGGGCCGGCTGGTGCGGAACCACGGCGGGCTCCTCGGCGGCGACTTTGCCATCCTCCTCGAGCCGACCGACGGCCTTGTGGAAGGTGGGTGCAACGGCACCATGCGATTCCACGCCACCACCTCCGGCGAGGCGGCCCACTCCGCACGGGCCTGGATGGGCCGCAACGCCATCCACGCAGCAGCCCCGATCCTGGAACGGCTCGCGGCCTACAGCCCGCAGACCGTGACCGTGGACGGCCTGGACTACCGCGAGAGCCTGAATGCGGTGAAGATCCACGGTGGCACCGCCGGCAACGTCATCCCGGACCGCTGCGTCGTGGAGATCAACTACCGCTTTGCCCCGGACAAGACCCCCGACCAGGCAGAAGGGCACGTGCGTGAATTGCTGGCAGGGTTCGACCTGGTCCGCACGGACAGCGCCGCCGGCGCGCGGCCCGGGCTGAACCACCCTGCCGCCGCGTCCTTTGTGGCCGCCGTGGGCGGCGAGCCCAAGCCCAAATACGGCTGGACCGACGTCGCCCGTTTCAGCGAACTGGGCATTCCGGCCGTGAACTTCGGGCCCGGGGATGCGCTACTGGCGCACAAGGACAACGAACACGTGGAAGCTGAAGCCATCCGGACCTGCCTGCAGGCCCTGCAGACGTGGCTGTCCTGATCCCGTTGTTCTGATCCCGCTGTCCTGGGCACTGGCAGCGCAAAAACGCAGAAAGGGTCCGCAGCCTGTTGGCTGCGGACCCTTTCTTGTACTTCTGGTTGGCTACTTAACCAAAGTGGAAACACCGGCGGTGGGGGCCTTCGCCACGCCGCCGGCGGCCTTCTTGGACCCGTGCCGCTCGATCCAGATGGCCAGCCGGGACACCGCGAGGTTGATGGCGATGTAGATGGCCGCGGCCACGAAGAACACCGGGAACAGGAACTGCGGGCCCAGGAAGTCCGCCATCACCTGCACCGCGCGCAGCAACTCGCCGTAGGCCACGATGTACCCCAGCGACGTGTCCTTCAGCAGGACCACCAGCTGCGCCACGAGGGACGGCAGCATGCGGCGGACCGCCTGCGGAAGTTCGATGCTCAGCCGGGACTGATAACTGGTCAGGCCGATCGCCAAACCCGCTTCGCGCTGGCCGCGGGGGAGGGACTGGATGCCAGCCCGGATGATCTCCGCGAAGATGGCGGCGTTGTACAGGACCAGGCCGGCCACCACGGCGACGAACGAGCTGGTGGCGAAGACCAGCAGCACGAACAGCATCATCAGCACCACGGGCATGCCGCGCAGGAACTCAAGCACGATCCTGGTGGGAACCCGGATCCCCGCGACGTCTGAAATGCGCATCAGGCACAGCAGCAGTCCCAGCGGAAACGCGATGACCGCCGAGATCGCGGCTGCGCTCAAGGTGGCGCCGATGCCGTTGCCGATCAGCGTCCAGACGTCCGCCTGGCCGAAGATCGCCCAGCGCTGCGCCTGGAAGATGCCCTGCTGGGCCAGGGTCATCAGGGCCCAGGCCAGCAGGCCGGCGATCAGCACGACGCCGATCAAGGAGCCGATCAGCGAGATGCGGCGGGCCTTGGGGCCGGGTACGTCGTAGAGGACCGAGCTCATCGGGCGATCGCCACCTTTCGTTCGACCTGGTGGGCGAGGTAGCCCAGCGGCACGGTGATCAGGAGATAGAAGAAGGCAACGCCCACGAGGACCCACATGACGGCGTCGCCGTGGTCGTTGGCGAGCTGCTTGCCGTAGCCGAAGAGCTCCAGCACGTAGAAGGCGCCGGCCACGGAGGAGTTCTTGACGAGGGCGATGAGGATGTTGATCAGGGGCGGAATCACGGTGCGCAGGGCCTGCGGCAGGATGATCAGCGACAGGACCTGGCTGAACTTCATGCCGATGCTGCGGGCTGCCTCGGCCTGGCCGACGGGAACGCTGTTAACGCCCGAGCGGACCGCCTCAGCAATAAACGCGGCGGTGTAGGCGCTCAGGGCGATGATCGCCGCGACTTCGAACTGCTGGAACGTCACGCCCAGCCGGGGCAGGACCACCGCTGCGAAAAAGAACGCGATGGTCAGCGGGGTGTTACGCACCACCTCCACGTAGGCCATGCTGAAGCCGCGGAGCGCAGCAACGGGAGAGACCCGGGCGGCGGCCAGGAGGGTGCCCACGATCAAGGCGATGATGCCGGAAACGGCGGCCAGGAACAGGGTTCTGAGAAAGCCGTCCCAGTATTGGGGAAGGCTTTCAATGATGACGTCCATAGGATCCTTTTAGCTGCGTTCAGGGGAATGTGCGGAAAATGGAAGCGGCGGTTACCGGCAGGCCATGGAATGCACAGCCCCCGATAACCGCCACGATCGTCCTAGTAGCGGTCGATGGCCGGAAGTTCCGGTGCCGTCTTGATGACCGCGCCTGCGGTGTCCTCCCAGGCCTTCTTGTAGGAGCCGTCCTTGGCGAAGGCCTCCAGCTGGTCATTGATCCAGTTGCGGAACTCGGTGTCGCCCTTCTTCAGGCCAATGCCGTAGGGCTCCTTGGTGAAGGTCTCCTCGGATGCCAGCTTGAACGCGTCCGGTTCCTTGTTGACGAAGCCTGCCAGGATGACGTTGTCCGTGGTCACGGCGTCGACCTGCTTGTTGCGCAGCGGTTCCAGGCACGCGGAGTAGGTGGCCGCCGGAACCAGGACCGCACCGTACTTCTCCACGATGGTCGATGCCGGGGTGGAGCCCGTCACGGAGCAGACCTTCTTGCCCTTGACGTCTTCAGGCTTGGTGATGGTGGTGTTGTCCTTGTTGACCATCAGGGCCTGGCCGGCCTCGTAGTAGGGGCCCGCGAAGTCGACCTCGGTCTTGCGCTTGTCGTTGATCGTGTAGGTAGCCACGATAATGTCCACCTTGCCCTGCTTGATGAACTGTTCGCGGTTGGCGGAGACGGTCTCAACCCAGTCGATCTTGTCGGCGGGGATGCCCAGTTTGGCGGCGAGCAGCTTGCCGATTTCGACGTCGAAACCGACAGGCTTGCCGTCCAGGCCCTTCTGGCCGAAGAGCGGCTGGTCGAACTTGGTGCCGATGGTCACCTTGCCGGCCGAGGCGAGCTTTTCCATGGTGGTACCTGCAGCGAAGCTGGGCTTCTCGACCGGAGTGGGGTTGGAACCGGTCCCGGTGCCGCCGCCGCCGCAAGCGCTCAGTGTAAGAGCGATGGCCGCGGATGCTGCTGCCAGAAGGGATTTCCTTCGGGTCAAAAATGCCTTCATGACATTCCTTTCATTGGGCGGCCGCCCGTGACGGCCTGGGTGCGAACTCGGTGATGGAAACCGGCGGGGTCTGCCGGCTGTCAGTGCGTGAGCAGCTTGGACAGGAAGTCCTTGGCGCGACTGCTCTGGGGATTGGTGAAGAATTCCTCGGGCGTGGCGTCCTCCACGATTTGTCCGTCCGCCATGAACACCACACGGTCTGCGGCTTTGCGGGCGAAGCCCATCTCGTGGGTGACCACGATCATGGTCATGCCCTCCTTGGCCAACTGGATCATGACATCCAGGACCTCGTTGATCATCTCCGGATCGAGCGCGGACGTGGGCTCGTCGAACAGCATGACCTTGGGCTTCATGGCGAGCGCACGGGCGATGGCCACACGCTGCTGCTGGCCGCCGGAGAGCTGCGCCGGCAACTTGGGCGCCTGGTGGCCCACACCCACGCGCTCGAGCAGGGCCATGGCCTCCTTGTCCGCCTCAGCCTTGGAGATGCCCTTGACCTTGATGGGGCCAAGCGTCACGTTCTCCAGGATGGTTTTGTGTGCGAACAGGTTGAAGGACTGGAACACCATGCCGACGTCGGCGCGGAGCCGGGCGAGCTCCTTGCCTTCCTCAGGCAGCCGCTTGCCGTCGATGGCGATATCGCCGCCGTCGATGGTTTCAAGCCGGTTGATGGCGCGGCACAGGGTGGACTTGCCGGAGCCTGAGGGGCCGATGACCACAACCACCTCGCCCTTGCGGACCTGGAGATTGATGTCCTTCAGAACGTGCAGCTGACCGTAATGCTTGTTAACGGCATTCAGGGAGACGAGTGCGTCGCCTGGCAGTTGAGTAGTCATAAGAACGAATCTAGCGAACATTGCCCGGTTATGACCGCAATCACTCCAACTTCCCGTTGATCGTAATTCAAGAGATACCTGCAGGTCAGCAGGTTAGCCTTGGGGGATGAGCATCAACGCAGATCCCTCAAAATCAGTACAGCCCCGCCGGAAAGGGCCTCTCGAGCTGCGCCGCAAGCAGGCTGCGGTGGAGATGTCGGACCAGCGACTGCTCGACACCAAGGGTCCCGGCCACTTCATCCACACGGACCCCTGGCGGGTCATGCGGATCCAGAGCGAGTTCGTGGAAGGTTTCGGCGCGCTCTCTGACCTGGGCCAGGCGGTCAGCGTCTTCGGCTCGGCCCGCACCAAGCCCGGCAGCGTCTTCTACGACATGGGCGTCGAAGTGGGCCGCCAACTGGCAGAAGCCGGCGTTGCCGTCATCACCGGCGGCGGACCCGGCTCGATGGAGGCCGCCAACAGGGGAGCCGTGGAAGGCAACGGTGTTTCCGTCGGCCTCGGCATCGAGCTCCCGTTCGAGCAGGGCCTGAACCAGTGGGTGGACCTCGGCATCAACTTCCGCTACTTCTTCGCGCGGAAGACCATGTTCGTGAAGTACGCCCAGGGCTTCATCGTCCTTCCCGGCGGCCTCGGCACCCTTGACGAGCTCTTCGAGGCCATGGTCCTCGTACAGACGCAGAAGGTGACCTCGTTCCCGATCGTCCTGCTGGGGGCGTCGTTCTGGGGGCCGATGATCGATTGGATCAAGGGGACCCTGGTGGCAGAAGGAATGGTCTCGGAGAAGGACCTAGACCTCATCCAGGTGGTGGACAGCCCGGAGGAGGCCGTGAACCTTGTCCTCCACGGCCACGTCCGGACCCCGTCCACCAACGGCGACCAGCGGCCCGAGTAGAGCGGCACGGGCAGCAGGGGATCAGGAGCGGCGGCGCGCGGGGCTGCGTCTGGCACGATTGGTGATGTGAGTTTCTTCCTCGTTTTCCTCGCCATCGTCCTGATTGGAGCCACCGCCCTCATCGGGACCGACCTCGGGGCGGGCATGCTGCCGAGGAAACGCGGCGGCGTGCCCCTCGCAAGAGACGGCTTCAACGACGGCTTCGATGAACCCGTGGCCTCCCTGCCGCCGGTGCTGCTTCCCGACCACGCAACACCGGCCGACGTCGACCATGTGCGGTTTGCGCTGGGGCTGCGAGGCTACCGGATGGACCAGGTGGACCAGGTGCTGGACGACCTGCGCGACCAGTTGGCGGCCAGGAACGCTGAGATAGAACGCCTGCGGGATCAGCTGAGCGCCCTTGCCGGACAATTGACTGCCGCCGAACAGCCCGTTGCCGAGGACCGGACGTGAGCTCACCGGTGCCGCCGCCCGCAACCGCCGAATCCCCGTCGTCAAAACACGGGACCCGGCTGGACGCTGCGTTCCGGTCCGCGGCGGCCCGGCTCGGCAGCCGCCTCGTCCGCTGGCCGTGGTGGGCCCAGGTGGCCGGGGTCTACGTGACGGCCCGGCTGGTCAGCGCCTGCGTCTTCATGTCCGCAGCCCTGCATCAGGGATTCAACCCCTGGTTCCCGGCCAAGCCGGACTACTGGAACTTCATCAACATCTGGGACGCGCGCTGGTACGAGTCCGTCATGACCGGCGGTTACCCGTCGGAACTGCCGGTGGATGCTGCCGGGAACGTCCAGGAGAACACCTGGGCCTTCTATCCGCTGTTTCCAACGCTCGGCCGGATGCTGTCCTCTGCCACCGGTATCACCCCCGCCGCCGCCCTCACCCTGATCGCGATGCTCGCCGGCCTGGCGGCCTCGCTGGTGGTCTACCTGCTGTTCCGCACCAGGGCATCCCACTGGCCGGCCCTTTGGGGCGTCGCGTTCTTCTCCGCTTTTCCCGTCTCGCCTGTCCTCCAGGTGCCCTACGCGGAATCGCTGAACCTCCTGCTGTTGGCTGCTGCGCTGCTGCTGGTGGTCCGGCGGCACTACCTGTGGGCCGTTCCCGTGGTTCTGGCCATGTGCCTTTCCCGGCCCACGGGTGTTCCGTTTGCGGCGACCCTCGGGATCCTGTTCCTGTACCGCGCGGGGGAGGCCTGGTTCGAGGCACGGAACCACGGACTGGCGGCCCGGGGGCGCCCGATCCACAGCCGGAACGAGCTGTGGTCCCTCGGTGGGCTCACGGCCGTCAGTGGTGCAGGCGCCCTCGCCTGGCCGGCCATCGCGTGGGCGGCCACCGGCGACATCGCCGCGTACACCAAGACCGAGACGGTATGGCGCGGGGACGACCTGGTGCCATTCAAGCCCTGGTTCGACGCCGGCGTCCTGCTGTTCGGGCCCGTGCTGGGTCTCGTCGCGCCGTTCGTCTTCGTGGCGCTGTTCGCGCTGTTTATGGCCTCCCCGCCGGTTCGCCGGCTGGGGATGGAACTCCGGCTCTGGTGCCTGTGCTACATGGGGTACCTCGCGGTGTTCCTGCACCCGCAGACCAGCACCTTCCGCATGCTGCTGCCCCTGTTTCCACTGGCCCTGGCTGCCGCGCTCGTTTCCCGGTCGAGGGCCTACCGCGGCGCCGTCATCACGATGTTCATCCTGCTGCAGATCGTGTGGGTCGTGTGGCTGTGGGCATGGGCCGAGCTGCCGGGCGGAGGGGATTATCCGCCGTAACGAGCCCCGGGTTTCCCCAGATCAGCCTGCAGAATGGCGCACAAATGCCCACGTGGCCGAATTGTCCATCGATTAGCTACAGACGGGTAATTACAGGATAATAGGTACTAAGCAGGGACAAAAAGTATTCGGCTTGTTCAGCCATGGCGGCTGCCGAAAGGACCGCCACAGCGGCTTATTTTGACCACGCGGACTCAGCCCGGCCGGGCTGCTCGGTCCTGGGACTACTGGAGGGGATATTCCTCATGGCGGCTATGAAACCACGCACCGGCGACGGCCCTATGGAAGTAACCAAGGAGGGCCGCAGCCTGATCATGCGTGTGCCGCTCGAAGGCGGGGGCCGGCTCGTGGTTGAACTCAATGCCACAGAGGCGGCCAACCTCAAAGACTGCCTCGTCGGCGTCACCGAATAATTTGCAGGCAGGGCCCGCAGCCGGAAGGCTGCGGGCCCTGCCTCTTCTGCGCCCTTTTTGGCGCTGCCCTTTTCCTGGCTTTTGTCCGGCCTATTTCTTTACCGCTACCAGCAGCCCGTCGCCGGTGGGGAGCATGGCGGAAGCCAGCCGGTCGTCGTCGCGCACGGCCCTGCCCACCTGGCGCAGCACAACGGTAGTTGCATCCCGGGCGGCCGGGTTAGAGACCCTGTCCTTGTCCAGGGCGTCATTGACGATCAGCAGGCCGCCGGTCTTGAGCAGACGCACGGCCTGCTCTACGTAGCGGGGAAAATTGGGTTTGTCCCCGTCGATGAAGACGAGGTCATAGGCGGCGTCGGTGAGCCTCGGCAGGACATCACCGGCGCGGCCGGAAATGGTGCGGGTGCGGTTGGCCGGGCTGCCGGACTCCTGGAACGCCTCCCGGGCCGCCTTCAGGTGCTCGACGTCAACGTCGATGGTGGTGAGCACGGCCTGCGGGCCGAGGCCGCGGAGCAGGCACACACCCGAGACTCCCGCGCCGGTACCGATCTCGACGGCGGTCTGGGCTTTGGATGCCGCCGCCAGCACTGTGAGCACCGCGCCAACGCCACGGCCGATAGGCGTCACGCCCAGCTCGAACGAACGCTCACGGGCGCGCAGCAGGACCTCATCCTCGGCAGGCAGATCTTCTGCATAGGACCAGCTCGTGGACTTATCGGCGCTCATGGATTTCGCTTTCTGGGCGGCAGGGGGCATGTTCTTACAGCGTACTTGGTTGGACGGCGCCCGAGCGGCAAGTGACAGCGGGGGCGCCTGTGATGGCGGATACTGTCGAACTGCCGGTGGCTAAGAAAGAAACTGCCGTAACGCAGGCCGGCCCGGAGTTGCGCTTTCAGCAAAGAGGGGCTCCGCCATCAGGAAATTCCCAGCGAACTTTGACATGATAATAGTCCGCTCATCCAAGTGGTGATCGGCGCCGAACCAATGATGTAAAGCACGTCAGGCGTTATTACATCCACGAGGGGAGTGGACGATGTCAGCATCCGTTGCGGCACCTGTCCCTGCAAAAGAAGAGCAAGCTGCCGAGTGGGCCATGCCCACATGGGAGGAAGTGGTCACCAACCATTCCGCCAAGGTGTACAGGCTCGCCTACCGGCTCACCGGTAACAAGTACGACGCCGAGGACCTCACCCAGGAGGTGTTTGTCCGCGTCTTCCGTTCCCTCGAGAACTTCAAACCGGGAACCCTGGACGGCTGGCTGCACCGCATCACCACCAACCTGTTCCTGGACCAGGCGCGCCGAAAGAGCCGCATCCGCTTTGACGCGCTGGCCGAGGATGCCGAATCACGGCTGCCCGGCCACGAGCCTGGCCCCGAGCAAAGCTTCGAACTCAACAACCTGGACCTCGATGTCCAGGCCGCCCTGGAGGAACTGCCGCCGGACTTCCGCGCCGCTGTGGTCCTGTGCGACCTTGAGGGGCTGTCCTATGACGAAGTCGCCGAGGCCCTGGGTGTGAAGCTGGGCACGGTGCGTTCACGCATCCACCGCGGCCGGACCATGCTGCGCGAAAAGCTCGCCCACCGGGACCCGCGCCCGCTTCAGGCGCGCAAGCCGCGCCTGAAGATGCCCCGCATTGCCGGCGCTCTCTGATCGGCGACATGCGTCAGCTACATCGCTTGCTGGAGGGGCTCAGGAAGAGGACAGCGTTCCTGCCGGCTGCCGGCGGACGGCACCCGCAGACGGCGGACCACATCCGCGCGTGCCCCGAATGTGCCAGCGCGCTGCACCGGCAGCGCCAGTACATTGAGCGCCTCCGCGCTGCCGCAGTCCCCGCCGCCAGCGACGAGCTGACGGCCCGGCTCCTGCTCCGCACCCAGCAGTTGGCGATGGCTCCCGCCCCCGTTTACCGGCCCAGCCGGGTAATGCTGGCCGGACTGGCCGGCGGAGTGGCCGTGGTGGCGGCCGGAGCCGTCGCCGCCGGAGCCTACACGGTTGCGGGCGAACCCAGGCAGTACGCCGCCGCGGGCACTGCTTCCCTTTACGGCCAGTCCGGGCATTCCGCCGGAACAGACAGCCGCCTCGCCGCGCTGCGGTCCTCCGGCTGGACCTGTCCCGAACTGCGCGCCATGGGCTTCCACCTCGTTTCCGCCAGTACGACGGTGCTTGCCGGCCGGCCCACCGTTGAACTTCGCCTTACCGACGGGCAGCACACGGCGCGGATCCTGGAACAGCACCAGGGTTCACCGGCCGCGCCATGGCCGGTCAACCCGCTCACCGGCCACCCGGCCGGCAGCGACGGTTTCGTGTCCGCTGCGGTCCCGGGCGCGACGCCGAACGGCCGGGTCTGGGTTAAGGCGGGGCCGCCGTGGAGCGCGATCTACCAGACGCCGCAGAGCACCTTCACCTACGTGTCGGACCTGCCCGCCAGCTCTGCCGACGACGCCGTAGCGATGCTTGCGGATGCCGGAAGMGCGCCGGCCCCGGGTCTTGCCGCCGGGACGGCCCAGGGAGCCGGCCCAGCAGCACAGGGATCGGCACAGGAAAATGTCATCGAACGCGTCGAACGCGGACTCCGGAAAATAGCCCGCGAGTGGGGGCATTGAGACGCTTCCCGGACCCTGCACCCAGCCGCCAGCGGGCGCTGGCGGGGTCGAAATCGTCAGTGCCTCCCCGGAGAGGGTAATCTTCCTAAAGTGTTTGGAATCAACGGCCCGGAGTTTCTGCTTCTGCTGCTCATCGGCATTCTGGTGATCGGCCCCCAGAGGCTGCCCGAATACACCCAGAAACTCTCAAACCTGGTCCGTGAAGTGCGCCGGATGGCCTCTGGTGCGCGGGAACAGATCAAGGAAGAAGTCGGCATCGACATCGATGACGTCGACTGGAAGAAATACGATCCCCGCCAGTACGATCCGCGGCGCATCATCAAAGAAGCGCTCCTCGACGACGACACCAAGCCGGTCAGTGCCGGTGGCCCGGTGGCGGTAGCCGCGGCCGCATCAGCCGCCGCTTCCCCCGCCGAGGAGCGGCCGGCCCGCATCATCGAAAGCCTGGGCGTGGGCGAGCGGGCGCCCTTCGATTCCGAAGCCACCTAGCCCGCACCTAGCCCGGGTTTCCCACTGGCTCAGTCCGGCGGGTTTCGTACAGGTTCAACCACCGGCGGGCTTAACCACAGGCCCTGGACAATCAGCGGGGCTGGACGTCCAGCCTCATCCCGGCCAGTCCCCGCGGCTTGGCCGCAAGTTTCCCGGCGATGCCGGACAGCGCCGCCGCGGCCGGCGTGTCAGGGCCGCCCAGGACGATGGGCTTGCCTGAGTCGCCGCCTTCGCGCAGGAGAATGTCCAGCGGAATCTGGCCCAGCAGCGGCACGTCCGTGCCCGTCGAAGCGCTGAGCCGTTCGGCGAGCACCTCCCCGCCGCCGCTGCCGAACAGGTCCATCCGCCCGCCGTCGGGCATTTCCAGGAACGACATGTTCTCGATGACCCCGGCCACCGTCTGACCGGTCTGGGTGGCGATGGCGCCGGCACGCTCTGCGACGTCGGCCGCGGCCGCCTGGGGAGTGGTGACCACCAGGATCTCGGCCTTGGGAAGGAGCTGCGCCACCGAGATGGCGATGTCTCCGGTGCCGGGCGGCAGGTCCAGGAACAGCGCATCAAGGTCGCCGAAGTAGACGTCGGTGAGGAACTGCTCGAGCGCCCGGTGCAGCATGGGCCCGCGCCAGGCCACGGGCTGGTTGCCGGTGACGAACATGCCGATGGAAATGACCTTCACGCCGTAGGCCACGGGCGGAAGGATCATGTCGTCCACGCGGGTGGGGGCCTGGGTCATCCCCATCAGCGCCGGCACGGAAAAGCCGTACACGTCCGCGTCCACGATGCCCACCCGCAGCCCCTGGGCCGCGAGGGAACAGGCGAGGTTGACGGTCACCGAGGACTTCCCCACCCCGCCCTTGCCGCTCGCCACCGCATACACCTTCGTGAGGGACCCCGGCTGGTTGAAGGGGATGCCGCGCTGGCCGCCGGGGCCGCGCAGTTGCTCCTTCAGTGCGTCGCGCTGCGCCTGGGTCATGACCTTCAGATCCACCTCGACGGCGCTAACCCCCGGAACGCCCAGCAGGGCGGCCTCGGAGTCCCTGGTGATGGTCTCGCGCAGGGGGCAGCCGGCAATGGTGAGCAGCACCGCCAGGCGGACGGTCCCGTCGCCGGAGATTTCCACGGAGTCTACCATGCCCAGTTCGGTGATGGGGCGCCGGAGTTCCGGGTCGATGACGGTTGTCAGGGCAGCGTTGACTGCCTGAAGGAGGGTGCTGCTCATGCTGTGGTGCTCAGCTTTCGGGAGAGGTGGGTCGGTGGGCTGCCCGGCCCTGCCGCGTTTTTTCAGACTTGACCTTGGGGATCTGCTGGGTGCGGGGATTGCGCTGCTTCTCCCGCTTCTCCTTCAGCTTTTCCCGGACCAGTTCGTGCGGCGATTCGTGGCTTCCGGGCCCGGAAGGCTCGTGCGTGCGGAGCTCCTCCTGGGCCTCCAGCAAGTCCTCCAGCAGGCTGCGCAGTTCCGCCCGGACGTAGTCGCGGGTGGCCACTTCACGGAGTGCGATCCGCAGCGAGGCCAGTTCCCGGGTGAGGTATTCGGTGTCCGACAGGTTGCGCTCCGCGCGCTGGCGGTCCTGCTGAAGGGACACGCGATCGCGGTCGTCCTGGCGGTTCTGCGCGAGCAGCAGCAGCGGGGCCGCGTAGGAGGCCTGCAGGGACAGCATCAGTGTCAGGAGGGTGAACCCGAGCTCAACCTTGTCGAACTGCCAGGCCGCGGGCGCGAAGGTATTCCAAGCCAGCCAGAACACACAGAACACGGTCATGTAGAGCAGGAACTGCGGCGTGCCCATGAAGCGGGCGAAGCCTTCCGTGGCGTGGCCGAACGCGTCGGGGTTCGGCGAAAACTTGGGGAGCATCCGCTGGCGGCCGCTCAGCGGCGTGTCCAGGCTTCCTTGTGCGGGCTGCTTTCCGCCAGGGCGGGTTGCCTTTGCCGTGTTCTCAGCCAATGCGGCCACCAAGCTTCCTGACCGGGGCCTCGCCGTCGTTTGCCCGCCAGTCATCCGGCAGCAGATGGTCCAGGACGTCGTCCACGGTCACGGCTCCCACCAGCCGGCCGGCCTGGTTGACCACCGGCAGCGAGTTCAGGTTGTACGTGGCGAGCGTTCGCGCCACTTCGCTGATATGGGCCAGGTCAGAGAGCGGCTCCAGGTTCTTGTCCACGAGGTTGCCCAACGACTCGAACGGCGGGAAGCGCAGCAGCTGCTGGATATGCACCACGCCGAGGAACCGGCCGGTGGGGGTTTCCAGCGGGGGACGGGCGATGAAGATGGACGAGGCCAGGGCAGGGGAGAGTTCCTCGCGACGGACGTGGGCGAGGGCCTCTGCCACCGTGGCTTCGGGCGGCAGGATCACGGGCACGGGGGTCATGAGGCCGCCGGCGGTGTCCTCGTCGTATTCGAGGAGGCGGCGGACGTCCTCGGCGCCTTCGGGCTCCATCAGCTGGAGGAGCTCCTCCGCCTGGGCGGACGGGAGTTCGCCGAGGAGGTCGGCGGCGTCGTCGGGGTCCATCTCCTCCAGGACATCGGCGGCGCGTTGGACGTCGAGGGCGGAGAGGATTTCCACCTGGTCGTCCTCGGGAAGCTCCTGCAGGACGTCAGCGAGCCGTTCGTCCTGCAGCTCGCTGGCCACCTCGAAGCGCCGCTTGTCGCTCATTTCCTGCAGTGCCTCGGCGAAGTCCGCGGGCTTGAGGTCCTCGTGGTTGGCCACGAACTGGGTGGCGGCCTGCGGTTCTGTCTTGGCCCCCTGGTGTGCGTCGGCCCAGTCGATGATCATGGTCTCGTTGCGGCGCAGCCTGCTCAGGGGAGCCAGGGAATGTCCGCGCCGGACGAACAGCTTGCTCACGAACCAGTCGCCCGAGCGGTGCTGGTCCATGGCAATGTCCTCGATGGTGGCGTCGCCGCTGCCATCGGTGAGGGTGACCCGGCGGTCGAACATTTCGGCCACCACCAGGGTTTCGGCGCCGCGCTGTTCGAAGCGCCGGAGGTTGACCAGCCCGGTGCAGATAACCTGCGTCTGGTCGATGGAGGTGATGCGGGTCATGGGGACGAAGACGCGCTTCTTGCCGGGGACTTCGACGACGATGCCCACCACGTGCGGGGCTCCCCGGGTTCCGCGGGAGAGCACGACGACGTCACGCAACCGCCCCAGACGGTCGCCCAGGGGGTCGAAGACGTCCAGTCCCAGGAGGCGCGCAACAAAGACGCGGGTAGGATTCGTGCTCACCTCTACAGGCTACCGAGTCTGCTCTCTTTTAGCTGAATTTTCAGCTTTCACCCATGCTTATGGGCAAGAATGGAGACATGTCAAACATTTTTGGTGCTCCCAGGGCCGGCGGCCCCAACGGCTCGGACGAATCGAAGACGGTCCCCACCGGGGATACCGTCGGTTCGTACACGTCCTACCTGGACGCCCAGAAGGCCGTTGACTACCTCGCCGACCAGCAGTTCCCGGTGCACCTGGTGTCCATCGTGGGTAACGACCTCAAGATGGTGGAGCGGGTGACGGGGCGCCTCAGCTACCCGCGGGTGGCGCTCTCCGGTGCCCTGAGCGGCATGTGGTTCGGCCTGTTCGTCGGCGTCATGCTGTCCTTCTTCACTCCTGCCGGGGGGACGTTCTCCATCATCAGTTCTGTGCTGATGGGCGCGGCCTTCTTCATGCTCTTTGGCATCGTCACCTACGCCATGCAGCGAGGCAAGCGCGACTTCACGTCCACCAGCCAGGTGGTCGCCACCAACTACGACGTCATCGTGGCCTTCGAAGCGGCCCACGAGGCGCGCCGGCTGCTCCAGCAGCTCCCGATGACGCCGTCGGACGCCTCTGCGGGTGCGCGCCAGGCGTCGCCCACCCAGCACGAGTATCAGCAGCAGCACGACTACCAGAACCAGCCTTACCAGCAGCCGGGCCGGCACCAAGGCCCGGACCAGGCCCAGGGGCAGGCGCCGCAGCGGCCAGCAGGGTGGAACGACCCGTACGGCCAGCGCAGCCAGGACGCCGGCGCCCAGCACGGTGCCGGCCAGCACGCCCAGGCCGGCCAGCCACAGGACCCCAACCAGCAGTACGGTGCTAACCAGCAGTACGGTGCTAACCACGAATACGGTGCTAACCAGGAACACGGCGCAAACCAGCAGTACGGAGCAAACCAGCAGTACGGCGCCAATCAGCAGCAGGGCGCCGCTCAGCAGGACCAGGGCGCAGAGGGCGGACCCGCGACCGGCCAGCGCCCGCCGTCGTCCGTCCGCTACCCGGACCTGCCGGACGGCCGCCCGCAGTACGGCGTGCGGGTGGAGCCGGGCCAGGCCGACCAGGGCCGGGACGGGCAGCAGCAGTAGCGCACACGCCACAAGGGACGGCCACCGGATGATCCGGTGGCCGTCCCTTTTATGCGGTGCTTCCGGACGATTATCCCTGGGCGTCCGTCTCCTGGTAGATGCCGGCCATCCAGGCCTCGACGTCGTCCGCGGTGCGGGGGAGCGCCGCGCTGAGGTTCACCGGCCCCTCGGCAGTCATCAGGATGTCGTCCTCAATACGCACGCCAATGCCGCGGTACTCCTCGGGGATGGCGAGGTCTTCCTGCTTGAAGTACAGGCCCGGTTCGATGGTGAAGACCATGCCCTCCCGCAGCACGCCGTCGAGGTAGAGTTCCCGTTTGGCCTGGGCGCAGTCGTGGACGTCGAGTCCGAGGTGGTGGCTGGTGCCGTGCGGCATCCAGCGCCGGTGCTGCTGGCCGTCCTCGCCCATGGCCTCTTCGACGGAGACCGGAAGCAGGCCCCATTCGGAAAGGCGCTCCGCGAGGACCGTGGTTGCGGCCGTGTGGATGTCGCGGAACTTCACGCCGATCTGGGCTGCAGCGAAGCCGGCGTCGGCCGCGTCCAGGACTGCTTCATAGATCTTGCGCTGCACGTCCGAGAACTTGCCGTTGGCCGGAAGAGTGCGGGTGATGTCCGCCGTGTAGAGCGAATCGGCCTCCACGCCGGCGTCCAGCAGGAGAAGCTCCCCGGCGTTGACCTTGCCGGTGTTGCGCGTCCAGTGGAGCACGGTGGCGTTGTTTCCGGACGCAGCGATGGTGTCGTAACCAAGCTCGTTGCCTTCCTCCCGGGCGCGGGCGAAGAAGGCGCCTTCCACCACTCGTTCGCCGCGGTAGTGCGTCAGCGCGCGGGGCAAGGCCTTGACCACTTCGGTGAAGCCTTCCACAGTGGCGGCCACCGCGAGCTGCATCTGCTCGATTTCCCACTCGTCCTTGGTCAGGCGCAGCTCGGAAAGTGCCTCGGAGAGCTTCTCGTCGAGGGCGTCCAGCACGCCCAGGTCCAGGTTGTCCGGGTCCTTGGCCGTGTTGTAGCGCGCCGTGTCCACGAGGGCGTCGATGTTGTCGTCCACCTTGCGCACCAGGCGGATGGAAATGCCGCCGATTTCGGGGGCGCCGACGTTTTTGGTGACGGCCACCTCGAGTTCCTCGATGTGGGCGGTCGGAATCCCGAGCCGCGCCTCAAACTCGGCCAGCGTGGGGCGTGCCCCGATCCAGAACTCGCCCGACCGCGCGTCGGCGTAGAACTGTTCGGTGTCCCGGCCGGCCAGCGGCCGGAAGTAGAGCGTGGCGCGGTGGCTGCCGCCGTCGTCGCCCTTTCCCTCCCCCACGGGTTCGAAGATGAGCACGGCGTCGGGCTCATGGTCCAGGCCGAGGCCGGTGAGGTGGGCGAAGCCGGAGTGCGGCCGGAAACGGTAGTCGCAGTCGTTGGAGCGGACCTTCAGGGGGCCGGCGGGAACCACGAGGCGTTCGCCCTTGAACTGGTCGGAGATGGCCCGGCGCCTTCGCGCGGCGTGGCCGGCCACGGCGTCCCGTTCAGGGGTCACCTGCGGCGCGGGTGCCCAGTTGCTGGCCATGAAGGCCTTGAAAGCCGCGGAACTGGGCCGCTGGGAGCGGTTGTTGACGCGCTCTTCCAAGGGCTGGGAAGCTGTGTTTTCACCGTTGTGGGTGTTGTCTGCATCGTTCACCGTCCAATAGTCTCACCAGTGCCATGGACTCACCAGCCGGGCCGCCCCACCAGCCTGGCGGCGTGGGCCAGCATCGGCGCGGGAGGGAGAATCGCGCTCATCCCGGCCACATCGGCGCGCCATCTACTAGGCTGGGCTGGTGAGGATAGATCTGCACGCCCACTCGAATATTTCCGACGGCACGGAAACACCGGCGGAGGTCATGGCGGCCGCGGCGGCGGCAGGCCTGAACGTCATCGCCCTGACGGACCACGACTCTACGGACGGCTGGGAGGAAGCGTCGCGGGCGGCGATTGACAATGGGGTGGCACTGGTGCCCGGCATGGAGATTTCGTGCCGGACGGAGCACGGGATCAGCGTCCACCTCCTGAGCTACCTGCACGACCCCACGCACGCGGGCCTGCTCGAGGAAATCACGAAGGCCAAGGAGGCTCGCCTCACCCGCGCCGAACGCATGGTCACGCTGCTGGCGGAGGACTACCCCCTGACCTGGGACGACGTGATCCACCACGTGGCGCCGGGGGCCACACTGGGACGGCCGCACATCGCTGACGCCCTGGTGGCGGCTGGAGTGGTGGCGGACCGTTCCGAGGCCTTCACCTCGATTCTCACGTCCCATTCGCGCTACTTTGTACAGCACTACGCGCCTGATCCGGCCCTCGCCGTCGAACTGGTCCGGGCCGCTGGCGGGGTTCCCGTTTTTGCCCATCCGGTGGCCTCGGCGCGCGGGCGCGTGGTGGGTGAAAACACGTACCACGACATGATCGACGCCGGCCTGGCCGGCTTGGAGGTCAACCACCGGGACAACCCGGAGGAGGGCCGGGAGTTCCTGCGGAGACTGGCTGCCCGGCACGGGCTCCTGGTGACGGGGTCCTCGGACTATCACGGCCTGGGCAAGCCGAACCGGCTGGGCGAGAACCTGACCGCGCCAGACGTGTTCGAGCAGATCGAGGGGCTGGGCACGGGAACCGCCGTCGTGCGCTAAATCCCGTATTGGTTGGGGTGCATCCCTACTTGGGCGGGTAGGAGGCAATCTGGGCGTGCGCACCGAGCCGCTTGGCCATGACGTCGATGGCAGGCTGGTTCTGGTCCACGCAGACGAACCTGCGCCCCAGCTTGGCAGCCACCGCGCCGAGGGTGCCGGAGCCGGCGAAGAAATCGAGGCACCAGTCACCAGGGCGGCTCGACGCCGCCACAACCCTCCGCACCAGGCCCTCGGGTTTCTGGGTGGGGTAGCCGGTCTTTTCCTTGCCCGTGGGGGAGACGATGGTGTGCCACCAGACGTCCGTGGGCAGCTTGCCCAGCTCACGCTTCGCCGGGGTAACGAGCCCCGGGGCCATATAGGGCTCCCGGTCCACCTCGGCGCTGTCGAAGTGGTACTTGGCCGGGTTCTTGACGTACACGAGGATGTTGTCGTGCTTGGTGGGCCAGCGGTATTTGGCGCGGGCCCCGTAGTCGTAGGCCCAGATGATCTCGTTGAGGAAGCATTCACGGCCGAAGATGGCGTCCAGCATGACCTTGGCGTAGTGCACCTCGCGGTAGTCGAGGTGCAGGTACAGGGTGCCGTCGTCGGCCAGGAGCCGCCAGGCTTCCACGAGGCGTGGCTCAAGGAAGGACCAGTAGTCGCTGAAGGCGTCGTCGTAGCGGTGCAGGGCGCCCTTGATCGTGTCGTAGGAGCGGCCCTTGAAGCCCACCCGGTCGCCGTCGCCGCCGGCGTTCAGCACCATCTTGGTTTCCTGGCGCTGCTGGGCCCGGCCGGTGTTGAAGGGCGGGTCCACGTAAATGAGTGTGAAGGCGCCGTCCGGCAGCGTGGGGAGGAAGTCCGCGTTATCCGCGTGCACCACCAGGTTGCTGCCGTCCGACGCCCAGACAGTTTCAGTCATTGAGGCTATGGGGCCTCGGTGCCGCCCGGCTGCGAGCCGGTTGCCGCGGATTCGCTGCCGGAGACCACTTCCCCGTTGCGGCGGCGCGTGCGGGTGCGGTTGCGGCGCTGGCGCGCCGGCTGCTCACCGTCAGCGCCTGCAGCAGAGGAAGCGGCGGGGCCGGTTCCGGCGTCCGCACCGGATTCCGGAGAACGACGGCGGCGCTCGCCCGAACGCTTGCCCGCGTCACTGCCGTGGCGGCTGCCTTCCCTGCTGCCGCCTTCCCTGCTGCCGGAGCGGCCGGAATCGCGGCCGCCGGAGCGGCTGTTCTTCTTGCCGGTCTCGCCCAGGTCCTCCAGGACCTCGGCGTCGACGCCGGCGAGGGTGCGCTTGCTGCGCGGCAGCCTGCCCTTGGTGCCTTCCGGGATGTCCAGGTCCTGGTACAGGTGGGCCGAGGAGGAGTAGGTCTCGACGGGCTCGGGAACGCTCAGCCCCAGCGCCTTGTTGATGAGGCCCCAGCGCGGCATGTCGTCCCAGTCCACGAACGTGACCGCGGTGCCCTTGTTGCCGGCACGGCCGGTGCGGCCCACGCGGTGCAGGTAGATCTTCTCGTCCTCCACGCACTGATAGTTGATGACGTGCGTGACGTCATCGACGTCGATGCCCCGGGCTGCGACGTCGGTGGCCACCAGGACATCCACCTTGTTGTTGCGGAAGGCCCGGAGCGCCTGCTCGCGGGCACCCTGGCCGAGGTCGCCGTGGATGGCGGCAGCGGCGAACCCGCGGTCCACGAGTTCCTCGGCCACCTTCGCGGCTGTGCGCTTGGTCTTGGTGAAGATGATGGTGCGGCCGCGTCCGCGGGCCTGCAGGATACGGGAGACTACCTCAATCTTGTCCATGCTGTGTGCACGGTAGATGAGTTGACGGATGTCGCGCTTGGTCAGGCCCTCGTCATCCGGGTCGGCGGCGCGGATGTGGGTGGGCTGGGTCATGTACCGGCGGGCCATCGCGATGACCGGGCCGGGCATGGTGGCTGAGAACAGGAGCGTCTGGCGAACGGGCGGAGTGCCGGCGATCAGCGTCTCGACGTCGGGCAGGAAGCCGAGGTCCAGCATCTCGTCAGCTTCGTCCAGCACCACGATCTTGACGTTCTTCAGGACCAGGTGCTTCTGCTTGTAGAGGTCGATCAGGCGGCCGGGCGTGCCGACCACAACTTCGACGCCTTTCTGCAAGGCATCGATCTGGGGCTCGTAGGCGCGGCCGCCGTAGATCGTAGCGATCCGGGCGTTGCGCTTGCGGGACGCGGTCTGCAGGTCGTTGGCAACCTGCACGGCGAGCTCACGCGTGGGAACGATCACCATGGCCTGCGGTGCGCCGGGTGCCGGCAGCTTGTCGAAACCGGCGTCGTCGCGGCCCACCACGCGCTGCAGCGCAGGAATGCCGAAGCCGAGGGTCTTGCCCGTGCCGGTCTTGGCCTGGCCGATGATGTCGTGGCCGGACAGCGCGACGGGCAGCGTCATGGCCTGGATCGGGAAGGGGTGCGTGATGCCGGCGTCGGCCAGGGACTCAACGATGTCGGCGCGGACGTCGAAGTCGGCAAACGACTTTTCGGCTATTTCGTGCGGCTTCTCATCCGAGATGATGGTCTCTTCCGGCTCGATGGTCTCGGTGCCGGTATCGTCGGAAAGAAGCTGGTGGGTATGCAATTCACTCACAGGGGAGTTTCCTTATTCATTTAGGCATTGGCGCCGCCTGCTCAACGGGGCGGGCGCAGGGGCCGTTCCGGAGCACGCTCAGGCGCGCAAGCAATTCCAGTGGAAGCCGATCGCGGGCTATCTAATTGCCGGCACTGGGGACCGGCGGGTGTGACTCAAGATCGCGTAGGGGCGGGCTTGTTGAATTCAAATCGAGGAAATCAACGACCGGGCATCCATTACTAACCACCCAGTCTACTGGCAAACCCGTGTTTTCCTTGACTCACGCCGCCGCGGGGCCGGTTGCGGCGCCGCCCCCGCGGTTTACGGAATCACCCGTCACCTGGAACCGGGCATCAGCTGACGAGCTCGAGGCGGATCTCCCGGGTGCTGATGTCCGAGGAGATGAGGCGGACCCGGACCCTGGTGCCGGGCTCCATTTCCCCCTCGCACCTGGCGGTCACCGCGGGTTCGGCGATCTGGACCACTCCGGACGGGCCGGAGCCGTTGGTTCCCTTGCCGTTCAGGCCCTTTCCGTTCCCGTTGCCGTTGCCGTTCCCACCGCCGTTGCCGTTCCCGTTCCCGTTTTTCGCGGGCTTTGACCCGGAGATCACCACGGCGTCGAACTCCTGCCCGATGTGGTTGATCAGCAGCGCTGCTTCCACGGTGTCCAGGGCCAGCCGTTCCATCCTCGCCGCCAGCTGGTCCGAGTACGCCATGATCTCCGGCAGCGACGGGAGCGCCTTCCGGGCCCAGGCCGGCACCGGCCGGTCGTTGCTCAATGCCTCACAGATGACCAGGACGAACCGGTCCACGAGGCGGCGCAGCGGGGCGGTGGTGTGGGCGTACGCCGTGCCGATGGCCGACTGGACGGCGTCTTGGGGGACCGTTCCGTCGAAGTGTGTGTACCCGGCCCCGCGGAAGAGCATTCCGGCCGAATGGAGGATGGCCAGCTGCCGGTGGTCGGTGGGATCGAGGGTGCGCAAGTACTCGCCGTAGCTTTCCTGCCCGTCCCACGCTTTGCCCAGGGCGGCGGTCTGCCGCTTGAAGTGGCTGAGCGAACGTTCGTCGGGGGCAGGCATGGTGCGCAGAATCCCCACTTTGCCGTTGAGCATCAGCGAGGCGGCGGCCATCCCGGTCATCAGCGAAATCTGCGCATTCCAGTCCTCCACCGGAAGCTGCGGCACCGCCACAATCCGGTAGCCGCCGTCCGGAAGCTGCACGATCTCCTGCTCCGGCATGTTCAGGCTGGCCCCGCCGCGGGCCCGCTCCAGGTCCACGCGCTTGCGGCCCACCTCGCGCAGGAGCTGCAGCAGGGGAGATGCTGTCCCGGCGTCGAGGTCCGCCTGGACCCCCTTGTAGTTGAGCTTCGCGCGGCTGCGCACCGCCGCCCGGCGCACCAGCACTGACACCACCTCGGCGGCGGCGTCCAGCTCGAAGTCCCACACGAACGCCGAGCACAGCTGCCCGGCCAGCAGGCTGCCGGCATTCTCGCTGATGACCTCCGGGTGCAGCGGAATCCGGCCGTCCGGGGCGTAGAAGGTCTGCCCCCGGCGGCGGGTCTCGGCGTCGAGCGCGCCGCCAGGCTTCACGAACGACGGAACGTCGGCAATGGCGTAGAGGATCCGGTAACCCTCGCCGCGGCGCTCGATGAAGAGGGCCTGGTCAAGGTCGGTGGACGACGGCGGGTCGATGGTCAGGAAGTCCACTCCGGTCAGGTCCAGGTCCGGAAACTGCCGGTCCGCCACGGCGGCTTCGGCTTCCTTGAGCACATCCTCGGGGAATTCCCCCGGAAGCTCCAACTCCGTGCGCAGCGCGCTCAAAGCGTCCGCGAGCGCGTTGGTCTGCTCGTGGACGCTTGGCGAGAGCCGATGATGTGACACGAAAATCAGGTTAGCCCGAATTGCGCCGTTAGTCTTGGAATATGGGCACATCCTCGGCTGGCACCGCTCGCTACGACCGTTTCGTCGCAGACCTGTTCGGCGTGATGGCATACGGTGAACTGTCCGCGTTCGAGCGGCTGTCCTCCGACGCCCGCTACTCGCCCACGCTGCACGACCGGGCCGTGCTCGGCAGGATCGCCGTCATCGAATTCCAGCATTACGAACTGGTGAGCGCCAAGCTGGCGGAGATGGGCGTCGAGGTCGAACACGCGATGCTTCCGTTCCAGCCAGCCGTTGACCACTTCCACGAACGTACCCGTCCGGCGGACTGGTACGAATCCCTGATGAAGGCCTATGTGGTGGACACCGTTTCCGCCGATTTCTACCGGGCGGTCGCCGGGTTCGTGGATTCCGGAACCCGGGACGTCATCGAGCAGATCCAGTCGTCGGAGGAGGCCACGGGAGTGCTCCGGGAGCGGCTCAGGGGAGCGCTGGCGGACGACCCCCGGCTCCCGTCCAGGCTGGCGCTCTGGGGACGCCGGCTTCTGGGCGAAGCGATCACGCAGGCCCAGCGGGTGGGCCACGAGCACGCCTTTCTTGGCGAGCTCTTCGTAGAGGCGGAGCCCGGTGCCACGGACGCCACCGCACGCGAAATGGTGCGGGGCATCACCGCTGGAGTCGCGGAAAACCATTCCCGGCGAATGGTCAAGCTGGGCCTGAGCGGGTAACGCCCAGGATAGCTTCCGCTCCGGCTTTTCCGCCTACGAGACGGTGGCCCGCGACGTGGCGTCGAGCGCGTCCAGGAGTTCCGCCGCGGCGGCCGCCGGGTCGGATGCCTCGGTGATGGCGCGAACGACGACGATCCGGCTTGCTCCGGCGGCCAGGACCTGTTCCACATTGGTGCGGTCGATCCCGCCGATCGCGAACCAGGGCAGCAGCAGGCCGCCCACCCGTTCCTCGTTCGCAGCGCGGACAGCCTCCGCTGCGTAGCTCACCAGGTCGAGCCCGACGGCGGCGCGTCCGGGCTTGGTGGGGGTGGCCCACAGCGGGCCCACGCAGAAGTAGTCCAGGCCGCTGCGCCCGTGGGCGGCGCCGATGGCGGCGTCCACCTGCTCCGTGTTGTGGGTGGACAGCCCGATCACCGTTGAATCGTGCAGCAGCTTGCGGGCGGCACGGAGCGGCAGGTCCTTCTGTCCGATGTGGAACACGGGGGCCCCGGCGATGGACGCGATATCAGCGCGGTCGTTCACCGCCCAAAGCCGCCCGTGCCTGCGGGCGGCGGCGTGAACGATCTCCAGCAACTCGAGTTCCTCGGCCGCCTCGATGCCTTTGTCCCGCAGTTGAATGATGTCCACGCCGCCGGCGAAGGCTGCGTCCACGAAGTCTGCGAAGTCCCCGCGGTTCTTGCGGGCGTCGGTGCAGAGGTACAGGCGGGCAGCGGTGTGGGCAGAGTGCTCGGTCATGGCAACCACCTTAGTTCCTCTAAACTGGGCAGGTACCGCGGGAGCCCGTTACTGCTGTCATAAAAGGCGCAGGGCTGAGAGGGCGTCAGAGCCGACCGCTTGACCTGATCCGGTTAGTACCGGCGTAGGGAAGGATTTCCATGAACCCTCAAATCAGCGGCGCCCTTGAGGCCGATGTGGCCGTGATCGGCGGCGGCGTGGTGGGCCACGGCATCGCGTGGGAGGCAAGGCGCTCCGGCCGTTCGGTGGTGCTCATCGACGAGGCCCCCGGGTCCGGAGCCAGCTGGGCGGCGGCCGGCATGCTGGCCCCGGTCAGCGAACTGCATTACCAGGAGGAAGGGCTTCTGGAACTGATGCTGGACTCCTCCGCCCGATGGCCTGAATTTGCCGCCACGCTCACCGCCGGTGTGGACGCCGGATACCTCACGACGCCGACCCTAGCGGTGGGCGCGGATCCCGCCGACCGCCGCGCGTTGATGGACCTGCGGGAGGTGCAGCGGGCATACGGCCTCGGGGTCGAGCCGCTGACCATCCGCGAGGCCCGCCTCCGCGAGCCGCTGCTCAGCCCCGGAATCTCCTGCGCATTGGACATCCCGGCGGACCACCAGGTAGACCCGCGCAGGCTGGTCCGCGCGCTTGCTGCGGAGCTGGCCGGCCACGGCGAGGAAACCGGCGCAGCGGACGGATATGCGGTCCGCGAGCACGCTGCCGGCCTGCTTTGGGACGGCGGGCGGGTCCGCGGGGTCCGGCTGGCCGGCGGCGGGACCGTCAGGGCGGCTGAAACGGTGGTGGCCAACGGCCTGGCTGCCGCTCAGCTGCAGGATTTGCCGGAAGGACTGCAGCTGCCGCTGCGCCCGGTGTACGGAGACATCCTCAGGCTCCGGGTCCCCGCCCACCTGCAGCCCCTGCTCACCGCGACAGTCCGCGGCATGGTGCGGGGCGTGCCGGTTTATGTGGTGCCCCGCCGGGACGGCACGGTGGTGATCGGGGCCACCCAGCGTGAGGACGGCGTACCGGGGACCAGCGTCGGCGGTGTCTACCAGCTGCTCCGCGACGCGCAGGTTCTGCTTCCGGCGGTGGCCGAGCTCGAGCTCCTCGAAGCCACCGCGCGGGCACGGCCGGGCACACCGGACAACGCGCCCCTGCTGGGCCGGGTTCCGGCCGGAGCGCAAGGTGCCGGCAGGGACGTGGCGGGCCTCATCATCGCCACCGGCTTCTTCCGCCACGGCGTCCTGCTGACCCCCGCGGCCGCAGCGATCTGCCGCGAGCTCATGGACGGCGTCACGGACCCGCGCTGGGCCGCGTTCCGGCCGGGCAGGTTTTCCGGCAAGCTCCCGGACCCGCTGGGACCTGCCCCTGCACTCAGCCCCACCCCCGGCTAGTCACGCCGCAACGGATTACTACGCCACGAATCACCGCCCGGCAGCGGCCTAATTGACCCGCGTCATATTTGACCCGAATAAGGAACCAGCATGAACATCACACTGAACGGAATCGAACAGGAAGTAGGCGAAGGCGCCTCGGTCACCTCGCTCGTCAGCCAAATCACGGGGCGGAGCCTTGCCGCCAACGGGCAGGCCGCCGACGGGCAGCGGCTAGGCGTGGCGGTCGCCCGCAACTCAGCCGTCGTGCCGCGCAGCCAGTGGCACGCCACCGCCCTCGCCGAGGGCGACGAGATCGAGCTTGTCACGGCAGTCCAGGGAGGATGAGGACAATGGCAGAAACACTGATTGAAACGGACAACCTGGTCATTGACGGGGTGGAGCTGACCTCGAGGCTCATCATGGGCACCGGAGGCGCTCCGAGCCTGGACGGTCTCGGGGCTGCTTTGCTCGCCTCCGGCACCCAACTCACAACGGTCGCCATGCGGCGCTATTCGCCTGCCGAAACGGGCTCGCTGTTCCAGCTGCTGGTGGACCACAACATCCGGGTGCTGCCCAACACCGCCGGCTGCTTCACGGCACGCGACGCAGTCATGACGGCCGAGCTTGCCCGGGAAGCGCTGGAGACGGACTGGGTCAAGCTCGAGGTCATCGCCGACGAGCACACGCTGCTGCCTGATGCCGTGGAGCTCGTGGACGCCACCGAGCAGCTGGTGAACCGGGGCTTCAAGGTCTTCGCCTATACCAACGACGATCCCGTCCTGGCGCTCCGGCTCGAAAACCTGGGGGCCTCGGCCGTCATGCCGCTGGGAGCCCCGATCGGGACGGGCCTGGGGATCCTCAATCCGCACAACATCGAGCTGATCGTGTCGCGGGCATCGGTACCTGTGGTCCTGGACGCAGGGATCGGCACCGCCTCGGACGCGGCCCTGGCCATGGAGCTGGGCTGCGCCGCCGTGCTGCTGGCCACCGCCGTGACCCGGGCCCAGAACCCCGCACTGATGGCGGAGGCCTTCAAACACTCCGTGATCGCCGGTAGGCTGGCGCGTGCGGCCGGGCGGATCCCGCGCCGTGAGCATGCCCTGGCGTCGTCGGCCATGGAGGGCCGGGCCGAGTTCCTCTAGGCCCGGCCGCCCCTGCGGCGTCCGTCCGGCACGCTCAACCGGCACTTCCAAGGAGTCAGTTGTGGCCGCCAGGGACAGCATCCTCACCCGACCCCAGATCGACGAGGCGCTCGCCGGACTTCCCGACTGGCGTTACCGGCTGGGCGGCCTTGTCACCGTCTATAAGACGCCGACGGCGGCCGGCGCGCTTGAGCTGATCGCCGCCGTCGGGCGTTTGGCTGAGGACACGGACCACCATCCGGACCTGGACTGGCGCTACAACCGCGTGTTCATCCGTTTCAGCTCCCATGACGCCGGGGGCGAGGTGACCGCGCGGGACACCGGGGCAGCGGCTGCAGTCAGTGCTGCGGCGGCTGCCGTGGACGCCGAGGCCCAGCCCGGCCTCTACCGGACGGTGGAAGTCGGCATTGACACGGCGGACGCGGCGGAGATAGCCGAGGTCTGGCGCGTCGCGCTCGGCTACCGGAAAGGCCGCTTCGGGGACCTCATGGATCCGTACGGCCGCGGACCCGGCGTGTGGTTCCAGGAGACGCCGACGCCGAACGACAACCGCCTGCACCTGGACGTTCACCGCTCCAAAGCCGAATCGGCACCGGCGCTGGAGAAGACCGCGGCAACCGGGGCGTTAATGAACAGTGACCACGCACCCAACTGGGTGGTGGTCACTGATGCCCAGGGGAACCGGCTCTGCCTGTGCACCGAGGAAGGCCACGAACCGGACGTCCCCGCATCCTGACACTGCCGGATCCTGACACTGCCGGATCCTGGCATGGCCGGAGCTGGGCCCGCTAGATCTTCAGCGCTGCCGTCAGCCGCTGGGTGTCCTGCCTGGCGCGCGCCCGGCCCAGGAAGACCGCCACCGCCACGGCCGCAGCCGTCCCGGCCACCATGGGAAGGACCCACGGCAGCCACGTCAGGCCCGGCTGGTAGCCCAGCCCCGCCCAGATGCAGGTGATCCAGGCGAGCATGCCCACCGCCGCGGCCGTACCGGCCGGCAGGAAGATGCCGTACTTGGTGTGGCGGCGGTCGTTGGCCCAGACGATGAAGCCTGCGGCGACAGTTACCAGGAGCACGATCACGAGGGACAGCACAGGACGGCCTACAGTGCGCCGAAGCCGACCCGGCGCACTTCCTCGGCGCCGATTTCGACATAGCCCAGGACGTTGGCCGGGATGATGATCTGGCGGCCCTTCTCGTCGTTCAGGCGCAGCTCGCTGCCCTTGGCGATGGCCTCGGCCACGACTTTGGCCACAGCCTCGGCATCCTGAGCCGATTCCAGCACAATTTCACGGCCGACGTTCTGAATGCCGATCTTTACTTCCACAGCGAGGCCTCCCAGCCAGTCAAGGTTGAAAATTCAAAGGTAGTTTCAGTTGTAGTCTAGGTCTCTTTGGGGAAGCGAGAGATTCCGCGCCAAGCTAAACGGTAAATCAGGTCGCTGGCCACATCGAGGTCGAGGTTGCCGTCCGTTTCGAGCCAGTAGCGGGCGCTGACCTGGGCCATACCCGCCAGGCCCCGACCCAGTAGTTGGGCCTCCAGCGGCGGCAGCTTGGTGTCCTCGGCGATGACCTGGGCAATGGCGTCGGCGAACGTCTTGTTGAACGTCTCCAGGCGCGAGCTGACGTCGGCGTCGTTGATCAGGTCGGACTCGAACACCAGCCGGTGCGCCTGGTCGTCGCTGTCAATGAAGCGGTAGTAGGCGCGCATGACGGCCTGCACGCGCTCCTTGTTGTCCGTAGTGGAGTTCAGGGCGCCCAGCATGAGCTCGGTCAGGGCCTCGAGATGGCTGTCCAGCAGGGCGAGGTACAGTTCCCGCTTCGATGGAAAGTGCTGGTAGAGCACCGGTTTGCTGACGTGGGCCGTTTCGGCGATCTCGTCCATCGCGGCGCCGTGATAGCCGTTGGCGACAAAAACCTCCTGGGCTGCTGCCAGCAGCTGGGCACGGCGCTCGTCGCGCGGCAGCCTCGCGGAACGCTGGCCGGCGGGCCGGCCGGGGCCGGTATGGGATTGCGCGGCCTGAGTTCGATCAACCGGTGCATGATGAACCACTGTTGGCCTTCTTTCCTTTGCAGTTAACTTCACTTTACCCGGGGGTAATATGACCGCGCGGTATCTTCAGGCATACATTGAAGTATGGCTTCTCCGTCCACCGTAAATACTGTCCGCACGCCCCCGGGCCCCCTCGTCGATCCCGCGCCCGGGCTCTCGACCGAAGAGGTGGAGCGGTATTCCCGGCATCTCATCATTCCGGAAATCGGCGCCGTGGGCCAACGGCGGCTGAAGAACGCCCGCGTCCTGGTCATCGGCGCGGGCGGCCTTGGCTCCCCGGCCCTGCTTTACCTCGCCGCCGCCGGGGTGGGAACCATCGGGATCATCGACGACGACGCCGTGGACCTGAGCAACCTGCAGCGGCAGATCATCCACGGTGTGCGGGACGTGGGCCGGCCCAAGATCGAATCCGCCCGGGACGCCATCGCGGAACTGAACCCGCTGGTGGACGTCCGCCTGCACAACGACAGGCTTGATGCCTCCAACGCGCTGGAGCTTTTCGCCGGCTACGACCTCATCCTGGACGGGGCGGACAACTTCGCCACCCGCTACCTGGTCAACGACGCCGCCGCGATCCTCGGCAAGCCGTACGTGTGGGGATCGATCTTCCGCTTCGACGGACAGGTCAGCGTGTTCTGGGAACAGCACGGGCCCACCTACCGGGACCTCTACCCCGAGGCGCCGCCGGCAGGTTCCGTCCCGTCGTGCGGGGAGGGTGGCGTGTTCGGGATGCTGTGCGCGGCGGTGGGATCGCTCATGGTGACGGAGGCCGTCAAGCTGATTACCGGCGTCGGGCGTTCCCTGCTGGGCCGGGTGGCGCTGTACGACGCCCTGGGCGGCAGCTGGCGCGAGATCAGGGTGTCCAAGGACCCGGACGCCCCGCGGATCACGGAACTCACCGACTACGAGGCCTTCTGCGGCATCGCCCCGGCCGGCACAACCGACACCGAGCACACTGTGACGGCAACGCAGCTCGCCACGATGCTGGCTTCGCGGCAGGCCGGGCTGAAGGACTTCGACCTCGTGGATGTGCGTGAGTCGGGGGAGTACGACATTGTCCGGATCGACGGCTCCGTCCTGATCCCGCAGGGGCGCATCCTCTCCGGCGAGGCATGGGGCGAGCTGCCGCAGGACAAGGACATCGTGTTCCACTGCAAAGCGGGGACGCGCTCGGCCACGGTGCTGGCAGCCGCTCGGAAGGCCGGCTACCAGCGGGTCAGCCATCTCGACGGCGGCATCCTCGCCTGGGTCAGGGACGTGGAGCCGCAGAAGCCCGTCTACTGACCCCGGCAGTGGTTGCGCCGGGATCAACTGAGGTTCTGCCTCCCTCACCGGACGACGACGGGGATCTGCCGGGTGTGCAGAACCTCGCCGGTGGGCAAACTCATGACCGGACCTGGGACACGGTCAGCAGCGGGAGGGCAAGGGCCTGCGGGGCGTTGTCCTCCAGCCCTGTGTACTCGATTTCCATGGCCACCGAATCGTGCGGGGCCAGGTAGCTGATCCAGACCTGCTCCGTGACGCCGGCGGCAATCGTGCCCGGACCGCGGTCGGCGTCCTGCGGGGCTACGGTGATGCCGGAGGGCAGCAGCTTAAGGCGCAACTGTCCCGGGCTGAACAGGACCGGCTCCGGCCGGTTGTTCGTGAGTGCCACTTCGAGCACGACGACGTCGCCCCAGGTGAAGTTCGCGGGTTGCGGCCAGCCGGAGTCCAGGAGGGGTGCGCTGTCGTCGTGGCTGTGCACTTCAGTACCCTGGCGGCTGGAAACGCGCTGGATTTCCGGCTGGCCGGCTGCAGCGGCGTTGCGCGTTCGGTCCGTGACCTGCGATATGGCCGAGGCGAGCGGCGTGGCAGCGGGCTGCCCCTGTGCATCAAGCCTGGCCAGGCGTCCGGCGTCGACAAGTGACAGAGTTCCGAAGCCCGTGGAGAGCCCGGCTCCGCCGCCGGGTTTGCTGCGGGACACGATCCCATAGGTCCCACCGCCCACCAGCAGAAGAGCCCCGCCTCCCACGATAAGTCCGAATTGCCGGCGGCTCAGAGGCGGCACGGCAGGGGCCGGTGAAGAAAAATTCATGATTGCTCCCCAATATGGTGTTCACGGGCAACTTCAATGCTGCACGGGGAACCTATGGAAAGCTTGCGGACCTTATTTGTCAGAACATACGCCGGTTAGGCGGAGTTCCGGCGCGCCTCATTTTCCTGCAGGGTGACGGTGTCCTGGGGAGTACCGGCTTTTTGCTGCGGTCCGGTGAGGGCAGTGTGGTCCACAGGGCACTCGGCCTTGGACGCGGCGGCGGGCTGCTCCACAGTGATGCCGTACAGGGTTTCCAGGGCTGCGACGTAGTCGTCCTGCTGGCCATTGGAGGCCAGCTCGCGGGCGCGGACGGTGGGGACGTGGAGCAGCTGCTTCACCATGCGGCGCAGCGCGAACTCCACCTCTTCGGCAGCGGCGGTGCAGCCGTGGCGGGCGCGCACCTTTTCCATCTCCGCGTCGAGCACGTTCATGGTGTGGCGGCGGAGGGCCACAATGGCCGAGTCCACGGACCGTGCCTCGCGTTCCTGCTCGAACGCCTGGGCGGCACCGGAAACCATGCTGCTCGCCTGGGCGAGGGACTCCGCCTGCTCCTGGGGTGCTGCCAGGCGCACGGACTCCAGCGTCAGCAGTTCCACGCCGTCGAGCTCTCCCACAGCGGGATCAAAATCGTGGGTCAGCGCCAGGTCGATGGCGATCAGCGGCTGGGTGGATCCGGCGCGGACCTGGGCGAGCTCGGCGGCTTCCACCCTTGTGTCCGAGCCGCTGCAGCCGATCATGACGTCGGCGGCGGCTACGGCGGCGTGCAGGGTGTCGCCGTCGAGCGCGGTCCCGCCGCGCGTTGCCACGAAGGTGGCCGCGCGTCCGGATGAGGAGAACACGGAGATGTCACGGCAGCCGCGTTCCCGCAGGAGGGCCATGGTGGCGCCTGCGTACGCGCCGGTGCCGAACACCACAACCTTCTTCTTGGACCAGTCGGCCTCTTCGGAAAGGTCAGTGGCAAGGTCCAGGGCCACCGAGACGATGGACAGGCCGCGGGAGCCGAGCGCTGTCTGGGCGCCGACGTCCTTGGCTGTTTTCGAGGCGGCCTGGAACAGGCGGACCAGCCCGGAGCTGGCGGTGCCCTCATGCTGCGCGGTAATCAGGGCCCGGCGCACCTGCCCGGCGATTTCCCGCTCGCCAACCACTGCGGAGTCGAGCCCGGAGCTCACGGCGAAGAGGTGCTGGGTGACGTCGGGGCCGGTGCGGGTGCTGAATGACCGGGACACGAGATGCTCGCTGAGTCCGCTGGATTCGCTGATCTGGCCCACCAGGGCGGCGCGCGCGGCCTCTACGTCGTCGGCGTGCGGTGCCTCGCCGTAGATTTCGTAGCGGTTGCAGGTGGCAAGGACAACCGCGCCCTTGACCGCCGGCGAACCGGCGAGGGCGGACGTGGCAATGCCAGAAGAACCGTTGCTTAGGTGAGCAACGGTTTCGAGGTCGATGTCGGCGTGTGTAGCCACCAATGAAAAAAGAACCACAGCAGGACAATCATAGCTTTTTCGCACCCGCGTAGAACAACCCTTTGCCCGGATGCCAGATTTCCGGGCCTGTGATTCCTGCCACGCCGGGTGGAGCTGCGGCGGGATGACAGGCTGTCGTTATCTTTTGGGGGCAATTTTGGGCACAATCAAAAGCATGACTTCTAGCGCTGTTACACCCGCCGGCACCGGACTCGACGCAGGCCATCCGCTTCGCGACGGACGCACTGCCGACTCCCCGCTCATCGCGGCGTACCGTGGCGGCAAGCCAAGCCGCCGTCCGGTGTGGTTCATGCGCCAGGCGGGACGTTCCCTGCCGGAATACCTGAAGGTGCGCGAGGGCGTCGCCATGCTGGACTCCTGCCTGCGCCCCGAACTCGCCTCCGAAATCACGCTGCAGCCGGTGCGCCGGCACGACGTGGACGCGGGCATCTTCTTCTCCGACATTGTCATTCCGCTGAAGCTGGCCGGCGTCGGCGTCGACATCGTGCCCGGTGTGGGTCCGGTCCTGGACAAGCCCGTCCGGACCGCCGCCGACGTCGCGGCCCTGCCCCGCCTCACGGAGGAGTCGCTGGAGCCCATCCGTGAAGCCGTCAGGCTGACGGTGGACCAGCTCGGCAAGACCCCGCTGATCGGCTTCGCCGGTGCGCCGTTTACGCTTGCCGCCTACATGGTGGAAGGCCGGCCCTCACGCGACCACCTAGGGCCGCGCACCATGATGCACGCCGACCCCGAGGCCTGGACAGCGCTGGCCAACTGGGCCGCGGACGCCTCCGGCCTCTTCCTGCGCGCCCAGCTGGAGGCGGGCGCCTCCGCCGGCCAGCTGTTTGACTCGTGGGCCGGTTCCCTGGGCCTGGCGGACTACACCCGCTTCGTCGCCGCTGCATCCTCCCGCGCCCTGGACCACGTCCGGGACCTTGGCGCGCCGCTGGTCCACTTCGGCACCGGCACCTCGGAGCTTCTGGTGGCCATGCGCGACGTCGGCGTTGACGTCGTGGGCGTGGACTACCGGTTGCCGCTCGAGGAGGCCAACCGCCGGCTGGGCGGCACCGTCCCGCTGCAGGGCAACATCGATCCTGCACTGCTGTCTGCCCCGTGGGAGGTCCTTGAGGCGCACGTCCGCGAGGTCATCGCATCGGGCGCGGCCGCCCCTGCCCATGTGCTGAACCTTGGCCACGGCGTGCCGCCGGAAACGGACCCTGACGTGCTGACGCGCGTCGTCGAACTCATCCACTCCGTCCCTCCGGAGTAGAGGGCGTGGCTGCGGGGAGTCCTCCGGCCGCCGGACGCACGGCGCTGGTGGTGGGCGGCGGCATCTCCGGGCTCTTGGCCGCCCGGGAGCTGGCCCGGGCGGGACTTCGCACCACGGTGTTGGAAGCCGCCGAAGCATGGGGCGGCTGTGTGGGCCGGCATGACGTCGCCGGGCTGACCCTGGACAGCGGGGCCGAGTCGTTCGCCACCCGTTCGGCAGCCGTGGCGGACCTCGCGGCTGAACTGGGGCTCGGCGGAAACATCGTTGCTCCCCGGCCCGGCGGGGCGTGGGTGCAGTTGCCCGGCGGCCCCCGCGAACTTCCCAAGACCGGTGTGCTGGGCATCCCGGCGAATCCGTGGGACCCGGAGGTGCGCCGCTCGCTCGGCCTGCGCGGCTCCCTGCGCGCCTCGCTGGACAAGCTGCTGCCCGCCTCGGTGGGAACCACCGCGGAGGTCTCCAGCGTCTCGGCGCTGGTGCGGACCAGAATGGGACGCCGCGTCCTCGAACGGCTCGTCGAACCCGTGGTGGGCGGCGTGCATTCGGCTGACCCGGGCCTCCTCGATGTGGACATGGTTGCCCCCGGGCTGCGCGCGGGCATCACCAAGCACGGGTCGCTGGCCGCGGCCGTGGCTGCCCAGCGCAAGGGGACGCCCTCGCGAGTCGCGCCCTCGCAAGGCCAGCCAGCCAAGGCGGGCTCCGCCGTCGCGGGCCTGAAAGGCGGCATGCACACCCTCGTGACGGAGCTGGTGGCGGACCTCCGGGCGCGTGGCGTTGAGTTGCGGACGGGAACGGCCGCCACCGCCGTCGCACGCACTCAGCATGGCTGGGAGGTGACGGCGGGTGAGGGCGGCTACAGAGCCGACGTACTAGTGGTTGCCCTGGACGGGCCCTCCGCCGTGCGGCTCCTCCGGGCAGCGGTGCCGGCCCTGGCCGAACATGAACCGGGCCCCGGGCCAGTAGTCAAGCTTGTGACACTCGTTGTTGATCTCCCCGCACTGGACCGGCGTCCGCGTGGCACGGGGATACTGGTGGCGCCGCAGACGGCCGGAATCCAGGCGAAGGCACTAACCCATGCCACGGCCAAATGGGACTGGGTGGCTGAATCAGCCGGACGCGGGCGGCACGTGCTGCGGCTCTCCTACGGGCGCAGCGACGGTGTGCCGGCCCATTCGGCGGCTGCCGCGCCCGGGCTGGAATCGGCGTCGGATACGGAACTGCTTGACATGGCTTTGCAGGATGCGTCAGCGCTGCTGACCGTGGCTGTCACGCGCGATGCGCTGGTGGACTGGGACGTCGTCAGCTGGGCCGGAGCCCTGCCGTTTGCCGCGGTCGGCCACCGGCAGCGGGTTGCCGAGGTCCGGCAGGTCTGTGCCGGCACTGACGGGTTGCTGATGGTGGGCGGCTGGCTGGCCGGCAACGGCCTGGCGGCCGTGGTGGCGGACACGAGAAAGCAGCTCGCGGCCTTCCTGGCATAGCGCTGCCTGGCGCGGCAGGGACGTATCCCCGCCCGCCGAGGGGCTGGCCGGGGACAGGTTTCCTGCCGCCCGCGATACCGCCTGCCCGGGCCGCCTGCAAGTTTTCCCCGGCGCGAAAATGTGTTTAGGGTCGATGACTATGGTCAATCAGAAGTCCGAGGGTTTTCGTTCGCTGACTGGTTTCCATGGGGGACTTCGGCGCGGCACAGCAGCGGCAGCGTTCGGAGCGGTACTGGTCTTGTCCGCAGGGGTTCCTGCATCCAACGCAGCTGCGTCAGAGCTGCCCGCATCCGGCCTGTTGGCGGACTCGGAGCAGGCCGGCAGTGCTTCCGGGACGGGGCTGGGCGCCACCGTCGACGCCGCCGGCCTTGAGGCCTGGGCGGCGGCCGCACTGTCCAACGAGCGGTCCACCGAACGAACACCGTCCACAGAACGCACACGGTCCGCCGACAGGGCCCGCGGCTCGAAGGAACGCGACCGTCCGGCCGAACCGGCACCCTCGCCGTCGCTGCCGCCGTCCCTTGCGCCGCTGGTTCCGGTTCCGACGCCGGACCCTTCGGTCAGGATCTCCGCCAGCCCGACGCCGGCCGTTCCGGTCCCGTCTGTTCCTGTGCCGGCCGTTCCGGTGCCCACCATTCCGGTTCCCGTGCCGTCCGTTCCGGTGCCCACCCAGCCGGGTCGCACGGAGCCGGCGCCGGCGCCGACGTCGTCGGGAACTCCAGAGCCCACGCGGACCGCCCGGCCGTCGGCCTCGCCGGATTCGCCTTCCCCCTCCCCGTCACAGTCCTCCGGCACGCCGTCCCAAGCGCAGCCGTCCGGGACCCCGTCACAATCGGGGAGTTGGACCGGATCGTCGGCAGGAACGGGCGGCTCCTCCCCGGCGGGGCAGGTTCCTGCCGGCCAGCAGTCTCCTGCCGGCTCAGCGTCCGGAGCTACCGGTTCAGCTGCGCCGGCCGCGCCGGCCGGAGGCGGATCACAAAGCTCAGCAGCCAACACCGAATCCCGGTCCACGGGTGCCAGCACCTTCGAAGAGATAGCGGGCCTGTCCGGGGGATCGGGGCTGCGGGGAGGTTCGGCCGCGGGAGTTGCCGCCGGAGTCTGGGGCTCGGCTCAGCTCGCGGGTCCCAATAACATGGCCACGATCAGCTCGCTCTACACGCGGGTACCGGCCGAAGCTGCTGTCATGGGAGTTTCGCGGAACGGGACCATTGAGCCGCAGGTGTGGTGGGGCGCAGGGTTGCTGGCGCTTGCCGGGGCGGCGGGTTTTGCCGCGATCCGGATCCGGCGGTCGCTGTGAAATTAGCCACTTCTACGCGACGTAGAAGTTGAGTTTTTCGACTTAGGCCGCATGGAAGGGGCAGGATAGTAACCATGAGCCACACTCCTGCCGAATCTGTCACCAAAACCGAAGAATCAGCTGAGCAGTTCTTCACCCTCTGGACCGTTTTCAAGCGCTCCGCCGAGGTCCTCCGCAGCGCCGATGCTGCCGAGGATTTCGACGCCCTGGTGGCGCGCCTGACCGAAGGAGGGGTCACCCACCGCGGAAGCTACGACGTATCCGCCATGCGCGCCGACGCCGACGTCATGGTCTGGCTCCACGGACCCAAGCCCGAGGCGCTGCAGCAGGCCATCCGTGACATCCGCCGCAGCAAGCTGTTCGCGGGAACCGAAATCGTCTGGTCCGCCATGGGCGTCCACCGCGAAGCGGAGTTCGCCAAAAACCATACGCCCGCGTACTCCCGCGGCGTGGCACCGGCCGAGTGGCTGTGCGTGTACCCGTTCGTCCGCTCCTACGAGTGGTATCTGCTCCCGGATCAGGAGCGCGGCCAGATGCTGCGCGACCATGGCCTGCTGGGGCGCGACTTCCCGCAGGTCATCTCCAACACCGTTTCCTCCTTCGCGCTGGGCGACTGGGAGTGGATCCTCGGCCTGGAGGCGCCCGAGCTGGTGGACCTCGTTGACCTGATGCGCCACCTGCGCTCCACCGAAGCGCGCAACCACGTCCGCGAGGAGATCCCGTTCTACACCGGCCGGAGGATCACCGCCGGCGAAATCGCCGAGGTCCTCGCATGAGTCCGCTGGATCCGCAGGAAGCCGCCGTGAATCCTGTCACCGAGACCGGCAGGATGGCCCCGAAGGAATACGACGGCGTCCTCCTCGCCTCCTTCGGCGGCCCCGAAGGCCAGGACGACGTGATCCCGTTTCTCCGCAACGTCACACGGGGCCGGGGGATCCCCGATGAGCGCCTCGAAGAGGTATCCCACCACTACCGCGCCAACGGCGGCATCAGCCCGATCAACCAGCAGAACCGCGAGCTCAAGGCAGCCCTTGAAGCCGAGCTGGCCGCGCGGGGCATCGAGCTGCCCGTGCTGTGGGGCAACCGCAACTGGGACCCCTACATCCCGCAGACCCTCCAGGACGCGTACGACGCCGGCCACCGCCGGCTGCTCATGCTCACCACGAGCGCGTATTCCTGCTACTCCAGCTGCCGCCAGTACCGCGAGGACATCGGCATGGCGCTGACCGAAACCGGGCTCGACGGCAGGCTGGAAGTGGACAAGATCCGCCAGTACTTCGACCACCCCGGCTTTGTGGAACCCTTCATAGCCGGCACCGCCGAAGGTGTGGCTGACGTGCGCGCGCAGCTGGCGGCCGCCGGAAAGCCGGACGCCCCCATCCACGTTCTGTTCGCCACCCACTCCATTCCCACCCGGGATGCCGTGGCCGCGGGCCGGTCCGAGGACGAGCCGCGGGAGTTCGCGGAGGATTCCGCCTACGTGGCCCAGCACCTCGCCAACGGTGCGGAGATCATGCGGCGCGTGGAAGCCGATTCCGGACTGTCCGCGCCGTGGTCCCTCGTCTACCAGTCGCGCTCCGGCGCTCCTCATATTCCGTGGCTGGAACCGGACATCAACGACGCCATCGAGGACCTCGCCAAACAGGGCGTCGCGGGCATCGTGATCGTGCCGTTGGGCTTCGTCAGCGACCACATGGAGGTGGTCTGGGACCTCGACACCGAAGCGCTGCAGACCTGCCAGGACCTGGGTCTCGCCGCCACGCGCGTGCCGACTCCGGGGACGCACCGCCGCTTTGTCGAGGGGCTCGCGGAACTCATCTGCGAGCGGACGGTGGCGAACAACGTCGAGGACCGCCCGGCCGTCACCGGCCTGGGTCCCTGGTACGACGTGTGCCGTCCCGGCTGCTGCGAAAACTTCCGCGGCGAAAAGCCAACCATTGCCGGCGCCGACACCACCGTGGGCCAGGGGCATGACCCCTATCCGGCCGCCGGGCAGGACGCGAAGTGACAGTACGGATCGGCACCAGGGCGAGCAAGCTCGCCCTGACCCAGACGCAGCAAACGGCCGACCGGCTGGCCGCCGTCGGGGGTTTCGACGTCGAACTCGTCCACGTCAGGACCGACGGGGACGTCCTCACCGGATCGCTGTCCCAGATGGGCGGCACCGGCGTTTTCGTGGCGGCGCTGCGCGACGCGCTGCTGCGGAACGAGTGCGACGTGGCCGTCCACTCGCTGAAGGACCTGCCTACCGGTTCCGCCCCGGGCCTGGTGCTGGCAGCGACCCCGCCGCGGGTGGACGTCCGCGACGTCCTCTGCGCCCGGAACGGGCTCAAGCTCGCCGACCTGCCCAAGGGCGGCCGCGTCGGTACCGGCTCACCCCGCCGGGCCGCGCAGCTGCGCGCCGTCCGGCCGGACCTGGACATTGTGGACATCCGCGGCAACGTGGACACCCGCCTGGGCCGCGTGCCCGGGTTGCCCGGCAACACTACCGACGCTGTGGTGGACGGGAAGTCGTGTGACCTCGACGCCGTCGTTCTCGCCGCCGCCGGACTGGAACGGATCGGCCGCCTCGACACCGTCACCGAATACCTGGAGACGGACATCATGCTCCCGGCCGCCGGCCAGGGATCGCTTGCCATCGAATGCCGCACCGCCGAGGCGCCCCGCCGGGCCGCGTCCACCGAGGGGTCGCAGGGTGTGCTCGCCCAGGCGCTGGCCGCCCTTGACGACGCCGACACCAGGCTGGCCGTCACGGCCGAACGGGCACTGCTGGCCCGGCTCGAGGCAGGCTGCGCCGCCCCCGTTGGCGCCTACGCGTACCGCAAGGGCAGCATGCTTCACCTGGAAGCCGTGGTCTGTGCCGTGGACGGCACCGCCTCGGTGCGGGACAAGCGGGCCACGGACGGACTCACGGAGGTCGGCGCCACCCTCCTCGGAATTGAACTGGCCGAGGTCCTGCTGGCAGCGGGGGCTGCGGACATCGCGGACCTGACGGCGTCCTGACCGCAGCCGGTCACCGTATGGGAACAACAAGCAGGGAGCACCGGGCGGGCGGACGCCCGCCTGAAGAACGCCCGCTGGAAGGGCGCCGCGTCCTGGTGACGCGAAGCCCCGAGCGGTCCGGTTCCCTTGCGGCCGCACTGCGGCTGGCCGGTGCCGTCCCCCTCCTGCTGCCGCTGACGGCCGCCGAACGTGCCCCTGATCAGGCAGCCCTTGACGACGCCTTTGAGGCGCTGGGCGCGGGCCGCTTTGAGTGGCTCGTGGTCAGCAGCGCCACCACCGTCCTCGCGCTGCAGGAAAAGGCTGAGGAGCGGGCCGTTGAACTGCGTCACTGGCTTCCGGCCGGAACCCGCGTGGCCGCGGTGGGCCCCGCCAGCCGGAGGGCGCTCGAGACCGCGGGGATTTCCGTGCACTTCTCGCCGCAGCACGAACATTCGGCGGCCGGGATCGTCAGCGAGTGGCCCGGCGGTGCGGCTGACGTGCTGTTGCCGCAGGCCGATATCGCGGCCCCCGCGTTGGCCCGGGGGCTGGCAGCGAAGGGTGCCCGGGTCCGTACGGTGGTGGCATATTCCACGGTGGATTTCCCGGCTGCCCCGGCGCGCCGCCTCGGCCAGCTTTTCGGTGGCGCAACCGTCTGTTGCGACGGCACCGGCAACGACGGCAACGACGGCAGCGGCGGTAACGACGGCAGAGATACCGCTTCGCTGCCGCTGCTGACGCCCGCCGAAGCGAAAGCCGAAGTCGACGACGGCGCCCTGGCCGCCGTCGTCGCCGCCTCGCCCAGCGCAGTTCGGCGCATCGCTGACACCCTGGCGCCGCTCCGCGCCTGCCGCCTGGTGGCCATTGGCCCGGCGACCGCCGCCGAGGCGGAAGCCCGGGGACTCGTGGTGGCGGCCACAGCGCGGGAGGCCACGCCGGACGGGCTCGTGGCCGCCGTTATCCGGGCCGTTGAAGCCCTCTAAGCATCCATTCATCAACAGCAGGCACACAGTGAAGGACAGGACATGAGCTTTCCGCACCACCGCCCCCGGCGGCTCCGCACCACCCCGGCCATGCGCAGGCTTACGGCCGAGTACCGGCTGGCCCCGGCGGACCTGATCCTGCCCGCGTTCATCCGGGAAGGGCTGTCGGAGCCCAACCCGATTGCCTCCATGCCGGGCGTCATGCAGCACACCACCGATACCCTCAAGCGGGCTGCTGCCGAAGCCGTGGAACTCGGCGTCGGCGGCATCATGCTGTTCGGCATTCCCGAAACCCGGGACGCCGAGGGCACGGCATCGCTGGACCCGGACGGGGTGCTCAACAAGGCCATCCGCGACGTCAGGGCCGAGGTGGGCGACAGCCTTGTGGTGATGAGCGACGTCTGCCTGGACGAATTCACCGATCACGGCCACTGTGGCGTCCTGGACAGCGACGGCTACGTGGACAATGACGCCACGCTGGAGATCTACGCCAAGATGGCGCTGGCCCAGGCCGACGCCGGCGCCCACGTGCTGGGGCCGTCCGGAATGATGGACGGACAGATCGGCGTGATCCGCCAGGCCCTCGAAGACGCCGGCCACGTGAACACGGCCGTGGTGGCCTACGCCGCGAAGTACGCGTCGGCGTTCTACGGCCCATTCCGGGAAGCGGTGGACTCGCAGCTGCAGGGCGACCGCAGGACCTACCAGATGGACGCGGCCAACCGCCGCGAGGCCATCCAGGAGGTGGAACTGGACCTCGCCGAGGGCGCGGACATGGTGATGGTCAAGCCGGCCATGAGCTACCTCGACATCCTGGCCGACGTCGCTGACATGAGCCCGGTGCCGGTCGCCGCCTACCAGATCTCGGGGGAGTACGCCATGATTGAGGCCGCCGCCGCCAACGGCTGGATCGACCGGCGGGCCGCCATCACCGAGTCGGTCCTGGGCATCCGTCGCGCCGGGGCCAACATGGTCCTCACGTACTGGGCCAGCGAAATCGCCGGCTGGCTCAGGGAATCCTGATGCCGGAGCCGGCCCCGGGCCAGACCGCAGCACCGGCCGGGGAACCCACCGCTGCGGTTGGACCCACCGCTCCCGTGGGTCCCGGCCAGATCCTGCTCGGTCTTAACACGTTCGGCGACGTCGGCGTGGACGGCTCCGGCGGACCCAAGCCGCATGCCCTTGTGCTGCGGGAGCTGCTGGACCAGGCGGTCCTGGCCGACGCCGTCGGACTTCACGCCTTCGGCGTGGGGGAGCACCACCGCCGCGACTTCGCAGTGTCCGCCCCGGAGGTGTTCCTGGCGGCCGCCGCGGCCAGGACCACCAGGATCCGGCTCGGTTCGGCCGTGACCGTCCTCAGTTCGGACGACCCCATCCGCGTGTTCCAGCGCTTCTCGACTGTGGATGCCCTGTCCGGCGGCCGCGCCGAGGTGATGCTGGGCCGCGGCTCATTCGTCGAGTCGTTTCCGCTGTTCGGCCTGGACCTGGCGGACTACGAGGTGCTGTTCGAGGAGAAGCTCGAGCTCTTTGACAGGGTGCGGGCGCAAAAGCCGGTGCACTGGGAAGGCCGAACCCGGCCTTCCCTTGCCGGGCTGAGTGTCTATCCGCCGCTGGAGCACCACCTGCTGCCGGCCTGGATCGGCGTGGGCGGCACCCCAGAGTCCGTACTGCGCTGCGCGGAGTACGGCTACCCGATCATCTTTGCCATCATTGGGGGCCAGCCGCGCGCCTTCGCGCCGCTGGTTGACCTGTACCGTGAGGCGATGGCCAAGTACGGCCGGCCCATGCAGCAAATCGCCACCCACTCGCCCGGCCACATCGCCGGGACCGACGAGGCGGCCCGTGAGGAGCTCTTTCCGCACTGGCTTGCCCAACGGAACAGGATCGGTGCCGAGCGCGGCTGGGGTCCGGGAAACCGGCGGGACTTCGATGCCATGTGCGGTCCGGAGGGCGCGTTATACGTCGGGTCGCCTGAGACTGTGGCGCAGAAGATCGCGCTGCTCAAGCGGAACCTCGGCGTGGACCGCTTTGACCTGAAATACGGCAACGGCACGCTGCCGCACGAATCCATGATGCGTTGCATCGAACTCTTCGGCACGGTGGTGGCACCGCGAGTGGCCGAGCTCCTGTCCGGTGACACTCCTGCAGACTGAAAGAATGGGAACCATGACTTCCAGTACCCCTCGCAACGAGGAACTTTTCGACCGCGCCCGCCAGCTGATGCCCGGCGGCGTGAACTCCCCGGTCCGCGCCTTCGGCTCCGTCGGCGGGACGCCCCGCTTCATGGTGGCGGCCAAGGGCCCGTACCTGACCGACGCCGACGGCAAGGAGTACGTGGACCTGGTCTGCTCCTGGGGCCCGGCCCTCCTGGGCCACGCCCACCCGGCCGTCCTCGACGCCGTTCACGCGGCCGTGGACCGCGGCCTCTCCTTCGGCGCCTCCACGCCCGATGAGGCCAACCTTGCGGCCATCGTCAAGGAACGCGTTTCCGCCGTCGAACGGCTGCGCATGGTGTCCACCGGCACGGAAGCCACCATGACGGCGGTCCGGCTGGCGAGGGGCTTCACCGGCCGCAACCTGGTCATCAAGTTCGCCGGCTGCTACCACGGGCACCTCGACGGGCTGCTCGCGTCCGCCGGCTCCGGCGTTGCCACTCTCGCCCTGCCGGGTTCGGCCGGTGTCACGGCCGCCACCGCCGCCGAGACCCTGGTGCTGCCCTACAACGACCTCGGCGCTGTCGAGGCCGCGTTCGCCGAGCACGGACCCAACATCGCCGCCGTCATCACGGAGGCCGCGCCCGCCAACATGGGCGTGGTCACGCCGGCAGAGGGCTTCAATGCCGGGCTCTCCCGAATCACGGCAGCCCACGGCGCCCTGCTGATCGTCGACGAGGTCCTGACCGGTTTCCGCACCGGCTACTCGGGCTACTGGGGGCTCACCGGCGGCGCTGCCGACGCCACGGAGAAGTGGACCCCAGACCTGCTGACGTTCGGGAAAGTGATTGGCGGGGGCATGCCGGCGGCGGCACTCGGCGGACGTGCTGACGTCATGGACTACCTCGCCCCGCTTGGTCCCGTTTACCAGGCGGGAACCCTGTCCGGTAACCCGGTGGCCATGGCGGCCGGCGTTGCCACCCTGACCCACGCCACCCGGGACGTGTACTCGTTCGTGGACGCGCGGTCGCTGGAACTTTCCGGTGCCCTGTCCGCCGCCCTGGATTCGGCCGGCGTGGACCACTCCATCCAGCACGCCGGCAACCTCTTCTCGGTGGCGTTCGGCACGTCCGAGCACGGCGTCCACAACTACAGCGACGCGCTGAAGCAGGAGTCGTTCCGCTACGCCCCCTTCTTCCACTCCATGCTGGATTCGGGCGTCTACCTGCCGCCGTCCGTCTTCGAGGCCTGGTTCCTGTCCGCGGCGCACGATGACGCCGCGATGAACCGGATCTTCGAGGCACTGCCCGCCGCCGCGGAGGCGGCCGCCGCAGCGAAGGCCTAATCAGCCGCCCGCCGTCGGACTTCACTTGTAAAGCAAAAGACTCTGGCACCCGCCGCGGCGGGTGCCAGAGTCTTTTGCTTATTCGGTGTTCCAGTTGACCTATTGCTGACCTACAGGACGTCCGAGAGGAAGCCCTGCAGCCGCTCCGTCCGCGGGTTTTCAAACACCTGCCCCGGCGGGCCCGACTCCACCACCACACCGCCGTCCATGAAGGTCACGGTGTCCGAGACGTTGCGCGAGAAGCCCATTTCGTGGGTAACCACCACCATGGTCATGCCGCCCTTCGCGAGGTCCGCCATGAGAGCCAGGACCCCCTTGACGAGCTCGGGGTCGAGGGCGGAGGTGGCCTCGTCGAAGAACATGACCTCCGGCTTCATGGCGAGGGCACGTGCGATCGCCACCCGCTGCTGCTGACCGCCGGAAAGGGTGGCAGGGCGGACATCGGCCTTGTGCTTGAGCCCGACGAGGTCGAGCTGGCTGAGGGCCTCCTCGCGCGCCTGCTCCGCGGGCAGTTTCCGCAGCTTGCGCAGCGCGAACGCCACATTCTCGCCCACACTCTTGTGCGGGAACAGGTTGAACTGCTGGAAGACCATGCCGATCCTGCGACGGAGCTCGTCGGGGTTCTCCTTCAGGACCGATTTGCCGTCCAGGAGGATGTCCCCGGCATCCGGTTCGATCAGCCGGTTCATCACGCGCAGAAGGGTCGACTTGCCGGAGCCTGACGGGCCGATCACCGACGCCGTGGTGCCGGCCGGGACGCTCAGGTCGATGCCGCGCAGGACCTTGTTGTGGCCGAAGGCGAGATGGACGTTTTTCGCTTCGAGGGAGCCTGAGGTGAACTTGCTCATGAGTGGGCTCCCTTCCCGACGACGGCGGCAGCCTCATCCGGTTCCATCTTCTGCGGCCGGCCGGTGCGCAGGCGTGCGTCGATCCAGTTGACGAAGTGCGTCAGCGGGACGGTCATGGCGAGGTAGAACACCGCTGCCGCCACGTAGCCGGACAGGTTGCCGCTTCGTGCGGCGGCGTCCTGGCCGATCTGGAACAGCTCACGCTCGGAGGCGAGGAGTCCCAAGGTGAAGACCAGCGAGGACTCCTTGATCAGCGCGATGAACTGGTTCACCAGCGCCGGAAGCACACGGCGGATGCCCTGCGGCACCACCACCATGCGGAGGGAGGGGCCATAGCCGAAGCCCAGGGCGCGGGCAGCCTCGAGTTGGCCCTTGTCCACGCTTTGGATGCCGGAGCGGAAGATCTCCCCGATGTAGGCGCTGGACATGAGCGAGAGCGCGGCGATACCCATGGGGTAGGGGCTGTTGACCCCTGTCAGCTCGCGGAAGATCGGGCCGAAGCCGAGGCCGATGACGAGGATGGTGAGGACCGCCGGGAGTCCACGGAACACGTCCGTGTACACCCGGGCGGCCCACCGCGCCACAGGATTACGCGAGATGCCCATCAGGGCCAGCACCATGCCGACCACGCAGCCGATGATGCCCGAGACGACTGCCAGGACGAGGGTGTTGGGCAGACCGACCGAAAACATGGCCGGGAGTACTTCGGCGATGGCCTTCCAGTCGAGGAAGGTCTCGGCGAGCCTGTTCAGATAATCCATGTGGCGCCTGTCAGTCGGTTACTTCGTGGGGACCTGGACGGCCTTGCTGCCCGGCTTCCAGCCCTCAGGAGTCTGCTCCTTGATCGTGGGACGGTCCGTGTACCACTGGGTGGTGAGCTTGGTCCACGTGCCGTCGGCGATCACGGCGTCGAGCGCCGAGTTGAGCGCGTCAGTCAGGGGCTGGTTGTCCTTGGCCACCGCGTACGCCGTGAAGTTCTGGGTGTTGACCTTCTTCTCGGCGATCTTCGTGCCGTCGCCCGACTTGACCTGGCCCTCGGCCTGCTGCGAAGGAGCAACCCAGGCGTCGATCTGGCCGCTCTTCACGTTCGCGTAGACGGTGTTGTAGTCCGGGAAGCGGACCGGCTCGAGCTTCAGCGTATTCGTGACGAAGTCGTCCTGGACCGTGCCCTGGACGACGCCGATGCGCACGCCCTGCTTCAGGTCGTCGAAGGACTTCACCTTCGCGTCATCCTTGGTCACGATGGCCATGTAGCCGAAGTCGTAGCCGTTGGTGAAGGCCACGGTCTCGCGCCGGGCGTCCGTGGTGGAGATGGAGGAGGAGCCGACGTCGAACTGCTTGTTCTTAACCTGGGCCAGGAGGCCCTGGAACTTGGTCGAGGCGAACTCCACCTTGAGGCCAAGCTTGGCCGCCATGGCCTTCAGGAGTTCGTTGTCGTACCCGGTGAAGTTGCCGTCCTTATCAATGAAGATGTTGGGCGGCGCGTCGGAAAGGGTGCCGACCTTGAGGGTGCCGTCGGTGATCAGGCCGAGCTTGGACTTGTCGATCTTGTCCAGGGCGATGACGTCCTTGGTGGTGTACTTGTCCAGCGCCTGCTGGTCGCTGCCGGCGAGGGCGTCGGTCGACGAGCCACTGGGAGCAGCGGTGCCTCCACCGCAGGCAGCCAGGGATACGGCCATGGCTACGGCCACGGGAACCGTGGACAGCCACTTCAAGGCTTTGATTTTCATCACGCGCATCACTTTCATTGGGATAAACGGGGGCGGGCAGTCAAGCCGTCTGGCGCCGGGATCCGGAGCCGCAGAGGCGCGCCCGCAAAACTTAATTGTCTCACCTGCCGTTAATACGGCCGTTAGGTGACGTAGTGAATGGGTCGAGGCGGGTTTTCCCGAATATAATGCGGGTTTCAGCGGGCTCGTGGCCCAACAGCAGCGACAGGAGTTCCTGTTACAGAATCAGCAAGGCGCTGTCAGGGCGCCGGTAGGGCGGGCGCGCTGCTGTGAAATGCATCGCACCAATCAGAAGCCGCCGCGGCTGGCGTCTTCCGGGGGCAGCACCGGCCAGTCACCCTCGATGACGGCGGCGGGCTTGGTCTTGCGGAGGTACTGCTGGAAGTCGGCGGCCTGGCTGACTGCCCAGTCCACCTGCAGCTGGTGCAGCTGGCCGGCCGGCATGCTGAGCTTGGGGAATTTACCGGCCATGGCATCGAGCATACGCAGTGTCGCCAGGGCGTCCGCTGCCGAGGTGTGCGCATTTTCCAGGTCCACGCCGTACTCCTCGCACAGCGCCGTCAAAGTCCTCTTGCCCTTGCGGTACCTGTCCACCTGCTTGTTCATGATGTACGGGTCCAGGACGGGGAACCGGCTCAGCTGCGGCACGCCATAGCGGGCCGACTCGGCGGCCAGGACGGTGAAGTCGTAGCTGGCGTTGAAGGCGATCACCGGAACGTCGTCGTCGAAGAGTCCCTGGAGCACGGCGGAGACTTCCCTGGTGACATCGGCCGCAGGCCGCCCGTGGCTGCGGGCATGTTCGGTGGTGATCCCGTGGACCTCACTGGCCTCCGCCGGAATCTCAACGCCCGGATCGGCCAGCCACTCATGCTCCCGAACCACGTTTCCGGAGCTGTCCACCACGGTGATGGAAGCCGTGACGATCCGGGCAGCGCGGGAATTACGGCCCGTGGTTTCAAGGTCGAACGCGGCGCGGGGGAGAGTGTTCCAAGTGCTCATGGCTCCAAATTACCCGGAGGCGCCGACAGGAATGGCCCTTGCCCCGCGCGTGTCCGGCATGGTGTGGGAAGACACGGTGTGGGAAGACACACATGGTGCCTGTCCCTGCGGCCGACGGTGTGTGGCGGCCGATAGTCTGAAGCCATGCGGGTGGAGTACGTGGAGGCGGTTTTGGCGGTGGTTGACCTCATCCCGGCCGGTTCGGCGGTGGCTTACGGGGACGTCGCCGAGCTTCTGGGCTCCGGCGGCCCCCGGCAGGTGGGATCCGTGCTGAGCCATTACGGCAGTAGCGTGCCATGGTGGCGGGTGCTGCGGGCCAGCGGGCTGGCGCCGGACGGCCATGAGTCCGAGGCCCTCGATTACTACCTGCGGGAGGGCACGCCCCTGCGCGGCGACTATCAGGAGTTCGCGAGGACCGGCGAGGGGCGGTGGCGGGTGGATCTGACCAGCGCGCGGTGGGCCCCCTCCGAGGCCGATTTTGATGCCCTGGACACGATTGCCGAGCGGCTCGAGGCGTCGCTGCGAAAATTGTCAGTGCCGGATGATGGAATGACCGTGTGACCGCAACACTCGATCAGACCCAACCCGATCAGACCCAACCCGATCAGGCATCTGCACGCACTTCGGAACGGGAATACGCGGATTCTTCCTCCGCCGCCCCGTTCCCGTCCGCCGGTCTTCGTTTGCTGCCCCCACGCCAGGTGCACTCACGGGTACCGGTCCTCAGCGCGGACCAGCTCGCCGCCGTCGAGGTGCCCCGGGGAGCCGGACCCGTCCTGGTCGCCGGAGCGCCCGGCACGGGAAAATCCACCGTGCTCATCGAAGCGGCCATCCGCCGGGTGGAGGCGGAAGGAGTGGACCCCGAGCGAATCCTCATTCTCGCCCCGGGACGGCTTGCCGCGGACACCCTCCGGGACCGGTTTACCGCCAGGCTTAACCGAAGCCTGAGCACCACGCCGGCCCGCACCTGGGCTGCGTATGCGTTTGATCTGATCCGGCGCGCCAAGGCAGAGGGGCTCCTGCCGCTGTCAAAGGCCCCGCGGCTCCTGTCAGGCCCCGAGCAGGATCTCATTATCAAGGAACTGCTGGAGGGCCACGCCCTGCCTGGCCTCGGGCTGCCCTGGCCCGATGACCTTATGGCGGCGCTGCCCACACGCGGCTTCCGGCACGAGGTCCGGCAGCTCTTCGACCGGATTACCGAGACTGGACGTACCGCGGAGGACCTCGCCGGCCTGGGCCACGCCTGCGGACGGCCGGACTGGATTGCCGCTGCCGCCCTCTACGCCGAGTACCGCGACGTCCTCGATCTGCGCATGCCGGAGGCGTTCGACCCCGCGGGCATCATCACCGCAGCCCGCCAGCTCTTTCAGGATTTCCCGGACTTCCTGGTGGCTGAACGCGACCGTCTCCAGCTGATTCTTGTGGACGATGTCCAGGAGGCCAACCCCGCCGTCTTCGAGCTCCTGGCCGATGTCGCCGCCGGCAAGGATGTCTACGTGACGTCAGCACCGGACACGGTGGTGCAGGGGTTCCGTGGCGCGCGGCCGGATCTCGTGGCCGAGCTCCCGGGCCTGCTGGGCGGCGGGGAGCAGGCAGTCCTTGAGAAGCCGCTTCGCCACGCCCACCGCCACCAGCCCGCGGTTGCCGAGGCCTGGCTGGGGGTCGCGAACCGAATTTCCCTCCGTGCCGGTGGCCAGCTCGCCCGGCGACTGGACCGGATCGAGCCCGCGCCGGTCCGCCCCGAGCCTGCTGGCACTGGTGAAGTTCCCGGTGACGCTGAGGTAGCCGGTGACGCTGAGGTTCCCGGTGACGCTGAGGTTCCCGGCGACGCTGAGGTTCCCGCTGACGCAGGCGGGCCGGACGCAGGCGGCACCGTGGAAGCCCACCTGCTTCCTTCGGCGGTGCATGAGTTGCGGTACGTCGCCCAAAGGATCCTCGAAGCTCATCTCCGGGACGGCCGCCCGCTCGAGGACATCGCCGTCATTGTCCGGAACGGCGGCCAGCTGAGCCAGCTGCAGCGCTACCTCTCCGGCCAGGGGATCCCGGTGCGGATTCCGGTGGCCGAGTCCGCCGTGCGCGATGAGGTGGCTGTCCGTCCGCTGCTCGACGCCTACGCGGTGGCCCTTGACCCGGCGGTCCTCACGCCGGAATCCGCTGTGTCGCTGCTGACATCGCGGATCGGCGGCGCCACGTCCCTCGAACTGCGCAGGCTCCGTCAGTCGCTCCGGCGGGAGGAGCTGCTGGGCGGCGGCGGACGCTCCAGCGATTCCCTGCTCGTGGAGGCGCTCCTCGAGCCCGGCGCGCTGGGCTCGCTGGGGATGGAAGGCCGGTCGGCGCGCCGTGTCGCGCGGATGATCCAGGCCGGCCGGAAGGCCGTCGCCGAACCCGGGGCCAATGCCGAGACCGTTCTGTGGGCCCTCTGGCACTCCACCGGCCTCGCGGCGGCATGGACGGGCGCAGCCCTGGCGGGCGGGCTCGTCGGAGCACGGGCGGACCGGGACCTGGACGCCATGATGGCGCTGTTCCACACGGCCGAGCGCTACGTGGACCAGATGCCAGGGTCCGGCCCGGAGCAGTTCCTCGAATACCTGCTGAACCAGGAACTGCCCATGGACACCCTGGCGGCGCGCGCCCAGGTTGACGACGCCGTGGAGCTCATGACCCCGGCCAGCGCCGCCGGCCGGGAATGGCCGTTCGTCATCGTCGCAGGCCTGCAGGAAGGGGTGTGGCCCAACACCCGCCTCCGCGGGGAGCTCCTCGGCAGCACACTGTTCGCGGACGCCGTCGAACACGGGGTGGAGTACGCGCTCCAGTTGGGTCCGCTGAGCCGGCTGCGGGAGATCCGTTACGACGAACTCCGCAGCTTTTCCACCGCGGTCTCCCGGGCGCAGGACGTGCTGCTGTGCACCGCCGTGTCTTCGGAGGATGAACAGCCCTCCTCTTTCCTGGATTACGTCGCGCCGCTGCTGCCCGGCCAGGAGGGGCGCGGCTATACCCCGGTGGAACGGCCCCTGACGCTGCGGGCGCTCGTGGCCGAACTCCGCCAGTTCGCCCAGCTGAACGGCAAGCATGCCGCCGAGGCCGATGAAGCCGTGCGTGTCCTGGCCCGCCTTGCCACGGCCGAGCCCCCTGTTCCCGGAGCCCACCCGGACAGCTGGTGGGGGCTGGCCCCCTTGACGTCTGTGGACCGGGTTGTGCCTCCGGGCGGCACCGTCTACGTTTCGCCGTCCAAGGTGGAGTCGGTGCAGAAGTCCCCACTGGACTGGTTCATTCAGGCCGCGGGAGGCGAAGCGGCAACGGATTTTGCCCGCAGCCTCGGCACCCTGGTGCACGCCATCGCCCAGGATCTCCCCGATGCCAGCGGAACCGAATACCTCGCCGAACTCGTCCTGCGGTGGCCGGCCCTGGGCATGAAGGACAACTGGGAAGGCAAACTGGACTTCCGCAGGGCTGAAGCCATGGTCAGGAAACTCGCGCAGTACATCCTGGTCATGCGCAGCGAAGGCCGGCGCCTTGCGGGGGTGGAGCAGGACTTCGAGGTGATGCTACCGGAGCCCGTTGCCGTTCCTCGCGGGGACGTGCCCTCCGACGAAGGCCCCCGGTCAGCCGTCCTGCGCGGGCAGGTGGACCGGCTGGAGATCGACGCCGAAGGGCGGCTGGTGATCGTTGACCTCAAGACCGGCAAACGGCAACCGGGCAAGGCTGAGCTTGGCAGGCACCCGCAGCTGGGCGCCTACCAGGCCGCCGTGCTGGCCGGGGGCTTTAGCGCCGCCGATGGTTCCGACACCGGGCCGCAGCCCGGCGGTGCCGTGCTTGCCCAGCTGGGCACCACCACCAAGAGCCCGGGTATCCAACACCAGGATCCACTGGACCCCGTGGACAACTGGGCGATGGACATGGTTAACGACGCTGCCGTGGTGATGTCCGGCCATGAATTCGAGGCACGGCACGATCCCGCCAAAGCCGGTTTTGGAGGCCACGGCTGCAGGCTGCCGGAAGTATGCCCGCTGTGCTCGCGGGGAAAGCAGGTTACCGAATGAGCCGGATGGCAGAGCGGCCCGCGCCCAGATTCAGTCCCGAAGAGTTGACCGTCCTGCTGGGTGAGAAGAACCTGCCCACCGCAGAACAATCGGCCATTATCTCCTCGCCGCTCGCGCCCCGGCTGGTCATCGCCGGCGCGGGCTCTGGCAAGACGGCCACCATGGCCGACCGCGTCGTCTGGCTGGTCGCGAACGGCTGGGTCAAGCCGGAGGAAGTCCTCGGCGTCACGTTCACCAGAAAGGCCGCCGGCGAACTGGCCAGCCGCATCCGCGCCAAACTCAGTGCCCTGCAGAGGAGGGCGAGCGGTGACGGCGGAGGTGCCATGGCAGGGGCGCTGCTCAGCGCCGACGCCCTGGAGCCGAAGGTTTCCACCTACCACTCGTTTGCCAGCGGCATCGTCTCCGACTACGGTCTGCGGCTCGGGATTGAGCGCGATGTGGTGCTGCTGGGCGGCGCGCAAGCCTGGCAGCTGGCCAGTGAGGTTGTCGAGGCGTTCGACGGCGAGTATTCCCATTTCAGGGTGGCCAAGTCCACCCTGGTCAAGGCCGTCATTCAGCTCGCGGGAGAGTGCGCGGAGCACCTCCAGGACCCCGAGGGCGTCCAGGCCTGGCTGATGCAGCGGCTCGCGGAGTTCGAGGCTTTGCCGTATGTGGACGGCGCCAAGAAGAACCCGACCCAGGCCGCCGGGGAGCTGGGCGCCATGCTCCGGACACGGGCAAGCGTGGCAGAGCTCGTGGGCCGGTACGCGGACGCCAAAAGAGCACGCGGGGCCCTGGACTTCGGCGACCTTGTGGCGCTCGCGGCCCGCGTGGCCCGCGAGGTGCCCCTGGCCGCGGAGACGGAGCGCCAACGCTACAAGGTGGTGCTGCTGGACGAATTCCAGGACACGTCACACGCCCAGCTCGTGCTGTTCTCCAGGCTCTTCGGGGACGGCCACGCCGTCACGGCGGTCGGTGATCCGAACCAGTCCATCTACGGCTTCCGAGGGGCGTCGGCCGGCCAGCTGTTCCACTTCGTCAATGAGTTCCCGGACTGCGTGGAGGACGCGCAGTCGGGAACGGCCTCCCGGCGTCCGGCTCCCGTGTCGTACCTGACCACCGCCTGGCGGAACGGCCGAAACATCCTCGCCGCGGCCAACCTCATCTCGGCTCCGCTCAGCGCCGCCGCGGCGCAGGCCGGACCCGCGGGGCAGCGTTCCTCCGGTGCGTCCGTCGAGGTGCCTGCGCTGCGGCCGAGTCCCGCCGCAGTCCAGGGCCGGTTGGTGATCGGCCGTTTTGCCACGGATGAAGATGAAGCAGCGGCGATCGCCCGGGATCTCCTGAAATTCCGGGCCACGGACTTCGACGGTCCGTCCTTGGCGCCGCGGGTGCCGCCGGCCATGGCCGTCCTGTGCCGCCGGCGCGCTCAGATGGAATGCCTCCGCAAGGAGTTCGAAGCCACAGGGATCCCGTATGAAATCGTGGGCCTCGGAGGGCTGCTGGACGCTCCCGAAATCGTTGACCTGGTATCCACGCTGCGGGTCCTGGCCGATCCCGGCCGCTCCGATTCACTGATGCGGCTCCTGGCGGGTGCCCGGTGGCGGATCGGCCCCGCAGACCTGATGGCGTTCCGGGACTGGTCCTCATTTCTTGCCCGGCGCCGCGGCACGGTCGATAACGGCCGCGGGCTGAGCGTGAATGATCCGTCCGGCGATGACGATCCGGAGGCCGCCGACGTCGTCATCGAGGGCGACATCACCGACGCCGCCAGTCTGGTGGAAGCACTGGACTGGCTCCCCAATGACGGGTGGACGTCTGCACACGGACGCAGCCTGACGCCGCCTGCCCGGGAACGGCTGCAGCGCCTCGGCACGGAGCTGCGGCAGCTTCGTTCGCTGATGGGGGAGGACCTGACCACCCTGCTGGGCGAAGTGGAACGGGCCATGCTGCTGGACATCGAGGTGGCCGCCAGGCCCGGTTTCAGCATCCACCAGGCGCGGCGGAACCTGGATGCGTTCCAGGACGCGGCCGCCGGTTTCCTGCAGACATCCCACCGGGTGGACGTCCTGGCCTTCCTGTCGTGGCTCGAAGCAGCAGCATCGGAGGAGGGCGGCCTGGACGTTCCGCCCGCGGACGTCAACCACGAGGCTGTGCAGCTGCTGACCGTGCATGCCTCCAAGGGACTCGAATGGGACGTCGTGTTCGTGCCGGGCCTCAACTCGGGCGCGTTCCCCAGCAGCCGTGACTCGAGGTGGAGCAGCGGTTCCGCGGCGCTGCCCTGGCCCCTGCGGGGTGACCGTGCCGACCTTCCGCAGTGGGACCTGGACCAGCCGGACCAGAAGGGGTGGCTGGACGCCGAGAAGGTGTTCAAGGGAGACGTCCAGGCCCACGGCGAAGCTGAGGAACGGAGACTGGCGTACGTCGCCTACACCCGCGCCAAGCACGTGCTCTGGGTTTCCAGCGGGGCCTGGGTCGGCGGCCGCGGCGGGATGGCGGAAATGTCGCCTTTCCTGGCCGAGCTGGCGCCGCTGGCAGAAAAGGCAGCAGCGCTGGCAGAAAAGGGAGCACTGGCAGAAAACGAAGCGCCGCTCGCCGAGCAGGGGGCCGGTGGGCCTGCTGCGGAAATTCACCCCGCCTCTGTGGACGAAGAATCCCTGCCGCAGGAAAGTCCCCTGACCCGGGAGCTGGAAGTGGCGGCCTGGCCCTACGATCCGCTGGAAGGACCTGTGGACCCCCGCAACGGCAACCGGCTCCGGCTGGTGCCGGGACGGCGGGCGGCCATGGACCGTGCCGCGCAACGGCTGCTCACCGAGATTGCAGCCGTCGGCGCCGGTGCGCCGGGGTTGCCGGAGGGGCAGGAACTCCGCCCCCAGGCGGCAGGCTGGGGCAGGGAAGCCGCCCTGCTTCTGGAACGCCGTGCCCGGCGGGCCCGTAGCCGCGACGTGCATTTGCCCGGGCACATCTCAGCCTCCACGCTGGTGGATTTGGGAGAGGACGCCGAGGCGGTGGTCCAGCGGCTGCGGAGGCCTGTCCCGCGGGAACCGGGCATGTCAGCACGCAAGGGCACCGCCTTCCACGCATGGGTGGAGGAATACTTTGGTACGGCCGGAATGCTGGACCTTGGCGAGGCACCAGGCTCTGATAACCACATCGACGAGGCCTACGGCCTTGAGGACATGGTGGCCACCTTCAAGGACTCCCGCTGGGCGCACAGATCCCCCGCTTACGTGGAGGTTCCCGTGGAGACCCGGATCGGCGACGTCGTTGTCCGCGGCCGCATCGACGCGGTGTTCCGCGACGCCGACGGCGGCTGGGACCTCGTGGACTGGAAGACCGGCCGCCGTCCGTCCGCCCGGCAGCTGAAGACCAAAAGCGTGCAGCTGGCTGTCTACCGGCTGGCTTGGGCCAGGCTCAAGGGCGTGCCACTGGAAGACGTCCGGGCTGCCTTCTTCTACGTCGCGGACAACCACGTAGTGCGCCCCCACGACCTGGCGTCAGGCGCCGAGCTGGAAGGGATCGTGGCCGCCGCACTGGCAGGTTAGGAAGCACAGGCCGGTTAGGAACCACTGGCCGGTTAGGAACCGTGGCTGGCCAGGAATCCCACCAGCCAGTGCGCTTTGCCGAGTCAGGGCGTTTTGGCGTCGACGATCGTGAGGGCAACCGTTGAGGTGTCGGCGCCTGTCCGCTGAGGATCCTGGGCCACGGCCTGTGCCTCATCCTGGGCCTCCTCTTGCGCCCGGGCCGCTTCAGCGTCCCCGGCTGAGCCAGCGTTCTCCGCGGCATCATCCCCGGCGGCGCCCTTCCCTGCGCCAGGTGAAAGATCCTGGTTTGCCGGCTGGTGTGCGTTGTCCGTGGTGTTCCCGTCGTCAGCCCTGGTGGACGCAACGGCAGCCGGGATGGGTGTCACCTCAACCGGGATGGGTGTCACCTCAACCGGGATGGGTGTCACCTCAACCGGGATAGGCGTCACCTCCACTGGGATGGGCGTGACATGGACTGCGGGCATGGCCTCCGAGGTGTCAGTGGCCGCAGGGGCGGCCACGAGGCCAGGCGAGGCCGCCGCCTGGACGGTTGGCGGGGAACCGGGCTGGGCCGGTGGCAAGGGCTCGACGCTGATGGGCTGGCCACCATATTCGGCAATGTCGCCGGCCAAAGTGGAGAGCATGCCTTCCGCCTCGGCGATCATGTCGGCGTCGGCAGCTGCGATGCCCTTGACGAGGTACTGGGCCAGGGCAAATTCTGCCGAGAGGGCCGCGCGCCGGAGCAGGTGGCTGTCCGGCGCATCACGGCGCTTCGCGGTGTAGTGCTTGACCACGGCCTCGACGAAGTCGTGCTCGTTGGATGCCACGAGCCAGGCGAGGTCGTCGGCGGGGTCACCGATGCGCAGGTCAGTCCAGCCGGTGACGGCAGTGACGCGGTGGTCCTCCACCAACAGGTTGTCCTCGTGCAGGTCACCGTGCACCACGCAGGGGTTGAACCGCCACAGGGAGACGTCCTCCATGGCATGCTCCCAGCGGCGAAGAAGCAGGGCCGGAATCTTGCCGGTGGTCGCGGCCATGTCGAGTTCGTTGAGCCGGCGCTGGCGGAACTCGTTCGGTGTGTAACTGGGCAGGTCGGCGTTGCTCACCAGCGAGCGCGGCAGGTCGTGAATGGCCGCCAGCGCCGTGCCGAGCTCCTTCGCAAGCTCCTGCGGACCGGCCGTCAGCTCCTCCACGGTGCGTGTGGAGCCCTGCAGATGGGAGTACACGAAAGTGGTCAGGTTCTGCTGCCGGACGGTGCCGGCCACGGTCGGCATGAGGAACGGCAGTTCGGCCCGGATGGCCGGCGCGAACGCGCGCAGCACCAGGAACTCGGTCTCGAGCCTCGTGCTGGCTTCCGCATGCCGGGGCGAGCGGACGCGCCAGCGCTTGCCCTCGGCATCAAGGAGGAGAGCCGAATCAAAGTCTGCCGGGTCATCCGGCGCAGAGCTCACAGCGGTCGGGCTCAGTCCGGGGACTGCCGCGGTGGCCACAGCTGCCAGTTCGATTGGTTCTCTTCTCACGGTTCCACGGTAGATTGAGCGGCGTCGAAGATAGCGATGTGTCGCGGCGAGTCTCGAGATCCGCCCAAATATGGAAGCGGCGACGCAAGCGGGGCGCAGTCTCGGGCGTTCTGCTGCCCTGCCGAAATGTAAATTGTCACTGCGAGTCAGTACGGTGGATACATGAGTCATGCGGAGGCCGCTGTGCCGGTCGGTCAAGCGGAGAACCCGATGCCGGAAAATCAGCTGCAGGCAGGTGAACTGCCGGCCAACCATCTCTTCGACACCGTGCTGCCGGTTCGGGCCGCGATGGTCAACAGGGGATCGGTTGAACGGATGAGGCCCGGCCTCATTCCGGACCTCCTCGCGGCGGGAACGGCCAGGGCTATGCTCCTCGCCGGCCGGCAGGCGCTGGTGCACGGGGACGCTCTCGTCCTGGCAGAAGCTTCGCCATTGCTTGACCGGCTCGAGGGTTCGGCGTCCGGCCCGGCGCACATCGTCTATCTCGGCGCGGCCCTCGGCTCCGAGGACCTTCCCGCAGGAACCGGCGTCCTGCTCTTCATCCTGCCGGAACAGGTGGACCCCGCTGCTGCCGGCTTGCCCACCGCCGCCAGTTGGGAGGGCTTCCGCGACGTCGCGGCGCAACTGGACCCCACCCACACCGCACTGTTCGTGGAGGCCAGTGCCATTGCCAACTGGCATGCCACCCACACGCACTGTCCCCGCTGCGGCGCCCTTACCAAGGTGGAGGCCGGCGGCTGGGTCCGGCGGTGCCCTGCCGACAATTCCGAGCATTACCCCCGCACGGACCCGGCCATCATCGTTACGGTGGTCGGCCCGGACGGCCGCGTCCTCCTCGGCGGCGGCGGTCCGCTGGATGCAAAGAACTACTCCACGCTGGCCGGCTTCGTCGAGCCGGGGGAGTCCCTGGAACAGGCGGTGGTCCGGGAAATCCAGGAAGAGGTCGGCGTACGCGTCAAGGCATGCCAGTACCTCGGTTCCCAGTCGTGGCCCTTCCCGGCATCGCTCATGCTCGGCTTTACAGCCGTCACGGATGACACCGAGGCAAAGCCCGACGGCGTCGAGGTCACCCGGGCGCGCTGGTTCAGCCGGAGGGAAGTCCAGGAGGCCGTGCTGAGCGGCGAAATTGTGATCTCCACCAGACTCTCGATCGCCAGGTCCCTCATCGAACACTGGTACGGCGGCGTCATCCAGGACCGCCCTGCGGGCTCCTGAAACCGCACGCCGACCGGAAGCAAACCCAGGTCTCTACCCCCATGGCGGAGCAGCCTATCCATCCACATAAAGCAAGCAGCAAGAAGTGACGACAGAAAATCCTGATGGCAACGCCTCCCTGGAGGACCGGATCCTTGGCGGCCTCGACGCGGAACAGCGGGAAGTGGCAACCACCCTGACCGGCCCGCTCTGCGTGCTCGCCGGTGCCGGCACCGGAAAGACCCGCGCTATCACCCACCGGATCGCCTACGGCGTGCACTCGGGGGTCTACAGCCCGCAGCGGCTGCTGGCGGTCACGTTCACGGCGCGCGCGGCAGCTGAGATGCGCAGCCGGCTCCGCGACCTCGGGGTCGGTAACGTGCAGGCCAGGACGTTCCACGCTGCCGCGCTGCGGCAACTGCAGTTTTTCTGGCCGCAGGCGGTGGGCGGGGCGCTGCCCAACCTGCTGGACCACAAGGCTCAGATGATCGCCGAGGCCGCCCGCCGGCTTCGCCTGAGCACCGACCGGGCCTCCATCCGGGACCTGGCATCGGAGATCGAGTGGGCCAAGGTATCCATGCTCACGCCTGCCAACTACCTGGAAAACGCCCAGGACAGGGGCGCGCCGGGAGGCTTTGACCTCACGGCCGTGGCCCGGGTTTTCCAGGCCTACGAGGACGTCAAGACGGACCGCAACGTCATCGACTTCGAGGACGTGCTCCTGATCACCGTCGGCATCTTGCAGGAAGACCCGAAGGTGGCGGCAACGGTCCGGGAACAGTACCGGCACTTCGTGGTGGACGAATACCAGGACGTTTCCCCGCTGCAGCAGCGCCTCCTGGAACTCTGGCTTGGCGGCCGGAACGAGCTGTGCGTCGTGGGTGACGCCAGCCAGACCATCTACTCGTTCACCGGAGCGTCCCCGAAGCACCTCCTCGGGTTTAAGGCCCAGTACCCGGACGCGAACGTGGTCAAGCTGGTCCGGGATTACCGTTCAACTCCCCAAGTGGTGAAGCTGGCCAACGACCTGCTGGCGTCGCGCCGGAGCGGCGGACCGGCGGCGGACGCTGCCTGGGCCGCGCCGCTGAAGCTTATCGCCCAGCGGAACCCGGGACCGCAGCCGCAGTTCACCGAATGCACGGACGACGAAGCGGAGGCCGCAACGGTCGCCGGCGAGATCCGCACCCTCCTCGATGACGGCGTCCAGGCGAGTGAAATCGCTGTCCTGTTCCGCACCAACGGACAATCGGAGGCGTACGAGCAGGCTCTGGCATCCGCCGGGATCGGCTACCAACTGCGCGGCGGCGAGCGGTTCTTTGCGCGGAAGGAGGTCCGCGACGCGATCCTCCAGCTCCGGGCAGCCACCCGTGCCGTCGCCGAGTCGGAGCCGCAGCCGCTGGGGCAGCTGGTGCGCGACATCGTTGCGTCGCTGGGGTACACGGACACCGCCCCGCACAGCGGCGGCGCCCTGCGGGAACGCTGGGAATCACTGGCAGCCCTGGTGGCTCTGGCGGACGAGCTGGCGCAAAGCCGGGGGGAGCAGTTCGGCCTGGCTGACTTTGTCAACGAGCTACAGGAGCGCTCCGTTGCCCAGCACGCCCCTACCGTTCAGGGTGTCACGCTGGCGTCCCTGCACGCGGCGAAAGGGCTCGAATGGGACGCTGTATTCCTCGTGGGGCTAAGTGAGGGGCTCGTGCCCATCTCCTTCGCGGACACCCCCGCCGCGGTGGACGAGGAACGCCGGCTGCTTTACGTCGGAATCACGCGCGCCCGCGAGCACCTGTCCCTCTCCTGGTCCACCGCCCGGACCCCCGGCGGCCGCGCCAACCGGAAGCCGTCCCGCTTCCTCGACGGTCTGCGCCCGGACTCGGTGGCCAGCTCTGCTGCCCGGGGGAGGGGAGCCGCGCCGCGCCGGAAGGCAGCGGTCCCCGCATCCTGCCGGGTTTGCGGCAGCATGCTGGCCAGCGGAGCCGAGCGGAAGGTTGGCCGCTGCAGCCAGTGCCCGCCCAGTTATGAAGAGCAGACGTTCAACGCCCTCCGTGAATGGCGCAAGGATGTGGCGCAGTCTTCCGACGTTCCGGCCTTCGTGGTTTTCACCGACGCAACCCTCACCGCCATCGCCGAGGCCCGGCCCTCCTCCCTTGAAGAACTGGCCAAGCTAGCCGGTGTTGGCCCGTCCAAACTGGAGCGGTACGGCGAAGCAATCCTCGCGGTCCTGACGGAAAGCAGCACGTTCTGATGCCCGGAAAACAAGACACGCTCACACCGTTGACCACCCATGACGGGGCTCCCGTGGAGGTCCGCCGCTCCGCCCGCCGACGCCGCACAGTCGCCGCGTTCTGGGAGAACGGCACGGCCGTCGTCGCCATCCCCGCGCACTTCAGCCGGGCGCAGGAGGCAGACTGGGTTCACCGGATGCTGGAGAAGCTCCGGACGCAGGGGGAGAAGCGGGCCAGCGGCGCGGGCCGCCGGCCTTCCTCGGACGCGGCGCTGGCCGCGCACGCTGCCCAACTGTCCGCCAGATACCTCGGCGGCAGGTCGGCCCCGACGTCGGTCCGCTGGGTCAGCAACCAAAATTCCCGCTGGGGTTCGGCCACCCCCTCCGACGGGTCCATCCGGCTCTCAGACAAGCTCCGCCCTATGCCGCAGTGGGTCATCGACTATGTCCTGCTCCATGAACTGGCGCATCTGCTCGTGGCAGGGCACAACGCGGCGTTCTGGAAACTGCTGGAGGCCTACCCCGAAACTGAGCGTGCCAAGGCGTTCCTGGAGGGCGTGTCCTTTGCCACGTCGCGCGGCCTCGCGGCTGGCGAAGCAGACTTTTAGTACCCCTAGCTCCTCGGAGCGCCGCCGTCTTCGCCGTCGGTCTTTTCGCCTTCGTGCCCGCTCTGGTTCCTTTCGCCGTCGCCCTCGGCGGGGCTGTCGAAGCCGCCGTTCAGCAGCTTCTGGAGGGCGTCGTCCACCTCGCTGTCACTGGCCTCGGCGAGCTTGCGGCGTTCGCTGAAGCCCTTGGGGTCATCAAGATCCTCGGCGGTGGGGAGCAGATCGGGATGCTTCCAGATGGCGTCGCGGCCATCGATGCCACGCTCCGCCTTGAGTGAGGCCCACAGCGTGGCGGCTTCGCGCAGGCGGCGGGGCCGCAGCTCCAGCCCCACGAGGGAAGCGAAAGCATGTTCCGCGGGACCGCCGGTGGCCCGGCGGCGGCGTACCGTTTCGCGGAGCGCTGCAGCGGAGGGGAGGACCTTTTCGGTGGCGGCGGCCGTGAGTTCGTCCACCCACCCCTCGACGAGGGCCAGCGCGGTCTCCAGCTTCTGCAGGGCCTGGTCTTGTTCAGGCGTGCGCTGCGGCATGAAGACGCCCTGTGAGAGGGCCTCCTGTATTCCCTCCGGGTTGCTCGGATCAAGGTCCCGGGCGAGCTCCTCGATCCGCGACGTGTCGATGTGGATGCCGCGGGCATAGGCCTCGATGGCACCCAGCAGGTGCCCGCGCAGCCACGGAACCTGGACAAACAGGCGGGCGTGGGCGGCCTCGCGGACGGCGAGGAAGAGCCGGATGTCGTTTTCGGGAAGGCTAAGCCCTTCGCCGAACTTGGCCACGTTACCGGGAAGGAGGGCCATTTCCAGATCGGCCAGGGGCACTCCGATGTCCGTGGAGCTGACCACATCGGTGGACAGCGCGCCGATGGCCTGGCCCAGCTGCATGCCGAAGATGGCGCCGCCCACGTTCTGCAGCATGGAGGAGGCGCCGCCCATCATGGACTTCATCTCTTCCGGCATCTGCTCCGTCATGGCTGCGGAGAGCGCGTTGGCTACGCTGTTGGCCACGGGCTCCGTTAGCCGTTTCCAGGTGCCGAGTGTTTCCTCCACCCATTCGGCGCGGGACCATGCCTTGCCGATAATGCCGGTGGCCGGCAGATCCGTAACCTGGTCGAGCCAGAGCTCGGCAAGGCGCAGTGCGTCATCCACTTCGCGTGACTGCGCGCTCGTGACAGAGGGGTCTGAGCTGCCGGCGGCCACACGGCGGGCGTTGTCGTGGGCGAGCTTCCAGTTGACGGGGCCTTCCGAGGGTTCACTCATCATGGCCTGCACCTGGGAAAACATCTGGGCCAGCAAATTTGGATCGTTCGGGAGCCCTGCGGCCTTGGCGAGTTCAGCCGGGTCAATGTCTCCCATGCCCTTGCCGCCCATGAGGTTCTGCAGCATCTCCGCCAGCGGATCCTTGGGATTCTCGTCGCCGTTGGATGGATTGAGTGGATTGGAGGTCATGATCCCGCCGATCGTCGGTGTGACTATTACTCAACTTCACGCTACCCCTGTGCGGGAGTGGCTGTCTGCTGAAAGCCTGCACGTTCGCTGTAGGCAAAGAGCTAACGGCGGCTCCCGACGCGTAGTGTTAGAAGCCGGAACGTATGTAGGTTGCGCCCCGGCCGTCTGCCGGGCCGCAACCGCGGTGCAGCGCTGAACGACGCGGTGCGGAGAGGTCCTTCAGTGACGATTACCAAGGGCGGCCAGCCCGCAGAAGAATCACCGACGCCTGCCGCCGGCGGCGGCAGCTCCAACGGAACCGGCGAAACTAACGGAACCGGCGGGACTAATGGAACGAACAGTGCCCGCCGGACCAGGCGTGCCCGGGGCAAGGATCCGCGCATCTCCGCGATGACACTGTCGGGACTGCTTGCGCTGGGCCTGGGGGTGACCGCTGCAGTTCTGCCGGTGCCGTATGTGGTGGAATCGCCCGGGCCGACGTTCAACACGCTGGGCAGGGAAAATGCGACGCCGGTGATCAGCGTTTCCGGGCGCGAGACGTTCCCGGCCAAGGGGAACCTGGACCTCACCACGGTCTATGTCGACGGCGGCCCCAACGGTCCCGTCAGCGTCTTTGAGGCGTTCTCGGCCTGGCTGGACGGCTCGAAGGCTGTGTATCCCGAGGAACTGATCTTCCCGACGGGTGTGACCAAGGAGGAATCGCAGCAGGAGAATGCCGTGGCCATGGCCACGTCGCAGGAGAACGCCGTGGCGGCGGCCCTGAAGGGGCTCGGCATTTCCTACGTGCAGAAGCTCGAGGTAGCGGACCTGTCCGAGGCTTCGGCCGCGCAGGGCAAGCTGCAGGCGAGGGACATCTTCATCTCCCTTAACGGCAAACCGGTCACGTCATTGGCCGTAATCCAAGACGAACTTGCCTCCGGAAAGGGAAAGCCCGCCGTCGTCGTCGTCAGCCGGGACGGCAAGCAGGTTACCGAAACCGTGACGCCGGCGAAGAACCCGTCCGGACGCTACATCTTGGGCGTACTGCTGCAATACCGCTTCACTTTCCCGTTCGACGTGAAAATCTCGCTGGACAAGGTGGGCGGCCCGAGCGCCGGCATGATGTTCGCGCTGGGCATCATGGACACCCTGACGCCTGGCGATCTCACCGGTGGAAAACACATAGCCGGGACCGGCACCATCAGCCCGGACGGGGTGGTGGGTCCGATCGGCGGCATCGCGGTCAAGATGCACGGTGCCCGGGCCGACGGCGCCACCATGTTCCTGGCACCGGCAGCGAACTGCGCCGAGGTTGTGGGGCATATTCCGGACGGGCTGCAGGTGGTCAAAGTGGAAAACCTGGGCGAGGCAAAGTCCGCCGTGGAGCTGGCCGCCAAGGGCGCCGACACGTCGGGACTTCCGGGCTGCACCAACAACTAGACTAAATCGAGGAACTAAGGGTCAGGTCCGCTCGTGGCACTAATTGACAGCCGGTGCCGGCGCTATGCGTGCCCTCCACTGAAAACTTAAAATTAAAGAACAGCAACTGACAAAGCTATGAGGTACGAGTTGTCCCGTCCTGCCAGCCCCACCCCGCCCGGAAAACCCCAGACAAGGCGCGGTGCCTTGACGCCCACGCTCATCGTCGTTGCGCTGGTTGTTATCGGCTTCATCTTCTTCGCCAATGTGTGGACGGACGTCCTGTGGTACCAGCAGCTTGGCTACTTCCAAGTGTTCCTGACCGAGAACCTGTCGAGGATCGCCATTTTCGCCATCGGCTTCCTCATCATGTTCGCGGCCGTGTTCTACGCGATCCGCATCGCCTACCACGCCCGGCCCGTATATGCGCCCGACTCCGAAATCCGGGATAACCTCAACCGCTACCAGGCGCAGCTGGAGCCGGTGCGGCGTGTGGTCATGATCGGGCTGCCCGTGCTGTTTGGGCTCTTCGCCGGCAGCGCCGCCTCCAGCCAGTGGCAGAAGGTTCTGCTGTTCTTCAATCAGGAGTCCTTTGGCCAGAAGGATCCGGAGTTCGGACTCGACATCGGCTTCTACCTAATGACGTTGCCGTTCCTCGGCTTCGTCACCGGGTTCCTGATCAGCGTGGCGATCGTGGCCGGCATCGCGGGCATCCTGACGCACTACCTCTACGGCAGCATCCGCATCATGGAACGCGGCATCTTCACCAGCCGCGCAGCACAGATCCACCTCGCCGTCACCGGCGCTTCCTTCCTGATCCTGCTGGGCATCAACTTCTGGCTGGACCGCTACTCCGCCCTTCAGAACAGCGGCGGCCGCTGGGCCGGCGCACTGTACACCGACGTTAACGCCGTGATCCCCACGAAGGCGATCCTGGCCGTGGCTGCGGCCCTCGTCGCCATCCTCTTCATCGTTGCCGCCGTCATCGGCAAGTGGCGGCTTCCGGTCATCGGCACAGCGATGCTGGTCATCACCTCCATCCTGGCCGGCGGCGTCTACCCCTGGGTCATCCAGCAGTTCCAGGTCCGCCCGTCAGAGCAGACCCTCGAACGGAAGTACATCGAGCGGAACATCGGCATGACCCGGGCAGCCTACGGCCTGGACCAGGTGAAGGTGGAGCGCTACAACGCCACCACAACTACCACCCAAGGCGCCCTGGCCCCGGACGCGCAGACCACGGCCAACATCCGGCTCCTGGATCCGAACCTGATCTCGGATGCCTTCTCGCAGCTCGAGCAGTTCCGCCCTTACTACCAGTTCCCCAAGGCGCTCAACGTCGACCGGTACCTGGTGAACGGCAAGATGCAGGACACGGTCATCGCCGTGCGCGAGCTGAACCCGGACGGCCTCGCCGCCGACCAGCAGTCCTGGCTGAACCGGCACGTCGTCTACACCCACGGCTACGGTGTTGTTGCCGCGAAGGGCAACAAGTTCACGGTCGACGGAAAGCCGGAATTCCTGCAGTCCGGCATCCCGTCCACCGGCGTCCTCGGCACCGACACGACCTACGAGCCGCGCATCTACTTCGGCGAGGACTCCCCGGAGTACTCGATCGTGGGCGCACCGGAAGGCGCAGCCCACCGCGAGCAGGACCGTCCGGCGTCGAAGGAAGGCGGCGAGACGCAGTACACCTTCACCGGAAATGGCGGCCCGAACGTAGGCAGCTTCTTCAATAAGGTCCTGTACTCGATCAAGTTCCAGTCCTCGGACTTGCTGCTGTCCGACGGCGTGAACGACGCCTCCCAGATCCTGTACGACCGCAACCCGCGCGAACGCGTGCAGAAGGTGGCTCCCTACCTGACGGTCGACGGCAATGCCTACCCCGCCGTCGTTGACGGCAGGGTCAAGTGGATCGTGGACGGCTACACCACCAGCCAGTATTACCCGTACTCGCAGCAGGAGCAGCTCTCCGACGCCACCACGGACTCGCAAACCACCGCCGGCCGCAACGTGGCGCTGCCCAACAGCTCCGTCAACTACATCCGCAACTCGGTCAAGGCCACCGTGGACGCCTACGACGGTTCCGTCACGCTCTACGCCTGGGATGACCAAGACCCCCTCCTGAAGGCGTGGCAGAAGGTGTTCCCTTCCACCCTGAAGCCCTACTCGGAGATGTCCGCCGCGGTCATGAGCCACGTCCGCTACCCGGAGGACCTGTTCAAGGTGCAGCGTGAGCTGCTGGGCCGGTACCACGTGACGGACCCCGTGAGCTTCTACAAGAACGACGACGCCTGGAGCGTTCCGAACGATCCCACCGTGTCCCAGGAAGTCAAGCAGCCGCCGTTCTACATGTCCCTGCAGATGCCGGACCAGAAGACCCCGGCGTTCCAGCTGACCTCCTCTTACATTCCGCAGGTAGTGAACAACAACGCCCGCAACGTCCTCTACGGCTTCCTCGCGGCCGATTCGGACGCGGGTTCGAAGAAGGGCGTGAAGGCGGAGAGCTACGGCCAGCTTCGGCTCCTGCAGGTTCCGCCGGAAGCCCAAGTGCCCGGCCCCGGGCAGGCGCAGAACAAGTTCAACTCCGATCCCACCGTGTCCCAGGCGCTGAACCTGCTGCGGCAGGGTGCATCGGATGTGCTCAACGGCAACCTGCTGACACTGCCCGCCGGCGGCGGCATGCTCTACGTCCAGCCGGTGTACCTCAAGTCCACGGGTGAGACCTCCTACCCGACGCTGCAGAGGGTACTCGTGGCCTTCGGTGACAAGATCGCCTTCGAGCCCACCCTGGACGAGGCCCTCAACAAGCTGTTCGGAGGCCGGTCCGGAGCCAGCGCCGGAGACTCGCCAAATAACGGCAAGACACCCACCGGCACTGCGTCCACGCCTCCGTCAACAAGCACGACGGATGCCAAGGCCGCGCTGAAGGCAGCCCTGGATGATGCGAACGCGGCCATCAAGGCGGGCCAGGACGCGCTGGCCAAGGGTGACTTCGCGGCGTACGGCGAGCAGCAGAAGAGGCTGTCAGCGGCGCTGAAGAAGGCGCTTGACGCCGAGGCAAGGCTTGGCAGCACAGGCACCGCCAGCAGCCCGACGTCGCCGTCCGCGACGCCGACGCCGACGCCCAGCAGCTGACTTACCGCTACTGCCCAATCGAAGGCCGGTCCGTTCCCCGCAAGGGGAACTGGGCCGGCCTTTCCCGTAAGAGTGAGCCTGGGTTGCCCGAGACGCAGATCACGTCGCCTGGATTTGGCCTCCTGTTCACCGGCCGGTAGAGTAGTTCTTGCGACGCGGGGTGGAGCAGTTCGGTAGCTCGCTGGGCTCATAACCCAGAGGTCACAGGTTCAAATCCTGTCCCCGCAACTGGAGAAAAAACCCGGATCACCAGATGGTGGTCCGGGTTTTTTGCTGTCTGCGGAGCGAATGTCGACGGCCCCGGCGTGGTCGAATCGGCCGTGGTCAAAGCCGCCTCGAAAGTAGGGTATTGTTGATCAAGCGACGCGGGGTGGAGCAGTTCGGTAGCTCGCTGGGCTCATAACCCAGAGGTCACAGGTTCAAATCCTGTCCCCGCAACCAGAAGGAAGCCCTGGCCACAATGTGGCCGGGGCTTCCTGCATGACCGGAGCATTTGTTCATGTGCTCAGGGTTCCTAGTATTCTCTATTCGCAGGGCCCGGAATTCCTGGCCGGTGCACCGCGTGCCCACACTGGTCAGTCATTCTCGAGAGGAACGTGTAGCTCGATGTCCACAACGAAGAACAAGTCCGGCACCGCCAGGGGCAAGCGCGCCAGGCTGTACTGGGCGGTGCCTGCGGCGCTCGTGGCCCTCGTGCTGGTGGTGCTCCTCGCAAAGTGGATTACCGGCCTGACTGCCGTTCAGTCCTTCATTGCGGACTACCCGGGGCAATCGGAGCTTCCCGCCGGCGCCCCCGTCGGCTTCCCGGCCTGGCTGGCCTGGCAGCATTTCCTGAACGCCTTCTTCCTGCTGCTCATCATCCGTTCGGGCTGGCAGGTCCGCACCACCACCCGCCCCGGCGGCTACTGGACTCGGAACAACAAGGGGTTCATCAAGACCAGGACGGCCCCCACGAAGATCAGCCTGGAACTCTGGTTCCACCTCACGCTGGATGCGCTGTGGATCCTGAACGGGATCGTCTTTGCGATCCTGCTCTTCGCCACAGGCCAGTGGACACGGATCGTCCCCACGTCCTGGGATGTTTTCCCGAACGCCGTCTCGGCGGCCCTGCAATACGCCTCCCTGAACTGGCCCACGGAAGACGGCTGGATCAACTACAACGCCCTGCAGCTGCTGACCTACTTCGTCACGGTGTTCATCGCTGCTCCGCTGTCCTTCATTACCGGCCTGCGGATGTCCGCCGCGTGGCCCAAAAAGGCTGCCGGGCTGAACAAGGCTTTCCCCATCGAAGCCGCCCGTGCGGTCCACTTCCCGGTGATGATCTACTTCGTGGCCTTTATCGTGGTGCACGTGTTCCTGGTCCTGGCCACGGGCGCGCTGCGGAACCTCAACCACATGTACGGCGGCAGCGACGACGTGAGCTGGGTCGGTTTCTGGTTCTTCGCCGGCTCAGTCGCCGTCATGGTTGCGGCCTGGTTGCTGGCCCGGCCACTGTTCCTTCGCCCCATCGCGTCCCTTATGGGCAAGGTCACCAACCGCTAGCTGCCGGCGGTTCACCTGCCTCGTTTCTTACCCGTCCTTGAGCCGCTGGTAGGTGTCCAGGGCCCGTTCGCGTGATTCCTGCAGGCCCACCAGCGGTTCGGGGTAGCCGGGAGCCGCCGCCGCGTTTTTCCATGGCTCGTGCACCGCCCGGTCATCCAGGTCGGCCAGTTCCGGGATGTAGCCCCGCAGGTAGCTGCCTCCGGCGTCGAACTTCTTGCTCTGCGTCACCGGATTGAAGATGCGGAAGTACGGCGACGCGTCCGCGCCCGAGCCCGCCACCCACTGCCAGTTGGCCGGGTTGTTCGCCGCGTCGGCGTCTACGAGGGTGTCCCAGAACCAGGCCTCGCCCACGCGCCAGTCCGCAAGCATGTTCTTCACCAGGAACGACGCCGCGGCCATCCGGACGCGGTTGTGCATCCAGCCGGTCTGCCACAGCTGCCGCATGCCGGCATCCACCAGAGGGTAGCCCGTGTGCCCCTGTTGCCAGGCCTCCAGCTCGGCGTCCGACGGCGTTTGCCAGGCAAAGTTGTCGAACTCCCGGCGGTAGTTTTTCGTTGCCAGGTCCGGATTTTCGTACAGCAGCTGCCAGCAGAATTCACGCCAGCCCAATTCGCTGCGGAAGATCCCGACGTCGGCCGGTGCGTGCCGGGGGAAGCGTTCCCGGAGGGAATGCCAGACGCGGAAGGGACTGATCTCGCCGAAGCGAAGGTGCGGTGAGAGACGGCTGGTGCCTTCGACGCCCGGCAGGTCCCTTCCCCTGCCGTAGTCCTCCACGGGGCCGTCCAGGAAATCCGCCAGCCGGTCGTGGGCGCCGTCCTCGCCCGGGGTCCAGGTACTGGCGAGGCCGCCGCTCCAGTCCGGCCGGCGGGGGAGGAGCCGCCAGCTGTCCAGGCTGTCACCTGCCGGTGGGCGGCCGGACGTTCCTGCTGCGGGCCGCGGCAACTGCTCCGGTGCATCGGCTGGCAGCCGCGGTTCGGTTCCGGCCAGACAGGAACGCCAAAATGGTGTGAAGACTTTGTACGGCCCGCCTGAGCCCGTGCGCACCGTCCACGGCTCGAACAGCAGGTTTGCCTGGAAGCTGGCGGCCTCGACGCCCTGCCCGGCGGCCCACTCCTTGATGCCGGCGTCGATGGTCCGCTCCGGCTGGCCGTACCGCCGGTTCCACAACAATTTTTCGGCGCCGGTCTCAGCGGCCAGCTCCTGGATGACCGAAGCGGCGGCGCCCCGGCGCAGCAGAAGCCGTGACCCGCACGCTTCGAGGCCGGTGGCGAGGGCGGACAGGGAGTGGTGAAGCCACCACCTTGCCGCAGCGCCCAGCGGGCGGATGCCGGGGGAGTCCTCGTCGAGGATGTAGACCACCGTGACGGGATCCGGCAGTGCGGCCGCGGCGGCGAGGGCTGGGTTGTCGTCCAGGCGCAGGTCGTCACGGAGCCAGACAATGGTGGAAGCCATGGATTCACGCTACACGTCCCGGAGACGCCAGAGGCCGGGATCCGTGGAGGATCCCGGCCTCGTTAGGCGTCGAAGACTACAGCTTGTCGAAGTCTGCCTCGTCCACTGTGGAGGAGGACTCCGACGCCGCGGTGCCCCCGGCCCCGATGGCCGGCTTGGCGTTGCCTGACTTCAGTGCAGCGAGCCGCGCGTCGATCTCGGTCTGCTCGCCGAGGTCCTCGAGCTGGTTGAACTGGGCATCGAGGCTCGAAGCGGCAAGCTCCTGCTGGCCGCGTACCTTGGCCTCTTCGCGCCGGATCTTTTCTTCGAAGCGGCCCACCTCGCTGGTGGGATCCATGAAGTCGATGCTGCGCAGCGCGTCGTGGACCTGGGACTGCGCGGCCGCTGTCTTGGAGCGGGCCACCAGTTCGTTGCGCTTGCTGGTGAGCTGGTTCAGCTTGTTCTTCATCTGGTCCAGGCCGGACTTGAGCCGGTCCACCACGTCGCTCTGGGAAGCAATGTTGGGCTCTGCGGCGCGGGCTTCATTTTCCGAAGACATCTGGCGCTGCAGGGCCACTTTGGCCAGGTTGTCGAACTTCTGGGCGTCGGCCGCGTTGCCGGCTCCGCGGAACTCATCAGCCTTGCGGGAGGCGGCCAGGGCTTTGTTGCCCCAGTCCTGCGCGTTCTTGATGTCCTCGTTGTAATCGTCCTGGAGCATGCGCAGGTTTCCGATGGTCTGGGCCACCGCGGACTCGGCTTCGGCAATGTTGTTGGTGTAGTCCCGGACCATCTGGTCCAGCATCTTCTGCGGGTCCTCGGCCTGGTCCAGCAAGGCGTTGATGTTTGCCTTCGCCAGCTGCGCCATGCGCCCAAAAATGGACTGCTTAACCATGGTGTTACCTTTCGTCCTGCTCCGTATGTGCCACTGAGTTCAGTGAACAGTTGATGTGTCGCGTCCGCCCGCCGGCCCGGTAACACGGGCCGGCGCCGAGTTTTGCCAGCTAGAAACTGCCCGAGTCCCCGCCGCCGAAGTCGCCGCCGCCGAAGTCTCCTCCGCCAAAGTCCCCGCCGAAGCCGCCGGAGTCCCCGCCCCAGCTGCCGCCGTCGCCGTGGCCGCCACCCCAACCGCCGCCGCTGCCGCCGTTGAGGATGGAGTTGATGAGGATGCCGCCAAGTATTGCGCCGCCCAGGCCGCCGCCTCCGCCGCCGCCGAACATGCCGCCGCGGCCGTATCCTTGGCCGTACCCCTGGTTGGCGTAGCCGAAGCTGTCGACGTCGGACTGGGCCAGTTGGGCCGCCTGGGCGGCCAGTGCGTGCGCCTGCTGTGCGTAGGTCAATGCGGTCACGGGGTCAGTGCGTGAGATGGACAGAGCGTAATCGAGGTTGCGCTGTGCCTCTGCCAGCCGGGTCCGGGCCTCGGTGCCTACGCCGCCGCGGCGGGCGGTGATGTAATCCGACGTCGCGCTGATCTGCGCCTGGGCGGACATGATGGTCTGCTGCAGAGAAGCCTGCGCCCTGCGCGCCTGCTCCTGCTGGTCCCGGATGCCGCCCAGCGCCTGGTCGAGGGCCTGGTGCGCCGACTCGACCCGCTCCAGGGTGGCGATGGGGTCGATCTTGCCGCTCTGGATTTCGCTCTTCACGCGGGCGAGGGCCGCTTCGACTCCTGCCACGGGCCCCTCAAGCTCCGGGTGGGTGCCGGACTGGATCATTGCCCTCGCCTGGGCGAGGTCCTGGGAGGTGTCAACAACAGCGGACTCCAGGCCCTGGCGGGCCGAGTCCAGATTGCCGGCCACCTTGGAGATTGCGTCCAGCAGCACGTTTGTCTGGTGCAGGCTCTCCTCTGAAGCCCGGACGGCTACGGCAGCGAGGCTGCTCTCTCCGGAAGCGAGCTTTTCACGCGCGGTGGCGCTGGCATTCTGCACGAAGGCCAGCCGCTCCTTGGCCTGCAGGATGTTGTCCGAGATCTGGGCGAGGGCGCTGTCCGCGTACTTGCCGCGCAGTTCGGCCAGGGTCTGGTCAGCGCGGGCAATCTTCGCATCAGCCTCCGCGGCGCCGGCGTCCACTGCCGCGAGGGCCTGCGGTGAATTCTTCTCGAGTTCGCGCAGCGAGTCGAAGTCGGCCTTCTGCTCCTGCAGCGATGCCAGGGCGGCCTCCGACCGGCGGATGATTTCGCCAAGCCAGCTGCGCTGCTGTTCTTCGGTATCGGGGATGTGGTCGTCCAGCTGCTGCTGCAGCTTGAACGACTCGGACATGTGCGCCTTCGCCTCCTGGAGCGCCTTGGTGAAGTTGCCCACCGCTGCTTCCCCGTATTGCGCCTCGGCGAAGCCCAGTTCCTGCTCGCTCGACTTGATCGCGTCGTCTGCTTCAATCAGCAGTGAGCCGCTCTTCCGGCGCAGCTCTTCGATGCTCATGCCGGCGAGGGGATCGAGTTCGGCACCCTGCGGGCCGTAGCTTGCGCTGGAGGCCTGGCCGGCCTTCTTGCGCCTGTTGCGCAGGTAAAGGTACGTGCCCGCGCCACCGGCGGCCACGACGCCGGCACCAACCAGGATGCCCGCACCCGCACCGCCACCCGAGGGGACAGTACCGTTTCCGCCGCCTGCGGCGTCGCCGATGGCGGCCGCGGTGTCAATGGCGGCCTGGGCGAAGTCCCTCTTGCCGCCGCCGAGGTTGGCCGCGATCGCGTTCTGCGTGATGTTTCCTGTCTTCGAGGCTATGGAGCTCGCCGAGTTGGGAGCGAAGTAATAGCGCCCCTCAGTGGAGATAGCCAGCAGTACATCCGCCCTGCCCATGCCCTTATTGGTGGCCACAGCCTGTCCCCATGACTTGGGGTCAGCCGGGTTTCCGAAAGACTTTACGGTGACCACGTACAGGTTGTATTTGTGGTCCTTGAGGAGCTTCTGGATCGAGTCCTCAACTTCGCCCTTGCGGCTGCCGAGGACATTTGCGTCGTCCACGATGTTTTGGCCGGAAGGGATGGATACCGGATCCTCGGCCCAGGCTGCCGCGGCCGGAGCCGCCAGCATTACCGTCAGGCCGATCACGGCGAGAACACGTTTCAACATTGACCGCATGGCAACCCTTCAGCACGCCGCGGCTGGTTCGGGACGAACAGCCGTCACAGAATGCAGCAGCGCCCCCACGCCGGGTGTAAAGCCGCAGGTCGCTGTGGCAATTCTTCTTGATTCTATGGTGCACCAGCGGCACCGTCCACGGCGGGGAATATGCCACCAGCGAAAAGCGCTGGAGACGCTGGTATCCGTCCAGAAGACTGGCAGGAACCCCGCCACGGAGCCCATTCAGGAACCTCCCAGCAAACGTCCGTATTAGTACCAGTCGTATCGTCCATAGTTAATACAGACGAGGATGAAAGGAAGTCCAATGACTGAGCACCCAGTACCGGGCGCAGCACCTGAGAACCGAGATCCTTCAGGGCGCCCTGTTGATCCGACCCCTCGGCCTGAGCCCGCCGAGGGTCTCCAGCCTCCTGCACACCAGGGCGGCGAATATCGCAGCGCAGACGGTTCCGAGAACCCCACTGCCCGCCTGGACTCCAACAGCAACCCCACCATGCCGCTGTACCGGCCCGCGCAGGCAGAAGGCCAGCACCATGAGGGCCAGCCATACGGCAGCCCCGCGGAGAACCGCGAACAGCAGCAGCGTTCCGGCGGTCCGCACCCCGTCTACCCCCAGCGCGCCCCCTTCTACGGGCAGCAGTCGGGGCCGGCAACGCAGCCGACCGCTACCCAGTACTCCCAGCACAACGCCCACACCGCCGGATACCAGGACAGCCGCGCCAGCCAGCCCAAGCGCAAGGCGACGTTTGGCGTGGGCACCCTCGTGGCGAGCATTCTGGCGGCAGGCCTCGTGGGCGGCGGCGTTGCGACCGTCGGTTCCGGCAACCTGTTCGACGCCGGCACTGCGCCGGCGGTCAGTTCCGGCAGCCAGCCCGGAACGGTGATCGTCAACAACCAGGACTCGGTCAACGAGATCACGGCGGCGGCCGTCAAGGCATCGCCGAGCGTGGTGACCATCAAGGCCACCAGCGGCGGCGAGGGCGGTACCGGCTCCGGAATCATCCTCGATGACCAGGGCCACATCCTGACCAACACCCACGTGGTCACGCTGGACGGCGCCACCGCGAACGCCGACATCCAAATCCGCACGAACGACGGCCGCGTCCTGACCGCCAAGGTTGTCGGGACCGACCCGCTCTCCGACCTCGCGGTCATCAAGGTGGACAACCCGTCCGGCCTGACTCCGGCAGCGCTGGGTGATTCCGGCAAGCTGAACGTCGGGGACACGGCGGTGGCCATCGGCTCGCCGCTCGGCCTTACCGGCACGGTGACGGACGGCATCGTCTCCACGCTGAACAGGACCATCAGCGTGGCGTCGTCCGCGGCCCCAAAGGGCGGGACGGACAGCTCCCAGGGAGGCGGCCAGGGCTTCGAATTCGCTCCTCCGGACCAGGGCCAGGGGCAGGGGCAGAGCTCGGCCAACAAAGGATCGATCGCCATCAACGTCATCCAGACGGATGCGGCCATCAACCCGGGCAACTCCGGTGGTGCCCTGGTGAACAGCAAGGGTGAAGTCATCGGCGTCAACGTCGCGATCGCCTCGGCCGGCGGCAGCTCCGCAACCGGCGGAACAGGCAACATCGGCGTGGGCTTCAGCATCCCGATCAACAATGCCAAGCGCGTGGCCCAGGAAATCATCGACAACGGCAAGGCCACCCACGGCCAGCTCGGCGTGAGTGTCCAGGCGAAGTCCGCATCCGATGCCGGGTTCTCCACGGGAGCCGACGTGGCCACGGTGGAGCAGGGCTCGGCGGCCGCGAAGGCCGGGATCAAGGTGGGCGATGTGGTGACGCGCTTCAACGACCTGGCCATCAGTGACCCGAACCAGCTGACGGCAGCCGTCCGCGAGCAGCCGTCCGGCTCCTCGGTAAAGGTCACGGTCCTGCGCAACGGCCGCGAGCAGCAGCTGGACGTGACGCTCGGCGCAGCCGCAGAGCAATAGGCAGCCGCGGAGCAGTAACCTGCGCCCAGCAGGACGGCGGGCCGCACCTTGGGGGTGCGGCCCGCCGTCGTCGTCTCCGGCCTCCGGCAAGGCCTCTGACACAGGCGTTAACGGGACGTCATATGTCGGGCCCAATATGGTTAGCTAGGAGCTACCCGTATCCCGGGCGTTCCACGGCCACGACCTCACCCGGCTGGCTATCCACAAGCACGGAAGGCTGCTGTAAATACAGTGGAAGAGACATTGAAGATCGTCGTCCTGGTCAAGCATGTGCCGGACGCCCAGTTCGACCGGCACCTCAGCGGCGAGGGCCATACCACGGACCGCGACGAAAGCATCCTGTCGGAACTGGATGAGTACGCCCTGGAAGCCGCGCTGCAGCTGGCCGAGGCCCGCGGCGGCGCCAAGGCCGGCAACAAGGTGATCGCCTTGAGCATGGGACCCGCAGGTGCCGTGAACGCCGTCAAGAAGTCCCTGCAGATCGGTGCCACCGAAGGCGTGCACCTCACCGACGCGGCACTCGCCGGCTCGGATGCGGCCGCCACTTCCCTTGCGCTCGCGGCTGCCGTCCGCCACCTCGGCGCGGACACCCCCGTGGACCTGGTGCTGACCGGCATGGCCTCCACCGACGGCGAGACCTCCCTGGTGCCCGCGCAGCTCGCCGAGCGCCTGGGGCTCCCGCAGGTTACCTTCGCCTCTGCCCTGGACGTCGACGGCGGACGTGTCACGGCCCGCCGCGACGCGGACACCCACTCCGAAACTGTCGAGGCGTCCCTGCCCGCCGTGGTTTCCGTGACCGACCAGATCAACGAACCGCGCTACCCCAATTTCAAGGGCATCATCGCGGCCAAGCGCAAGAGCATCACCACCCTGTCCCTGGCTGACATCGGAGTCGATTCCTCCGAGGTGGGCCACGCCGGATCCTGGACCCGGGTGTCGGCGGCCGAGGAACGCCCGCCGCGCACTGCCGGCACCATCATCACGGACGACGGCGACGCCGGCATCAAGCTGGTTGACTTCCTGGCCGCCCAGAAGCTGCTCTAAGAGGACTCCACAACATGGCAAACGTACTGGTATTCATTGACAACCCCGGGCAGGCTCTGAAGAAGAGCAGCCTGGAACTCCTCACCATCGCCCGCTCCCTGGGGGAGACTGCCGTGGCGGTCAACGGCGAATTGTCCGACGACGTCGCCGGTACCTTGGGCGCATACGGCGCGGCCACCGTCTTCCGTCCGTCCGCAACCGATCTCGACGATTACCTCGTCGCGCCGAAGGCTGCGTTCCTGGCTGCCGTGGCGGACAAGTCCGGTGCCACCACCGTCCTGCTCGAGAACTCGCCCGAGGGCAAGGAAATCGCGGCCCGACTGGGCATCCGGCTGAGCGCCGGCGTCATCACCGACGTCGTCGCGGTTGACGCCGACGGCACCGCCCACAAGTCGGTGCTCGCTGGTTCATACACCACGACGGCGAAGGCCACCACGGCGGTCACCGTGCTGTCCGTCAAGGCCAACACCGTGGACCCCGAGCCCGCGACGGCCCCCGGTGCTCCCGAAACCGTGACCGTTGACGCCCCTGCCGACGCAACCGCGGCTGCGGCCCGGATCACCTCCCGCGAGCAGAAGGTCGCCAGCGGCCGCCCCGACCTCACCGATGCGCGCATCGTGGTGGCCGGCGGACGCGGCCTCGACGGCGACTTCGGCCCCGTGGAGGAGCTGGCGGACGCACTGGGTGCGGCCGTGGGCGCCTCCCGCGCGGCAACAGACGCCGGCTGGATCAGCCACGACGCCCAAGTCGGCCAGACCGGCAAGACCGTCTCGCCGCAGCTCTACATTTCCGCCGGCATTTCCGGCGCCATCCAGCAGAAGGCCGGCATGCAGACCGCCAAGGTGATCGTAGCCGTGAACAAGGACGCGGAATCGCCCGTGTTTGAAATCGCGGACTTCGGCATCGTGGGCGATCTCTTCCAGGTGCTGCCGCAGGCGACGGAAGAAATCAAGAAGCGCAAGGGCTGAATCCTTGACCCTAAACGCTGCACCAGCGCAGAGCCCGTTCAATCCGGAACAGCACCGGATTGAACGGGTGCTCTGTTTCTCCGCCCACCCCGACGACATCGATTTCGGTGCCGCCGGCACCGTCGCCGCCTGGACGGCGGCCGGCATCGAGGTCAGCTACTGCATCATGACCGACGGCGACGCCGGTGGCTTCGACCCGGCGCAGCGGGCCGAAATCATCGCCCTCAGGGCGGCCGAGCAGGAACGTGCCGCTGCCCTCGTTGGCGTCACGGACATCCACTACCTGCACCAGCGGGACGGGTACCTTGAACCGAACCACGAGGTGATGCGCGGAGTGGTGAAGCTGATCCGCGAAATCCGGCCCGACGTCGTTCTTTCCATGCATCCGGAACGCAACTGGAACCGCATCCAGAAGAGCCATCCGGACCACCTGGCCGTGGGGGAGGCGGTGACCCGTGCCATCTACCCGGCCGTGGAAAACCCCTTCGCATACCCGGACCTCGCCGAGGCCGGCCTTGAGGCCTTCAAGCTTCCATGGCTGTGGCTCTACGCCAGTCCGGACGAGCGGGAAAACCACTTCGTGGACGTCTCGGACCATGTGGACAGCAAGCTCCAGGCGATCCATGTGCACGTCAGCCAGCATCCCGACGCCGAGACCATGGAAGCCACCGTGCGGCGCGGCATGCGGGTAAACGCCGAGCGCGCCGGCCTGCCTGCGGGACGGAGCGCCGAGGCGTTCCACGTGGTCATGGTCAACGGCCCGGGGACCATTGCCGGCTTCTAGCTACGAGTATTGTCAGCCTGTTTCTCCAGGCTGTGCTTCTACCCTCCGGCGGAGTTGAGCTGCGACGCCGCGTAGGCCTTGATTCCCTCCAGCAGGTAGGTGGCGAGGCCTGCGCGGCTCTTGTCGTAGAAGGCGGTGAACCGCGGATCCTCGACATACATCCGGCCCAGGCCAACGTAACTGTCCGCATCCGGCGTCCAGCTGACACAGACCCAGCGGTAGTGGCGGCCGACGGCGTCCTGCACCCTGGCGTCGTCCGCCGGCAGGCCGGCGTCCAGGCACCGGGCGAGCTCCTCGTTGATCGCCCCGGCCTCCGCCAGAAAGGCCTGTTTGTCGGCAGCGCTCAGCGCGGCATGCCGCGCCTTGCTGTTCTCAACCGCCTTATCGCCCCACCGCTGGCGGGCCTCCTCCTCGTAGGGGTTGGTGTCAAAATCCTTGAAAATTGCCTCGCCTGACATGGCGTCTCCTTGCTGCAGTGCCGATATGGTTGCCGCCACGGTCCTGGCCATCCGGTCCAGGCGGTCGCGCTCGGCCAGCAGCCATTTCTGGTGCACGCCCAGCGCATCCACCTGGTCTGCCTGGCCGTCCAGAACCTGGCCAATGGTGTCCAGCCCAAGGCCAAGTTCGCGGAGAAGCCGGATCCGCTGAAGACGCAGCAGTTCAGGCTGCGTGTAGTAGCGGTAGCCGTTGTGCCCGGTGTAGGCAGGCGGCAGTAATCCCAGCTGGTCGTAATGCCGAAGGGTTCGGGACGAGATCCTGCTCAGCTTCGCCAGCTCGGCGATGGACCAGCTCCGGAGTTCTTCCTGCTTCATGCTTCCAGCGTAGAAGTTGACGCAGCGTCAACGTCAAGCCTGATTTCGGCGTCAAGCCTGAGGTACTGCCGCGGGATCAGGCGTTCAGCGGGGCGGCAGCCACGGTCGGCAGAGTCGGGGTAGCCGATCCGCCGGCAGGCTCAACGGTGATGCCGAGTGCGGCCGCGGAGCCGATGCCCTTGACCAGGGCAGGTTTCGACAGGGCCTCCGCATCCATCAAACCCTGCGAGACGGGGGTGGAGCCATCCTTCGGAATCAGCCACATCTGGTAGACCTTGCCCGCGGGCGGCGGCGGTACATCCTTCATCCGCACCACCAGCGCGTCATGCGATGGCGAGATGGACACCGTTGCCGTCCCTCCGCCGTTGACGTTGACAGTCGCCTGCCGCGCGTCCTGCGCCTCGATGACCTGGTTGAAGGGATCGTTCTGGTTTGCCACATACGCCCCGATCCCCACGCCGCCGAGCGCAATCACGGCAGCAGCCGCAACGCCGATCAGCCAGTTCCGGAGTCCGGCCGGCCGGCGTCGTGCCTCACGGCGCTGGCGGGCAGCGGAAAGTTCGTCTGCAGCGGGGGCCGGCTCCGCCGTGCCATCCAACGCAATGTTTGCCTTGGCGGGCTCCGGCGCCGGTGCAGCAGCGGGAATCTGCCCGACAATCCGGGCGAACAGGTCCGCGGGCGGCTCCTCCTCGGCTGTGAAGGAGACTGCCAGGGTCTCCCTGGCCTGGCGGACACGTTCGTTGAACGATGCGCGTTCCGCCTCGGGAGCACCGCTGACGTAGGCGTCTATGGCTTCCCGCTCCGCGTCGCTGACGGCGTTCAGGGCGTAGATCTCGGCGAGCTCAACCGCCCGGCCGGCCGCGAGGTCGGTGGAAATGTCGGCAGCAAATGCCCTGGGCAGCTGGCGCCCGCGGGAATCATTCGTATCGGTCATTGTCAGCTCACCCCCAGGCAGGTCTTGAGTCGGATCAGTCCGTCGCGGATGCGGGACTTGATGGTGGGAATGGCCGCGTTCAGCTTTTCAGCCACTTCGCGGTAGGTCAGGCCGCCATAGTAGGCGAGCCGCACTGATTCCTGCTGCGTCTCGGTCAGGGTGTCCAGGCACCGGACCACGGCTTCGGCCTCGAGCCGGGTGTCCACCTCGTCCGACACCGAGTCGTGGTCGATGTCCTGGCTGTTGGCGCCGTACTTGGCCTCACGGTCGCTCGCGGACTGCGAGGAACGGACCTTGTCCACGGCGCGCCGGTGCGAGATGGTCATGAGCCAGGCCAGCGCGCTTCCGCTCGCCGGATCGAACCTGGCGGCGTTTTGCCAGACCTGCAGGAAGACCTCCTGGGTGGTATCCTCGCTGAGCTCCGGGTCGATCAGCACCCGGCGCGCCATGCCGAACACCCGCCGCGATGTCAGCCGGTAGAACTCCGCGAAGGATGCCTGGTCGCCGTCGGCAATCCTCTCCAGCAGCTGTGCCAGCTGCTGGTTAAGGTCGACGGCGGTGCCGGGCGGCGCGGGGGCGTCAAAGTTCGGCGCGTTGGGAGTTTCCATCACTCTCAAGCATAGGTGGACTGCTGGCCGGTGCTGCACACCGTTTCCGGCGAGGGCAGCATCGTGCCGGGCAAAACGAAATTCCGTGTTACCCGGTTTAAGTGCTTTCACCTGCCGCTCCTTACGCCCTGTTGACCTGCACGCCCAATGGCTGTGCTCAGGAGTGATTCGGTGCGGAGATGGCCTCGGATGGGTGGCTGTGCAGCAAGGCTCTCAAAGCTGTGCGCCGGTAAAACCCTGCTGGCGCCAGGCCTCATAAACGGCGATGGATGCCGCGTTCGCGAGGTTCAGTGACCGCAGCGAGGGCAGCATGGGCAGGCGGACCCGGGACGTGACGTGGGGATCGCGCTTGACGTCGTCCGGCAGGCCCACCGACTCAGGGCCGAACATCAGGACATCACCCGGCCGGTAGGCGATGTCGGTGTAGGACACCTCGCCATCAGAGGTGAAGGCGAAGACACGCTCTGGCTGTAGTGCCTCCCAGGCCGCCTCGATGCTGGGGTGGACGGTGACCACGGCAAGGTCGTGATAGTCCAGGCCGGCGCGGCGGAGCTTGGCATCGGAGAAGTCGAAACCAAGGGGCTCCACGAGATGGAGTTCGGCGCCGGTGATGGCGGCGAGTCGGATGGCGTTGCCTGTATTGCCGGGAATTTCAGGCGTATGGAAGAGGATGCGGAACACGCTTCCATCCTAGCGTCGGGAAACCCGGCGCAATCCGGGCCAGACTCAGTGCGTGTCCAACGCAGGGCTCAGTGCATGCCCCTGAGCAGCCTGGCGAGCACCGGGACGTTCACCGTGTTGGGTGCTGGACCGGAGGACAGGAAATCCTTGAGCCCGCGGGCAAGGCCGGCGGCATTGACCACCTGCACAATGTCGGAACCGCCGCGGGAGCGGCGGTGGCGGTCGATAACGGGCTCGTGGAGGTTGCCGTCCGGACTGTGGACAACGGTCCACCCGGTCACGTTGAGCTCGGGAAAAATATCCTGCATCCGCCGGACCACCTCGGCCAGCTGCGGCGGGGCAATGGACCTGCCGCCGTGGTTCAGTGTGCTTCCATCCCATGCGTAGGCCCCCTTGGGCAGCAGCATGGAGCCGATCAGCGCAAGCCGGTAGCCTGAGAGAAGCGCGTGGTCAATGTGGCTGTTGTCTGCCGGCGACTGCAGGCCATTGATCAGGCGTGCCGCCGGGATCGCCGGCAGGACCTGCCTGCTGATCAGCTGTACCGTGCGCAGCTCGCGCTGGATCCTGGCTTCTGCGCCGAAGATGCCACGTTTTCTCGGCGTGCCGTGGACCTGCAGGCCGGCCAGCTCCGGGGGGAGGAGCGGGACAGCGCCGGGCGTGTCAAAGGGCGGTACGTAGACGGGCGCATCGCCGGACGTGTTACGCGGCATTCCCGGCTTGTGGATCGTCGCCGAGGCGTGGCTGCCGGCAGCCGGGGCGTCGAAGTGCGCTTCGCCGCCGTCCGGGCGGCCCCTGCGCGGGCTGGTCGCGTACGAACGGTCATAGGCGGCCCTACGCTGGGGGTCGATGAGCGTTTCATAGGCAAGGGTGACTTGGCGGAACGTCGCGGCGTCGCCTCCGTGATCGGGATGCGAAGCGCGGGCAGCCTTGCGGTAGGCCACCTTGATCTCCCTCTCCGTTGCGGTCACCGCCACGCGGAGCACTTCGTAGTGGGAACTGCTGCCCTTGGTCAAGCATGGTCCTTAGGTCGTTGTTGCCGGCGTGCATGCGCGGCCGGTGTGCCAAGCATATAAGCCGGTGTTGACGGTCTTCTGGGACAACGACCGCGGCACGTGCGCCGGTTCCCGCCGGCGGAAACCCCGGTGGAAACCTAGGACGTCTAGACTTTTCGGAATGAGAGTTCGTACGGGTCGCGGTGGTGCCCGCCATGCATACGCGATGGCGGCAGCTGCTGCAGTCGCTGGCCTGCTCGGCGGCTGCAGCATCGGTGTCCCCGATCCGGCCGCTCCAAGCAGTTCACCTGCCACCAAGGGGTTGGCCACGCCGACCATTACCCCAGGCCACGACGCCGGCGCGGTGGCCGCCCGCGACATGCCCTTCTCGGCTGGCGCCACGCTGGCCCGCGGTGTTCCCGTCGGGCTGTCGGAGGACCTTGCCGAAGCGCCGCAGTGGAAACAGCTGATCAGTAACGCCGGCGGTGCCAGCCGCTATCAGAAATCCGACGGCTGCCAGGTTTCAGCCGGGGTGCGCCAGAACCAGTGGCCCCTGGTGGCGGGTGATGACAGGGAGTCGACAGCCGCGCTGTTTGCCTACCTGGACCCCACCATTCTTCCGGCATACTTGAAGCCGGCATCGCTGCGCTGGGGCAGTGAGCGCGGAAAATCCGGGCGGGTCTTGGATGTGCTGGTCCTGGAACGTACTGCCAATGCCGCAGGCCAGAAACCGGGGAGGGCCACCGCTGTCCTCGCCCGGGTTTTCGGTACCGCGGGCTCGTCCGTCTACGTGACGGCGTCGTGCCCGCGGGCGGCGGCGCTAGCCGCCGCCCGGGCAGATATTGCTCAGTGGCTCACGGTGGTTCCGCCAGGCTGACGGGCGGCTGCGGCGGTGGCCAGCCGGTTAAGGGCCAGCGCGCCCACGAACAGTCCGAAGTCGCGCAGGGCAACGTCGTAGAAGCTGCCGAGGATGAGCAGGTTCACGATGATCCCCAGGAGCCAGGCGGCCACCACCAGCGAACCTATCCGAGGCCGGAGGGCCACCAGGAGTCCGGCAAGGATCTCAACGACGCCCACGGCATACATCACCGTCTGCGCAGGCAAGTGCAGCGTATCCGGAACCATCGGTGCGAGATAGCCGGTCCAGTCGGTCAGGAGGTTGGTGAATTTGTCCAGTCCGAACAGGATGGGCGCCACGGTGAAGACGGTGCGCAGGAGCAGGAACGCCTGCCGCACCGTGTCCGTCGCGAGCGTGTGCGGGTTCGCGGACTCCTTTAGTGATGCTGTTTTCATGGTAAAGCTCCCTTCTAAAAGTAGATAGTTTGATTTTAGAACCACATGGCCTTCTTAAGCAACGGATCTTGTTTTTAGAGTTACGCTGGATCTATGAGCCGCCCAGCTGAGAACCGCGAATCGAAGACCACTCTTCCGTGGACCGGCCGCCTGGCCGCCCTGGCCTCACTGGGCGACGCCAGCAGGCGGCGCCTTTTCGAATATGTAGCTGGCTCGCCGTCGGCTGTGGGGCGGGATGATGCTGCGGCTGCCCTGGGCATGCCGCGGAGTACGGCATCCTTCCACCTCGACAGGCTGGTCCGTGACGGGCTGCTCGCCGTCGAGTTTCGCAAGCTCGGCGGAAAAGCCGGCCCGGGGTCGGGCCGCCCGGCGAAGCTGTACCGCCCGGCGCTGGAAGAGGTTGGCGCGTCGGTTCCGGAACGGAGTTACGACCTGGCCGGAGAGTTGATGGCAACCGCCATTGAATCCTCCATAGCCGACGGCGGAGGGGTGCGCGAGGCGTTGGCGGATGCCTCTTACTCCCGGGGCCGTGCCTTGGGCGGAAAGGGAGCATCTCTGGATGAAGTGCTCGGCAGCATCGGCTACATGCCTGAAAAGGACGGCGATGGGGGAACCGTCCTGATGAACTGTCCCTTCCACCGGCTCGCTGACGGGCACACGGACGTGGTGTGCGCCATGAACGGAGCATTTTTGAGTGGTGCTGCCGCTGCCTGCGGAGTGTCAGAGGAGAAAGTGGTGGAGGACCGGACGGCCGGGCGCTGCTGCGCCAGGATCCGGCCATGACCACAACTGACACCGTGCCGCTCCGGAAATCCGGCGGCGTCTAGAATTTAAGCGTGCCTGTTTACCTGGACCATGCCGCCACCACGCCCATCGCCGCCGAAGCATTGGCTGCGCTGACGCGCGAGCTGTCCCGGACCGGAAACCCCTCGTCCCTTCACGGCTCAGGCCGCCGGGCGCGGCGCTCCGTCGAGGATGCGCGGGAAACCCTGGGCGCCGCGGCGGGCGCCCATCCGTCGGAGGTCATCTTCACCTCGGGCGGCACCGAAGCGGACAACCTGGCTGTCAAGGGCCTGTATTGGGCCCGGCTGGCGGAAGACCCGCGCCGGCGACGGATCCTGTGCTCCGCCGTCGAGCATCATGCCGTGCTGGACACCGTTGAGTGGCTGGAACGCCACGAAGGTGCCGAGGTTTGCTGGCTGCCGGTTGACCAGGACGGCGTGCTGGACCTCGAAGCGCTGCAGGCCGAACTGCTGCGGGACCCGGAGTCCATTGCCCTGGTGACGGTCATGTGGGCCAACAACGAGGTGGGGAGCATCCAGCCCGTCCACCGCGTGGTGGAGATCGCCCACGCCGCCGGCGTCCCGGTCCATTCCGACGCGGTGCAGGCCTTCGGCTCGCTCGCGGTGGATTTCAGGGCCTCCGGGCTGGATGCCATGTCCATTTCCGGCCACAAGATCGGCGGTCCCGTCGGCGTCGGTGCGCTCATCCTGGGGCGGGCAGTGAAGCTCACGCCGGTGCAGCATGGCGGCGGGCAGGAACGCGACGTCCGCTCCGGGACGCTGGACACGGCATCCATAGCCGCCTTCGCCGCCGCAGCTGACACGGCTGCCAGGAACCTCCAGGCCGAGGCGGCGAGGATTTCCCGGCTCCGCGACCGGCTGATCGCGGGAGTCCGTGGCGCGGTTCCGGCAGCCGTGCTTCGGGGCCCGGAGGGCGAGGGGCGCCTGCCCGGCAATGCCCATTTCACATTCTCCGGATGCGAGGGCGACTCCCTGCTGTTCCTCCTGGACCTTGCCGGCGTCGAATCGTCCACCGGCTCCGCCTGCACTGCGGGTGTCCCGCGCCCGTCCCACGTCCTCCTGGCCATGGGACTGGACGAGGAGACGGCGCGTGGCGCGCAGCGCTTCACCCTGGGGCATCCGTCGACGGAAGCGGACGTGGACGCACTCCTCGCCGCCCTGCCCGCCGCCTATGCCCGGGCGCGTCAGGCCGGCATGGCCGGCCACGAATCCTCCATTCAGACTGCTGCCACCGTTGCCCGTCAGGGTTTCTGAATCAGCTGGTCGAGCGGAACGGTTTCGTCGGCCAGCCTCTCGGCAGGCACCTCCACCCGGGCGGAGATGAGCGCCTTGATGGACTTCTGGGCGCTCGGCTTGAGGGACCTCGGCCAGTTGACGCTCATGCCTGCCACAACCCGCCCGTCCTGCTGCCAGAGCGCCACGAACTCCTTGCTCTCCAGTGATCCGCGGATGACTGGAGACGCCTTTGCGGCGAGGGAGGGAAAGCCAGAGTATTCCATGCTGACGTCGAACTGGTCGGTGTAGAAGTAGGGGATCGTGTCCAGGGCAACGTCCTGACCGAGCATGGCTTTCGCTGCCACCTTGCCGCCGTTGAGGGCATTGGACCAGTGTTCGCTGCGGTGGTGCTCGCCCGTGAACGGATGCAGGGCATTTGCGGCGTCCCCGGCGGCGAAAATGTCGGGGGCGCTGGTGCGCAGCGAGGAGTCCGTGAGGATACCGTTACGGACTTCCAGCCCGGCGGCGGCGGCAAGCGCCGTCTCCGGAACCACTCCCACCGCGATGACCACGATGTCCGCGGACAGGAGTTCGCCGTCGTCGGTCATCACGCCTGTCACTTTTCCATCTTGTCCGGTGATCTCCTTGGCCGAGGCGGGCAGCCGGAAGTGGACTCCGTTGTCCTCGTGCAGGGAGCGGAAGAAGCTGCCTAGGTCCGGGCCGATGGCGGCGGCGAGCGGGATGTCCTCAAGCCCGAGCAGGGTGACCTGGTTGCCGTAGGTGCTTGCCGCCGCCGCCAGTTCCATGCCGATCCAGCCGGAACCGATGAGCACTACGTTCTTGCCGCCGGACGCCAGCTGGTCCCGCAGGCGGCGGCTGTCATCGAGCGTGCGGAAGGTGCTGACGCCATCCAGCCCCGCCCCGTCTATCGGCAGCGCCCTGGGTGTTGCTCCGGGTGCCAGCAGCAGGGCGCCGTAGCCCTGGACTGACCCGTCCGCGAAGCGGACAGTGTGGGCTGCCGGATCAACCGACGCCACCGGGGCGCCGAGCCGGAGGCTGACATTGTTCTCGGCATACCAGGCCTCCGGCGCAACCTCGACGGCGTCCTCGCCGGCTTTGCCGAGCAGGTATTCCTTAGAGAGCGGCGGCCGGAGATAGGGGTGGTGCAGCTCGGTCCCGGCGATGGTGACGGTCCCGGTGTACCCTTCGGCGCGCAGGGTGCGGGCCGCCGTCGCTCCGGCCAGCCCGGCGCCGGCGATGATGATGCTGTCAGGGGTCATGGCGCTACTCGATTCGCACGGCAGGCCAGTGGCCCGCATTCTAAAAACGGTATACGTGACTTTAGAAGGACCTGCGGGAGCTGTCAAGGAAATTTAGGCCCTGATTCCGGCGGCAAGTAGAATAGTTCGGCAACCCGTGCGTCATGGGGCCAATCCAACAGAAAGCCATAATGCGAGTTCTAGCAGCCATGAGCGGCGGAGTTGACTCCGCCGTCGCAGCCGCCCGCGCCGTCGAGGCGGGGCACGACGTCGTCGGCGTTCACCTTGCGCTGTCGCGGATGCCGGGTACCCTGCGCACCGGCAGCAGGGGCTGCTGCACCATTGAAGATTCGCGCGACGCCTGGCGGGCCTGCGACGTGCTGGGGATTCCCTACTACGTATGGGATTTTTCCGAGAGGTTCAAGGAGGATGTGGTCCAGGACTTCATCGACGAGTACGCCGCCGGCCGCACCCCCAACCCCTGCATGCGCTGCAACGAACGCATCAAGTTTGCCGCCCTGCTCGAAAAGGCGATCGCCCTCGGGTTCGATGCTGTGTGCACGGGCCACTACGCCAAGGTCATTGAGGACGCCGACGGGAACCGCGAGCTGCACCGCGCCGCCGACTGGGCCAAGGACCAGAGCTACGTCCTGGGCGTGCTCACCCACGAGCAGCTCAAGCATTCCATGTTCCCGCTCGCGGACACCCCGTCCAAGGCGGAGGTGCGCGCCGAAGCCGAACGGCGAGGGCTGTCTGTGGCCAACAAGCCAGACAGCCACGACATCTGCTTTATCCCGGACGGCGACACCGCCGGCTGGCTCGCGGAAAAGATCGACATGACCACGGGCGACATCGTGGATGAGACCGGCGCCAAGGTGGGCGAACACCCCGGGGCGAACGCGTTCACCGTCGGACAGCGGCGCGGGCTCAAGCTGGGCCGGCCGGCGGCGGACGGCAAGCCGCGGTTCGTGCTGCAGATCCGGCCCAAGGAAAACAAGGTGGTCGTGGGGCCCGAAGCCCTCCTGGCCATCGACGAGATCCGCGGCATCAAGGTTTCCTGGGCCGGACTGCCCATCGACGAGGTCGGCTCCGGTGCCGACTTTGACTGCCACGCCCAGGTCCGCGCACACGGCGACCCCGTACCTGCCGGTGCCCGCATGGAGCGGGTTGCCGACGACGCGGGGATTGTACGGGACAGCCTCGTAGTGGCCCTGAAGGATCCGCTGCGCGGCGTTTCGCCCGGCCAGACCGTGGTGCTGTACCAGGGAAGCAGGGTCCTCGGCCAGGCGACCATCGACGCTGCGCGGTCCCTGCAGCGGGCCCAACTTTGACCGTGCCCCGGATACTGCTCCGGTTACCGGAGTGACAGCGGCCGGCGGGTTTTCCGCCGGCCGTTTTTGTTGCCATTTCCCGGTTCCCGACCGTTCGGTCAGCGGATGGCACTTCCTTCTGGTAAATTTTGTGTCTCAACTCACACGATGCAATGTTTCACCGGGCAACCTTCTGGTTGAATCAGAGGCATCAGCGGGCTGCCCGCAAACGAGTCAGATCGGGCACCCCGCGCGTACTCATCGAACAGAAAGTTCACAGATGGCAATGAATCAGAGGGCCTTGCGGAGCGCTATCGCGCTGGCAGGCGTTTCCGCTTTCGCACTCACAGCCTGCACCGGCCCGTCCGGAGGCGGCGGCACATCCACCGGCGGCGCCGGCGGAGGCACCATCACGTACGGGACCACGGACAAAGTTGTCACTCTGGACCCTGCCGGTTCCTACGATGCCGGCTCGTTCATGGTGATGAACCAGATCTACCCGTTCCTTCTGAACTCCAAGCCGGGCAGCGCGGACGCTGTTCCGGACATCGCGGAATCGGCATCCTTCACCACCCCCACTGAGTACACCGTCAAGCTGAAGCCTGGCCTCAAGTTCGCGAACGGCCACGCGCTGACGTCCTCCGACGTCAAGTTCTCGATCGACCGGGTGGTCAAGATCGCCGACCCCAACGGTCCGGCTGCCCTGCTGTCGAACCTGAAATCCGTGACGGCCAAGGACGACTCAACCGTGGTCTTCACCCTGAAGGCCGGCAACGACCAGGTTTTCCCGGGCGTTCTGGCCTCCAACTCCGGGCCGATCGTCGACGAAGAGGTCTTCCCGGCGGACAAGGTCCTCAGCGATGACGAGATCGTCAAGGGCAAGCCGTTTGCCGGGCCGTACACCATCGAGAGCTACAAGAAGAATGAGCTCGTCAGCCTCAAGGCCAACCCGGACTACCAGGGACTCCTGGGCAAGCCCGCCAACGACGGCGCCAACATCAAGTACTACGCCGACTCCAACAACCTGAAGCTGGACGTCCAGCAGGGCAACATCGACGTCGCCGGCCGTAGCCTGACGGCCACCGACGCCGCGGACCTTGAAAAGGACTCAAAGGTCAAGGTGCACAAGGGCCCCGGCGGCGAACTGCGCTACATCGTCTTCAACTTCGACACCATGCCGTTCGGTGCCAAGACCGCCGACGCCGACGCCAAGAAGGCACTCGCCGTCCGCCAGGCGATGGCGGACGTCGTGGACCGCGAGGCCATCGCCACCCAGGTCTACAAGGGCACCTACCTGCCGGCGTACTCCGTTGTTCCGGACGGCTTCAACGGCGCCATCCAACCGCTCAAGGAAATGTACGGCGACGGCACCGGCAAGCCCAGCCTGGATAAGGCAAAGAAGGCCTTCGCCGACGCCGGCATCACCGGCACCGTTAACATCAAGCTGCAGTACAACCCTGACCACTACGGCAAGTCCTCAGGCGACGAATACGCCATGATCAAGGAGCAGCTGGAAAAGTCGGGCCTGTTCAAGGTTGACCTGCAGTCCACCGAATGGGTTACCTACTCGAAGGCCCGGACGGCGGACGCCTACCCGGTCTACCAGCTCGGCTGGTTCCCGGACTATTCCGACGCCGACAATTACCTCACGCCGTTCTTCATCCCCGGCAACTTCCTGAAGAACCACTACGAGAACTCCGCCGTCACCGAGCTCGTGACCAAGCAGCTCACCACTGCTGACAAGGCCGAACGCGAGAAGGTGCTGGGCGAGGCCCAGACCGCCGTCGCCAAGGACCTCTCCACCCTGCCGCTGCTGCAGGGCGCGCAGCTCATGGTTGCGGGGGCAGACGTCAAGGGCGTGGACAACACCCTCGATGCTTCGTTCAAGACCCGCCTCGGAGTGATCTCCAAGTAGGACTCCACCCCATCAGGTCCTGACCAGCCAAGGAGGCGGGACGCCTTCCTGGCGTCCCGCCTTCCTGCTGGCCAGTGAACAGCCGATTCCAGGTTCCGCAACGGACCCGGAAACACAGAATCAGGCAGTAATGACAACTCTTATTGAGGCGCCGCCAAGCGACGCCGACGGCCTTTTGCCGACAAAGAAAAAGAAGTCCGGCGGGGGACTGGGCCAATACCTTCTGATCAGGTTCCTCCTGATCTTTCCGACGATCTTCATCCTGGTCACCATGGTGTTTTTCCTCATGAGGATCACCGGCGATCCCATCACAGCCGCGCTGGGCGGCCGGCTGCCCCCGGAGCAGCTGCAGGAACGGATCCATGCGGCCGGCTATGACCGCCCGCTTCCCGTGCAGTACTTCGAATACCTGGGGCAGCTTGTCACGGGCAACTTCGGAACCACACTGTCCGACAACCGCAAGGTCAGCGAGATGCTGGTCACCTACGGCTCGGCAACCCTTGAACTGACCATCAATGCGCTGATCGTAGCCCTGCTGGTGGGCATCCCGTTCGGGATGATCGCAGCGCACCGGCGTGACCACCTTCCCGACGCCGTGCTGCGCGTCTTTGCCATCCTTTGCTACGCCACGCCCGTGTTCTTTGCCGGCATGCTGCTGAAGCTGACCTTTGCCGTGTGGCTGGGCTGGCTTCCCGTGGCAGGACGGGCCAAAACCTCCAGCGAACTTGCCCTCACCGGACTCCAGGCGCCAACAGGGATCTATTGGCTCGATGCGCTCAGAAGCGGCAACATGGCCGCTCTGGGTGACGTGATGGCGCATGCCGTCCTGCCCGCCCTTGCCCTGGGCCTGCTGACGGCAGGCATCTTCCTCCGGCTGGTGCGCACCAACGTCATCGGCACCCTGGGCCGGGACTACATCGAGGCCGGCCGTTCCCGGGGCGTCAGCGAATTCCGGCTGGTCACCAAACACGCCTACAAGCCGGCCCTGATCCCCATCATCACCGTGATGGGCCTGCAGATCGCCGTGATGCTGGGCGGCGCCGTCCTCACCGAGACGACCTTCGAGTGGAAGGGGCTTGGCTTCCAGCTGGCCAACTACCTGACGGCCCGCGACTTCGTGGCGGTCCAGGGCATCGTGGTGCTCCTTGCCGTCATTGTCGCCGTCACCAATTTCATCGTGGACATTGTGGCCGCGCTGATCGACCCCCGTGTGAGGTACTGACATGAGCACCACCACTCCAGTGGAAGCCACCGTAGACCGCAGGGCCCCGCTGTTCAAGCGGCTGCCCGTGATCTCCCACTTCAACAAGAGCGTCGGACTCCAGCGCGGCATGCTCGTCGTTGGCCTTGTCCTGACCGGCGTCTTTCTCCTGACCGCCCTTTTCGCGCCGCTCCTTGCCCCGTACGGATTTGCCCAGCTTTCCGACGCCGAGGGCAGCTTCCCCACGCAGCAGCCTCCCGGCGGAAAACATCCGCTGGGCACCACCGTGGGCGGCTACGATGTCCTGTCCCGGGTCATTTGGGGCTCCCAGACCGCCATCCTCGTGATCGTAGTGGCCGTGGTGCTGTCCATCTTCGCCGGCGTCATCCTCGGCCTGGTGAGCGGATACCTCGGCGGCTGGCTCGACCGGGTCCTCGTGGTGGTGGCAGACGCCATCTACGCATTCCCGTCCCTGCTGGTGGCCATCGTCATGGCCATCGTCATCAGCGGCGGCGAGTCCAGCCTCTTCGGCGGCGTGCTCGCCGCGGCGATCTCCATCACCGTGGTGTTCATTCCGCAGTACTTCCGGGTCATCAGGGCGGAGACCATCAGACTCAAGGCGGAACCCTTCGTCGAATCGGCGAAGGTGGTGGGCGCGTCCAGCGTCCGCATCATGGGCAGGCACATCTACCGCAATGCCACCCGCACCCTTCCCTTGATATTCACCCTGAATGCCTCAGAGGCAATCCTGACCCTCGCGGGCCTGGGTTTCCTGGGATTCGGCATCGAACCCTCGTCCGCCGCCGAATGGGGCTTCGACCTCAACAAGGCGCTAGCAGACACCACCTCCGGCATTTGGTGGACCGGCGTGTTCCCCGGCCTTGCCATCGTCTGGACGGTCCTTGGCCTCACGCTGGTGGGGGAGAGCATCAACGACCTCAACGATCCCCGCCTCCGCGGCCGCAAGCGCGCCGGGAACAAGGGCGGACCGGACTCCACCGCGGCGGCCCAGGCAGCCACTTCAGCAGATGTGAGAAGCTCATGACCATCAACATAGGATCGGTTTCAGACCGGCACCCGGCCGGCACCGGACCCGTGCTGGACATCGACCACCTCAAGGTCACGTTCGCCACAGACGCCGGGGACGTCCACGCGGTCAAGGACGTGAGCCTTGAGGTGAAGGCAGGGGAGGTGCTCGCCATTGTCGGCGAGTCCGGCTCCGGCAAGACCGTCACGGCCAAGACCATCCTGGGCCTGCTGCCGGAAACTGCCATCAGCTCGGGCGCGGTGCTGATCAACGGCAACAACGTCATCAGCGTCAGCCCCGGGAAGCTGCGCCAGATCCGCGGACGGGACGTGGCCATGGTCTTCCAGGAGCCGTCCACGGCACTGAACCCCGTGTTCACCGTCGGTTGGCAGATCGCCGAAGGCATCCTCGCCCACGCAGGCCGGGACGGCGGCAAGCGGGTCACCGCGAAGGAAGCAAAAGCCCGGGCCATCGAAGCCCTGCGGAAAGTGGGCATCCCGGACCCTGAAACGCGCGTCAACTACTACCCGCATCAGTTCTCCGGCGGACAGAAGCAGCGCGTGGTCATCGCGGCAGCGCTCGCGCTGAACCCCGGGCTGATCGTGGCCGACGAACCCACCACCGCACTGGACGTCACCGTGCAGGCGGAGATCCTGGAACTCCTGCGGGATTTGAGGGACAAATACGGGACGTCCATTGTGCTGATCACGCACAACATGGGCGTCGTGGCAGACCTCGCCGACCGCGTGGTGGTGATGTACCGGGGCGACGTCGTCGAGGAGGCATCGGCAAAATCCCTTTTCGCGGAGCCGCGGCAGGACTACACCCGGAAGCTGCTGGCCGCCGTGCCGCACCTGGGCCGGCATTCGGCGTCGGAAGGGCTGACCGAACGGGCGCATCAGGGCGGCAAGGTCCTGGTGGAGGCGAAGGGCCTCACCATCGAGTATCCCGGACGGCTCGGCAGCCACGCCTTCAAGGCGGTGGACGGCGTGAGCTTCACCGTTTCCGAGGGCGAGGTGTTTGGACTCGTCGGCGAATCAGGCTCGGGCAAGACCACCATCGGCCGGGCCATCGCGGGCCTCAACCGGACCACCGGCGGAAGCCTTAACGTGCTGGGCTACGAGATGCTGAACTACAAGGAACGGACCTTCAAGCCGCTCCGGAAGGAGATCGGGTTCGTCTTCCAGGACCCGGCAGCGTCCTTCAACCCCCAGCTGACCATCGGCGACTGCGTCGCCGAACCGCTGGTCATCCACACCAACCCGTCACCGGCACAGGCGCGCAAGCGCGTCGGTGAGCTGCTGGAGTCAGTCCAGCTGCCGGCGTCGTACGCTGACCGTTTCCCGCACGAGCTCAGCGGCGGGCAGCGCCAGCGCGCATCACTGGCGCGGGCGCTGATCCTGAACCCGAAACTGCTCATCGCGGATGAGCCGACGTCGGCACTGGACGTTTCGGTGCAGGCGAAAGTCCTGGAGCTCTTCCGGGAGATCCAGCAGGAGTTCGGGTTCGCGGCGCTGTTCATCAGCCACGACCTCGCAGTGGTGGACATGCTCTCGCACTGGGTCGGGGTGCTGTACAAGGGCAAACTCGTCGAGCAGGGGATCGGCCACCAGGTCATGGGCGCTCCGCAGCATGACTACACGAAGCGCCTGATCGCCTCGCTGCCTGTCCCGGACCCCGCTGAGCAGGCCAAACGCCGGGAGGACCACCGGACCCTGCTGGGAATCTGAGCCCTGCTGGGGATCTAAGCCCTGCTGGGTATCTGATTGCCGGGCATCTGGTTGTTCGGCATCCAGCAGCACGACCGCGGCGGTTCCCTGTTGAACCGCCGCGGTCGTGCTGGGGCCATTGTGCTGGGCTGCCCGGCTTAGCGGCCTTCGTACTCGTCGTCGGTGATGTGCTCAGCCCAGGCGCTGGCGATTTCTGCGCCGTCGTCGCCTTCGAGGATGGCGATGTGTTCCATGAAGGTGCCCGGCGCGGAGGCGTGCCAGTGCTCCTCGCCGGGAGGGGTGTAAAGCGTCTGTCCGGGGTGGACTTCGATGATGGTGCCGTCGCGGGTGCCGAAACGCGCCACGCCGGCCGTGACGTGCAGGTACTGGCCGCGCGCGTGCGAGTGCCAGGCGGTGCGGGCGCCCGGGGCGAAGCGCACCTGCGCGACGACCGCGCGCTGCTCAGGGACGTGGGGGACAGCGATCATGTCGACCCATACGTCCCCGGCGAACTGCTCCGGCGGGTTCTTGAAGGTCTCGCGGGTTGGTTCAATGTTCAAGGTTGTTCCTTTCGGTAGGTGGCCTTAGTCCGCAAGGACGCGCTTGGCGAGGGTGAGAGCGGATACGGCGCGCGGCCAGCCCGCGTAGAAGGCGACATGGGTGATCGCCTCCTTGACTTCGTCCTCAGTCAGCCCGTTGGCGATCCCCATGGGGATGTGCGCCTCGAGCTGGTCGATGTTGCCGGCCGAGACGAGGCTGCTGATGGTAATCAGGCTGCGGTCCCGCCGGGACAGCTCCGGCCGGGACCACACCTGCCCGAACAATACGTCGTCGGTCAGGGAAACGAACGTTGGCGCGAAATCGCCCATCATCCGCTGCATGGGAGTCTGTTCAGGGTGCTCAGACATGGGGTGCCTCCTGGAATGGTGAGTGGAAGAGCCGGTCCGGACCGGCGCCGCTCTACCAATTCAACGGCGGCCCGTAACCGGTAACCAGACCCTGCCAGTACCAGCCCCGGCAGTACCCCTTTGCCAGCGACCCAGTTAGTCGGAGACCACCTTGATGTTGAACACCCTCTCTCCCTGCTTGAGGAAAATCCGCAGCCACAGCGGCAGCCACATCTCCATGCCCCGTGCCGCCTCGAGCGGCCCCAGGTCCCTGATGTGTTCGGTCTGCCAGCCCAATTCCCGCAGCAGCCCGGCCACCACTTCCTTGGCGTCGGCATCGTCCCCGGCCATGAACACATCGTGATCCCCGCCCGCCAGCTTGTCCGGCGCCACCATGACATCGGCACGCATGGTGTTCAGGGCCTTCACCACCCGGGCCGTCGGGAACGCCCGTTGGATGGTCTCGGCCAGGCTGTCGGTGTTGGAGATGGCGAGCGGCGGCGGGAAGCCGGCCGAATGATCCAGCGGATTGGCCACATCGACCAGCACCTTGCCGGCGAGGTTCTTCGTGCTGGCTGCGGCCAGCACGTCTAAGGACACCGCGCCGGGCGTCGCGTTGATGACAATCTCGCCCTCCGCCGCGGCATCGGCGAATGTTGCGGCCTTGGCCCGTGCCCCGGCTTCCGCCGCCCATCCCACGGCGGCCTCGTTGGTGGCACTCCGGGATCCCAAAATGACATCGTGCCCGCACTGCACGAGTTTTCCTGCCAGGGTCCTGCCCACAACGCCAGTACCTAGAACTGCAATCCTCATATGCCATCTCCCTTATCGGAACGTACGAACACTTACATTCTCTGCCTGACTCCTTAACACGGGCAGAGAGTCCGGCGGTGCCCATAGACTGGAACCATGACCGAGCTAAACCATGATCTGCCTGACACTGACTCCTACAATCCCGCCGCCAGCTCCCTGGCCGGGCATGTGGATCCTGCGGTGATGGCGGAGCTGCTGTCGATCCGGTCGAGCATCGACAACATCGATGCAACCCTGGTCTATCTCCTGGCGGAGCGGTTCAAGGCGACGCAGAAGGTGGGTTTCCTCAAGGCCGCCCACCGGCTTCCCGCGGGGGATCCCGGACGTGAAACTGCCCAGATCGCCCGGCTTCGCCGCCTCGCCGAGGACGCGCAGCTGGACCCGGCATTTGCGGAAAAGTTCCTGAACTTCATCATCGGCGAGGTGATCCGGCACCACGAGGCGATCGCCGAGGATCACAACGCCGCCGGTGGAACCGCCAACGTGACGGCCAGCCCCTCCGCACCACTCACCGCCTAGCCGTGCCGGACGAAGACCTTCAGCTTCCGCACCAGGTGACGGCCACCGCGCTGGGGCCCTGGCCGGGCCAGGACCCCGTGGAGGCAACCCGCATCATCCGCGGTGAGCTGGGCAGCCCGCACCTGCCCTTCCTCGCTGAACTGCCTGACCGCGGCGTGGGCGCCGACGCCATAGGACGCACCGCCTCACTCCTCGTGGATCTGGCCGTGGATGTCCAGCCGCACGGCTGGCGCATCGTTGACCGGCCCGGACGTGACCTGGTGCGCGCGAGATCGGCCCTGTCCACGGACATCAACGTGCTGGCCGACATCGCCGGTGAGGAGGACAGCTCGGCCCATGAGCTCAAGGTCCAGCTTCGGGGTCCCCTCAGCCTGGCCGCCGGGCTCCACCTCCATAACGGCGAGCGTGCCCTGATCGACTATGGCGCCCGCCGCGACATCGCTGCTTCCCTCGCCGCAGGGGTTGGCGCACATTTGGCCAAGGTGGCTGCCGCCGTTCCCGGGGCCAGGCTCGTGGTGCAGGTCGACGAGCCGGACATCGCCTCGGTCCTCGCGGGCACCATCCCCACATCCAGCGGCTACCGGACCCTCCGCTCTGTCGCGGGACAGGAGGTGACGGAGCTTTGGCGCGTCGTGATTGATGCCCTCCGGGAGGCCGGGGCGGCGGAGGTCGCCATCGCGGTGCCGGAAATCGAGGCGCCGTTCGAAAGGATCGTGTTTGCCGGGGCCGACGCCATCGCCGTTCCGCTGCGGGCCCTGACTACCCGGCAGTGGGAGCAGCTCGCGGAGGCAGTCGAGGCCGGCAAGCGGCTCTGGGCCGGAGCCCTGCAGGCTGACGGGCGGGCCGGCGTGCCGAAGGCATCCGACGTTGTCGAATGCGTCCGGCGGCCCTGGCAGCAGCTGGGACTGCCGCTGGCGGCGCTCGGCACGGTGCGGATCACGCCGTCGGGCGGGCTTGAGGAGCTGGCGCCTGCCGTCGCGAGGGAGGTCCTCACCCGCCTCACCCAGGCTGCCGACGGCCTAAACCAGCTGGCGCTGGGCTGAACCGAGTGAACCAGCCGGCGCGGCTCAATCAGCCCGCGCCGGCTCAGCTTCGGTACTCCCAGCGGTCCGGCCTGGCATGGGCCGGAAGGAAGCCCGCGGACGAACCTCCGGGCGGATAGGGTTCCAGCCGGTAGTCGAAGTGCCCCGCATACACCAGGACGAGGCCGAGCTGTGGTTGGATCACCTTCACCTGGATCCTGTGCCGCCCGGTTTCCCCCGAAGTCGGGTCCCACCACTGCTCCGCATAAGCCTTCGCGTCGAGGGCGGCGGGGAGGGGCAGCCGGAGGGGACCGAGGAACAGCCGCGATACTTCGGAGACTCCCCGCAGCCTGCCCTCCGCCGTCACCTCGAGGTTCAGGTCCGTGACCAGCCGGCGGTACCGGCCCACATAGTCCACGAGGCGGGCGTTGGCCCCGTGGGCCCTATCCCCAGGGGCGTGGCCCCCTGTGGTCCGATCCCGGGCACCCCCCGCTTCCGCGCTGGTGGTGTCCTGGAAGATCCGGGTCCTGCCGGGGAAGAATATCTCCCGCCGGGCCGTCAGGCTGGAGCGGCCGAAGGGATCGAGATGCGCATGGTTTTCGATCCGGAATGGCACGCCCTCGCCGTACTCCGGAAAGAAGGCCTGCTCCCCGGCGGTCAGCCGAAGGACCGGCCGCAGCCACCGCTGCCGGCAGCCCACCACCTCGAAAATGCCCTCGCCCACACCGTAGCTGCCCGTTCCCGGGGCAAGCGAAAAGTACTCCTGCAGTTCGGGCTGCAGACGGTAAAAGCCGGCACCCAGGGCCCGGCGGTAGATCGGGTCGTTCACGGCGGCTCCTGGCTTGTGGTCTGATGGTTCGGCATTCCGGCGGGAACTCACAGCCGTCCGGCCGCCTTGAGTCGGATGTACGCGTCGGCCAGCTGCGGCGGCAGCTCGTGAGGTTCCGCGTCCACCACTTCGACGCCGAGCTGGCGGAGCTGGATGCTCACCGCTTCGCGCTCGAGCAGGGCGCGTTCCGCGGCTGCGGCGCGGAACACCTGGGCCGCCGTCGTCCTGTCCTGCAGCATCTCGCCAAGCAGGGGGTCACGGACCGACGCCACCACCACCACATGCTGCTGGGCCAGGCGCGCCGCCATCGGAATGAGCCCTTCCTCGGGGGCGCCGCTGTCCAGCGAGGTCAGCAGGACCACGAGGGAACGGTGTGCCGAAACCGCGCGGACCTGGGCGGGCACCTGTGCCCAGTCCAGCTCGATCAGCTCTGCCTGCAACGGCGCCATCGCCTGGACCAGCTGCCCCAGCAGGTTGCCCCCCGCCGTCGTGCCAGCCCGGGAACGCATTCGCCGGTCGAAGGCGAAGAAATCGACGCGGTCACCGCCGCGTTCGGCAAGGACACCCAGCAGCAGTGCGGCTTCGATGCCGCTGTCCAGCCGGGGTTCGTCGTTCACCCGGGCAGCAGCGGTCCGCGATGTGTCCAGCATGATCACCACGCGCCGGTCACGCTCGGGACGCCACGTGCGGACCATGACCGCGGACCGTCTTGCCGTCGCCCGCCAGTCGATGGAGCGGACGTCGTCGCCGCGGACATAGTCCCGTAGGGAATCGAACTCGGTGCCGGCGCCGCGGATCTGCACCGCTGCCTTGCCGTCGAGCTCCCGCAGCCGGCGCAGTTTTGACGGTATGTGGCGGCGGGACTTGAAGGGCGGCAATACCCGCACGGATCCGGGTGCCTGCACCGTTCTCTGCCGGGCGGCCAGCCGGAGTGGCCCGAAGGACCGGACGGTGATGTGCGGGGCCGTGAGGTCGCCTCTCCGGACAGGCCGGAGCCTGACAATCAGGCGGCGCCGTTCACCGGCCGGTACGTCCGTCTCATGGACCGGGTTTTCCGCACCGGCGGACGGCTGCCACGCGTCGCGCAGCACTGCCCGGAGCCGGCGTGTGCCACTGTTATGCACGGTCACCGCAGCGTCCGCCGTGCCGCCCAGCGTGACATTGGCCGGGGCTGACCTTTGCACGGAAACCTGCTGGAGCGATGCTGCCAGCAGCAGATCCAGCAGGATCAAGGCGCCAAGGACCAGGAGTACGGCAAACACGGTGGACCAGCCGGGAAAGAGGAGCACCGGAGCCAGCCCGGCCGCCGCCAGGAGTACCAACCGCCCGGAAATGGCCACGGGATCAGCGGGGGACAGGCACGGAGGCCAGGATGCTGCCCAGGACGTTGTCCACCTGGACGCCGTCCATCAGTGCTTCGGGCCGGAGCGCCACCCGGTGCCGAAGGCACGGCTGGGCCAGCGCCTTGACGTCGTCGGGGGTGACAAAGTTACGGCCGGACAGCCAGGCCCACGCCCGTGAGGTGTTCAGCAGGGCGGTGGCGCCTCGCGGCGAGACGCCAAGCTGGAAGGACGGGGCGGCCCGCGTGGCCCTGACCACGTCCACGATGTAGCCCAGTACCTCGGGCGCCACCTCGACGGCGGCCACGGCATGCCGTGCCCGTTCCAGCTCCTCGGCGCCCGCCACCGGGCGGATGCCGGCGGCGGCGAGGTCGCGGGGATTGAAGCCGGCGGCGTGCCTGCGGACCACCTCGATTTCGGCGGCCCGGTCCGGCAGGGGCATGGTCAGCTTGAGGAGGAAGCGGTCCAGCTGGGCCTCGGGCAGCGGGTAGGTACCCTCGTACTCCACGGGGTTCTGCGTGGCCGCGACGATGAAAGGCACGGGCAGCCGGCGCGACACGCCGTCCACGGACACCTGGCGTTCCTCCATGGCCTCCAGCAGTGAAGCCTGGGTCTTGGGCGGCGTCCTGTTGATTTCGTCCGCCAGGAGGATGTTGGTGAAGACCGGGCCCGCACGGAAGCTGAACTCGGAATTTGCGGCATCGTACACGAGGGAACCCGTGACATCGCCGGGCATGAGGTCGGGCGTGAACTGCACGCGTTTGGTGTCCAGGCTCAGGGCTGCGGACAGGGCTCGGACCAGGAGCGTCTTGGCCACGCCCGGCACGCCTTCGAGCAGCACGTGTCCGCGCGACAGCAAGGCGATCAGCATTCCGGTGACGGTGGAATCCTGGCCCACGACTGCCTTGGCCACCTCGTGCCGGACGTCAAGCAGCGCCTGCCGGACAGGGTCCGGGGCGTAATCCGGGACGTGCGGAGCGGCGGCCATGGTGCCCACAGGCGCCTCGCCGTAGGTTCCGTGCAGGTGGCCGTTTGGCTGCTGGCTCATCTGGCCTTTACCTCTTTCTCTAGTCGGACAAGGTCCTGCGCCCAGCGGACAAGCTCGGCTTCGGTTCGGGGACGGTGCTGCAGGACCCTGAGCATCTCCGGGAGGGTGCTGTCCAGCAGCCGGGCGGCGCCGGCCGCGACGTCCACTGCGTCCGCCCCGGCACCCAGCCGGAGTGCCGAGGCAAGGCGGACCAGCGTCCCTGCCCGCAGAGTGTCGGCGGCCCGGGCGACGTCGTGGGCCTCGTGGTAGAGGCGGGCCCTTCCCTCAGCGGTTTCCGCGGACTTCACCACCACCGGCAGGGGTTCGAAGACCAGCGGGCCCAGCCGGCGTCCGCGCCACAGCACGGCGAGCAGGGCCACCACAATGAGCCATGGGGCCACGAACGCCGACCACGCAGGCGCCAGCTCGGCGAGGGTTTTCGGTGACGGACTGCCCCCAAGGTCCGCGGGACCCGGCAAGTACCAGAGGAGGTGCCCCTGGCTGCCCAGGGTCCGCAGCGTGAGTGCGGCGTTGCCGTTGGCGGCCAGGAGCTGGTTGCTGATCACGGCCGTGCTGCCGATGACCAGCAGCTTCCCGTCCTCGGCCGTGGCGTAAAGGCCCCGACCGCCGCCGGCGCCATAACACACGGTGCCGCCCGTGTAGAGGAAACCTCCGTCCGCGCTGATGTCACCGGACGCCTGGGCATCGGCAACAGCGCACCCGGGCTGCAGGGTCTGCTCCGAGCCGGGAACCACCCCGGCCTGCCGGATCGTGCTGCCGAGGCCGGTCAGTGTGGCCAGCCGCGGCGACACGACGACCAGCCGGTCCGCTGCGGTGAGCAGCCGGCGGAGCTTTTCGGGGGCAAGGAACCCGCGCTGGTCATAGAGCAGAACGGTTGATCCGGACCCGATGCGGCCGGCTGCGCGGGCCGCTGCCAGCGTTTCCTCGAACGACTCCGTCTGTTCAACGATGACACCTTGTCCGGCCAGGATCTGGGCTGCTGCCCTGGCACCCTGCGGCCCGGGGTTGCGGATGGACAGCTCCCGGGTGTCACCCTGCTGCGCCGGATGAAGTGCCAGGATCACCGCAAGGGCCAATGCCATGGCCAAACCGAACAACAGGCCCGCACGGTGCCGGCGGATCCAGCCGGTCCTTCTGTGCCGGACCGCGACTCTCACACTGCCCGCGGGCAAACCGCCGACGGTCGGAGTCTCCTCGCCCATCCCCTCCGTGGCGGCCGGTTCCGTGCGGGGGAGATGCGTCATCTGGGCACCGCCAGTCCGCCCGGCGCGGCCTCTCCGTAGGTAGGCGTTAGTTTTTCCAGGCTTGAGTCCAGTTCCACCAGGGCGGTGTAGTCGGTTGGCTGGGCGCCCGCGCCGCCGTAGCGGACGGCGTCGAACAGGCGGGCGGCGGCGGCGAGTTTGTCTCCTGCCGCCGGGAAGGCGCCAGAGAGCTGCCCGGCAGCCTCGTCGGCGGTCCGGCCGGGCCGGGGGTCCAGAACGGCCCTGTCTTCGGCCGCACCCACCAGCCCGCGGAACTGTTCGACGACGGCGGCCGGCCAGTCGCCGCGGGCAGCCGCGGCCTTTGCTCGTTCCCGGTAGTCGGCCGCCGTGGCGGCGGCATCGGCGTCGAAGATCTCCCTGGGTGCGCGGCGGCGGGCATTCAGCCGGGGCCGTGCCAGGATGATGGCGACGCCCACGAGGATGGCGATGCCCAGGCCGATGAAGGGCGCCACCGGAGGTCCCCCGGCCGGGGACAGGCCGTCCGTCACAGACTGCAGCCAGTCGAGGAACTGCTGCCACAGTGTTTCCAGCCATCCGGGCGCCGCCTCCCGGTACTCGCGCTTGGAGAGCTCCTCCGCCGCCCAGCGCCGCGCTTCTTCCCGGTCGGGCTGCACCGGCGGTTCAAGAGGCCGTCGCAGCAGTCCCGCGGCGTGCCAAAGCATCGGGAGGAAGCAGACGCTGCTCATCCCGGCATCGTTGGCGGCCCCGGGGGCGGCGGCCAGCCTGAATTTCCGTAAGGCCCTGTCTGGTAGGGCGCGGGTTGATGGGGCCCGGGTTGGTAAGGCCCTGGGCTGTTGCGGCCCGGGCCGTAGACGTGCACGCCCCGGCCGGGGATCCCGCCGTCGTCGTTTCCGCTTTCAAGCAGCCGCAGCAGCGCAACGTCCAGGCCGTCGTTGCGCATCCGCAAATCCATGTACAGCAACGCCATGACCGACGTTTGGAAGGCGAACGCCACTGCCCCGATCGCGGCGGACACCACAGTTGAGGCGACACCGATCACCACCTGCAGGACGGCCGCCTGGCTGGTGGGGTCCTGGGGCCCGGCGACGGTGGTGAGCAGTCCGGAGAGGAGGCTGACGGGGATGAGGACGATCTGGCCAATGACGCCCACGAGTAGCGACACCACGAGGACGATGCCGAAGACGCGCCACCAGCTTCCCCGCGTGACGGCCCAGGAACGTCGGATGCCGTCGAATGCCCCCAGGTCTTCGACGACGATGACGGCGGGTGCGACGGTGAGTTTCACGGATACCCAGATCATGCCTGCAATGAACGCCAGAACCAGCGGAAGCACGATGACGAGCGCCCCCGAGCCCATCGAGTTGGCCAGCGACGCGGCGCCCAGGGCTATGAGCGCCGCCGCCAGCAGCACGGCCGCCACGCAGAGTGCGGCCAGGCGCACCAGTGCCCAGGCCCGTCCGCGGGCCAGCACCCACATCTGCCGGAACCCGGTGCGCCGGTTGAGGATCGACCGGGCCACGGGGACCACCATGGCCCCCTGCATCACCGTGGAGATGAACACGGACACCAGGCCGAAAAGCAGGACGCCGCCTGCCAGCCCCGCGAAAACGGACGTCATCTGAGCAGTGCTGAGGTTGCTCAGCCAGGCCCCCGCGGACGCGCCGGAGGCAGGGGTAATCAGCGGGACGACGCCGGCAAGCACGGCGCCCAGCGCCTGGGCCAACAGGCCTGCCCCGAGCATTGCCTTGGGATTCCGCCGGACGGTCTGGAAGGCCCCGTCCATGAGTTCGCCGAACATCAGCGGCCGCAACGGCACCACGCCGGGCTTCTGCGGCGCCGCGTACATGGGGTACGGGATGGCGGGATTTGGCCCCGCTGGATTCGGCCCGGGACTCCACTGGTGCGGCGGCCCGTACGGCTGGTAGGGGCCAGGCTGGAAGGTCCCGGGCGGGTAGGGGCCAGGCTGCTGACTGCCCCATTGCGGCTGCTGGGTGCCCCACTGAGGGGGTGCACCCCAAGGCTGCTGCTGCGGTGAAGCCCACGGCGTTGGGGGCAGGCCGGCGGGCTGCGCCGGCAGCTGTGCAGGAGGCAGCTGCCCATATGAAGAGTGTTCCGGCTGGCGGTGTTCAGCAGGTCGGGGTTCAGGATGCTGGTATTCGGGAGGCCGGTGTCCGGATGGCGGGTGCTGCGGATCCTGCTCTGACAACCTGTTCCTCCCCAATATTCGCGCCGGTGAAGGCCGGGCACCTCCAGACTATAGTTCCGCCGTCAGGCATCCTAGCTTCCCGGAGGTTCGGCCCCGCGACGGGCGCCCGGTGCGCCCAGCCCGCACCGGTCCCACGCCTCGCCGAAAAGTCCATCAATAAGACAAAGCAACAGCAATAAGGGAATATATAACTATGAAGGCACGCATTCTGGTGGTTGACGATGACGAGGCGCTCGCAGAAATGATCGGCATTGTCCTGCGCAACGACGGCTTTGAGCCCGTCTTCTGCGCGGACGGCGGACAGGCTCTGGACGTCTTTCGCTCGTCAAAGCCCGATCTGGTGCTCCTTGATCTGATGCTCCCGGGAATGGACGGCATCGAAGTATGCCGGCAGGTCCGCTCTGAGTCGGACGTTCCGATCGTCATGCTGACGGCCAAGTCGGATACCTCCGACGTGGTCAGGGGACTGGAATCCGGTGCCGACGATTACGTGCCCAAGCCCTTCAAACCCGCGGAGCTCGTTGCCCGCGTGCGGGCGCGCCTGCGCCCCGGCGACCAGAAGGCGCCCGAGACGCTGCGCATCGCGGACATCACGATCGACGTCGCCGGCCACCTCGTGAGCCGCGGCGACGAGCGGATTTCACTGACTCCGCTCGAGTTCGATCTCCTGGTTGCCCTGGCACGCAAGCCCTGGCAGGTATTCACCCGTGAACTGCTTCTCGAGCAGGTCTGGGGCTACCGGCACGCGGCTGACACCCGGCTGGTCAATGTCCATGTCCAGCGACTGCGGTCCAAAATTGAACGTGATCCGGAAGCTCCGGAAGTTGTATTGACGGTTCGTGGTGTCGGCTACAAAGCAGGGTCCTGAACCCCAGGGCCAGAATCCCCCAGAGACGCCCGCGGGATCCGGATCCGGACCCCACGGCAACACTTCCGCGGCGGAAAACGCCCGGGACGGCGTCCGCAATCCCGGCCCCCGTCCTGCCCCCGAACACACCGACGCCTTTGGCGCCGGGCTCGCGAGGCTGCCGTCGCAGGCCCGGATTTGGCAACGCCGCGGACTCATCGTCCTGCTGCGGGTCGCCCGCCTGGTGCGCACCGGCGTCGACCGCATCTTTCCCGGCATCCGTTATCTGCTGCATTCGCTGCAGCGGCGCTGGCGCCGGTCGCTGCAGTTCCGCACTGTCCTGACCACCCTGCTGCTGTCCATCAGCTCCTTCGCGATTGTGGGCGCTTACCTGTCCAACCAGATTGCCAACAACCTGTTTCAGGAGCGGCTGACCCAAGCGGAGTCCGAGACCCGCTACAACGTCAAGCAGGTGCAGGACACGTTCGACGGCGCCCAGGTCACCGACCAGTCCAGCGTGATCACCCTCGTCTACGACACCCTCAACGCCGTAGAGGGCAAGGGCTCGGTAATCCAGCGCCGCTACGTGTTTGAGGCGATGCCGGAGCAGACCAAGCCCCGCAACAGGTGGGTGGAGTCGCGTGCGTCAGACCAGCTGACCATCAGCGTCATCCCTCCGGACCTCCGGGCAGCGGTGCAGGATTCCGGCAAGGAACAGTTCTGGGCGTCCACGGAGTTCCCGGTGGGGACCGAAGACCGGCCGGGCATCGCCGTCGGCAACAAGGTGACGTTCAACGGCACTGTTTATGAGCTGTATCTGATCTACGACCTCAACACGGCGCAGCAGACGCTGAACGAAATCCAGAACGTCCTCTGGGCCGGCGGCGCGGCCCTCATCCTCATGATCGGCGCCATCGCCTGGTACGTCACCCGCAATGTGGTTAGCCCGGTCAGCCATGCCGCCGTGGTGTCCGAAAAGCTGGCGGCAGGCCAGCTGCAGGAACGCATGGTGGTCAAGGGCGAGGACGAGGTGGCGCGCCTGGGTGCCTCCTTCAACCACATGGCCGCAAGCCTGCAGGAGCAGATCACGCAGCTGGCCACGCTGTCCCAGATGCAGCAGCGGTTCGTGTCCGACGTGTCCCACGAGCTCCGCACGCCGCTGACCACCGTCCGGATGGCCGCCGAGGTGCTGTACGACGCCCGCCACGACTTTGACCCCATTAATAAGAGGTCGGCGGAACTGCTGTACAACCAGGTGGAAAGGTTCCAGTCCCTGCTGGCGGACCTGCTGGAAATTTCCAGGTTCGACGCCGGCGTCGCCATGCTCGACGCGGAGGCGACGGATATCGTCCAGCTCATCTCGCATGTGATGGAGGGAGCGGCCCCCGTCGCCGATGAGTATGGCTCGAAGATGACGCTGAATGCTCCGGAAGGCAGCGTCGTGGTGGAGATGGATTCCCGGCGTATTGACCGCATTCTGCGGAACCTGATCCTGAACGCTCTCGAGCACGGCGAAGGCAGGCCCGTCAACATCTCCGTCGCCTCCAATGGGGACACTGTCGCCGTGACGGTAAGGGACCACGGAATCGGCATGAGCCCGGCCGAGGCGGCCCGGGTGTTCGACCGCTTCTGGCGCGCCGACCCTGCCCGGGCCCGCACCACCGGCGGCAGCGGGCTGGGCCTCTCCATCGCTACCGAAGACACCAAACTGCACAACGGGTGGCTGCAGGCCTGGGGGAACACCGGCGTCGGCTCTAACTTCAGGCTTACGCTGCCGCTTAAACAGGGCGGAACCATTCCAAAATCCCCGCTGCCCCTTGAACCGGCAGACGTGGGACTGCGCAGCCCCGGCGACCACACCGTACTTGTCCGGGGCATGGGAGCCACTGCTGCATCGGAGGACTCCACTGCTGCAGAAGACACCGTTGCGGCAGAAGACACCGTTGCGGCGAGTGACCCCGCGGCGGTGAGGGGCCCGGCTGCGGCAGCGGGCGCTGCTCCGGCCGAGGCGGCTGAAGGCCGGGCTGCCGTGGCTGGCACACCGGAGGCAGCGCGTGCAGGGGAGCGTTCATGAGCCGGGTGCGGCCCGCGGCCCGCGGGCTTGCCGCTGGGCTGCTGGCCGTCATGCTGCTGTTCCTGGCATCGTGCGCACAGATCCCGCGCTCCGGGCCCGTCGGAAAGAGCACTGACGAAAGCGCCGGAAATCCCAACGCGCCGGTGTTCTTCCCCGTCGCGCCGCGCACCGGGTCCAGCCCCGAAGCGGTCATCGAGGATTTCTACCTGGCAGGAAGCGGGTACGAGGACGACTATGCCGTGGCGCGGCAGTACCTCACCCAGGCTTCCTCCGTTGCGTGGAAGCCGGACCTGCGGACACTCGTGTTCCGCTCCGAGCGCGTGGTGAAGACCGGCGTCGAGGGCGTCTACAACTATGAACTGGACGTCGCTTACTCCGTGGATTCCGACGGCGTCGCCACCCAGATGCCGGAAGGAACCAAGGAAAACATCCCTGTAACCCTGGTCCAGGTTGACGGCGAATGGCGCATCTCGAAGATCCCGGACGGCACCGCCATTCCCGAGGAGACCTTCAAAGTCATATATGGGGCCTACCCCATATATTTCTACGACCCCACCTTTACCTACGCGGTCCCGGATGTCCGCTGGTTCATCAAGAAGAAGACGGTGAAGGCCATGACGAGCGCCCTGCTCGGCGGACCCGCCCCGTATCTTAAGGGCGCCGTCGTCAGCGCCTTCCCCTCCGGAATGAAGCTTGCCAGGGAGTCCGTGCCCGTAGTCTCGGGCGCAGCCCAGGTGGACCTGTCGGCCAAGGAGCTGACCGAGGCCTCCACCGAGGACCGGCTCAGGATGCAGACCCAGCTGGCACTCACGTTCCGCAGCCAGCCGGACGTCATCAACGTGGAGCTGCGGGCCAACCAAGACCTTGTCCGGGTGGAGGACAACGGTTCGGTCCTGCCGCCGGTCCAGAACAGGAACGTCCCCGCCCGCCAGATCGCTGTCAGTAACAACGAGCTGGTGCGGTATGAGAACAACAGGGTGTCGCCGCTGCCCGACATGCAGCCTGTGGCGGCGCTGAAACCGCGTTCGCCTGCCGAGTCGCCCGTTTCGCAGACGGTGGCGTTCCTGAACAGCAGCCGAAGCACCCTCTATTCGATGGTGCCCGGGCAGCCTGCGCGCGCCCTGACTACCCGGAGCACGTTGACGCATCCGTCGTTCAGCCTCCATGACTGGCTGTGGACCGCCGGCCCCGGAGCGCAGGGCGTCACCGAGATCACGGCCTTCCGTCCCACCGGCGTGGCCCAGGGCGCACCGGTGCCCTCTGTCTCGCTGACCCCCTCCTGGCTAGCCGGCCGCAACGTCAAGGATTTCCGGGTGTCCCGGGAAGGTGTCCGGGCGCTGGTCATCTCCGAGCAGAACGGTGAAACACGGGTCCAGGTGACGGGAATCATCCGCAGTGCCGACGGCACGCCGAAGGAGCTGACGGCGCCCGTCACCCTGCAGTCCAGCGGAAAACCGGACCAAGGCGTGTGGGTGAACGACACGACGGTTGTGGTGATGAAGGGTGCGGCGATTTCCAACGTGACCCCCGAACTGCTCTCGCTCACCTCCTCCCAGCCGCAGAAGCTCGCACCCTGGCCGGGGCTGGTGGCGCTCAGCGCGGGTAACGGCCCCGAAGAGATCTATGCACAGTCCGCGGACGGCATCTTCCAGCGACTCGGCAACGGGTGGTCGGCGCAGTTGAAGGGGCCCACGGACCCGTCCTTCCCCGGCTGACCCTCCCGGCATTTCCGCGGGAGTGGTTCCGGCGGGCTTTATCCACATGGAGGAGGCCCGGCCTTTCGCGGACCAGCCCGTTGCCGGAACCTTGGAGAGTGGGGAGTCGACGGACAGCAGGCGGGAAGGGCAACCCGCACGCGGACCCGCAAGGGGACCCGCCCGGACGCGCGCGGCGGACTTCGGCGGATCCCGATCTTGTCGCCCAGCCCCGTTGGCACGCCCGCCACCGCGGGCAGCACCCGCAGCGACTCCTGCAGGCCTTGGACCTGCTGGAGGGGGCCGCCGCGGACATCGTGGCCCTGGCTCTGCCCGTGGAATGTGTGTGCTGCGGAAAGGAGGATCTGGCCCTGTGTGCCGGCTGCGAGCGCAGTGTCCGGATGCTCACCCGCCGGCCCTTCCGGGCGGAGACCGCGGCCCCGGCGCTGATGGACACCGACGGTTCGGTTATCCTTCCCGTCGTCGCGGCCGGCATCTACCGCGAGGAACTCTCACAGTCGATTCTTGCCTTCAAGCGCCACGGGCAGGGGCAGCTCCGGAGCGTGCTGGCGAAGGCACTCGCCGGCGCATTGGCCGCAGCGTGCGCGGAAACGGACGCAATTTTCCTCGTTCCGGTCCCCACCAGGGGGAGTGCGTTCCGTAAACGCGGGTTCAGTCCCGTTCATCTCCTGCTGGCTGGCGTCCGCCGCAGCAACCGGGACGGGCACGCGGAGTGCGTGGACGCATTGCGCAAAGTCAGGAACCCCGGGACAGGCGTGGGCCCGGCCGGAGGGCAGAAGGGGCTCGGCAGGGGAGACAGGTCCCGACGGGTCCGCGGTTCCATGCGCACGGTGCGGGACGCCCGCGGACGCTCCCTGCGGGGCAGGCAGTGCATCATTGTCGACGACGTCCTGACTACCGGCGCCACGCTTGCGGAAGCCGCGCGGGCGGTCCACGAGGCAGGCGGGATCGTGCGCGGTGCCGTTGTCCTTGCCGTCACCAGTGCCCCCGATGCGGCGGCCTCCCGGGGTGCACCGGGCGTCCCGCGGCCTAGCGGAGACATAGAAAAAAATAAACTGCGAAAGGATGAATAACTTGATGCTATGAACTAACGTCGGATATGGGTACCAAGATCAGTTGTACCTTTCGATAGCGGCTCGGAAAGGGGCTCGACTGTCAATCAGATCGTCCCCGGGAAGTGCCGCCGTCGTGTCACCGAAGTCATTTGGAGGGCACCATGGAGTTCATGATCAGCGGACGAAATCTGACGGTCTCGGACCGATTCCGCGAATACGCCGGCGAGAAGATCTCTAAGATCGAATCGCTTGGGGACAAGGTCCAGAGGGTCGACGCGAAGGTTTCCAAGGAAACAAATGCGCGGCAGACCGGTGACCAGCTCACGGTTGAAGTGACAGTCCTGGGCCGCGGCCCCGTGATCCGTGCCGAAGCAAGCGCCGCAGATAAGTTCGCCGCGTTCGACCTCGCCTACAACAAGCTGCTTGAGCGGCTGCGCAGGGCCAAGGACCGCAAAAAGGTCCATCACGGCCGGCACACGCCCAAGGCGGTGCGCGAGGCAACTGCAACCCTGGAGCCGGCGAGCTCCAACCAGCCGATCTACGTGGAAGCGAGCAATAACACCCAGCCTGCTCCGGAAACGGCTGAGAAATCGCCGTATGACGTCGACAACGACATCCCCGCCGGCGACTCGCCGGTTCTGATTCGCCGCAAAGTGTTCCCGGCCGCGTCCCTCACCCTTGACGACGCCGTGGACAACATGGAACTTATCGGTCACGACTTTTACCTTTTCGTGGACAAGGCCACGAACGCACCATCGGTTGTGTACCGGCGCCGCGGCTGGACGTATGGGGTCATCACCCTGGACCATTACTGCGAGCCCGGCGAGAACACGCATGAGGAGAAAATTCTTGCGTACCGCTCGGACGATGCGGCCGCAACTGCCTAAGATGGTGCCCAGGCAACGAAAGGGCTGACATGGGTGCATCGCTGAGCCTCTCGCAGGCCCGGCGGATTGCACTGGCAGCCCAAGGACTGGACAAAGGACGGCCCGCCGGCCCCGTGACCCCACGGGCGGTGGGCCGGACCTTTGCCCGGATACAACTCGTCCAGATCGATTCAGTCAACGTTCTCGCCCGGAGCCACTTCCTGCCGTTCTTTTCCAGGCTGGGCGACTACGACCGCGCCATCCTCCAACAAATGGCAGGCAAGCACCCGCGGCGCATGATGGAGTACTGGGCCCACGAGGCAAGTTACATCCGGCCTGAGCACTTTCCGGACCTGGTGGTGTGGCAGAACCGCAGGTGGGTGGGGGCTGCCGGGATGGACCCGGCACTGCGCTCCGGTGTGACGGGCAGGGTCCTGGAGGCTCTGGCCGCTGGCAGGCCGATGACGGCCGCCGAACTGACCGCCTCGCTCGGGCACGTCGAGGACCGCAAGCACGTGAACTGGGGCTGGAACTGGAACGCCGTCAAACGCGTGCTGGAGCACCTGTTCGAAGAAGGGGTGGTCTCGTCAGCGTCACGGACAGACCAGTTCGAGCGGCAGTATGCCCTGACGCGCCAGGTCCTGCCCGGCCATAACCTCGAAACGGCACCGGAGCCCTCAGCCGCCATGGACAGGCTCATCGATGCGGCCGCCCAGGCTCACGGGATCGGGACTCTTCGGTGTTTCGCGGACTACTTCAGGACGCCGGTAAAGGCGGCGGCGGCATCGGTTCAGCGGCTGGTGGACGCCGGGCGCCTGGAACCGGTGACCGTGGCGGGCTGGGACCGGAAGGTGTACCGGCATGCGCAGGCCCGGCTGCCCCGCCGGGCAGAGGGCCGCGCGCTGCTGAGCCCCTTTGATTCGCTGGTCTTTGAACGGCGCAGGCTGGAAGAGCTGTTCGGGTTCCACTACCGGATCGAGATCTATACCCCCGTCGCCAAGCGCCGCTTCGGCTACTACGTGCTTCCGTTTCTGCTCCGTGACCGCATCGTGGCCAGGGTGGACCTGAAGGCCGACCGGGCCGCCGGCCTTCTGCTTGCCAAGGCGTGCTTCGGTGAGCCGGACGCTCCGGCGGACACCGCCGTCGAACTCGCTGCCGAACTGCAGCTGATGGCCGGCTGGCTGGGACTGGACGGCGTAGCCGTCTCGCCGGCGGGGGACCTTGCGCCTGCGGTTGCCGCCGCCGTCAACGGCTATCCGCTGTGAGGGAACAGGGGCAACGTGCCGTGTGTCTCTCCCGTAGACTAAATCACGCCAGAATTCGGCAGCATGAGACTGGGAGCAACTTCACGTGGCATCACTAATCGAAAAAATTCTCCGCACAGGTGACAAAAGGCTCCTGAGGCAACTGCGGAACTATGCTGATTCCATTAACGCCCTTGAAGATTCGTTCCAAACCTTTACGGATGCGGAACTGCGTGAAGAAACAGATCGTCTCCGGACGCGCCACCAGGATGGCGAGAAGCTAGATGATCTCCTCCCGGAAGCCTTCGCCGCCGTGCGTGAGGCGTCCTCGCGCACGCTCGGCATGCGGCACTTCGACGTCCAGCTCATGGGTGGCGCTGCCCTGCACATGGGCAACATCGCCGAAATGAAGACCGGTGAAGGCAAGACGCTGGTGGCCACTGCTCCGGCCTACCTCAACGCCCTCACCGGCAATGGCGTGCACGTTGTCACCGTGAACGACTACCTCGCCGAATACCAGTCCGAACTCATGGGCCGTGTCTACCGCTTCCTGGGCCTGACCAGCGGCTGCATCCTCGCCAACCAGGACCCGTCAGTCCGCCGCGAGCAGTACGCCGCCGACATCACCTACGGCACCAATAACGAATTCGGCTTCGACTACCTGCGCGACAACATGGCCTGGGACAAGACCGAACTGGTGCAGCGCGGCCACAACTTTGCGATCGTCGATGAAGTGGACTCCATCCTCATCGACGAGGCCCGTACCCCGCTGATCATTTCCGGTCCGGCCCAGGGTGACACGAACCGCTGGTACAGCGAGTTCGCCAAGGTCGTTATGCGTCTGCAGCCCGAGAAGGACTACGAGGTCGACGAGAAGAAGCGCACCGTCGGCGTGCTCGAAGGCGGAATCGAAAAGGTTGAGGACTACCTCGGCATCCAGAACCTCTACGAATCCGCGAACACGCCCCTGATCGGCTTCCTCAACAACGCCATCAAGGCGAAGGAGCTGTTCAAGCGGGACAAGGACTACGTCATCCTCGACGGCGAAGTCCTCATCGTTGACGAGCACACCGGCCGTATTCTGGCCGGCCGCCGCTACAACGAGGGCATGCACCAGGCGATCGAAGCCAAAGAGGGCGTCGAAATCAAGGCTGAGAACCAGACCCTGGCCACCGTGACCCTGCAGAACTACTTCCGCATGTACGACAAACTCTCCGGCATGACCGGAACGGCCGAGACCGAAGCCGCCGAATTCATGAGCACGTACAAGCTCGGCGTGGTGGCCATTCCCACGAACCGCGACATGCAGCGGAAGGACCAGTCGGACCTGGTGTACAAGAACGAAGTCGTGAAGTTCGAGGCCGTGGTCCGGGACATCGCCGAACGCCATGTGGACGGCCAGCCGGTCCTGGTGGGTACCACCAGCGTCGAAAAGAGCGAGTACCTATCCCGGCTGCTGGCGAAGGAGGGCATCAGGCACGAGGTCCTCAACGCCAAGAACCATGCCCGTGAAGCTGCCATCGTGGCCCAGGCCGGGCGAAAGGGCGCGGTCACCGTTGCCACCAACATGGCCGGCCGCGGCACGGACATCATGCTGGGCGGAAACGCCGAGTTCACCGCCATCGCCGAACTCGCACAGCGGGGACTTGACCCCGAAGAAAACTCGGACGAGTACGAGGCCGCCTGGCCCGGGGCCCTGGAAGCCGCGAAGAAGGCCGTCAAGGACGAGCACGAGGAAGTACTGGGCCTGGGCGGCCTGTATGTGCTCGGAACAGAGCGCCACGAATCCCGCCGCATCGACAACCAGCTGCGCGGCCGCTCCGGACGCCAGGGCGACCCCGGCGAGTCCCGGTTCTATCTCTCCCTGACCGACGACCTCATGCGCCTGTTCAACTCCGGCGGCGCCGAGCGGCTGATGAACAGCTCCGTGCCCGACGACGTTGCGCTGGAATCCAAGCTGGTCTCGCGGGCCATCGCCTCTGCCCAGGGGCAGGTCGAAGGCCGCAACGCCGAGCAGCGCAAGAACGTCCTGAAGTACGACGACGTCCTCAACCGCCAGCGCGAAGCCATCTACGGGGACCGCCGCCGGATCCTGGAAGGCGATGACCTCCACGAAAAGGTGCAGTTCTTCCTTGAAGACACCATCAATGCCCTGATCGACGAAGCAACCGCCGAGGGCAACGGTGACGACTGGGACTTCGACCAGCTCTGGACCAACCTCAAGACGCTCTACCCCGTCACCGTGACGCCGCACGACGTCATCGACGAGGCAGGCGGCAAGTCGCGTATCACCGTGGAGTTCCTGCGGGAAGAAATCATGTCGGACGCCAAGCTGGTGTACCAGGCCCGCGAGGAAGCCATCGGCCCCGAAAGCATGCGTGAACTCGAACGCCGCGTGGTCCTTTCCGTCATCGGGCGGAAGTGGCAGGAGCACCTCTATGAGATGGACTACCTCAAGGAGGGCATCGGCCTGCGGGCCATGGCGCAGCGTGATCCGCTGGTGGAATACCAGCGTGAAGGATTCACCATGTTCCAGTCCATGATGGAAGCCATCCGCGAGGAAAGCGTCGGCTTCCTCTTCAACCTCGAAGTGGAAGTCACCCCGGCCGAGGACGTCGTGGTGGCCGATGCCGCCGGCGGCCACACCGAACACCACGAGCCGCAAATCCGCGCGGCCGGTCTTGAGGCGCCGGAGAAGCCCGCCCAGCTGCAGTACACCGCACCCAGGGAAGACGGCGGAGCCGAGACCCGGATCGAGGGCCGGGCGGCCGGCCGTTCGGGCAACCCCGCCAAGGCAGCCTCGCAGGACCAGCGCGACGGGAAGAAGAAAAAGCGCTAACACCGCAATATGACAGCAAGGGACCGGAGCCGCTTGGCGGCTTCGGTCCCTTGCTGTGTTGGCATCAGCCAATCTCGAGGGCAGTCACGCGCCAGACGTTCTTGCTGCGCTCCAGCCGAACGGCGACTGCACGGACGCGCAGTTCGTCGCTCACCACCGCACTGGCCTCGTAAATGTCCGGAGCCACCTCACAGGCGTGGACGGAGCGGACAGATGCATTGCGGTGAAGCAGTCCCATTTTCCGGGGAGCCCGGGCAGTTACCCGCCGGGTAAGGGCGGCCCGGTGCTGCAGCACGGTAAGGCAGCGCTGGTCCAGCCGGCGTGCCAGCTGGTGGATGGGCCGTGTTCCCGCCAGGACTTCGATGGCCGCCTGGACCGTGGCTCTGGTGATCGCGCAGATTTCGCGCGCCTCGTCGCCAGTGTCGCTACCGGCCGCTGGCCGGGCTTCCACCGGGCGGATGGGTGTTCCCGGGCGTGCCGGAGCGGGGGCTGGCACCGGCACAAGGGCACTTCCTCCTGCGTACCGTATTGAAGTTACTGCAGTCATGATTGGGTCCTTCGGTAGAGGCTGGCTTCGGCAGACCATGAGGGTCCGTGGGGCCGCGGGGAGTGACAGGGCGGCGCGACTCGGTACCGGTGATCGCGGAGCGGTCGTCGGATGGAGCGTTGACAGGCGGGTCGCCAGAAAGCGGTTCTCACCTGTGGCGCAGAAGAAGCTCGGGGGCCCGGCGCCACTTACGGCGGGGGCGGCGGGCTGAGGAGCTGGCCCGGGAGGAGGACGTTGGGATCGGCTCCGATGACAGCACGGTTGGCCCGGTACCAGAGCGGCCAGCGGGCGGCAATTTCAACCTCTGAAGCACCGGGTCCCAGCTCCCGGGCGGCGATGGTCCAAAGGGATTCGCCGGCCCGGACCGGAACCTCCCGTAGTGCACCGGCAGAATCCGCCGCTGCTGCCCTGGACGGCAATGAGGTCAGGAGGCGCGGCTCCACGACCGGGACGCGGGGCTTCCACTGAGGCTGAACGTCGCCGGTGGCGGCGGCCGTGCTTCGCGTGAGGCGGGTGTCTGCCGCGTGACCGCGGGGTGGATCGCTTTGCTGGTCAGCCAGGGGAGCCCACCCTGCGGACAGTGACGATCCGTGGACCGAAGTGGAGGGGGCGGCGGAGAAGGCATCGGCGTGGGCCAGTGGTGCACCGAGGAGCTGCACACCCACGGCGGCCATCGCCAGCCTGCGCATGAAAACAGGGCTGAACCGTCCCGCGGTGCGCGCGGCAGCGTGGTGCCCGGACCGTTCGAGGACTGCCGATGCCAAGGCTACAGCCAAGGACAGCAGCCACCAGGCGATGACTGCCAGGCCGGCCGCCAGTGCGAGTACACCCAGCAGGTCGTCGAAGAGCAAGGTCTGCCGACGTGCAGCGGACCGGGTCCAATGGTCGACCAAGCCCGCGCCGACGCACGCCAAAAAGAAGCCGAGTCCCAGGATGACTGCCGCCAGGGCGGCTTCTGCCCTCACCGGACGCTGTACCACTTCCCCCATGATTCCCCCCAAGTATGCTGCTTGATGCACTTTGGTGTAGTTTGATCTGTTTCTATGCCGCTGGAGCCAGTTTGCAGCAGGTGTAACCCGGTTGTCTATGGCGAATAGGAACTTGTGGATGGATTGACCGCCCTGGTCAGTGTGCCTACGCTGACGCCATGCGATGGAATGCACTTTTCGAAGATCTCGAGCTGCAGCTGGCTGAGGCCGGGGTCCTGGGCCTGGAGTCCGAGATTGCCGAGCGCTCCCGCGCAGACATTGCTTCCATGGCCCTGCATGAAAGGCTGCGTGGATCCCTTGGCCGCCACGTCGGCGTCCATCTGAGTTCGGGGCGGGTCCTTGCGGGCACCCTCAGCCATGCAGGATCAGAAAGCCTCGTCCTGGACGAGGAGGTGCATCAGGTGCTGATTCCGTATGCAGCCGTCGGCCACTGCACCGGACTCGGGCGGTTTGCGGTCGGCGAGGCGTCGCCCGTTCGCCGGAAGCTGGGCCTCGCCAGCGCGCTGCGGGGGCTGGCGCGGGACAGGGCGGAACTCACCGTTCTAATGGCGGGCGGGTCACCGGACGCGCAGATATCCGGCGTCATTGACAGGGTGGGGCGGGACTTTTTCGACCTCGCCATGATGCTGCCCGGCGAACCGCGCAGGGCCGGCCGTGTCGCGGATGTCGCCACTGTTCCGTTTCAGGCGCTGGGTGCCCTTCGCTCACTGCGTGCCGGGGAGCTCTGAGCGGAAAAACCTCCAGCCCTCAGCGGGACTTGGACTTGGCCTCCTGGATCATGCGGCTTGCCTCCGCATAGCGCTCTTCGATGTACTGCTCAAGCATTTTTTCTTCGACGCGCCACTGGCCGCGGCCGCCCACCTGAATGGCCTTCAGTTCGCCGCTGCGGACCAGGGCATAGGCTGCCGGCGCATTGATCTGAAGCTGCTCGGCTACGTCTGCAAGCGTTAGGAATCGGGGCATAGTCCAATTCTGCCACCGTCGGCGCCGGATGATGCCGTTATCCACAGTTTGATGTTGTTTGCCGCAATACCCTTCCGATCGAGTGGGCATGCCGTAACAATGATCATGACCGGCGCGATCAAGCGCCCACGCGTCAAGGGGGAGCAGTACGCATGAGTGCAGGCACGGCGGCCACGGGGGCCCGGTTGAAGAAGCCTTCGTGGAAAGACCCGAGGCTGCTGGTGGGTGTGCTCCTCGTCCTCGCCTCTGTAGCTGGGGTCGTTGCGCTCGTCGGCAGCGCGGACCGGACAACAGAGGTATTTGCCGCCCGCGAGGCAATCGCCGTCGGGCAGAAACTCACACCCGAAAACATCAGTCGGGTCAAGGTGCGGCTGGGCGACGTCGAAACGCATTACATCACGGCAGAGTCTGGCATTCCTGACGGCCAGGTGGCCGTCCAGCGGATCGCCAAGGACCAGTTGGTTCCCCGTGCAAGCCTGGGCAGCGTCGATGCCCTGGACAGAAAGCCGGTAGCCGTCACTGTCCAGGAGGCCCTGCCCGAGCAGGCGGTGGCCGGCACCCGCGTCGACGTCTGGGTCTCCTTACCTGACGCGCGAAACGGTTTTGCCGAGCCCCGACTGCTGCTGCCCGGCGCGGAAATCGCCGAGGTCGCAGAAGGATCCACGGCACTTGGTGCGTCGAAGTCCACGGTCCTCATGGTTTTGGTGGGCGACGGCCAGATGGCATCCCTCCTGGGCGCGCAGGCCAACGAGGCGAAAATCTCCGTGGTCTGGAATCCCGGCGGGACCGCCAAGTGAGCATCGCGGTTGTCACCCTCGGTGAGTCGCCGGAAGACCTGGTTGGGGGACTGGAACGGCTCCATGGTCCGGTAACAGTCGTCCGGCGCTGTACGGAGCTTGCAGAACTGATGGCGGCCTGCCAGAGCGGGCTGGCCCGGGCAGCTGTTGTTGCCGAGGGCAGTCCCGGTCTGACTGCCTCGCTGGTGGACAGGCTCGCCGCCGTGGGCGTAGCAATCATCGCCCTGACCGACAACCCCGAAGAGTGGCTGAGGCTTCGCGGCATCGGAGTGACGCCGGCGCCTTCGACAGTGGAATCCACAGCCCTTGCCGAGAGCATCGCTGACGCCGTCAGCAGGCACGCAGGCGCCGGTCCGGCGGGGCTGAATCCCGGGACCGGGCCGCGCTACGGCATGGGCTTCGCCGAAACCGGTGCGGCCCTGCGCCCGGAGACTGTCGACGTCGACCCGGCGCCGGAGCCGGAGCTGGTCGGGACAGGCAAAATCCTGGCGGTGTGGGGGCCGGCCGGCTCACCAGGCCGAACGCTGGTTGCTGTCAACATCGCCGGGGAGCTTGCCGCGGAGGGCAAGTCTGTCCTGCTGGTCGACGCCGACAGCTACGGGGCCAGCGTTGCCGGTGTCCTTGGGCTCCTCGACGAAGCGGCAGGTTTCGCGCAGGCCTGCCGGCTGGCTGACCAGGGCATCCTGGACCGGGAAGCACTGCTGCGCGTCGCCGTCCCGGTCTCTGCCACGGCAGGGACCTTCCGGGTTCTGACCGGCATCACCCGGGCCGACCGGTGGACCGAGCTTCGGACGGCCGCGCTGACGCTCGTCCTGGAGCGCGCGCGCGAGGTGGCTGACGTCATCGTCGTCGACACCGGCTTTTGCCTGGAGGCTGATGAGGAACTGAGCTTCGACACCATGGCACCACGCCGAAACGCCGCAACGCTTCGGAGTCTTGAAATGGCCGATACGGTTTTTGCCGTTGGCTCAGCGGATCCGGTCGGCGTTCCCCGCCTTGTCAGGGGGCTGGCGGAACTCGAAGGTACAGTGCCGGGAGTGAGTCCGGAGGTGGTGCTTAACAAAGTGCGGGCCTCGGCGGTGGGCCGTTCCCCCGAACGCCAACTCCGCGAGGCGTGGGACCGGTTCGGCCCCTCTGCGGTCATCAACTCCTTCCTTCCCTGGGACCCCGGCGCCGCCGACGCGGCGCTGCTGTCCGGGTCTTTGTTGCTGGAATCCGCTCCGGAATCCCGCCTGCGGGCCGCCATCGCAAAATTGGTTTGTGCACCTGTCCAGCAAAAACGCCGATCCTCTGTGTTCTCATCCACAGCAGGGCGAAAGCGGACGGGCTAGGCTCACGGTGAGGGCTGCAAGGAAGCAGCCGCAAACTGTGTGATGGAGGCGTGTGTCGATGTCGTCTGGGTCCAGCGTGGAGGATCAGTCCCGTTCAATCGGAGCCGAGGAAGGCTTCTTTGCGGACTACTACGAGCATCTGGCGGAGGAGGACGCGCGCGCTTACCCGCATGAGCTGCTGACGGCCCGGGCTGAGACCCACCGTGCCGTCGGTTTTGAGCGCCGGCCGGGCACTGCCAACATTTCCATCGTCCCTGACAGCGACCGGAGTGTCGTGTATATCGTCACCGACGACATGCCATTTCTGGTGGATTCAGTCAACGCCGAGCTGGTCCGGCAGAATTCGGCCATCCACCTCGTGCTGCACCCGATGTTCGTTGTCACGCGAAACCGCGAAAGCAATGAGCTCGTCAAGGTCGACAGGGTCCCGTCCAACATCGGCATCTCAAGCGGCGATACCGCGGCGCTGCCGGTCCTGTCCCACCTGATTGCCCAGGGCGATAACGCGTCCCACATGGAGTCCTGGATTGCCGTCGAGATAGGCCGTGCCAGTGACGAAGCCGCAGCGCAGCTGCACAAAGGGCTGGAACGGGTCCTCGGTGACGTCAGGGCCGCCGTCGAGGACTGGCCAAAAATGCGCAACAAGGCGCTGCAGATTGCCCAGGAACTGGACAAGGTAGCGCACCCGACGCAGATTGCAGAGCTGCGCCAGGCCCAGGATTTGCTGCGCTGGCTCGACGAGGGCAACTTCACGTTCCTTGGCTACCGGGAGTATGACCTCGTCAACGAAGACAACGAGGATGTCCTGGAGCTGCGCGAGGACAGCGGACTCGGCCTGCTGCGTGCGCACCACGACACCCATCAGGTGCAGCACCTTACCGACGCCGGAAGGCGCAAGGCCCGGGAAAAGCGGGCCCTGGTGGTCACCAAAGCCAATTCCCGCTCAACGGTGCACCGGCCTGCATACCTGGACTACATCGGCGTGAAGAGCTTTGATGCCGCGGGCAACGTCAACGGTGAACAGCGTTTCATCGGACTGTTTGCCACCAGCGCGTACACCGACTCCGTGCGCAATATCCCGATTGTCCGGGAAAAGGTCGATGCCGTGCTCCGCAGCGCCGGTTTTCCGCCAGACTCACACTCCGGCAAGGATCTGCTGGGCATCCTGGAAACGTACCCTCGCGACGAGCTCTTCCAAATCGAAGTTCCCGACCTCGCCGCCACGGCAATGGGCATCCAGCGGCTGCAGGAACGGCGCCGGACTCGGCTCTTCCTCCGGCCGGATATCTACGGCCGGTTCATGTCCGCCGTCGTCTACCTCCCCCGCGACCGGTACACCACCAATGTGCGGCTGCGGATCGAGCAGGAACTTCGCGAGACCTTCCACGCGGAGTCCATTGACTACGAGGCGCGGATGACGGAATCGGCCCTCGCCCGCCTGTTCTTCCGGATCCGCCTGCCCAAGGGCGCAGACGTCAGCCACGTCAACACCGACGCACTGGAAAAGCGGCTCGTCCGGGCCGCCCGTTCCTGGAGCGAGGGGATCGCCGAAGTACTTCGTGAGCGGAGCGCGGACGACGGCGCCAACGAACTGGCGACCATCTGGGCCGAGGCTTTCCCGGCAAGCTACCGCGTCGACTACGAAATTGAAGACGCTCTGGAAGACATTGCCCGGTTTGAACAGTATGGTGCCGCGGCCGAGCGCAAGGTTGGCGCCAGGCAGGAGCGGCCCGGTGTCCACGTTTACCTTCCCGAAGGTGCCGGCGCCACCCTCGAGGAGGACGCCAGGGTCAAGCTCTACATGCTGGAGCCGAAGAGCCTGAGCCAGATCCTTCCCTATTTCCATAACCTGGGGCTGGAGGTGCTGGACGAGCGGCCCTTCGAGATCGAGACCGCCGACCGCCGGGACTTCTTCCTCTACGACCTCGGACTGAAATACCCGGCCGGGGTGGACCCGGTGTCCACCGGCCGGCTGCTGGCGGACTCCTTCGGTGCGGCCGTGTCCGGCGCGGTGGAATCGGACAGCTTCGACCGGCTGGTGCTCCGCGAGGGCATGACGTGGCGGCAGGTCATCGTGCTGCGGGCCTACGCGAAGTACATGCGGCAAATGGGAAACACCAACTCATTTGAGTTCATGGCCGACACCCTGCTGGCCAATCCCGAGGTCACCCTCGGACTTATTGCGCTGTTCGAAGCGCGCTTCGACCCCAGACTCCCCGAGGCCGAGCGGGAACAGAAGCAGGCGGCGGTCCGTGCCCAGCTGGCGGCGTCGATCGACGATGTTGCCACCCTGGACGCCGACCGCGTGGTGCGGACGTTCACGAACCTGATCGAATCAACCCTGCGCACCAACTTCTACCAGGACAAGCCGCACCTGAGCTTCAAGCTGAACCCTTCAGCCATCGAGGGCCTGCCGTTCCCCCGGCCCATGTTTGAAATCTGGGTTTACTCTCCCCGGGTTGAAGGCGTTCACCTGCGCTTCGGCAAGGTGGCCCGCGGCGGTCTCCGCTGGTCGGACCGGCGGGAAGACTTCCGCACCGAGATCCTGGGGCTCGTCAAGGCGCAGACGGTCAAGAACGCCGTGATCGTTCCAACCGGTGCGAAGGGCGGGTTCTTCGCCAAGCGGCTACCGGATCCCGCCAAGGACAGGTCCGCCTGGATGACGGAGGGCATCGAAAGCTACAAGACGTTTATCCGCGGCCTGCTGGACATCACGGACAACCTGGTGACGGGCGCCGACGGCGAACGCCTTGTCCCCCCGTCGAGCGTGGTGCGGCACGACGGCGACGACTCGTACCTGGTGGTCGCGGCGGACAAGGGCACGGCTGCCTTCTCAGACATTGCGAACGGACTGGCTGCGGACTACGGATTCTGGCTGGGCGACGCCTTCGCCTCCGGCGGTTCGGTGGGCTACGACCACAAGGCCATGGGTATCACCGCCCGAGGCGCCTGGGAGTCGGTCAAGCGGCACTTCAGCGAGCTGGACCTGGACACCCAGTCCGAGCCCTTCACCGTGGTCGGCGTCGGTGACATGTCCGGGGACGTCTTCGGCAACGGCATGCTGCTGTCCAAGCACATCCGCCTGCTCGCAGCGTTCGACCACCGGCACATTTTCCTCGATCCGAACCCGGACGAGGCCACCTCCTTCACGGAACGGCAGCGGCTGTTCGAGCTGCCCCGGTCGTCGTGGGACGACTACGACAAGAGCCTGATCAGCGACGGCGGCGGGGTCTACCCGAGGCAGGCGAAATCCATTCCGGTCTCGCCGCAGGTCCGCTCCGCGCTGGGGCTGCCCGAGGACACGACCCAGCTCAGCCCACCCGAACTCCTGCGCGCCATCCTGCTCGCGCCCGCTGACCTGCTCTACAACGGCGGCATCGGTACCTATGTGAAGGCCAGTACCGAGACGCACGCCATGGTGGGCGACAAGTCCAACGATGCCATCCGGGTGGACGGCCGCGACCTTCGCGTCAAGGTGGTGGGCGAGGGCGGAAACCTCGGCATGACACAGCGGGGCCGTATCGAAGCGGCGCTCCAGGGCGTCATCCTGAACACCGATGCCATCGACAACTCCGCCGGCGTCGACTGCTCCGACCACGAGGTCAACATCAAGATCTTCGTGGACAGGATGGTGGCTGCCGGCAAGCTCGACGCCGCCGAACGCTCAGACTTCCTGGCGTCGATGACCGAGGAAGTAGCGCGGCTTGTCCTTGAGGACAACATCGACCAGAACATCCTGCTCCTGAACGACCGCCAGAAAGTCGCCGAATGGAGCCCGAGCTATGAGCGTCTGATGGACTGGCTGGAGAAGACGGCGGACCTGAACCGCGACCTCGAGGCGCTGCCGTCCACCGATGTGATTCGTGAACGGCTGGAGCAGGGGCAGGGCCTCACGTCCCCCGAGCTGTCGGTGCTGGCCGCCTACGCCAAGATCGAACTGGCGACGGCCCTGCGTGACAGCGATTTGGCCGACGACCCGTGGTTCCGCGGGACGCTCCGGCGGTACTTCCCGGTGCAGCTCCGGGAAAAGTTCGACGCCGACCTGGACAGTCACCCGCTGCGCCGGGAAATCATCGCAACGGTCGTGGCCAACGACATGATCAACCTGGGCGGCATCACCTTTGCGTTCAGGACCATGGAGGAGACCTCGGCGAGCGAGGTGGCTGTGGCCAAGGCGTTCGTGGCGCTGCGGGAAATCTACGAACTCGACGTCATGGTGTCCGAGCTCAACGATCTTCCGGCGTCATTCCCCACTGAGCACTGGAGCACGGTCCATCTCGATATCCGTCGCCTGCTGGACCGTGCGGTGCGATGGGTCCTAGCCCAGGGCAGCGCCTCGCGGCCGATCGCCGACATCGTCGCCGAGTTCCAGCCGCCCATGGAACCCATGCGAGCCCGGCTGCTGGAGTACCTGCGCGGTGACGACCGTGAGCGTGTGGCCTCCTGGCTTGAGAAGGCGCGCTCCTGGGGTCTCCCCGAGGACCTGGGCCACCGCTGGGCCGAGCTGTTCGAGAGCTTTGTCCTGCTGGACATCGCGAAAATCGCGCACAGCCGCAAGGACCCGGTGGAGGACATCGCCAACGTCTACTACACGGTGTTCAACCGGTTCCATGCGGACTCCCTGCTTGAGCGGATCAGTTCCCTCCCGCGGAAGGACCGCTGGCAGGCCCTGGCCCGGGCCGCGCTGCGCGACGACCTCTACTCGACCATTTCGGACATGACGACGGCGGTCCTGGACTCTACAGATGAAGGAGCGTCGGCGGGGGACAGGCTCAAGGCGTGGGAGCAGTTGAACGCTGAACACCTGGGCCGGGCGAAGAGCATGTTTGATGAGGTCAATGCCCTCGAAGCGGACGACATGGCCTCGCTCTCGGTAGCATTGAGGCTCTTGAGGTCAATCGTCCGACGCTAGGACACCGGTCCCGCCGTCGAAAAACTGGAGGTGCAGTGGCAATCTTTACGGACCCCATCAGGGAACACGCTGATTTTGGGCCGGGGGATGCCGAATGGCTGCACCTCCTGGTGGGCGACTGGCAGATGGTGGCCGATCTCGCGTTTGCCGACCTGGCCCTGTGGTTTCCCCATCCGGAGCACGGCTACGTTGCCCTGGCACACGTCCGGCCCTCCACGACGCACACGGTGTTCCACGCCGACTTCGTCGGGGAGGGTATCCGGTCGGACCTGCAGCCGCTGGTGGACAAGGCGTGGGAAAGCCGCACCATCGAGCGTTCCAGTGAGACGAACTGGAGCAGCGACATGGCACTGCGGGTCGAGGCCGTCCCGATGGTCAGGAACGGCCGGACACTCGCGGTGGTCACCTCCCACATGGACCTCTCCAGTTCGCGGATGCCGTCCAGGCTGGAGCTGACCTACCGGCAGTGTGCCTACGACTTGCTGCGCATGGGCACACTGGGGCTCTGGCCGGACTTCGCCTCGCCGACCGGTTCCCGCCGCGGCGCCCCGCGCGTGGGCGACGGCCTGATCCGCCTCGACGCCGAGGGCATCGTGCAGTACGCCAGCCCGAACGGTGTTTCGGCGTTCCGGCGCCTCGGCGACGGCGAGTCCCTCGAGGGGCGCTCGCTGGCCGAGGTCACGGCTGGCCTGCTCAGAGACCGCCGCATGGTGGACGAGACGCTTCCGCTCGTTGTCACCGGGCGGATGCCGTGGCGCAGTGAGATCGAATCCCGCGGCGTGAGCCTGTCCCTGCGCGCCATTCCGCTCCGTGACGAGCAGCATCGGTTCGGCGCGCTGGTCCTGTGCCGTGACGTGTCCGAACTGCGGCGCCGTGAGATGGAACTCGTCACAAAGGATGCCACGATCCGGGAAATCCACCACCGCGTCAAGAACAATCTGCAGACCGTTGCTGCGCTGCTGCGTATGCAGTCCCGCCGCATGGTCAGTGACGAAGCCAAGCAGGGGCTGGAGCAGGCCATGCGGCGCGTGGCAACGATTGCCCTGGTCCACGAGACCCTGTCGCAGGGCCTGACCCAAAGCGTCGATTTCGATGAACTCATCGGGCGCCAGTTCCGCCTTTCCGCAGAAGTGGCCTCACCGTCCCAGCAGGTCCGCACTCAGCGGTCAGGGCTGTTCGGCGAGCTTCCCAGCGACTTCGCGACGCCGCTGGCGCTCGTGATCAACGAGCTCGTCACCAATGCCGTCGAGCACGGACTGGAGGGACGCACCGGCACGGTGTGGCTGCTCGCCGACCGCTCGGAAGGCGACGACGGCGAGGAACTGCTCACCGTCACCGTGGCGGACGACGGCGTTGGCCTGCCGGAAACGCCGCACGTGGAGGGCCTCGGGCTGCAGATTGTCCGGACGCTGGTCACGAGCGAACTCGGCGGCACCATCCAGTGGAAGCCCCGGGAAGGGGGCGGCACCGCGGTGCAGATTGTCCTGAGCCTGGCGAGCCGCTGACATGAGAAAGGCGACGGCCGCGGACCCATGGTCCGCGGCCGTCGCCTTTTCGGTGGCGCGCTGTTGCTTTGGCGCCTTTGTTTGCTTTCGTGTGGCGCTAGGAAGCGCGACGGGCCCTGGCGGCCCGGCGCTTGAGGGCACGCCGCTCGTCTTCGCTCATGCCGCCCCAGACGCCGGCATCCTGGCCGGACTCCAATGCCCACTGCAGGCAGGTGTCAACGACCGGGCACCGGCGGCAGACGCTCTTGGCCTCTTCGATCTGCAGCAGCGCGGGGCCGGTATTGCCCACGGGGAAAAACAGCTCCGGGTCCTTGTCGAGGCAGGCCGCGCGATTACGCCAATCCATGCTGATCAGTCACTCCATTCCTGGGAAGTCAATACCCTTTGTGAAAATATTCACTAGGGCTTACAAAGGAAAGGGGCCCTGCAGGGCCCCCTTGGTCATCTGGATCAAGCGTTTCATGTTAACGCTGTGTAAACAAGGGGTAGTGGACCACGAAATCCCCAAGAAACGTGAGCGATGCATCACATCGGCGGGCTACCCCGCCGCGTGTCGACTATCTCGGGTAGTGTGCCAGTGTGTCAAGACCCCCTAAAGATCCGTCCGGCCCGCTCGCGGGCGCCGGAGACAGCTTCCCGGAGGACCGGGACGCAAGCGGAACCACGCCATCGCCGTCCGCCCGGCCCCGGGCCATCCCGGTAATTTCCGGAATAGTCGCAGCGGAGGCGACGGCCCTGCTGGCAGCCGCCGGCTGGTACGGTTTCCAGCTTGCCGGCGGGGCGCCCGTCATGTCGTTTTGGGGCGCGGTCTTCACCCTCGGCCTGCTGCTGGCCTTTTCCTCGTGGCTGTATGCAGTCGCCGTATTTCTGTTCCGTGGCTTCCGCTGGCCGCGGGCCGGGGCGCTCGTGGCCCAGCTGTTCGTGCTGACCATTGGCTTTCCCACACTTACGGGCGGGCTCCCGATAGCCGGGGTGGCGATGCTGATTCCTGCCGCCGCGGCCATCGTCCTGCTGTTCGACAAGCGTGTGATTCGCTTCGCCTCCCGCGCCGCTTCCGATCCGCCGGCACTCTAACGCCTGCTGACATCCTCGCCTGTGGCCAGTTGAACCGGCAGGGCCGTGCCGTCTGCCACGAGCAGGGCGCGTCCCGGCGGCGGATGGGAGTCAGGCTCAATCCGTAGCCCAAAGATGTCGCCATCGAGCGGGCTGCGGGGTGCAATCAGGATGCCCCTGCCGCAATTGCGGGCTGCCAGCGCCAGCGGGACGCGCTGTATCAGTGACTGGCTGAACCCGGCTGAAAAGATCACTGTCCAGCCGCGCATGTTCAGCTCCACGAGTTGCTGCTGGGCCGCGGCAGGCAGCGTGTCGGCATCATCGACCTGGAGTATGCGGTCCATTGGCACGTGCCCCTCCGCGGCATCCCGGTGGACATCACTCCAAAAGTCGGCGGGACTGTTCTGCCGTCCGGGATGCAGCCACCCGGACACCCAAGGGTTAAGGGTCCGGACGGAACGCATGAACGTTGACTTGCCCGAACCGATGCTTCCCAGCACGGCCAGGACAGAGCCTTGCGGCAGGCACGCGGCGGCAGGGCCTGGTTCGTCCCCGCCCACGCCGACGACCAGCCGGGCGGCTGCTGCGCCTGCCGGATGAGCCGCCTGGCCTGCCGGATGGGCCGCTGCGCGAAGAGAGCCGGATGGCGGGACGGCTGCTGCTGATTCGGTTCCGGGCATTCGGCCCAATACTTCGGCCACCGTGAGCCGCGCCGGAAGGGGATCCACCCGGAAAGGCTTCACCCGAACTGGACCCTGCACCGGTCCGCCTGGAGCGGTGGCCTTTTTGGTGGTAGCGGCGCCTCCGCAGGCATAGAGCTGGCAGACCGCCTGGCGCCCGGCAGACAGGGCGCCGGATGCCACTGCCCGTCCCGTAACCGGCGGCAGGTCTGGCATCCTGGGCCACGCCAGCCGGCTCTCGGCGCTGACGTCCCGCGGGAAGTGGATGCGGTTGGGGATGGCCGGAAAGAACCGCGACGTCACGAGTTCGCGGTCGCCGGTTATGACGACGGTAATTCCGGCGGGACGGCCGTCCCGGACGATGTCCTGGACATGGTCTTCGGCCCGGGTCAACGGACCGGAGCGGAGGGCTGATAGCCACGAGCCCCACCCTGAAATCACCAGCACCAGCGGCGTGCCCGGGGCTGCCGGGAGCCGGCTTAGCCGCTGCGACATCTCCGCTGCCAGCCGATCCAGGAGGCGCACGCCGCGGCGGAGGTCGTGGAGGTTCACCACGGAGCCCGTTCGGTGAGACCCCGCCACATCTGCCAGGAGCCCGTCCGCATCGAGGACATAGAGGTGGCATTCGGTGGGATGGGCCAGCAGCTGTTGCATAACCGCCGACATGGCGTCGGTGGCGTCACCGGATCCTGCGCCGATCAGCGCCAGGTGCCCGTGGACCCCGGGCCGCCACGTGAGGCCGGCAAGCCGCTGTTCGTCAGGCAGATCGAGTAAACCCAGCCCCACAGCCCATTCCTCGGCTGCTTGCGCTACGGTACCGGGCCGGAAGGGGCCGTCTCCGCTGGCTGCAGCCACGTCCGCCTGACTTGCCAGCACGTCCGGCAGCGGCGGAGCCACCGGGCGGCGTGGCGTGGAGCCGTCCATTCCGGCCCACAGCGAGGCAGCCAGCTCCACCACGGAACTGGCGGCCTCCGACGGCGTTGCCGGCGGAAGACTGTTGCCGGTGACAGATGGGAGCGCCTGCAGTGCTTCCGTGGTCTTCAGCACCCTGACGCGGCAAGCCGCAGGGTCCTTGCCGGCGACGAAAATTGATGCCGACTGGAACTCCTGGGCAGCTTCGGCTCCGCGGGCGAGGTAGGCGCGCCCGGGCCGGTTGACGGGTATCGCTGAGGCTGCGTTGGTCCCGATCACATCGGCCGATTCGTGGGCGGACTGCACACGGAGGGCGATGTTCGTGGTGACGTTGGCCCGGATGTCTGCCGTGAGAGCCCCCTGCGGGCGCTGCGTCGCCATGATCAGATGGATGCCCAGGGAGCGGCCAATGGCCGCGATCCTCATGAGCTCGGTCAGGGTTTCCGGAGCTTCCTCGACCAGCATCCGGAACTCGTCGATGATGAGGATCAGCTGAGGGAGTGGCGGTCCGCCGGCTGGGAAGAGGCGATAGGCGGCGAGGTCGGGGACGTCGGCGGCGGCCAGCAGTCCTTCACGCCTGCGGACTTCTGCCCGCAGTGACACAATCGTGCGCTCCAGCTGGTTGCTGGCGAGGTCCGTCAGCATGCCGACACAGTGCGGGATGTCCGTCAATGGGCCCAGCCCGGACCCGCCCTTGAAGTCGAAAAAGAGGACATTGACGCGGTCGGGCGGGTAGCACAGAGCGATACCCGCGGTGATCGTCCGAAGCAGCTCGGATTTTCCGGAGCCCGTGGTGCCTGCAACGAGGACATGCGGCCCATCGGACTCCAGATCGAGCACACACACGCCCCCGGCAGTGCGGCCCAGGGGAACAGCGAGTCCTGGCTTTAGCCTGCCTGTCTCCCAGCGCTTCGCGGTCGCGCGGGCCGAATGGTCGAGGAGATCGGTGAGCCGGCAACTGGCAGGGGTGGAATGACCGCCGCCCGGCACATCTATGCAGCTCTGTCGGTATGTTCGGCAGTAGCGATCGAAAACGCCGGAGGGCACCAGGTCTGCAACGAAGCGTTTATACGAGTCCCGCGACCGAAAAATGGCCCGGCGCTCGCCGAGGTCAATGTCGGTCTCCGCTGGCTCCCGTCCCAGGCGTGCAAGGTGGACCACGCGCCAGCCCAGGCCCCGTGCAGTCGCGACGAGGCTGGCCTCCTCGGTTCCGTCGTCCCCCGGGCCGAAGACCAGAAGGATGCGGCCCCCACCCCTCCCGCTGGACGTTTCCGTCAAGGCCGCAATGGTGTCTGAAATCCGTGAATGGAGTGAGACGCCGGGAAGAAACCGCGCCGCGAGCGGCAGGACTGTGGCTGGTCCGTGAATCACGATGCGGGTACCCCGGGCCAGCGGATACCCGGTGAGCTGCAGGATGAATGAGCGGGCCAGACCTTGCACCTCTGCTTCCGGCCCCCGGATGGAAACGACCCCCAGGGCCGGGTCAAGAAGCAGTGGCACAGCACCGAGGCCGGGGAGTTTGCAGCCCGGCTGGTCCGGTTCCACGCGTATGTTGGCTAGTTGATCGGACAGCCCAAGCCTGAGCCAGACACCCGGCGCAGGTGCGGGCCCCGGCTCTCTCGAGTACTTCGACTTTTCCGCTGCGGCGCCCTGATCGGTGCCGGCAGGGCTCCGTGCGGGTAACGCAGCGCCCAGCGCAAGCACAGCGGCAGAGGGTGCGGACCGCCGTCGACGCTCCAGATCCTGCGCAGCAGCCGCAGCGACCGCCGATCGGAATTCACGGCGCTGCCGGGCGCCCGAGACCAGAGGGACCAGGAGCGTCACGGCCGACACGGCCGTGAAGGCCAGAAACATCCACGACCCAGTCATCAGGGCCAGGCCCACACCAATGAACACGGGGAGCGCCGCCCCGAGAACCAATATGGACCGGCTCGCCGGCGACGCCGGGCGCGACACGGTCAGGGGCTCGGCCACAGAGGACCCGGCAAAGCCAAGGTCGGCGCCCCGGGCCGGCGGCGGGGCAGCGAGCACGACCGACATGGCCGAATTGCCGCAGCGGATACGGGAACCGATGGTGACGGCGGTTCTCCGAACCCGATTGCCGTCAACCTCAGTGCCGTTGATGCTGCCAAGGTCCACCAGCGTCAGGGCAGTATCGGAAACCTCAATTCTCGCGTGCTCACGCGATAGGTCGGCATCCGGAATGGTCAGGTCGGCATTAGTCCTGCCGATCAGGTAGCTTCCCCGGCGCAGCGGAAGAACTGAGCCTGCGGCGGGGCCGCTGTCCACTGCCAGAAGCACGGCGGCAGGAAGTTCGCCGGCAATTCCGGCCACGCCGGCGTCAATGGGGCCGTCCACCAGGACAGCCCCGCTGACCAGGGGCGCCCTGCCGACGGTCAGCCCGCTGAGCGGCAGGCCGGCCACCGTCAGCTCACGCGTCTGGAAGCTGCGGGAGAGCTCTGCATCCAGCTCTGCCCCCGGGCATCCGTCCGGAACCGACACCGTCAGCTCGACCGGCCCGGCAGCGGATCCGGGGCCGGTGGATTCCGGCCCGGCAGCGGGTCCTGGCCCGCGGGATCCGGCGCCTGGGGCGCGGACAAGAGTGCATTGCAGCTGCACCGCAGACCTCCGTTCTTCGGAAAAACCTGGGCACCACGCTAGTGCCGGCGCCGCCGGATTTGATCCGGTGAATCCGTCCATGTGGAAAACCCGGCCGCTTTTCCGGACCGAAGTCTCCTGCTACGCCGTCGCGGTCGCGGAATCGGCGTAAGGTCCGGTCAGCGGATAGTGTTAAGCAAAACCGGGTGTGGCAGCGTGGCTGCCGCCTGCCAGTCCTGAGAGAAAAGGCTTCAGACTCGTGAAGATTGCTGTAATTGCGTTGGGAAAAATCGGGCTGCCGCTGGCCGTCCAATTTGCTTCCAAGGGCCATGACGTTGTCGGCGTCGACGTCAACCAGCAGGTCGTGGAGCTGATCAACGCGGGGACCGAGCCGTTTCCTGGCGAAGCCCACCTGCAGGACAAACTCTCCGAACTGGTACCGGCGGGCAAACTGCGTGCCACAACCGACTATGCCGAAGCCGTTCCCGGTGCGGACGCCGTGGTGCTGGTGGTCCCGCTGTTCGTGGACGCCGATGCCAAGCCTGATTTCGGCTGGATGGATGGCGCAACTGCCGAACTGGCGAAGCACCTGACCCCGGGCACCTTGGTGTCCTATGAAACAACCCTTCCCGTCGGAACCACGCGAACCCGCTGGAAGCCTGCGCTCGAGGCCGGATCCGGGCTGGTCGAAGGCCAGGACTTTCACCTCGTCTTCTCCCCGGAACGCGTGCTGACCGGGCGCGTGTTCGAGGACCTGCGCAAGTACCCCAAGCTGGTGGGCGGCTTGTCCGAGGCAGGCGCGGCCAAGGCCGTTGAGTTCTACGAATCCGTACTGGACTTCGACGAGCGTGCTGACCTTCGCCGCCCGAACGGCGTCTGGGACCTGGGTTCCGCGGAAGCGTCCGAGCTGGCCAAGCTGGCCGAGACCACCTACCGGGACGTGAACATTGGCCTGGCCAACCAGTTCGCCCGGTTCGCCGGCACCGCGGGCATCGACATCTACCAGGTCATCGAAGCCTCCAACTCGCAGCCGTACAGCCACATCCACCAGCCGGGCATCGCCGTCGGCGGCCACTGCATCCCGGTCTACCCGCGCCTGTATCTCTGGAACGACCCCGAGGCGACGGTGGTCCGGGCCGCCCGTGCCGCCAACGCCGAAATGCCCGACTACACGGTGGGCCTCCTCGAGGGCGCCTACGGCGACCTGGCCGATGCCCGCGTGGTGGTGCTGGGCGCCGCGTACCGCGGCGGTGTGAAGGAGACTGCCTTCTCCGGCGTTTTCGACGCGGTCTCCAGCCTCGAGAAGCGCGGCGCCGTGGTGACGGTGCACGATCCGCTCTACACGGATACTGAACTGGAAAAGCTTGGCTTCACGGCGTACCACGTCGGCGAGCCCGTCGACGCGGCAGTCGTCCAGGCCGACCACGCCGAGTACCGCACACTGTCCCGGGCTGACCTGCCCGGTATCAAGGCCTTTATCGACGGCCGCCGCGTGAGTTCTGCCGACCGGTGGGACGGCGTCGTTTACCGTGTTATCGGCAAGGCCTGAGAGCGTCCAACGGCAGCCTTTACCGGTGCGGCCCGGCCGCAGCGGCACTTCTGAGAGGAACCAAAGTATGACGACGACCATTGCTCCGAGCGCCGACGTTTCGGACCAGGCGATCCTCGGCGACGGGACGAAGGTCTGGCACCTTGCCCAGGTGCGTGAACAGGCGAACCTTGGCGCGAACTGCATCGTGGGCCGCGGCGCGTACGTCGGTACCGGCGTGCAGATCGGCGAGAACACCAAGATTCAGAACTACGCCCTGGTGTACGAGCCGGCCAAGCTCGGCAAGGGTGTGTTCATTGGGCCGGCCGTTGTGCTGACTAACGACACCTACCCGCGGTCGGTCAGCCCCGACGGCTCCCTGAAGAGCGCCCACGACTGGACGCCGGTGGGCGTGACCATCGAGGACGGCGCCTCGATCGGCGCCCGCGCCGTGTGCGTTGCCCCGCTGACGGTGGGGCGCTGGGCCACGGTTGCGGCTGGCGCGGTCGTCACCAAGGATGTGCCGGCCTTTGCCCTGATGGCGGGCGTCCCTGCCCGGCGTCTTGGCTGGGTGGGCAAGGCCGGTGAGCCGCTGCGCCAGGAGGGCGGCTTCTGGGTCTGCCCTGCTACCGGCGCCAAATACATTGAAGACGGAAATTCCCTGAAAGAGTCTGAGGAGAACGCATGAGCTACGACTTTATCCCCGCGGCGAAGCCGATCATCGGCGACGACGAGCGGGCCGCCGTCGACGCCGTTCTGGCCACCGGAATGCTGGCCCAGGGCCAGCAGGTCGCCGAGTTCGAGAAGGAGTTCTCCGAGGTTCTCCTGGACGGCCGCTCGTCCGTGGCCGTGAACTCCGGCACGTCCGGCCTGCACCTCGGGCTCCTGGCGGCCGGCGTCGGGGCGGGTGACGAAGTTATCGTTCCGTCGTTCACCTTTGCCGCAACCGGTAACTCCGTCGCGCTGACCGGGGCTACTCCGGTGTTTGCCGACATCGAACTGGACCACTACACGCTGGATGTGGATCACGTCGCCTCGCTGATCACGGACAAGACCAAGGGCATCATGCCCGTGCACCTGTACGGGCACCCGTTCAACGTCGAAGGCCTCGGGAAGCTCGCTGCAGAACGCGGGATCGACCTGTACGAGGACGCCGCCCAGGCCCACGGTGCCAGCTTCAAGGGCCAGAAGGTCGGAACATTCGGCAAGTTCGCCATGTTCAGCCTCTACCCGACGAAGAACATGACCTCCGGCGAGGGCGGCATGGTTTCCACCCCCGACGCCGGCGTGGAGCGCAACCTGCGACTGCTGCGGAACCAGGGCATGGAAAAGCAGTATGAAAACGAGCTCGTGGGCTTCAACGCCCGGATGACCGACCTGCACGCCTCTATCGGCCGGGTCCAGCTCAAGAAGGTCCTCGGCTGGACCGAACAGCGCCAACAGAACGCGGCCTTCCTCACCGCCAACCTCCAGGGCGTCGCCACGCCCAAGGTCGCCGAAGGCGCATCCCACGTCTACCACCAGTACACGATCCGCGTGCCGGAGGACCGCGACGGACTGGCCAAGGCACTCCGCGAGGAATACAACATCGGTACCGGTGTGTACTACCCGGTCCCGAACCACCGCCTGCCCTCGTTCAACCGGACCGAGGACCTGCCGAACACGGAGACCGCGGCCAAGGAAGTCCTCTCCCTGCCGGTGCACCCGTCCCTGAGCCAGAACGACCTGGACCGCATCGTCACCGCGGTCAACAAGCTCGTCCAGGCAGGTGCCTGATGGCTAACCTGCGCGTAGGCCTCATCGGCCTGGGCATGATGGGCCGCCACCACGCGCGCGTGGTCCGGGAGCTCGAGGGCGTCGACCTGGTCGCGGTCGCCGACTCCTTCGGCGACCCGCACGGCGTCGCCGGACAGCTGGCTGTCCTGTCCTCGGTGGAGGAGCTTATCGCAGCCGGTATCGACATGGCAGTGGTGGCCGTGCCCACCGGGCTGCATGAGGAAGTCGGACTCGCCCTGGCCGACGCCGGCGTCCACACCCTCGTCGAGAAGCCGATCGCTTCCAGCGCCGAGGCCGGGCAGCGCCTCGTCGACGCCTTCGAAGCCAAAGGCCTCGTCGGCGCCGTCGGCCACATCGAACGTTTCAACCCGGCGCTGCAGTCGCTGCGCAAGCGGATCGAAGCCGGCGAGCTGGGCGAGGTCTACCAGATCGCCACCCGGCGCCAGGGCCCGTTCCCGGCCCGCATCGCCGACGTCGGCGTGGTCAAGGACCTCGGCACTCACGACATCGACCTGACCGCATGGCTGGCACAGAGCCGCTTCGAGTCGATCTTCGCCCGCACCACCACCCGCAGCGGCCGCCCGCACGAGGACATGGTGGCAGCGACAGGACAGCTGGGCAACGGAGTCATCACCAACCACCTGGTCAACTGGCTCTCACCGATGAAGGAACGGCTCACGATCGTCACCGGTGAAAAGGGTGCCTTCGTGGCCGACACCATCACCGCTGACCTGACGTTCTTCGAGAACGGCACGGTCGCCACCGAATGGGAGTCCATGGCCGCGTTCCGTGGCGTCTCCGAAGGCAACGTCACCCGGCTCGCCATCGCCAAGCCGGAGCCGCTGCGGACCGAGCACGAAGCGTTCCGCGACGCCGTCCTCGGACTGCGCAGCGACGTCGTCACCATGCGCGAGGGCCTGGATACCCTCCGCGTGGCCGAAGCCGTGCTGGAGTCCGCCACCAACCGGCAGATCGTGAAGATTGCTGCTTCGTGACTGAAGACAGACCTGTCAGGGTCACAGTGGCAACACGGCTTTTCACACCGGAAGTGGGTGCTGCCTCATTCCGGCTGAAGGCCCTCGTGGACGGCCTGGCGGCCAACGGCGCCGACGTCAGCGTCGTGACCACCAGGCCGCCGAAGGGATCGCCGCCGTTCAAGCCGCGGTACAGGATCTCCCGGTGGCCGGTGCTGCGCGACGCCGGCGGCAATGTGCGCGGCTACGTTCAGTACATGAGCTTTGATGTGCCCGCCTTTTTCCGGCTGCTGTTTTCGCGGGCTGACGTCGTCGTGTCCGAGCCGCCGCCCACCACCGGCGTGGTCGTGGCGCTGACATCGGCCCTGCGGCGCAGGCCGTTCGTCTACTACGCCGCGGACATCTGGACCGAAGCGCTGTCCGCCACGGATGTGCCCGGCGTCGTGATCCGCGTGATGCGGGCTGCCGAAGGGTTTGCGCTGCGCAATGCATCAAAGGTCATCGCCATCTCTGATGGTGTGGCACAGAAGGTCGAGCAGTTCGGGGTCCCGCGGGACCGCATTATCGTCGTCGGCAACGGGATCGACACGTCCGTGTTTGGACCCGAGGGGGAGACTGCCGGGTCCGCCGGCCCCTTCTTCGTCTACACCGGAACGATGTCCGAATGGCAGGGTGCCGACATCTTCATCCGCGCGCTGCCGGCTGTGCTTGCCGAGCACCCGGGCGCAAGCATCCGTTTCTTTGGGCAGGGCGCCGACGAACCTCACCTCAGGGAGCTGGCGGCGCAATCGGTGCCCGGCCGTGTGACGTTCGGCGGGGTCATTCCCCCGGCGGATGCGGCCCGCTGGATCCGGGGGGCAGCCGCGGCCCTGGTCAGCATCAAACCGGGCCAGGGCTACGACTTTGCCAAGCCGACCAAGATCTACGCGGCTGCCGGCTGCGGGACGCCGGTGGTTTTCGCCGGGACGGGGGAGGGCGCGTCGCTCGTCTCCGGGAACGGACTCGGCGAAGCGGCCAACTACGACGTCGACAGTGTGGCGGCCGCCATGTGCCGTGTAGCGGCCGGTGAAATGTCCGGCGGCAACACGGACGGCCGGGATGCCAGGGCCGGCTGGGTGCAGCAGAATGCCTCGCTGGCAACGTCGGGACAGCATGCCGCCGCCGAGGTGCTGGCCACGGCGGGCCTCGGCCCACGCGCCGAGCGCGAGCAGAAACTTGGAGGAAATCGATGACCAGCGACTATGCCGTCACCGTTGTTATTGCTGTCCATCAACTCAACCGGCCAATCGCCCGTGCTGTGGCGTCGGCACTTGCTGCCGGGAACCCCGGCCAGGTGAAGGTCCTGGTGGTTTGCCATGGAATCGCCGCGGCCGACGTCCACAAGAAACTGTTAGAGCTTCCAGAGGAGCACATCGAACTCCTGGAATTCGACGACGGCATTCCGTCTCCCGCCGGACCCATGAATGCCGGGCTAACGACGGTTGCGACCCGCTATGTCGCCTTGCTTGGCTCCGACGACTTCCTGGAGGCAAATGCCCTCGCGCAATGGATTGGTCAGGCGGACTCCAGCGAGGCCGATGCCGTGCTCGCACGGCTGCGCACCCAGGGGGGAGCTCCAATCCGCTCTCCGCGGCTGCGTTTATTGCGCACCGGACCGCTGAATCCCGTCCGTGACCGGGTTGCCTACAGGACTGCGCCCCTTGGCATCATGAGGCTTTCCACCGTCAAGCGGCTCGGCGTGCAGTTCACCGGCGGTCTCCGTACTGGTGAGGATATGGACTTCAGCCTCCGCATGTGGTTTACCGGCGGCAGGATCGAGATGGGGCAAGGCACCTATGTCGTGGGTGAAGACGCGGTTGAGCGCGTCACTGGCCAGATGCTCCCGTTGAGGGAAGAGTTCCGCGCACTTCTGGGCGTGGTCACGGCGGATTGGGTCCGGGAACTGCGGGGCCCCGCCCGGCACGCCATTGCCGTTAAGATCCTTCGCGTTCACGTCCTGTCGGCGATGTACCGGCGTGGAGGCAGTTTTCCTTGGACTGAGGATGACAGGGCAGTGTTGGCTGCGGCGGTGGGTGCTATCAAGGCGCTTGCTCCCTCCGTCGAACGGCCGCTCAGCGTTGCCGAGTTGGAGTTGCTGCGTCTGGCTGAAGCGCCCAACAGCAGAATTGACACCTTTTTGAATGCGCTCAAACGCTGGCCGTCGCGGGGCTACCGGTCGCAGATTTTGACCCCCAAGCCTTGGGACAATCTGCGGTTTGAAAGCAATTTCAGGTACTACGGCGCGGACAAGGTCGCTTCCATCCGCCGGTAGGAACGAGGTACGGGCACGGCCATCACGGACCGCAAATCGGACTGTCCGGGAGACGGTGCCAGACACTTTCCCCCGCCAGAACTTGGCTGGCGGTAGCCAGCGCAGCGGCTGCCGATACCGGGCACGCAACGGACTTCGGGTAGTCTAGACCCGGCAGATAGGGCTGCTGAACCCTGCCACCAAAACACACAGGAGAGTTGTGAACGCTGATCTCGTCGTAGTCGGTTCGGGTTTTTTTGGCCTGACAATCGCGGAACGCGCCGCCACGGAGCTGGGGCTGAAAGTTGCCGTCCTGGACCGCCGCCACCACATCGGCGGAAACGCGTACAGCGAAAATGAGGCCAAGACCGGCATCGAGGTCCACCGGTATGGCGCCCACCTCTTCCACACCTCCAACGAGCGCGTCTGGGAGTACGTGAACCGCTTCACGGCGTTCACCAACTACCAGCACAAGGTCTATACCAGCCATAAGGGCGAGGTGTACTCGATGCCCATCAACCTGGGCACCATCAACCAGTTCTTCCGCTCCTCGATGGGTCCGGGTGACGCCCGGGCGCTGATCCAGGAGCAGGCCGGCGAACTCGCGGGGACCGATCCGCAGAACCTCAACGACAAGGGGATCCAGCTGATCGGCCGCCCCCTCTATGAGGCGTTCATCAAGTACTACACGGGCAAGCAGTGGCAGACCGACCCCAAGGACCTGCCCGCCGAAATCATTTCCCGGCTTCCGGTGCGCTACAACTATGACAACCGCTACTTCAACGACATGTATGAGGGACTGCCGGTTGACGGCTACACAGCCTGGATCGAGCGGATGGCCGACCACCCGAACATTGAGGTACACCTCAACACCGACTTCTTCGACGACGGCGAACTCGGCCGGAGCGCCGTGCGCGGCCAGGTGCCGGTCATCTACACCGGCCCCGTGGACCGGTACTTCGACTACGCCGAAGGCGACCTGTCCTGGCGCACCATCGACCTTGAGGAAGAGGTGCTCCCGATCGAGGACTTCCAGGGCTGCTCGGTGATGAACTACCCGGACGAGGACATCGCGTACACCCGGATCCACGAGTTCCGGCACTTCCATCCCGAGCGTGACTACACCAAGGACGCCACGGTCATCATGCGGGAGTTCTCCCGTTTCGCCGAGAAGGGCGACGAACCCTACTACCCGGTGAACACCGCGGTGGACCGCGAGAAGCTCCTGGCTTACCGCGACCTGGCCCGCGGCGAGGACTCCGTCCTGTTCGGCGGCCGGCTGGGAACCTACAAATACCTCGACATGCACATGGCCATCGGATCGGCCCTGAGCATGTTCGACAACAAGATCAAGCCGCACTTCAGCGGCGGTGCGAAGCTGGAAAGCGGAGGAGTAGACGCATGAGCGTAGCGACGGAGTTCCGGCAGGGAACCGAACCCGGCAGCGACGAGACTGTCTGGAAGACAGTCCACCGGGTTGTGTTCCCGGTCGACGGCGACACCGACACCCTCCCGCTGTACGTTGACTTTGATGCCGCACGCCGTGTGGTGGAAACGCAGGGCTCCGGCAGCAAACGCGGCGCTGCCGCTGCGCAGCCGGCCGTGCTGCGGAGCGAGATGCGTTCGGACTTCATCCTCGGCCGGCGCCAGCTGTCGCTACCGGCGCACCGCAGGGTTTCCTTCGGAACGTACTTCAACGCCTTTCCCGCCAGCTACTGGCGCGCCCACACCGATGTGCAGCAGGTACGCCTGAACATCGAGACTGACGCCGAGGCAACGGTCATTGTCTACAAGTCCAGCCCCCGCGGCAGCTCCAACCGCGTTCAGAGCCTCCACCTGACGGGCGGGACCACCGCCACCTGCGATCTCACGCTGACCACGTTCGCCGACGGCGGCTGGTACTGGTTCGACCTCGTCTCACACGGCGACGACGTGACGCTGAAGCAGGCCGACTGGTCCGTTCCGCAGCCCGAGGGCTTCAGCCCCGGTTCCCTCTCCATCGCCGTGACCACGTTCAACCGGCCGGACTACTGCGTCAAGCACCTGCGCACCTTTGCCGAGTCCGAGGATCTGCTCGCGGTCATGGACCGTCTGATCGTGACCGACCAGGGCAACCAGAAGGTCCGGGACGAGCAGGGCTTCGAGGAGGCCGCCGCCGTGCTCGGCGACAAGTTCAAGCTCATCGAACAGGGCAACCTCGGCGGGTCCGGCGGCTTCGCCCGCGGCATGTACGAGGCTGTCGAGGGCGGCGAGAGCAAGTACGTCATGCTCCTGGACGACGACGTCGTCGTGGAGACCGAAGGCGTCCTCCGGGCCGTCAACTTCGCCGACTTCACCCGCAGCGCCACGATCGTGGGCGGCCATATGTTCAACCTGTTTGAACGTTCCGTTATCCACAACTTTGGCGAGGGCATCAACGAGTACCGGTTCCAGTACGAGCCGATTGGCGAGGGGCAGATTGCCCATGACTTTGCTGCGAGCAACCTGCGCACCACCCCGTGGATGCACCGCCGGATCGACGTCGACTACAACGGCTGGTGGATGTGCCTGATTCCGACGTCGATCATCAAGGAGATCGGGCTCGCGCTGCCCGTCTTCATCAAGTGGGACGACGTTGAATACGGCGTCCGTGCCAAGGCCAACGGCTACACCACCGTGAGCCTGCCCGGCGCGGCAGTGTGGCACATGCCCTGGACCGAGAAAGACGACACCATCGACTGGCAGGCCTACTACCACCAGCGGAACCGCTGGGTGGCGGCGCTGCTGTACTCGCAGTACGAAAAGGGCGGCCGGCTTCCCGTCGAGAGCTTCCTCCAAGACGTCAGGCACCTCCTCTCGCTGCAGTACTCGGCGATGGAGTTGAGGAACCGTGCGCTCAAGGACCTGCTCGACGGGCCGTCGCACCTGCACCGGACCATCGGCGGCAAACTCCCCGAGATCCGCAAGGTCCGCTCGGAATTCCCCGATGCCCAGGTCAGCAAGGACATCACCGAATTCCCCGCCGTCAAGCGGCTGCACCTGCCCAAGTTCGGCATGGTTCCGACCCGACCCAAGAACTTCAGGCAGACCGTGTCCGGCGCACTCTCCGGCGCCGCCCGCCAGCTCCGCAACGTCGACCCGGCCGCGACCCATCACCCGGAGGCTATCGTGCCCGCGGCGGATGCACGCTGGTGGCGGCTGTCCCACCTGGATTCGGCCATTGTGTCGGCTTCGGACGGCACGGGCGCGTCCTGGTACCTCCGGGACAATGTCCGCTTCCGCAAGCAGCTGCTGCGGAGCCTGACCCTGCACGCACGCGTCCTGGCCCGCTGGGATGAGCTCTCGGCGTCCTACAAGAAGGAACTGCCCAACTTCACGTCTCCGGATACCTGGCGCGAGACCTTCGCGGCCAACTCCGGCTCCGACGCTGAACAGCAGAAGCCCGGGCAGTGACAAGCGGACGCACCTTGCCAACACACCAGGATTCCGGCCGGGCGCTGGCGGCGCCGGGAACCGGGAACGGGCTCGTGGACGTGTTCCGTTCCCGGTACCTCCTGAAGCTCCTTGTCCGCAAGGAGCTCAGGATCAGGTACCGGGGCTCGGTCCTCGGGCTGCTGTGGACCTACGTCAAACCCGGGGTCCAGTTCGTCGCCTTTTACATTGCCCTCGGAGTTTTCCTGGGGCTGGAGCAGAGCCCGAGTAACAGGGGAGGGCTGCCCAACTATGCCGTCTACCTGTTTTCCGGCATCATCCTGGTGAACTTCTTCACGGAGTCGCTGAGCACGGCCACGCGATCGATCGTCAACAACAGTGGACTGATAAACAAGATCTACCTGCCAAGGGAGCTGTTTCCGGTTTCCTCGGTGTGGGTCTCCGCGGTCCACTTCTTTCCGCAATTGTTCGTCCTTGTGGTGGCCTGCCTGTTCAGCGGCTGGCGGCCGGGGCCGCTGGAACTGGTGACCGCCGTCGCCGGCTTTGTCATGATTGCCCTGCTGGCCACGGGGCTGGGGCTCTTCTTCGGGTCAGTCAACGTGTACTTCCGTGATTCGGAGAACCTGGTTGACCTGATTCTGCTGATCGCCACCTGGGTTGCTCCGGTGCTGTACTCCTGGCGGATGGTGCTGGACAAGGCCGGCGAAACCTGGTTCGCGGTTTACCAGCTCAACCCGATCACGATCGCGGTGGAGTGTTTCCACCATGCCTTCTGGCTGCCCACGACGGCAGGTGCTGAGGGGAGCCCACCCAATCTCGTCACCGTGTGGGTACCGGTTGGGGTTCTGGTCTCGCTTGCCATCCTTTTCCTCGGCCAGTGGACTTTCCGGCGGCTCGAGGGCCGCTTCGCACAGGAGCTGTGAGCCTTGACCACCGCAATTGAAATCCGCAACATCAACAAGCAGTTCGTGCTCAGGCACACCCGGTCCCTGAAGGAAGCCCTTGTTTGGCTCATGCGAGGCCGGAAAGGTGACCTGTCGAAGAAGTTCCACGCCCTCCGCGACCTGTCCATCGACGTCGAACACGGTGAGACGGTGGCACTCCTGGGGCTGAATGGCTCCGGGAAGTCGACCCTGCTCAAGCACATCTCGGGCGTCATGCTCCCCGACTCGGGCACGGTCCGCACCGGTGGGCGCGTAGCTGGCCTGATCGAGGTCGGCGCGGGTTTCCACCCTGACCTCTCGGGGCGTGACAACGTCTTCCTCAACGGGGCGATCCTCGGGATGACCGAGACCCAGATCAAGGAGAAATTCGACTCCATCGTGGAGTTTGCCGAGATTGGGGAGTTCATCGATACCGAGGTCAAGTTCTACTCCTCGGGCATGTACCTCCGGCTTGCGTTCTCTGTGGCGGTGCATACGGACCCTGACGTCTTCCTGGTCGATGAAATCCTGGCCGTAGGTGATGAGCCCTTCCAGAAGAAATGCCTCGCCAAGATCCAGGAACTCGCGGCGGCAGGCAAGACCCTGGTAGTGGTGAGCCATGACCTCGACCTGGTGGCCCGCGTCTGCGAACGCGGGGTGCTTCTGGAACACGGGCGGGTCATCATGGACGGCCCGGTAGCCGACGTCATCGGCCGGCTCCGGGGAAACTAGCCTCCTGACCCATAAGCTTTACCCCGCGCTCCGTAAGTTTCAGTTGCGTGAAGCGGTCCGGCCGAAAGCCGGCGCCCGACCTGTAAATACCCTTGGAGGAAATTTGTCCTGGCTGACCTCGCTGCCGGCCCTGTTGGCTGCTGTGGCCGTGGTGCTTTTTCCCGGTGCTGCCCTCGCCTGGTCCCTGGGCTTCCGGCGCACCAGTCTCCTGGGACTTGCCCCGGTGCTGTCGCTGTCCATCGCGGGAGTCGGCGCAGTGCTTGCGCCGTTCGTCCACGTGCAGTGGGGGCTCGGCGTCGTGCTGGTAACGGCCGTACTGGCGTCCGCGGCAGCGTGGGCGGTGACGACGCGGCCCTGGCGGCGCCAGGAGCCCGGGGCTGTGCGGCGGACGGTGCAACAGGGCGACGGCTGGCAGACCATGGCTGCAGGTGCCATCGGTGTCGCCGTGGGCGCGGTCCTCATCGCCCGCAGGGTCATGCAACTCGTGGGCGCGCCGGACAACATCTCCCAGCGCTACGACGACGTCTTCCATTTGAACGCCGTGCGCTACATCCTGGACACGGGGAACGCCTCGACGCTCAATCTTGGCAGCATGGCGGGCGGTACCGGCGGGCTGTCTTCCGTGTACCCGGCCGTGTGGCATTCGCTGGGGGCCCTCGTATGCCAGCTGACGGGGGCCTCCGTCCCGGTCTCGGTGAACGCGGTAAACATCGTGGCGTCAGCCGTTATCTGGCCCATCTCCGTGGTCTTCCTTGCCCGTGTCATCATCGGGCCACGCCCGATCGGCCTGATGGCAGCCGGAGTGGTGTCGGCGGGGTTCCTCGCGTTTCCGTACCTGCTGCTGGTCTGGGGCCCGCTCTTCCCGAACCTGCTCTCGGTCAGCGCACTCCCGGCCGGCGTCGCCGCGGTAGTTTTTGTCTGCCGCCTATCACCGACACTGCGCGAACCCGCACTCCGGGCATGGCTTGTGCTTCTGCTGGCGATCCCAGGCCTGGCCCTGTCCCATATGAGCGCCATCAACGCGCTCCTTGCCTTCAGCATTCCGGTTGTCCTGTCCCGGCTTTTCCTCTATGTGAGGGAATTGATCCGGACCAAGGCATCGCCGGCGAAGTATGGGGTGGTCGCTTTGGCCTCGGTGGCGGGAGCGGTGGCCGTGGTGCTTGCGTGGCAGAAGCTGCGCCCGGCTCCGTACAACGGTTGGACGCCACACCAGACCGTGGCCGGAGCCGTGGGCGAAGTCATTGCCAACGGCCCGATGAAAACCGACGTCACACTCATCATTTCCATCCTGGCCGTGGTCGGCATGGTCAGGATCATCCGTCGGCGTACGCAGTTGTGGCTGCTCGGATGCTACTTTGTGGCCGGGTTCCTCTACGTCGTGGATGCCGGCTACGCACCCGGCTGGGCCCGGGCATTCTTCACGGGCACTTGGTACCAGGACACTTTTCGGCTTGCCGCCTACCTTCCGCTCTTCGCCACCGTGCTCGCAGCGCTTGGCGTGCTGGCCACGGCCGATACGCTCAAGGCGACAGCTGGCGTCCTGGCCGTGAAGCTGAGGGCGGCTGGCATTGGCAGGATGCGGCTGGGCGGTGTTCCGGGCTTTGCCGGCATCGTGGCGGTTTGCCTGATTCTCGGCTGGGCGGCCCAGGCCGGTCCGGTCAGGGGGTATGTGGCGTCGAACCAGTACTACTTTGCCCGGGACACCAAGGACTCCATCCTGTCCTCTGACGAGTACGCCCTGTTGGCACGCCTCGGCTCGAAAGTGCCCAAGGACGCGGTGATCGCCGTGAATCCGTGGAACGGCGGGGCGCTTGCCTACGCTTTTTCAGACCGGAAGGTGCTGGAGTACCACTTGGGCCAGGCGGAAAGCAAAGACATGCGGACCGTGGCGGAGTCGCTCGCGGACGCAAAAACCTCGCCGGGGGTTTGTGACGCCGTGCGGGCGACAAAGGTATCCTACGCCCTTGATTTCGGTACCCAGTATCTGCTGAACACCCCGGAAAGCAAGACATATCCAGGCCTGCAGAACCTCGCAGCCTCGCCTGCCGTTCAGCTCGTGGATCAGCAGGGCAACGCCAAACTGTTCAAGGTGGTGGCCTGCAGCTAGCAGCAGGCCAGAAGCAACAGACCTCCGGAACCGGCACCCTGTGGGTGCCTGTTCCGGAGGTCGTCGTTTTAAGCTGGTCTGGGCTTAGCCGGCCCGGTGGGTCAGCTTCCGAAGGCCTCGATGAGTGCTGCCACAGTGCGTTCGGCGGCGTGGCCGTCGCCGTAGGGAGTGGCATCCGTCGAGGCTGGTGCAGGCCGCTGTACCGTGTCGGCCAGGATGCCCAGGTCCTTGCTTACCAACACGTTCCAGCCGAGGTCGACCGTCTCTACCCATTCAGTCTCGGGGCGGATCGTGGTGCAGGGCGTGCGGAGCAGGAAGGCTTCCTTCTGCAGTCCGCCGGAGTCCGTGATGACGCCCGCGCTGTTCCGGACGGCGTGGACCAGTTGCGGGTAGGCAAGCGGGGACGCCACGCGTATGGCTCCCTGCTCGAGCTCAATGCCGTGTTTGGCTGCAAGGTTGACCAGGCGGGGGTGGGCCAGCAGGAAGACCGGCTTCGACAGGCTGGCCAGGGACCCGACGATGGCGGCCAGGCGCTCGGGGGAATCTGTGTTGTCCGGCCGGTGGATGGTGCAGACGTAGTATTCGCCGGGCACCGCGTCCACCGGCAGCGGCTGGTGGCCGGCGTCGAGCACGTCACGGACCTTGAAGAGGACGTCAGTCATGACGTCACCCACCAGGACGGTCCTCTCGGCGAGGCCCTCGGTGGCGAGGTGCTTGACGGCCACCTCGGTGGGGGCAAGCAGGAGATCGGCACTGTGGTCGGTCAGGACGCGGTTGTGTTCTTCCGGCATCCGGCGGTTGAAGGACCGCAGTCCTGCCTCAAGGTGCGCGACCGGGATGTGCATCTTGATGGCGGCGATGGCCGCGGCCAGGGTGGAGTTGGTGTCGCCGTAAACCAGGACGCAGTCAGGGGCAGACTGTTCCAGGATTTCTTCCAGCCCGTGCAGCATGGCGCCGGTCTGGGCTCCGTGCTTGCCCGATCCCACGCCAAGGTTGAAGTCCGGGGCGGGGATGCCGAGGTCGCGGAAGAACACATCACTCATGAGTTCGTCATAGTGCTGGCCAGTGTGGGCGATCAGGTGTTCCGCATGGCCCTTCATGGCTGCCGCAATGGGCGCAAGTTTCACAAACTGGGGACGTGCGCCAACGACGCTGAGAATTCGCATGGGTTCCAGTTTAGTTGGAGGCCGCGCAGATTTCCGCCCGGGACAGGTTGCCGCCGATCAGGATGGGGAAAAGACACCGGCCCTGGCGCGCAGCCGCTCCGTCAGGTAATGCCGCAGTACCGCGTCCCGTGACAGGATCGCCGCCGGGCTGGCCGGAACCAGGTCACCCAGGCGGCCGGCGGTCCGGTGGCGTTCGACGGCGGTGCGCAGCGACTGAACGTCGGGCGCCGCGGCGGCTGCCTGGGTCAGTTCGGCGTCCCGGCGGCTTAGTTCCGGCAGGGAGCCGCCGGCAAAGGCGTATAGCCGGGTGGAGATGTCCAGCCAGTACGCGCGCTCCTCCTCGTTCCAGAGGGCATCATTCTGGACATCTGCTGCGCCGGCGCGGCGGAGCAGCGCGCCGATACCGTGCACGCGCAGGATCTTCAATGCCACGGCGCGCCGCTCGGCGAGTGTGGCCTGCTGCAGCCATTCGGAGGCGAGCAGCCGTTCCAGCCACGTGAATTCATCCTTCAGATTGCTGAGGGAACTGGTGACGCGGCCGGCGCCTGAATCGTCGGTCTGGTGATAGGCGGCGGCGCCGTAGGGGTAGCAGACAGGTCCCGAGCGGAACCACAGCTTGAGGGTTGCCTCGATGTCCTCGCCGGTCCGCAGCCCCTCGGCATAACGGAAACCGATGTCGGTGAGGACGGAGCGCCGGAGCAGGCCGTACGGCACGCTCCGGTAGGCCAGCCCGTCCTTGAGGGGATGCAGGACAGCCGGTTTCGAGGGCCTGATGCGCGGGGCCGGCAGGATGGTCCCTTCCGGCGTGCGCAACGGTGCGATGACCACGGCAGCGTTGTTCGGCTGCGCGGCCTTCCACCATCCGGCCAGTGACCCGGGCTCCAGATGATCATCCGAGTCCAGGAAGCTCAGAAAGGTTGCTGTGCTCTGATCCAGCGCAAAGTTGCGGGGTCCGGCGGGGGACCTGACGCCGTCGTCGCACGTCAGCCACGTGACGCCGTCGAGCCCGGATCCGGCTTTGGAGCCGTCGCTATGCTCCCCGGCGGCGGAACCGAGGTTGTGCAGCACCACTGTCACCCGGAGTTCAACACCCAGCCGCAACAGCCCGGCGCGCTGTCCCAGCGCGGAGCTGACAGCGCGTTTGAAGGGTCGTTGCACATCATGGACGGGAATGACCACTTCGATGCTCTGGCTCATGGGGGTGTGCGTGCTCCTCGGCAAGGTTTCATTGGACCCGCGATAACCTTACTGGGTGGACAACAAAACACAGGATTCCGGGCTGCTCGACGTGGTGATTGCGGTGCACACCCCAGACCGGCCGGTAGGGCGCGCCGTGGCGTCCTTGCTGGAGGGCGGCCTGGCTGCGGAAGCCGGTGCGCCGCGGCGCCTGCGGATCAACGTGGTGTGCCACAACACGGACGTGGATCCGATCCGGGAGCGCGTGGCGCCCGAGCACCGGGGGCTGGTCCGCTTCCTGCACTTCGTGGACGGCATCAAGAGCCCGGCCGGTCCCTTCAATCACGGGATTGCCGAAGCCACCGGAACCTGGGTGGCCATCATGGGTAGCGACGATTCCATCGAGCCCGGGGCCCTGGCGCAATGGGTGGAGGCCGCGGAACGGGACGGTTCCGACGTCCTGATCGCCCCGATGGCACATGCCGGCGGCGCCACGATTCACACGCCCGTGGTGCGGCGCACCCGGCGCGGGCACCTGGATCCGGTGGCGGACCGCCTCACCTACCGCACGGCGCCGCTGGGACTGCTGCGATTGGCTCTGGTGCGCGAGTTGGGCCTCACGTTTCCGCCACGCTACGCGACGGGGGAGGACCAGTCCTTTTCCGCGCGGCTGTGGTTTTCCGGCGCGAAAATCAGCTACGGGCGGGGCCTGCCGCGATACCTGGTTCATGCCGACGCTACCGTCCGGGTCACCCACACTCCGCGGCCGGTGACGGAGGATCTGGCCTTTGCCACTGACCTCGTGCTGTCCGACTGGTTTGCGGGGCTTCCGCAGCGTGCCAGGGAAGCAATCGTCACGAAGATTATCCGCGTGCATGTTTTTGGGCATGTCCTGCTCCGGGCTGAAGCCGGAAGCTGGAACAGGGAAGACGCGCGGGAGATGGCCGAAGAGGTGCGGAAGCTGCTGTTCGGAGCGCCGCACGCTGCCCGTCCGCTTTCGGTGGCAGACAGGAAACTGCTCGACGCCGTTGTGCGGCAGGAAGCGGACCTGGTCGTGATGAAGTCGCTGGCCCAGGCCCGGCGCCGGTTTGTCAGCCCGCAGACGTGGGTGCCCCGCGACATCACCAGGGTGCTGCACCCGGAAGCCCCGTTCCGGTTCATGAGCGCCTCGGCGCTCGTGTAAGCGGCCTGCATATTTTTAAAGACCGGTCGAAGGAAGACATGAAAATCCTGGTTGTTGCCACGTGGTACCCGCATGACGAAAACCCCACCGAGGCGCCTTTCAACGCCGAGCACGTGGAGGCCGTCCGTGGCCGGGGACACGACGTTCGGGTGGTCCACGTGCGGCTCGGAAGCACTCTCGGCATGCCCGGGCAGGTGTCCGGCCTGTGGGAGGGGACGCCGGTGCGCCGCATCGCTGCCGATCCCAAGCGCCCCTTCACCCTGGTGCGGGCGGCGCGGACGCTGGCAAAGGAAATGGCCTGGGCGGATGCCGTCCACACCATGGCGTTTTCCTCCATCCTGGTCACGATGCTGCCATGGGCCGCCCGGACGCTTGCCGGCCAGGGGCGCGCCTGGGTGCACACCGAACACTGGAACGGTGTGGTCAATCCTGCGAGTGTTTCAGCCCTGTGGGAAAAGCTGGCCGGAGTCCGGGCGGTTCTGCGGTTGCCCCATGTGGTCACCGGCGTTACCGGACAGCTGGCCGCCGAGATGCAGCGCTTTGCGCGGCCAGGTGCCGCGACGGTGGTGCCGTGCGTGGTCAAGGGGCGTGGCGCCGTCGTCCCTGCCCAATTCGCCACCCCTCTCCGGCTGGCTGCGGTCGGGGGACTGGTCGCTAGGAAGCGGCCGCTGGAAGCGGTGGACGCCATCGCCTGGCTCCGGGAGCACGGCACTGAAGCCCACCTGACCTGGGTGGGGGAGGGGCCGCTGCGGGCCGCGGTTGAGGCGCGCGTGGCCGAGCTCGGACTTGCAGGTCAAGTCGCGCTGACAGGATCCGTCCGGCCGGCCGAGGTGGCCCGGCATCTTTCCGCTGCCGATCTCTTTTTCCTTCCGACCGCCCAGGAGAACTTTTTCACGTCCGCGGCCGAGGCCCTGGCTGCCGGGCGCGCCGTCGTGGCGACGCGGGTAGGAGGCTTCAGCGATTACGCCGATGCCTCGAACAGCAGGCTGGTGGAGGACGTGACGCCGGAGTCGCTGGGACGCGCCGTGCTGGAGGCAAGGGATGCGTTCAAAGACGTGCCTGCCGAGGACATCGCGCTTCCCATCAGGGAGCGGTTCTCACCGGCGGCCGTGGGTGAGCTGTTTGACCGTGCCTATACGGCGGCGTTGGCTCGCGCTTGAAAAACTGATTAACTGACGAACACGCGGCAAGCAGAGGAAATTTATTGAGGTCCGAACCCAGGGTTCTTCAGTTCAACGACTGTGCCTTCGTGGCCCGCAACATGGTACGGGCGGCGGCAAGGGCTGGCATCGAATGGGCGTACATGCCGCCCGAACAGGTGCGGCCCATGACACCTGCCCCGGCCAACCCGCTTCTTGCCCGGGCACGGTTCGTTCCCTACGTCGCACGCCGGGCGGTCCGGCTCCGCGCGGCCGACGTCGTGCATGTGCACTACGGAACGAGCGCGCGGCTGCTCCGGGAGCGCGGGATGCCCCGCCGACCCTACGCGCTGACCCTGCATGGAACTGACATCCGCAAGCAGTGGGCCGATCCGCGGTTCCACGCCGAGATCCAACAGGCGATCGACGGGGCCGCCCACGTCTTCTTTGCGAACAACGACACCGCGGAGAACGCCCGGCGTGCCCGGCCCGACGCCGAGTTCCTCCCTGCCCTCGTGGATGCCGCGGCGCTGCCACCCTGGAATCCTGGCGGGCGCCCCTCCCTTCTTTTCGTCTCACGTTGGGACGACGACAAAGGCGTGGAGCGGCAGTTGGGGCTGGCGCGAAAGCTCAGTGCCGCCGTCGGAAACCGCGCAGAGATCCTCGGACTGAACTGGGGTCCCGGGGCCGAGACGGCCCGGCAGAACGGTGTGACCCTGCTGGAGAGGATGCCGCAGGAGGACTTTCACCGGATCATGGCCCAGGCGCACCTGACGATAGGTCAGGCAACCAACAACTTCGCCACGAGCGAGTTCGAGGCCCTGTGTATGGGTGCGCCGCTCGCCGCCGTGGGTTCGCGACTCCCGCGGCCCGACGACGGGACCACGCCGCCCGTGATCGAGGGGACCGACGGGGACGTGGTCGAGCAGGTCGTGGCGGCTCTGGATGACCCGGTGGCGGTCACCGAACGGCTGGGCGGACGGGACTGGGCGCTGCCGCGCTATGACGCGGCAGCCTTCGTCCCGCGCCTGTCGGCGCTGTATGCGGGAATTGCGGCCGGCCGCGGTTAGGGGCCGGCCGCGGTGAGCTGCCGGTGACCGTCAGCTGCCGGCCGCGGTGAGCTGCCGGTGACCATCAGCTGCCGGCCGCGGTTACTGCAGCGGGGGAGTACAGTCCGGCAAGGGCTGCCTGTTGGGCAAAGTCCGGGTTGGCCTGGACAACCTCGTCGAAGGTGCCCTGGGCGAGGATGGTGCCTTCCTTCATGAAGCACACCTGGTCGTTGTTGCGGATGGTCGACAGGCGGTGCGCCACGGAGATGACGGTGATTTCGCCGTGCAGTTCACTGATGGCCTGGGCTACGGCTGCCTCGGTGGCGGTGTCTAGTGCGCTCGTCGCCTCGTCCAGCACCAGCACCAGCGGATCCATGTACAGGGCTCGGGCGATTCCGAGGCGCTGGCGCTGGCCGCCGGAAAGTGCCAGGCCCCGTTCGCCGACACGGCCGTTGATGCCGTCTTTGCGGGACTCGATGGTTTCGAGGAGCTGAGCGCGCTGCAGGGCGGTGCGTACGCGGGCCTCGTCAATGTCGCTGCCCCAGGTAAGGGCTACATTCTGGGCCACGGTACCGTCGAAGATGGCAACTTCCTGCGGCACGTAGCCCACGCGTTTGCGCCAGTCGGCCAGCACGTCCTCGAGCGGAACGCCGTCGAGGGCCATGGTTCCTGCGGAAGGAGTCAGCAGGCCGAGGAAGATATCGATCAGGGTGGACTTGCCGGCGCCAGACTGTCCCACCACACCTATGGACGAGCCCATGGGCAGCTGCAGGTTGATCTTCCGGACGGCGGGCTGGCCGGCGCCCGGGTAGGTGAATTCGACGTTCTTGAGCTCGAGTATTTTCGGTTCATGCCGGATGGGAGTCCGGCCCAGCTTTTCCGCGTTCTTGCGGAACTCGGCGGCATCCTTGATGTCCCGCATGACCGTTTCGGTGTAGGGCAGGGTGGACTGAACTACCGTCAGCTGGGACTGCATCGCGGTGAGGGCGGGGACCATCTTGAAGCCCGCCAAGCCGAAGATGGCTACGGATGACATTGCAGCCTGAATGCCGCCGATCAGGTATCCGACGGTGCCGATGAGCAGGAAGCCGCCGATCAGCGCCATATCGATCACGAACTTCGGCACGGCGCCCATGAAGCGGATGTTGGAGCGGGACCGCGCCGCCGTTTCGCGGCTCTGCATGACGATGTCGCCGACCTCGTCCGCTTTGTCCCGGAGAGTGATTTCCTTCAGCGCTGCCAACATCTCGGACACGAGCGTGGACATGCGCATGGCAGCGTCCCGGTTTACCTTGCCGGCCTCGTAGGACTTTTTGGAGAGCCAGAGGTAGAGGAACGCGGCGATGGCGCCGAGGTAAATGAGGGTGGCCAGGGCTGTTTGCCAAGAGGCACCGATGAGGACTACCAGGACGGAGACAAACGTCAGGGCCATCGCAGGCAGTGTCACGGCGGGCAGCAGGACGCCGGACACCGTGTTGGCGATGCCGACGTCGATCATCCGCACCAGCTCCGCGGTGGAGCGTTTCATACGTTCGGTCCACGGAGCGCGTATGTAGCTCTGGAAAAGGATGGTGCCGATCTCGAGCTCGTAGTCGGCGAACTTCCGGGTGGAGATCCACTGCAGCCAGATGTTCAGAACCGACTTCAGGATCATGACCATGGCGGACCCGACGAGCAGCACCAGCCCAAACTCCTGGCTCATGGTCCCGATCAAGGGCAGGCTCATGTCCCCACCCTTAAGGATCTGGTTCAGCACGAGGGCGAAGACGCCGAGTGCGCTTGCGTCGAGCAAGGCCAGAACAGCTGACAAGACGCCGAAGAGCAGGAGGAACCTCCGCGCATTCATCGGCAGAAGTGGCAGCAGTTCGCGCATGGTGCGGCGCAGTTGTCTCAAGAATTACTCCAGAACGGAAGGGGAAGAGTCCCTCCAATACTACGCGCCGGGCCTGGACGGGGGCTGCTGCGAGGTAGCCGGGGGCTCCGGGCCGGTACCCCGGTGGCCGAATCGCTCCTGCTGCATGCCAATGAGAGGATGAAGGCATGAGTGACCAAATCCGTGTGACCCAGCTGTTTGACTGCGCCGATGTTGGTAAGACCATCGTAAAAGCGGCCGCCCGCCAGGGAAAACCTTGGAAGATCATCCAAGGCCCTTGGACCAGGGGTGGAACGAAGTCCGCTTATTACAGGTTTCGTTTGGAGCAGGCAGCGGCCTACCCTCGCACGCAGCTTTGGCACGTGAACATGGGCGGCCGGGCCAAGTGGGCACGGGGATTCTTCTCCCGACCCTACGCCCTCACGCTGCACGGAACCGATATCCGGGAAAACTACTGGCAGGACCAGCATCACGCGATGATGAAAAGCGATATCGACGGCGCCGGGCACGTGTGGTACATGACACCGGACGTCCGGGAGAAAGCGGAAAGCGTTAGAGCCGATGCTGAATACTTCCCGATTCCTGTGGAACCGAACGAACTGCCGGTTTGGAGCCCCGCGCCCAGGCCGCGCGTCTTCTTTCCGTCGCGTTGGGACGCTTCTAAGGGAGGGGACGCACTGCTGAAGACGGCGGCGGACGTGGTTGCCGCCGTCGGGCATAAGGGTGTCGACATTGTGGGACTGAATTGGGGAGACAGGGCGGCCGAGGCCGCTGGGCTCGGGGTCACGCTGTTGCCCAAGATGCCCAAGGACAGGTTTCTTCTGGAGTTGGCCACCGCCCATGTCGCGGTCGGCCAAGTGGCGGGAATCCTCGCCACAAGTGAACTGGAAGCCTTAGGCATCGGGGTTCCTGTCATTGTCGCCGATCCAGTGTCCGGCTACCCGGATGATCTGGCGGCTGTTTCTGTGGGGCTGGGTGACGTTGGCCAAGCTGTGCTGGAATCACTTCAGGATCCACAGGCGTTGTCGCAGCGTCTGGATGGGCCTTCCTACGTTCGCAGGAACCACAGCGCCGAGGTCATGCTCCCCCGGCTGGAGGCCGGCTACGCCAAAGCCCTGGAGAATGCTCGATGACCAAGCCCCACCTGCTCTATATCGCTTTCGCCTTTCCGCCCAGCACGGCGTCGTCCGTTTACCGCTGCACCGCGGTAGCCAACGCGTTCGCCCTGGATGGTTGGGATGTCACGGTCCTCACCGTTGACCCGCAGGTCTGGTCTCAGATTTCGGGAGTTGATGAGAAGCTGGCGGAATCGGTTGACCCGGGCATCCGCGTTGTCGCAGTGGACGACGGCGGCGCAGAGGAACCGGCCAAGGGCGACCTCCGCCGGTACTCAAGGTTCAGGATCGAGGCGCCCTACCTGTGGAAGGAGGCCCTGCGCCGCCGCAGCCGGCGGAACTTCCCCGAGGACTTCCACGGAGCGTGGCTGAAGCCCGCCAGCGACGCTGCCCGAAGCATTCACGCGGAGAAGCCGGTCGACCTGGTCATGGCCTCCGCCAGCCCGTATGTGGCATTTGGCGTTGCCCGGGCGCTTGAGGCCGTCCCGTACGTCATGGACTACCGCGACGCGTGGGCCTTCAATACCATCTCCGGGGCCGAAGACTTCACCCCGGACAGCGCCGTGGGAAAGCGTGAAGCCGAGTACCTCAACGAAGCCGCGCAGGTCTGGTTCGTCAACAGTCAGATCAGGGACGAATACGCACGCCGCTACCCCGGGTCCGCTCACCTGATGCGCGTGGTGGCCAACGGCTTCGACCCGCAGCCGGGCCACGCCCGGCCGCCGGTGAGGCATGCCGAACGACCGAGCTTCGGTTATCTCGGCACGCTGCAGTACGTAAACATGCCGTTGCAGGAATTCCTGGACGGGTGGAGTGCCGCCTTCGGTCCTGACAGCCCGCACGCCGAGGCGGTATTCCGCGGGAAGCTAAGTGCTTCCGGGGCGGCAGGCGCGGAGATTCTTGAGATCTTTGGAACCGGTAGCCAGAACGGCCTCCGCTACGACGGGCCGATCTCCAAACGAGACGTCGCCGGCTTCTACGGCAGCATGGATGCCCTGCTTCTCCTGCTGTCCAGCGGAAAATACGTGACCGGCGGCAAGACCACCGAATACCTGGCCACCGGTCTGCCGATCGTCTCCGTGCACGACATGGAGAATGCAGCAACGGACCTCCTTCGGGACTATCCGCTATGGTTCCCCGCGAAAGAGCTCACCCCTGAGGGCATTGCCAACGCGCTGCGAGATTGCGCCGAGGCATTGCAGGAGCCGGACGAAAAGCGCTGGGCTGCTGCCTGGGCCTACGGCCAGCAGTTCCTCCGCAGCACCGTACTGGAGCCGGTCATTGCCGAACTGCGGGGGATTGCAGGGTTCGGCGCGGCAAGTCCGCAGCCTGCCACCGAAGAAAGGAGCCAGGCGTGACTTCCGCCAACCCGCTGCACGTTAGCATCGTCGTCGGCCGCAGCAGCCATCCAGAGGCCGTCATCAATGATTTGTGGAACCGTGCCGTGGGGGCCTGGGGTCAGCACGCTGGCAAGATAACGGGGACGGCCGTCTACGCCTATGACGGTGACCCTACCGTTACTGTCGGGGACAACCGCCTCACCGTGGTGCCGTTGACGCAGCCGAGTGGCGGCCCGGTTGCCTCACTGTTGACTGCCGCCGCCGGGAAGCCCGGACCGATAGGCGTAACCGGACGGCTGATCAGGGACAACCTCGAGTCGAGGCGTCTGGCCCGAACGTTGGGCGGACGAACTGACCTACAGGAGATATTCCGGGCGTCCGACGTAGTCGTGGCCGCAGACCTTACCGCTGACCGCTCCGTTTGGGAGCTAAGGAAGCATACTGGAGCAGGGCTGGTACACGGTCCCATTGCGATGCTCCATGTGCTCAGGCACCTTGCCCGAAAATGACGGTGCTGCCTCTTTCCGGGTGAGCCCCGGGCATGCCGCCTGTGGAATACTTGACGGGTGAGTCGAACCTGGATAGTCATCCCCATGTACAACGAGGCGTCCGTCGTCGGCACTGTCATCGAGGGCTTGAGGAAAGAATTTCCCCACGTTGTGTGCGTTGACGACGGCAGCTCTGACGGTTCCCAGGACGTGGCCCGGCGCGCCGGCGCGGTTGTGGTCCAGCACCCGGTCAACCTGGGCCAGGGCGCTGCGCTGCAGACGGGGATCGAGTACTCGCTCCAGGACCCTGAACTGGACTGCGTCGTAACCTTCGACGCCGACGGCCAGCACCGGGTCATTGACGCGCTGGCAATGGCCGACCGGATCCGCTCGGGGGAAGCCGACGTCGTGCTCGGCTCCCGGTTCCTCGATGACCGCACCAAGCTCACGCCGCTGAAGCGGCTGGTACTGCGGACGGCGGCCGTGCAGTCGCGACTGTCTACGGGCATGGCCCTGACGGATGCCCACAACGGCCTTCGCGCCTTCAGCCCCAACGTGGCCCGGAACATCCACCTGCAGCAGAACCGGATGGCCCACGCCTCCGAGCTGGTTCATCAGCTCGCGGAGATAAACCCGCGCTGGGTGGAGCACCCGGTGGAGATCATCTACACGGACTACTCCAAGGCCAAAGGCCAGTCGTTGCTGAACTCGGTCAACATCGTCGCTGACCTCTTCTTTAGGTGAAATTGTGCAGATAATTGTCCAGGTAGCACTTGTCCTTGCCGTCGTCATTGTCTCGCTCGCACTCATGCGCGGCGGCTCGAACGCCAGGCACCTTGCCATCCGCCGAATCATGCTGGTTCTTTTCGCCTGCGTGGCAGCGCTCTCCATCTTCTTCCCTGAGCTACTGACCCGCGTGGCCCGAATGCTCGGCATTGGACGCGGAACCGACCTGGTGCTCTACGGACTCATCGTGAGTTTCCTCGTCTTCATGGCGACGACGTATCAGCGGTTCCGGCACATGGAATCCACCCTGACCAAGCTCTCCCGCAGAATTGCCCTGGATGAGACTCCTGCGCCCGGTAAAGACGAGCCCCTGAGGGACAAAGAAGACCGGCCCGGGCAGCGCCTGACTCCGCCGGCGCACGGAGGACAGTAATGCTGGATCGTACTGCCGAGCTGCCTTCGCTGCTGATCCTGACCTTTTCTCCCATCCGCTCAGATCCCAGGGTCCTCAAACAGGTCGAGCTGTTCAAGGGCAAGTACCGTGTTTCCACCTGCGGCTATGGTGGTGCCCCTGAAGGAATCGAAAACCACTTCGCTTTGCCGGACGACGCCCGGGGCTGGTCATCCGACAAGATTGGACTTCTCACGCGCCGTTATGGCCGCGTGTACGACGGAATGACGGCGGTTGCGGCAGCACGTAGGATCCTGCCACGCGGTGAGTTCGATGTTGTTCTGGCCAACGACCTGAATACGCTTCCGCTGGCCCTGGAACTTGAGCCGCGGCTCGGCGTCCATGCGGACCTTCATGAGTTCGCCCCCCGGGAGAAGGAAGCGGATCTCAAGTGGCGGGTGGCCGTGGCCCCGTTCATGCGGTGGCTTTGCCGGCGCTACCTGCCCTTGGCATCCTCAGTCACAACTGTTTCCCAAGGCATAGCTGAGGCGTATGCCGAGGATTACGGCGTCCCCGTGAATGTCGTCACCAACGCCGCGCCCTACACTGCCGCGGAAGTGCGGCCGGTCGGTCGGCCGCTGAGGCTGGTCCACAGCGGAGCAGCCCAGCGGTACAGGCAACTCGAGCGGCTTGTTGAAGCGATGACGGACGCTCCAGATGGGCTCACGCTGGACATGATCGTGATGCCGAACGAGCCGGATTACCTGGAAGAACTTAAAAATCTCGCTGCCGAAGTGCCGGCGGTCCGCTTCCGTGATCCCGTTCCCTATACCGAGCTGGTGAGGACAATGAGCGAGTACGACGCCTCAGTCGTGTTTTTTCCCCCCACGACCTTCAACTTAAGGCACACCCTGCCCAACAAATTCTTTGAGGCGGTTCAGGCCCGCATTGGTCTGATCACAGGGCCGAGCCCGGCCATGGTCCCGCTGATGGAGGAGTACGGGCTCGGGGCCGTCACAGAGGACTTCTCTGCAGCGTCGCTGCGGGAAACCCTGCATGGCTTGACGCCGGGAAAAATCTCAGCGTGGAAGAAGGCCGCGGATGCAGCCGCCCGGCCGCTGTCGGCAGAATCCCAAGTGCTGGCTTGGCAACAGGCTGTGGAGGACATCGTGTCCGCCAGGGCCGCGCGGGCCTGAGTCCTGCCAGTGCCTGAGCAATGGCAGGAAAGCAGAGAAGGCGGCTTCCCCGCGTAACCGGGAAGCCGCCTTCTCTGCTACTTGTCAGCCTCTCAGCCGGCGGCCGACGAGGACGAGACGGTTGACGCTACCCCCACGGATCCCGCCGTAACGACGGCGCCCCATCGGCTTCCTGCCATCACCGGATAGTAGCGCAGCTGACCGTTGGTCTGGACCGCCATCACGCCTTTGGCGGTAGTCTCCGCGAAGCCTTTGCTGGCAGAGAACTGGCGGAACGTCTGCCAGCCGGTACCGACAGTCTTCCTGGTTTCCGGGATGAACTTATTCGCACCAGTGGAACGGTAGAGCCGCATGGCGCCGGAGGCGGTGACCGCCAGCAGGTCCTGCCTGCCGTCCGAATCGAAGTCGATCATGGCGAGCTTCAGGCCCGACCAGCCCACGCCGATGCGTACCGGCGCACTGAGGCTCCGCCCGGACGCATTGGCCCAGTAGTACAGGGTCCCATCAGCTCCGTAACCGACCAAACCCGGATACGCGGATCCCGAGACCCACTTGCCCGCGACCAGGGTGGTCTGGGCGAAACCTGAGGCAGCGACTGTGACTGGCGCCGCGAACCCGCCCGCGGCCGAGCCGGGGTAGAGGGACAGCATGCCGTTGGGCCTTTGGGCCAGGACGTCAGCGACGCCATCGCTATTCCAGTCCACAACATTCAGGGACTTCATTCCAGACCAGCCGACCCCGATCTGGTAGGGGCTTCCCACGGAGGAGTTCCCTGCAGGGCGGTTCCAGAGCCCGCCGGAGGAATCTACAGTCAAGATATCTGCAGTGCTGGTGACGGCGCGACCCTGTACCAGGAGCCCGCTTCCCGCAATGAGAAGGCCATTCCAGCCCGAGGGTAGCGCCGACTTCGCGCCCAGTGTTCCGGCGGTCAGGGGATAGTAGCTCAACTGGCCCCCGCCGTCGCGGGCGAGAATACCGTTCGAGGAGGCCGCAGTGAACCCCCTGGCCGGGCTGATGCTGTTCATCGTGTTCCACCCCGTGGCCAGAAGCTTTCGGGTTTCGGCGATAAGCGTTCCCGTTCCGCCGGAGCGGTAAAGCGTCATACGGCCCAGGTAATCCACAGCCACAAGGTCCTGGTTCCCGTCACCGTCGGCGTCTGCCATTGAGATGTCCGTCTGGGTAAACCCTGAGGCGATCGTGGTGGCCGGGGCCAAGGCAGCGCCAGACGGGTTCCCGTGGAACTGGACCGAGCCGTCCGTTTTGCGGACTACAAGACCGGGATATTTGGAAGCCGTAATCCAGTTGCCGAAAGTGACGTCCGCGCCCGACAGGTTCGATGCGAGCACGGTTCGTGCAGCAAATCCTCCGGCCGGCAGGCCTGTCTGGATCCCGAGGACCCCGGTGGCGCTCAGCGTAGCCAGATCCTGAATGCCGTCGCCGTTCCAGTCAGTGACATGCACTGATGCCAGTCCGGTGAAGCCGGTGCCGATCCTGCTGGCCGCGCCCAATGTGCCCGTGCCCGCGTCGCGGCGGTAGACATTTCCCGCGGAGTCTACGGTTATGACGTCCGATGCGGAGGTGATTGAAGGCGTTACAGGCGGTGGTGGTGGAGTGCCGGTGGAAACGTTGATCGTTTCACCGCCCGCAATGAGGTAGTTGTTCCAGCCCGAGCCGATGGCGGTGACCGGACCCCAGGCTGACGTGCCGGGCACCGGATAGTAATAAAGCTGGCCGACGGTGTTCCGTGCCATGAGGCCGTTCGTTCCCGTCGTCTTGAAATTCGTGGTGACGGTGACGCTTGTCATGTTCTGCCAACCGCTGCCGATGGTCTTGCGGGCCTCGGTGATGAAGGCACCACCGCCATTCGTGCGGTACAGCAGCATTTGACCTGTGGGGTTCTGTGCCAGGATGTCCTGGTTGCCGTCGCCGTCGAAATCGATCATGGTGAGATTTCGTCCGGCCCAGCCCTGGCCGATGGCGGTTCCACCGCTTACGCCCGACCCGGACGTGTTGGTCCAGAGGCGCAGAACGCCCGAGTCGTCACGGCTGATGATTTGCGGATAGTAGCTGCTGTTGAACCAGTAACCGACGGTGAGCTGGTAGTCCCCCCAACCGGACGCAGCGAGAACCGGCCCGGTTGCAAAACCGCCGGCCGCGACTCCGAGGTAGACCGCGGCCCGCCCCGTGGTCCATTGGGCGACCAGGTCCAGGACGCCATCTGCGTTCCAGTCGATGGCGTTGATTGACCGCAGGCCGCGCCAGCCAGAGCCGATCTGTTTTCGGGCGCGGAACGTACCGCTGCCCGTCGCTGGGTAGTCCCAGAGGATGCCGGAGGAGTCCGCGGCCACCACGTCGCCCAAAGACGTTATGGACGGTGTGGGTACCGTGCCGTCAGCCGTCGAGGCAAACTTTTGCAGGCTGGCCAGCGTTCCGTTCCAGGCGTTGGAGTCGCCAGCGAACGGTCCGGTCGAACTGTACTGCCAGACGCTGTAAGTGCCCCAGCCATTGGGCATGGACCCCACGTACTGCGAGTAGGAGGCTAGATGGAGGGGCTGGTTGCTGAAGGCTCCGGAATTTCCAGTGCACTGGGACCACCAGTCGGTGGTCGTGTAGATCATCGGGAGTCGGCCGGTCCTGGCCAGGACCCTGTTGGAGAAGGCTGCGATCCAGCTGACCATCGCGCTCTGGCCCATGTTGTAGCAGGTGTTACCCAACTCCGTATACGGGTTGTACTCGATGTCGAGGAGCGGGGGCATGGTCTTCCCGTCTCCGCTCCAGCCGCCGCCGTTATTGACGAAAAAGTCGGCCTGTGCCGTTGCCGTTGAGACGCCGGGAAGGGCGAAGTGGTAGGCCCCTCGGATCATTCCGGCCGCCAGCGATCCGCCGTACTGGGCACCGAAGTTGGGATTCGTATACGTCATCCCCTCCGTGGCTTTCACATAGGCAAAACGCGCCCCCATGCTGTACTGCGCTGGCCAGTTGACGCTTGTCTGGTATCCGCTGACATCCAGCCCCTGCACTCCGGGCGCCATCCAGGTGTTGGCGGCCTCGGTGGAAATGGCATTCAGCGACGACGCCGTCGACTGCTTGGCGAAGGTAGTAGCCCGCCGCTTCATGCCCTGGCCCATGTAGGCGCCGTTTTTGCCGATTTCGGCGCGCAGGGCTGCCATGTCGATCGGGCCCGGCTCGGGCTGTGGCGCCGTCTGGCTCGTTGTAGCGGGGCTCGGTTCGACCGCCGTTGGCTCCGTCGCCTGCGGGAGAGCAGCAGCGGAGGGGGATACCGAAGCGCTTGCTGCCGGCTCCGGAGAGGCCGGGCCGGCAGGGGAGGTCGAGACCGCCTGAGCCGGGAGGCCACCGCCGAGGGAGAGCATCGTGGATAGGAGCGCTGTGCCGCTGAGTAGGACAACGCGCCTTGCCTTCAAGGCGAGAGCCGCGGAGATTTTGCTATTCGGGGAACAATTCATGTGACACTCCGTAGCCTTCAAATTCCGGGCAGAGAGCCGGCTCATGGCTGACGTCTTCGCCGTCTTGAGTCCCACCACGCCGGCGGCGATGTAGGCGGCCCATCCTAACACTGAAGATGCTGATGTTACTAATGTTGCTTATGTGATCCCTACAACTGAAGGCCGCGGTCCTTGAGCTGCTGTCCAGCGCGGGCTGTGAGGCGCGTCTTAGTTAACAGCACTGCCGCGGCCCCGCCTAAAATGAGGCCCATGAAGGTTTTGGTTACCGGCGGCGCCGGCTACATCGGATCACACACGGCTCTTTGCCTGCTCGAGGACGGCCACGACGTCGTCGTACTGGACAACCTCATGAACTCGAACATCGAGGCGGTCCACCGGGTTGAAGAGCTCGCCGGAAAGAAGGTGGAGTTCCGCGAGGCAGACCTGCTCGATGCCGTGGCTGTGGACCAGGTGTTCGCAGAGGGCGGCTTCGACGCCGTCATCCACTTCGCGGGCCTGAAGGCCGTCGGCGAGTCCGTGGCGAAGCCGCTGTGGTACTACAAGAACAACGTGGTGGGCACTCTGAACCTGCTTGAGAGCATGGAGAAGGCCGGTGTCCGCCGGCTGGTCTTCAGCTCGTCGGCCACCGTATACGGTGCGTCGGAGCATGTTCCCCTGATTGAGAAGTCTCCGCTGGACGCAACCAATCCTTATGGCAGAACCAAAGAGCAGATCGAAGACATCCTGTCCGACCTCAGCGACGCCGACCCGCGGTGGAGCATCGCACTGCTTCGCTACTTCAATCCTGTGGGCGCGCACGAATCGGGGCGCATCGGTGAAGACCCCCACGGCATCCCCAACAACCTGCTGCCCTTTGTTGCCCAGGTTGCGGTGGGACGCCGCGAGAAGGTCATGGTGTTTGGCAACGACTACCCCACGCCCGACGGCACAGGTGTCCGGGACTACATCCATGTCATGGACCTGGCCGCCGGCCACTTGGCAGCGCTGAACTATCTGCAGACGAAGACCGGTTCGTTCCGCTGGAACCTGGGGACCGGCCGGGGTTCGTCCGTCCTGGAGGTCATCGAGGCGTTCGGTGCTGCTGCAGGGCACCCGGTTCCCTATGAGTTCGCGCCCCGGCGGCCGGGGGACGCGGCAGTGAGCTACGCCGACGCCTCCGCGGCTTTGGCGGATCTGGGATGGTCCGCGCACCGTGATCTGGCACAGATGTGCGCTGACCACTGGCGCTGGCAGAGTGCCAACCCCTACGGCTACGCCGGCGCAGCAGCTGAATCTGTGCACGCTTCCGGCGCACCGTAGTATTCGTGGAGCCCATATACGGACAAGTCTCGAAACGCGGAAGCACCGGGGAGCCCTTCCCTTCGCAGGAGGCTGCGCTCGGCAGGCGGCCCGCTCCCGGCCGTTCCGGCGCCGTCGACTTTCTTCGCGTCCTGGGGATCACTGCCGTGGTCGCAGGCCATGTCACTGCTTGGGCTGGTCCACTTACCCGGGAGACGCTCTATCCGTGGCACGTGCCGTTGTTCTTTTTCCTGTCCGGCTATTTCTGGTCAGAAAAAAGGACTCTTAAGTCAGAGGTCAGAAATCGCATAAAGTCATTACTGCTTCCATACCTGCTCTGGCTGATTGTCATCGGAGCATGGTGGATGTCGCAGTTGGATGACATTGGGCCGGGAGCGTTTACCAAGCTACTTCTTGGCGGATCGCGGCTGACCGGTCCATTCGCGGCTTTCTGGTTCGTCACCGCACTTTTTGTGACAGTAGTGCTGCTTCGCGCCATTCAGCGATTCCCGCTGTGGCTTCAGTGGGCAGTTGCGCTCGGTGCACTAGCCGTCAACTATGCCGACAGCAATTTGGTTGCGAAAATTCCGTTGGCTGCCGGCGTCGGATGCACGTGCCTTGTTTTTGTTTTGGCGGGACGGGCCTTCAAGCAGCTTCGGAACCGGGTGAAGCGGCCCTTGTTGACGGGATCTCTTCTGATCCTGGGCTCTATCTGCTTGATCTTGGCCGACTGGTCGTCGCACTTTGACCTCAAAAATGCCAAACTCGGGGTTCCTGTAGTCACCGTCGTTGTTGCCGTCGCCATTTGCGCGGGGATGGTCCTTGTTGCTGAGAGACTCGTGCCGCTGGCTGGACGGGGGTTTGCTGCAGGGGTAACCATGCTGGCGAGGTGCGGTTTCATGGTTGTTCTTACCCATGCACTGCTTCTGATAGTTCTGATGCAGTGGGGTGCGGCGCCGTGGCTCGTGTTTTCCGGGTCTCTCGTCATACCCTGGGTGGCGGCTGCCCTTGTTCTTAGGACGCCTCTGGCGCCGTTGTTGCTGGGCACGCCCAGGGCTGGTATGCCGCGCGCGGTCCAGCCGGATCCGCTGACCGTCCGGTAGCAGCAGGCTTATCCACATGCCCCGCCAAGTGACTTGGCTCACGGGGTAGTATCCCTTAGTTTTAACCCAAAATGAACTGCTTCCGCTGGGGGCGGCAGTCGTTTGGGGGAACTCATGGATGCAGTACGCATTGTCGAGGATGAAGTCCGGGAGTTGATCCGTCGGCGGGGTCTCGATCCATTGCACCAGACCGCCGAGGTCAGGCGTCTCGTGGAAGCGGCCGTGACCGACTATGACGAACGCGCCCTCATGGGTCCGCTCCCGCCGCTCGGGCCGCTGGAATCGGCGCGCCGGTTTGTCTTCGACGCGGTGGCCGGGTTCGGCGCCCTCCAACCATTGCTCGATGATCCTGGCATCGAGGAAATCTGGATCAACGCGCCCACGGAAATCTACGTTGCACGGAATGGTGAATCCGAGCTCACTTCACTGACCCTTACGGACCAGCAGGTCCGGGACCTTGTCGAACGCATGCTGAAGAGCTCGGGCCGTCGGCTGGACATGTCATCGCCGTTCGTCGACGCTGCACTGCCGGACGGGTCCCGCCTGCACGTGGTTATTCCGGATGTCACCAGGCGCCACTGGGCCGTCAACATCCGTAAGTTCGTTGTGAAGGCAAGCCGGCTGGATCATCTTGTGGAGTTGGGCACGCTGACCCCTCAGTCCGGTCGTTTCCTTGGCGCCGCGGTGGCGAGCGGACTCAACATCCTGGTCTCGGGGGCGACACAGGCGGGAAAGACCACACTGCTGAACTGCCTCGCCGCCAGCATCGGCAGCCGCGAGCGCGTCGTTACGGTGGAGGAGATCTTCGAACTGCAGTTTCCCCTGCGCGACGTTGTCGGGCTGCAATGCCGGCAACCCAATCTGGAGGGCGAAGGAGAGATCCCCCTCCGCCGACTGGTTAAGGAAGCACTCAGGATGCGGCCCGACCGCCTGGTGGTGGGTGAGGTCCGGGAAGCAGAATGCCTCGACATGCTGATCGCCCTTAACAGCGGCCTGCCGGGGATGTGCACCGTCCATGCCAACTCTGCACACGACGCCGTGACCAAGTTATGCACGCTGCCCTTGCTCGCCGGCGACAACATTTCCAGCGCTTTTGTGGTGCCTACCGTGGCCTCCTGCATCGATCTGGTGGTTCACTGCAGCCGACTTGCAAACGGACGCAGGCAGGTAACGGAAATTCTGTCCCTGGGCAGGCGGGTCGAGAACGGAGTTATCGAGTCCTCAATGATTTTCTCGATGATCGGCGGGCTGCTTGAGCCGACTGCCAACACCATGCCGGCGGAGGAGAAATTCGCCAAGGCCGGCTATGAGGTTGCAGCGCTTCTGGATCCGCGCTGATGGCTGCGCTGCTGGGGGTTCTGACAGGCGCGGGGCTGTTCCTCATCTGGTGGTCGGCCTGGGACCAGCCAGTGCGCCCCAAACGTCAACCGCGGACAAGCCGTCTCCATGACCTGCTGCTGTCCGCCGGCATTGAAAAGGTCACCGGCGCCGGTCTCATCGGCAGCTGCCTGGGCCTTGGCGCTTTTGCAACGTTGGCCTTCTTCGCAGTGAGCAGGTCCTTGCCCATCTCCGTTTGCTTCGGCCTGTTCGGCGCCTGGCTTCCGGTGGCGGTGGTGAAATGGCGGGCCAAGAGACGCAGTTCCGTCCTGCGGCGGGTATGGCCTGACGTCGTGGATCACCTGCGGTCGGCCATCCGGGCGGGGCTGTCCCTTCCGGAGGCACTGACACAACTGGGCGAAAAGGGCCCCGAGGAGCTGCGGCACGTATTTCGCGACTTCGGCTCGGACTACCGCTCGGGCGGCCAGTTCGATGCGTCCCTGAACAGACTCAAGGAACGGCTGGCGGACCCCGTAGCCGACCGCATCATCGAGGCACTTAGGCTTACCCGTGAGGTGGGCGGCTCCGATCTCGGCAAACTGCTGGGGACCCTCGCCGAGTTCCTTCGCGAAAGTGCACGGACCCGTAGCGAGCTTGAGGCGCGGCAGTCATGGACTGTCAACGCGGCCCGCCTGGCCGTCGCGGCCCCGTGGATCGTCATGCTCCTGCTGGTGAGTCGTCCAGAGGCGGTGGCTGCATACAACACCCCCATCGGGGCGGCCGTGCTGTTGGGAGGCCTGGTGGTGTCGCTGGTGTGCTATTCGGTCATGCTGAAGATCGGGGCCTTGCCTGACGAAGAGAGGGTTCTGCGATGACCGCCGTGCCAGCGGCAGCGATCGTCTGCGGCGCACTCCTCGGTGCAGGACTGTGGCTCCTCCTCGTCCGGCTCCCTTTCATGCGGTCCGTCAGCTTCGTGGAACGGATCGAACCGCAGCTCAGGTCACAGAATCTTGAATCCAGGCTCTTGCGGGCCGAAGAACACATCCTCACCCCGTTCGGCCCCCTCGAACGCATACTCCGCCCGCTGATCAGGGAGGCCACTGCCAAACTGGCACGGTTCAACCTGGGCTCCGCGGCTCTCAGCCGCAGGCTGGCACAGGCGAGAATCGACAAATCACCCCTCGACTTCCGCGCCCAGCAGCTCTTCTGGGCTCTCTGCGCGTTCATCGCAGCAGTCAGCGTGATTGTGCTGGCAGCTCTCGGCGGGAGGTTCAGTCCCGTCCTCGCGGTAGCGGTCTCCGTCGGCAGCGGGATCGGCGGATTCCTCTTCCGTGATTACTGGCTGGGGGTGCAGATCAAGCGGCGGGAGGAACGGATGCTGGCGGAGTTCCCCAGCCTGGCCGAAATGATTGCGCTCGCGGTGGGCGCGGGGGAAAGCGCCGCCGGTGCCCTCGACCGCGTGTGCAGGACCGCCCGGGGCGAGCTCTCCAAAGAATTCAGCAGGGCGCTGGCGGAAACCCGTGCAGGAAAACCGCTGGTGGAAGCGCTTCAGGAGTTTTCCGGGCGCACGGATCTGGGCCCGCTCATCCGCTTTGTTGACGGCATCATCGTGGCGGTGGAACGCGGCACGCCGCTGGCCGAAGTCCTCAGGGCCCAGGCACAGGACGTCCGGGACACAGCCAAGCGTGAGCTGATGGAGTCCGCCGGGAAGAAGGAAATCGCAATGATGGTGCCGCTTGTCTTCGGGGTGCTGCCGCTGACCGTGGTATTCGCCGTGTTCCCCGGAATAGCGGCACTCAGCCTGAATTTTTGACGCCAGCTGCCCGGCAACAGCGGGGGCAGCGGCATGATCCAAAGAACAGACAAACAACTCGGAGAAAAGGGAAGCACATGACATTCATGGCCAGGCACGGACTTGCACTTGTCGGCGCGGTGGCGGCGCTGATCGGCCACCCCTTGGCCGCGGTCCTGCAGCCCCGGAGGACCGCGGCGTCCACGGACCATCCTGAGCGCGGTGATGTGCCCGGCTGGGTCATGATTACCCTGATGTCGGCGGTGCTTGTGGCCGCGTTGCTGGCCTTGGCCGGTCCCGCCCTGGAAGCCATGTTCAACCAGGCAATGGACACGGTCGGAAAGTAACCCGTGAACGGGACCGCCGCGGACACTTCCGGGCGCGAGTGCGGTGCTGCCGTGGTCGACTTTGTGCTCGTGGGCGCCCTGCTGACCATGTTTTTCGTCTCCGTGATCCAGCTCGCGCTCATCCTGCACGTCCGTAACACACTCATCGACGCGGCGGCGTCCGGCGCCCGCTACGGGACCTTGGCGGACCGCGGCCCTGACGACGCCCGGCGCCGCACCGGTGAGCTCATCGGCACGGCACTCAATACGGACTTTGCCCGCGACATCGAAACGCGTGAGGTCGTCTTCCAGGGACTGCGGACGCTGGAGGTGACCGTCAGGGCACCAATGCCGGTCATTGGCCTGATCGGGCCACGCGAGGGGCTGGAGGTCACCGGTCATGCCGCGATCACCAGGTAGCCGCGGGCTGGGGCACCGCTTCGACTCCCTTGCAGTCAGGTTCTGCGAGGCTCTGTGCCCCGGCGCCACGGACAACCACGCGGCCCGCGACGACGGGCAGCGGGGGAGTGCGGTAGTGGAATTCACGTTCCTGGGACTGCTTCTCATGGTTCCGGTGGTGTACTTCATCATTACTGTTGGCCAGATTCAGGGCGGCTCCTTCGCGGTGGTGGGCGCAGCGGACCAGGCGGCCAAGGTCTTCGTGGCCCAGCCCGATGCTGCGTCGGGCCGGGCAGCAGCAGAGCGGGCCACCATGGTTGCCCTCGCTGACTACGGGCATCCCGCCGGGAACGCCAGCGTCGAGATCGGCTGTGATTCGGGTGGTGACTGCATGGCGGCGGGCTCTGCTGTCACCGTCACCGTAAGGCTCACCGTGCCCTTGCCTTTCGTACCCTTCGGGGAAGCGCTTCGGCTCAACGCCAGCCAGCTGAGCGCGTCGGCCACCCAGGTAGTGGGCAGGTTCCGTTGACGCTTCCTGCAGCAAGCCCCGCCGCCGCACCAGCACGAACGAACCGTGATGAGGGCGGCCAGATGGCAGTCCTCATCATCGGATTCGTCATGCTGGCCCTGCTGGTCAGCACCGTGGTCATGGCCGCGTCCAGCCTTTACATCGAGCACAAGAAACTCTTGTCCCTCGCCGACGGCGCATCGGTGGCAGCCGCCGACTCCTATACCCTTGGCCAGGTCGAAACCGCCGGCGGCACTCCCTCGGCACTGCTGAATGGGGACAGGGTCCGGAACGTCGCAGCCGACTATCTCAGCCGCAACGGCGCCTTCGGACGGGTCGACGGGCTGGCCGTCACGGCCGGAACCGGGACGCCCGACGGTTCCACCGCCATCGTGGTTCTCACCGCCACGGTGCACCCGCCGGCGGTCAACTTCCTCATCCCCGACGGCATAACGATTGCTGCCTCGTCCACGGCACGCTCGCGGCTGACCAGGTAGCCCAACTGCCCGCCGTCCGGTCTGTCTGGGTGGATAGCGTACGCTTAAACAACCATGGCTCAAATTGATTTTGCTGCAGAAATCCGCGCGCTGCGCGGCACCTATACCTCCATCGAAAAGGTCACCGATGTCGAGGCGCTCAAGGAAGAGATCGCAGAACTGAGCGAGCGGGCCGGCGAGCCGGACCTCTGGGATGACCCCGCAGCCGCCCAGATCATCACATCACGGCTTTCGCACCGCCAATCCGAGCTGGAGCGGCTGAACACCCTCGCCTCCCGAATCGATGACCTTGAGGTGCTGGTGGAGCTCGGCCAGGACGAAGACGACGCAGACTCGATGGGGGAGGCTGAGTCGGAGCTTCGGTCCATCCGCAAATCGCTGAAGGACCTTGAAGTGGTCACCCTGCTGTCCGGCGAGTACGACGAGCGCGAGGCCGTGGTCACGATCCGCTCGGGTGCCGGCGGCGTCGATGCCGCTGACTTCGCCGAAATGCTGCTGCGCATGTACCTCCGGTGGGCAGAGCGCCATGGATACCCCACCACGGTCATGGACACCTCCTATGCGGAGGAGGCAGGCCTCAAGTCCGCCACCTTTGAAGTCAATGCGCCGTACGCGTTCGGCACGCTGAGTGTCGAGGCGGGAACGCACCGGCTGGTCAGGATCAGCCCGTTCGACAATCAGGGACGGCGGCAGACCTCCTTCGCTGCCGTGGAAGTCATTCCCCTGATCGAACAGACGGACTCCATTGACATCCCGGACAACGAAATCCGTGTAGATGTCTTCCGCTCATCCGGCCCCGGCGGCCAGTCGGTCAACACCACCGACTCCGCCGTCCGACTGACGCACATACCCACCGGCACGGTGGTGTCCATGCAGAACGAGAAGTCACAGCTGCAGAACCGCGCCGCCGCGATGAGGGTGCTCCAGTCGAGGCTCCTGCTGCTCAAGAAGGAGCAGGAGGACGCGGAGAAGAAGGCCTTCGCCGGCGACGTCAAGGCTTCGTGGGGCGACCAGATGCGCTCCTACGTCCTGAACCCGTACCAGATGGTCAAGGATCTGCGCACAGAACACGAGGTGGGCAACACCAGCGCCGTGTTGGACGGCGCCATCGACGACTTCATCGAAGCCGGGATCCGCTGGCGCACCGACAACCGCAACGCCGAACGCTAAACCAGCAGAACGCGAAACGAGCCGGGTGCGGCGCTCAAATCCCGCGACACGCCCCTCTGACTCCCGCCTGAGCATGGCAGCCCGTGCGTATAGTCGAGAGGCCGGAGCTCTACTTCCCCCTAGCGAAAGCCCCCGCACCGGTTGCAGACCATGCCCATAGGGCCGTGTCCTGCAGGGTATTAGGGTCATGATCCGTTTCGAAAATGTCACCAAGGTCTACGACCAGAAGGCCAGGCCCGCCCTGGATTCCGTCAGCCTTGAAATTGACCGTGGTGAATTCGCCTTCCTCGTCGGCGCGTCGGGATCCGGTAAGTCCACGTTCCTGCGCCTCGTCCTCAAGGAAGACCGTGCCACCTCCGGCATGGTCTACGTCGCAGGCCAGAACGTGGCCAACATCTCCAGCTGGCGTGTGCCCCGCCTGCGCCGCGGAATCGGCGTGGTGTTCCAGGACTTCCGCCTGCTGCCGCAGAAGAATGTCTTCGCCAACGTCGCCTTTGCCATGCAGGTCATCGGCAAGAGCCGCAGCGTCATCCGCGACACCGTCCCCGAGGTGCTCAAGACCGTAGGCCTGGAGGGCAAAGAGAAGCGCATGCCCCACGAGCTCTCCGGCGGCGAGCAGCAGCGCGTGGCCATCGCGCGCGCTGTGGTCAACCGCCCCGGCATCCTGCTGGCCGACGAGCCCACCGGCAACCTCGACCCCACGACGTCCATGGGCATCATGGGTGTCCTGGACAAGATCAACCAGAACGGAACAACGGTGGTCATGGCCACGCACGACGACGACATCGTGAACGAGATGCGCAAGCGTGTTGTGGAACTCAAGAACGGCAAGGTCATCCGCGACGAAGCCCGGGCCCTCTACACGTCGATGATCCCCGTGGTGGGCCAGTCGCGCAGGCTCAAGGATGCCAGCGGGCTCGACGACGCGGAGCCGCACGATGGGGCAGGACGTGACCGGGCGGCCCGCGACCAGGCAGGGGAGGGCCGGCTGTGAGGCTCCAGTTCATCCTCGGCGAGATCGGCGGCGGCCTGAGGCGCAACCTGTCGATGGTCGTCTCCGTCATCCTGGTCACCTTCGTGTCCCTGACCTTTGTGGGCGCCGCAGGTATGCTCCAGCTGCAGATCAACCAGATGAAGGGCTACTGGTACGACAAGGTCCAGGTGGCCATCTTCCTTTGCGGTGAAGGTTCGACGGCGGCCGGCTGCGCCTCTGGACCGGTAACGGCCGAACAGCAGGACAACCTTCGGACCCTGCTGGCATCGCCGGCAGTGGCCCAGTACATCAACGACTTCCAGTTCGAGTCCAAGGACGACGCCTACAAGCACTTCAAGGAGCAGTTCTCGAACTCTCCCATCGTCGACTCGGTGACGCCGGACCAGCTTCCCGCCTCGTTCCGGATCAACATGAAGGACCCGGAAAAGTACCAGATCATCAGTGAGACCTTCTCCTCGCAGCCGGGCGTCGAAACGGTCATCGATCAGCGGCAGGTCCTGGAGCGGCTCTTCTCCGTCATGAACGCGGCGTCCCTCGTCGCGGTGATCATCGCCGGCGTAATGACGGTGTGCGCCATCCTGCTCATCGCCACCACAATCCGGCTCTCGGCGTTCAGCCGGCGGCGGGAGACAGGCATCATGCGGCTCGTGGGGGCGTCGAAGGCAGTGATCCAGCTGCCCTTCATCCTCGAGGGCGTGATCGCGGCTGTCATTGGCGCCGCCCTCGCGTCGGGAACGCTATGGGCCGTGGCCCATTTCTTCCTGGGCGAATACCTGTCCAAGCAGTATCCTGACACGGCGTTCATCTCTCCGGCACAGACCCTCCTCCTTGCCCCGGCCCTCGTCGGGCTGGGTGTGGTTCTGGCAGGCACTTCATCTCTGCTCACGCTCCGCCGATACTTGAGGGTGTAGGCCATGCTCACCGAAGGAATGCCCATGACGAGTTCGGTCAGGCCCGTGCGAAAGAGCCCCGCGGGGCGCCAGCGCAGGATTGTCGGTGCCGCCGTGGCACTGATGCTGGCCGCGAGCCTGGGCGTCGCGTCAGCGCCCGCCGCCTTCGCCGACGACCTTGAGGACCAGCAGGCCGCACTGAAGGCCGAAGCTGCCCGGGTTCAGGAGTCGCTCGAATTCGTCGACGCAAAAATTTCCAAGGCGGCCGCGGACCTCGTCATCTACCGCGGACAGCTTCCGGCCGCGCAGCAGGCGCTGCTCGAAGCCCAAGGCCGGGTAGCGAGTGCCGTCAAGGAAGTGGAAGCCCTCGCCGCCAGGGTGGATCTCGCCCAGCAGAACAAGGCCAAGATCACGCAGCAGCTGGACACGGACAGGCAAAAGATCGCCAGCACGAAGAAGCTGATAGGCCAGATCGCAACCCAGGCCTACAAGTCCGGCGGTGTGCCCTCAGACCTCACCCTCTTCTTCGGTTCCAACAACACCGGCAGCCTCACCGACACGATGGACATGGCTGACCAGGCGCTCCGCAGCCAGAACTCCGCGATGGACAAGCTCACCCAGCAGAACGCCACCAATGTGAACTCGCAGGCCCGCCTGCAGGCAGTCGAAGCCGAAATCCAGGACCTCAAGGCCAAGGCCGACGCGGCGCTTGCCAAAGAGAAAGCCGCCCGCGACGAGGCTGCCGCCCAAAAGGCCAAGGTGGACAAGCTCATCGCCGACACCACCCGAATCAACAACGAACTCGAGGCGGCCAAGCCGGGAATCCAGAAGAAGCTGGCTACCGTCAAGGCGCGCCAGGACGCCGTCGCCGCCGAAATCGTGGAACGTGACCGGAAGCTGCGCGAGGCGTGGCTCGCTGAGCAGCGGCGGATCGCCGCTGCTGCCGCCGCGGCCGCCAAGGCCAAGGGTGAGGAACCCAAACCCTTCGTTCCGGTGACCGGCCCGCCGTCGGCCTTTGGCCTCCGCCACCCGTTCCCCGATAGCGTGCCCATCACCTCCGGTTTTGGCTGGCGTTCGACGCCGCCGGGCACCATCGACTTCTACGGCACCGGCGGATACATGCACACGGGCATTGACTTCGGTGCCGCCTGCGGCACACCGGTGTACGCAGCGGCAGCCGGCGAAGTTTTCTCAGCCGGCTGGGCGGACGACGGCGGCGGAAACAACGTCAAGATCTCGCACGGCGTGGTCCAGGGCAATTCGCTGACCACGATCTACTACCACAACACGAGCGTGGTGGTGTCGGTCGGACAGCAGGTCAGCCAGGGCCAGCTCATCGCCTACTCGGGCACGACCGGAAACTCGACGGGCTGCCACTCACACTTTGAGACCTGGCTGAACGGCGTGGCCGTTGACCCGATGCGCCTGCTCTAACGAGGGGGAACGCGGCCTGCCCGCACGGGGGCCACGGCGCACCTGCCGTAGAATAGTAAGGCTTTGTCCCGGCGCCGCCGGGACAGTCAGTACCGAGGACTGAGGAGTTGAACCGTGCCCAAAGAAAGTGGCCGTAAAGTCGTGGCCACCAACCGGAAGGCCCGGCACGACTACCACGTCATGGACACCTATGAGGCGGGCATCGCGCTCATGGGGACGGAGGTGAAGTCCCTCCGCGAAGGCCACGCTTCCATGGTCGATGGGTTCTGCACGTTCTACAACGACGAGCTCTGGATGGAAGGCATCCACATCCCTGAATACAACCAGGGAAGCTGGACCAACCATGCAGCGCGCCGGCGTCGGAAACTCCTGCTGCACCGCGAAGAACTGATCAAGATCTCGCACAAGATCCGCGAATCGGGCTTCACCATCGTGCCGCTCCAGCTGTACTTCGTGGACGGCCGTGCCAAGGTGGAAATCGGCATCGCACGCGGTAAGAAGGACTACGACAAGCGCCAGACTTTGCGCGAGCAGCAGGACAAGCGCGAGGCCCTGCGCGTCATGCGGGAACGCAACCGGCGCTGACCGGGCCCCGCCGACGCGCGGTGTGCCGGCTGGAATGATTCGCCGCGCCGATGCGTTATTATTGGTAGTCCGGCAGGGATCTGGTCCAGAACCTTACGCTCCGCCGGTTTGGTAACAAAATACGGGGATGATCGGTTTCGACGATGTTAGTCGCGACAGGTGAAGCGGGCCGAGGATGCAGAATTATCTCGTAAACGCTGTCTGCAAACCAATAAGTGCCGAATCTAAGCGCACTGACTTCGCTCTTGCTGCCTAAGCAGTAAGACAGTCCGTCAGCCCGAGGCTGCTATCGCCCCGGATCCTGGCGTCATTTAGATAGCCACTGCTGTTTGCTCCCGTCATCGGAGTAAACGGGACTTTTAGATGACTGGGCCCGGATCAGCCGCCTGTTTGCAGGACGGCTGGGGCCGAGAATATCCGACGCAAACTGCGCCCGGAGAAGCCCTGACAACACGACATCGGACGGGGGTTCAATTCCCCCCATCTCCACGAAATCCCGTTACCTGACGGGGAATGCCCGGACCTCGGTCCGGGCATTCCTTATTTAAGCCGACGCGCTGTTCACCGACGGCGTAGCCTCCACGGGACTACGCGCCACGGCTTCGCCGTTGTGACAGATAACACAAAATCAGCGGTAGGGAGGCGCGCCATGTCCACGGCGGCTGCAAACGAACAGGATCCCATCGACGACGGCGAGGCTCTGGACTCCTATTCGGAGACGGTCATCAGGGTGGCCAAGACGGTGACACCCCATGTGGCCGCGATCGAGATGACGGGCAACCGGCGCAACGGGCGGTTCCGGGTCGGGGCCGGATCCGCGGTCCTGTTCACCGAGGACGGCTACCTGCTGACCAACGCCCATGTGGTGGCCGGGACCCAGAAAGGCCGCGCCGTCTTCGCGGACGGCTCCGGCACAGATCTCGAAGTGGTTGGCGCCGATCCCTTGTCCGATCTCGCTGTGGTCCGGGGCCGCGCCCCGCACGTCGCTCCCGCCGAGTTCGGGGACGCCGAATCGCTGCAGGTGGGGCAGTTGGTGATTGCCGTCGGGAACCCGCTGGGACTCTCCGGCTCGGTGACGGCAGGCGTGGTCAGCGGACTGGGCCGGGCGATTCCCGTCTGGGCAGGCCGCAACCGCAGGGTGATCGAGGATGTCATCCAGACCGACGCCGCCCTGAACGCCGGCAGCTCCGGCGGGGCTTTGGCCAACGCAAAAAGCCGGATCGTGGGCATCAACACAGCAGTGGCTGGTGCCGGGCTGGGGCTGGCCGTTCCCATTAACAGCACGTCACGCCGGATCATCTCCGCGCTCCTGTCGGACGGCCGGGTCCGCCGCGCCTACCTGGGCGTGGTCAGCACACCGATCCGTTTGGGCGCCAGCGAGGTGGTCCGAACCGGCCAGCGCGAGGGACTGCGCGTCGTGGAGGTCCTGTCCGGTTCGCCGGCGGAACAAGCAGGGCTGCGGGCCGGGGACGTGCTGCTGAGGGTAGGCTCCCGCGCCGTCAGCAATGCGGAGAGCCTGCAGAAACTCCTCTTCGCGGAGGCCATCGGCGTTCCGATGAACATATCCGTCCTGCGCGACGGACACATCACGGACATCGCGGCTGTCCCAGGCGAGATGGCGGACTGGGGATAGAACCAGAGGCCGAACACAAACAACGGGGTGGTCAGGCAATCCCCGGCCACCCCGTTCGGTGTTGTCCTGCAATCAGCGTTTCTTCAGATGCGCTACAGGGTCCGCGGCTCCCTCATGCGGGGCCTTGGCCTTCTTATCCGCGCGTTTTTGCTTGATGGTCTTGCCCGCTTTTTTCTGCTGTTGCTGGTGCGGCGACTTGTCCGGCATGGCGTGCTCCCTCGTCCGAGGGGCAGGAGGGTGCCCCTCCCTACGTAAATTACGCCTGTTTGAGTCCAGATGTAAGCGTCCCCCGTCAGCCCGTAACGTCGGCGATTCCCACGAACCGGGTGCCCACGCCGTCGAACTCGCTCCGGACATGCCCGGGCGCCGGCCTGGGAACTTCGGAGGGCCGGTGGTGCCCGCAAACGACGTACGTGAATTCGGGCCACCACTTCTTGGGCCGGGCCGCCTCCTCGTAGCCGCAGACCGCACAGACGAGATGTACCCACACCGGCCTCTTCCCTGTCCGGTTGGCGCGGGACTGGACCAGCCAGGCAGGGGGATTGTCCAGCAGTTCGCCGAGCTGGGCTTCGGTCAGAAGCTTGGGAATGCCGTGGCGCTGCGCCATTTCCAGTGGTACATCCAGGGCAATTGCCACATCACGTCTGCTGATCATCCAGTCCACGATACGGTAAGTCATGAGCGATGCCAGCCAGACCACCGCGCCCACGCGCCTGCAGCGACAGGTACTGACCGTCGCGATTGTGGCGTCATTCATGGCCATCCTGGACAGCTTCGTCGTCAGCCTGGCGCTGCCCGCCATCGGCAGGGAACTCGGCGGCGGCCTCCGCATCCAGCAGTGGGTGGTGGACGCCTACCTCCTGACACTTGGTGCACTCATACTGGCGGCCGGCTCGCTCTCGGACCAATTCGGACGCGTCCGTGTGCTGCAGTGGGGCCTGGGCGGGTTTGCCCTCACCTCGGTCCTGTGCGGGGCAGCGTGGACCGGCGAAATACTGGTGGTCAGCCGGGGTCTGCAGGGAGTGGCCGGAGCACTCCTGGTGCCCAGCTCGCTCGCGCTGATTGTCAGCCATTTTGATAGCGGTGCCCAGGGGGCAGCCATCGGCAAGTGGTCCGCGTGGACCAGCGCTGCCGCGATCGTGGCCCCCTTGATTGGCGGCGTCTCCGTGGATCTGCTCTCATGGCGGGTCATCTTCTTCGTCAACGTCCTGCCGGCGGCGGCAATCTGGCCGGTGCTGGCCAGGCTGCGGAAGGCTGACACCGTCCCCGGTGCCGCAGGCCGCATCGACATTGCGGGGGCGCTCCTGGCCGTGGTCGCCCTTGGCGGACCGGTCTACGCGCTGATCGAACAGGGGACCGCGGGCTGGGGCAGCCCGCAGGTCTGGCTGCCGCTGGCCGCCGGCGTCGTAGCCACCGCGCTTTTCCTCGTCCACGAATCCCGCACGGCCGCGCCGCTCCTGCCCCTGAGCATGTTCACGGTGCGGAACTTCGGCTGGGGCAACATCGCCACCGCCGCCATCTACGGCGGCTTTTCGCTCGGGTTCTTTGCCCTGGGGATCTATATCCAGCAGGTCGGCGGCATGAAGGCGACCACCGCCGGCCTGGCGCTGCTGCCCTCAACGGTGATCCTGATGCTCTTGGCGTCATTCTTCGGAGGACTCGCCGGCAAGTACGGGCCGCGGTGGTTCATGACCGCCGGTCCGGTGCTGTGCGCCGCCGGTTTCCTGCTGACTCTTTCCGTGGAAGGCTCTCTGGACTACTGGACCCAGGTCCTGCCCGGGCAGGTAGTCTTCGGCCTCGGCCTTTCCATGACCGTGGCGCCCCTGACGGCGGCCATCCTGGGATCCGTCCCGGAAAAGCAGGCCGGAGTGGGCTCAGCCGTCAACAATGCCGTCTCGAGAATCGCCGGGCTGGTCTGCATCGCGTTTGCGGGCTTCATCGTGGGTCCGGAGCTGACGACGCCGGGCCTGCACCGCGCGCTGCTGGCTACGGCCGCGCTGCTATTGCTGGGTGCGGCGTGCTCCGCCGTCGGAATCCGCAACCCGGTGCAGGCTAACCGCCAGTAATGGCAAGGCCTGCTGCGGCCGCGGCCAGCCCCAGCAGCAGATTGGCGAGGATGTTGCCGGCGGCGGCGAGGTAGCGCCGTTCACTGGCCAGCCGCACCGTCGCAGTGGTCCAGGAACTGAAGGTGGTCAAGCCCCCGGCGAATCCGGTGGCCAGGGCTGAGTGCCATTCGGGGCCGAACGCGGCAGTGGCGCCCACGGACAGTCCGATCACGAACGAACCTGCCACATTGACCAGCAGGGTAGCCCACGGCCAGTGCCGCCGCGGCGACGGGTAGCCGGCCAGCCAGCCGTCCACAACAAACCTGAGGAGGGCTCCAGCGATGCCGAAAACACCCACGAGAATTGCCGTCACGTTCCGGTCCCATCAGTACTGCCGAGCACCTTGCCGGTCCGCCAGCCGGCGGCCGCCGCCGCCATCCCCAGCAGGACGGACAGTCCCACGTAGAGTAGCCCCAGTACCGGGAGCCCGGTGCGGGTCAGCTGGTCGGTGGAGAATACGACGGCGGAGAACGTGGTGAACGAGCCCAGCACACCCGGGCCGATGGCGGCCCGGAGCCAGAACGCAGTGTGTGGCCGGGCAATCCAGACAGTGGTGAGGGCCGAGAGGACGAAGCTCCCGGCGATGTTGATGCCCAGCGTGGCCCATGGCAGGTCTCCTGGCTGGTCCGGGAACAGCAGGCCCAGCACGTACCGGAGTTCGGTGCCCAGCAGGCCGCCCGCGGCTACGGCCGTCCAGACCCGCCAGCCGTAGCCGGAGTTTGTCTTGGGGGCGGCGCCGGTGCGACCGGCCAGGGGAGCCCGCACCGCGGCTACAGTCCCACCATGCGGCAGCCGGGGTGGGCGGAATCGCTGTGGATCCACAGTGCGGAGGCCACCTCGTCGGCGAGGTCTACGTCGCGGCCGGTCCCGTGTGCGCCGATGCGGACCACCAGGGCGCCGCCGAAGGGCTTGCGGCCGCGCACTTCGACGTCGGCGTCGAGGCTGATTTTTTCCGCAGCGAGGTAACGCAGCAATTCGGGATTCTCGTCGCTGATCCTGGTGATCCTGCCGGTGTGGCCGTCATCGAGCTCGATCATCCGGTGGGCGGAGGGCATCCGGACGGTTCCGTCGGCCGAGGGGATGGGATCGCCGTGCGGGTCCCTGGCAGGGTTACCCAGCCGGTCCGCCAGCCGCTCAATAAACGTGTCCGAGACCGCATGTTCCAACTGCTCGGCCTCGTCGTGGACTTCGTCCCAGCTGTATCCGAGGTCCTCGACCAGATACGTTTCGATCAGCCGGTGCCGCCTGACCATGGAGAGGGCAAGCCGGACGCCCTGCGGCGTTAGCGTGATGGCGCTGTACGGTTTGTGCAGGACCAGGCCCTGGTCCTTGAGCTTGCGCACCATCTCGGAGACCGATGAATTGGCTACCCCGAGGCGCTGTGCAAGCTGCGTGGAGGTGATGGGCTTGTCCTGCCATTCCGTGAAGGAATAGATGACCTTAACGTAGTCCTCGATCGAGGAGGAGGGCGTGCTGGTCTTCACAGCGTCAAGCCTACCTGCTGCCACCACGGCGCTCGGCCCTGACAGCCCGCCAGGTCTGGGTGAGGTAGGGGAGCTGCAGCTCTTCGTCCCCGGCATGCCCCAGGTGCTCGTGCAGGTACCAGGTCAGGTTGCCGGCCACCTTGGCACGGGTGGCGTCGTTGGCCGCGAGGTAGTAGCTGCGGGACTTTGTCAGCTCAAGGATGTCGTCCGGGGTGACGGGATCCTCCCACCGGGTCAGGTGGCTTTCCAGGGACGTGAATTCCGGGCCGATCCTGGGGCGGAAATCCGGTTTGTGGACGTCCCCGGCGTGCATGATGCGGGAAAGCCGGTGCACCCATGGCACTGACGTGTCCAGCTGGTTCCAGATCAGGCCCAGCACGCCCTGGGGCTTGAGGATCCGGGAAAGTTCCGTGCTTGCCCGCAGCGGGTCGCACCAGTGCCACGCCTGGGCAACGCTGACGACGTCGAATGCCGCCCCGGGCAGTCCGGTCTCCTCCGCGGTCCCCTCCAAAGCCTGAACCCCGGGATAGGCGAGGCTGAGCTGCTCGAGCATGTCCAGGGAGGGGTCCACCGCGCTGACGCTGAGCCCGCGTTCCACCAGCAGCGCGGTGAACTTCCCCGTTCCGGCGCCGATATCCGCGGCCGTACGCGCCCCGGCCGGAATGAGCCAGTCGGCGGAGTCGCGAGGGTAGCCGGGACGCACGCGGTGGTAGTGCTCGCCGCCGTCCCGGAAGCTCTGTCCCAGCTCCTGCCGACGCCCGTGATGAAGTTTGGGACCACCCCGTGCCACGCACAGTCTCCTTAGGCCGACGTCGAAAATTACCTTTCGAATCTACCGTACGGTGACCGTTGCGGCAGCAGGACCGGGTGACGTCAGTCCTGGGCGCCGTCAGTCCTGTACACAGGGTGCGGCGCCGGCGGTGCCGGGGGTGTTGGGTGCCCAGTCGGGGTACGTGCGCGTGTCATTTGCCGGAACCCAGCGCCCGGCGTCCACTACGTAGTCCCAGCCCAGGCCGGAGCGGCATAGCTCCCCGATGCCGGCGAGCAGCCGCCGGGCGTCCTCCAGCCGTGATCCCACGCCGAAGCTGGCACGCAGCGAACCGGACGGCAGGCCGAGGCGCTTCAGCAGCGGGTGGGCGCAGAAGCGGCCGTCGCGCAGGCCCACGCCGTGTTCGGCGGACAGGTAGGCGGCCACCAAACCGGCGTCGTAACCCTCCACGGAGAAGTTGACCACACCGATGGCGTCGTCCGGGTCGCTGTCAGCGAAGATCTGGTGGACGGTGACGCCGTCGATCTCGCGCAATCCTTCGACGAGGAAGGACCGGATGGCAGCCTCGTGGGCGTGCCAGCTCTGCGGGTCCAGGGCAGCGATGACCTGGGTTGCCCGGGCCAGGGTGGCCGCACCGAGCACGTTGGGTGAGCCGCCCTCGTGGCGGGCGGGGCCGGTGGCCCAGCTGACGCCGTCGAGCCTGGCTTCACTGACCGCACCGCCGCCGGCGAGGTGCGGGGTGCCGGCGTCGAGCCAGTCAGGACGGCCGATCAGGACGCCGGCGCCGAAGGGGGCGTAGAGCTTGTGGCCGGAGAAGGCGAGGTAGTCGACGTCGTCTGCGGCGATGTTGACGCGGCGGTGCGGCGCGAGCTGGGCGGCGTCCACCACGATCCGGGCGCCGAATTCATGGGCCAGCGCAGCAAGGCGCCGGATCGGAAGGATTTCCCCGGTGACGTTGGAGGCGCCAGTCACAGCCAGGAGGCTGACATCGCCGTGCTCCAGTTCCGCCCGCAGGCTGCTGATGGTGGCTTCCAGCGTGTCCGAGGCCACCACGCTGCGGTGCGGCACGCCCTGCCACGGCAGCAGGTTGGCGTGGTGCTCGATGTCGAGGTAGAGCACTTCCCCCGTGTGGTGGTGGTCCTCCACCGGGAGGCAGCCGGCCAGGAGGTTGAGGGAGTCGGTGGTGTTCCGGGTGAAGATGACGGCGTCATCCGCGCGGCCGCCCACGAACTCCCGGACGATGTCGCGCGCGTTCTCGTACACGGACGTGCTGATCTGCGAGGCATAGCCGGCGCCGCGGTGCACGCTCGCGTAATACGGCAGGATCTCATTGAGGTATGCGGAAACAACCGACAGCGCAGGCGCGGAGGCGCCGTAGTCAAGGTTGGCGTAACGGATGTGGCCGCCCTGGATCAGCGGTGCCTGGATCTCCGCGCCGGTGACGGCGGCCAGGGGACGGCCGGCGGCCGCAAACCGGCCATCCAGCACGCCGGCGTCGGTGGTGGAAGAAATGATGGCAGTCGTCATGGGACCTCACTGAGAAAAGGACCCCGTGTGACGGGGATCCGCGCTTGCCGCGTCCGTTCCGGATCGGCCTGGTCGTCACCCGGGGCACCCCACCGCGAATGGAGGGTTGCCGGCCAGCTAACCGGGGTTTAGCGCTGGCACTCGTGACCTGTTACGAGACTAGGACATCCGGACGGGCGAAGAAAAAGGCGGTCCGGAATGTTAAGCGGATTATTACGTGGGCCAGATATTCGGCCTGCTGCCGAAGAAACGACGGCGGGCGCCACCAAAAGAGGGCGCCCGCCGTCGCAAAATTMAGCTGAGGGGCTTCGGAGCGGAAACTAAAGCAAGTCGTCCAGTTGCGGGTTGAGACGCTTGAGGACTTCAGAGTGCAGGATCGAGTTGGTAGCCAGTGCATTGCCGCCGAACGGGCCGTCCGTGCCCTCGAGGGAGGTGAAGCGGCCGCCTGCCTCCGTCACGATCGGCACCAGCGCCGCCATGTCGTACAGGTTCAGCTCCGGTTCGCAGGCGATATCCACCGCTCCTTCGGCCACCAGGCAGTAGGACCAGAAATCCCCGAAGGCGCGGGTGCGCCACACATCCTCGGTGAGCTGCAGGAACTCATCGAGGTTTCCGCGGTCCTTCCAGCCGCCGAGGCTGGAGTAGGACAGCGAGGCGTCGGCGAGGCTGGACACATTGGACACCTTGAGCCTCGTGGCGGCCGCTAGGGAACGGCCTGTGTAGGCGCCGGCGCCCTTGGCCGCCCACCAGCGCTTGCCCAGTGCCGGTGCGCTGACCACGCCCACGACGGGTTCGCCTTCGTCGACGAGGGCGATCAGCGTGGCCCAAACCGGAACGCCGCGAACAAAGTTCTTGGTGCCGTCGATGGGGTCGATGATCCAGCGGCGCGAACCGTGGCCGGAACTTCCGAACTCCTCGCCGAGCACGGCGTCGCGGGGGCGGGAGCGGGACAGCTGGCCGCGGATGGACTCCTCGGCGGCCTTGTCCGCATCGGTGACCGGCGTCAGATCTGGCTTCGTCTCGATCTGAAGGTCCAGCGCCTTGAACCGGCTCATGGTCTGGTCGTCCACGGAATCGGCCAGCACGTGGGCCAGACGCAGGTCATCGTTGTAGGTTGAAGCGGGTTGGGTCATGCTTCCAAACTACCCTCAAAGGCCGGTCGGGGCGGGGAGGTTCCGGCCGCGCTGCGGCCGTGGGCGCTAGCTGACGCTGCCGAGTTCCTTGGTTTCCTGGGCCTCCATGCGGGGGTCGGTGCCTAGCAGGCGGCGCAGGGACACGAGCCTGGCTGCTCCGGTGGGGCCGGCGTGCCCGGCTGCGACCCAGGCATCAACGCCGCAGTTGACGGCGGTGGCGTCGTGCTTGCAGCCGCGTTCGCAGGCCTCGGTGCCCGGCTGAAGGTCGGGAAAGGAGTGCAGGATGCGGTCCGGATCGACGTGGGCCAGCCCGAAGGAGCGGATGCCCGGCGTGTCGATGATCCAGCTCCCCGTGGGGGCATCAGCAAGCTTGAGGGCGAGGGCCGACGACGACGTGTGGCGTCCGCGGCCCGTCACGGCGTTGACGCCGCCGGTGGCGCGCTCGGCGCCCGTCAGCGCGTTGACCATGGTGGATTTGCCGACGCCGGAGTGCCCCAGCATCACTGTCACCTTGCCGTCCAGATGGGCGCGGAGTTCGGACACCGCGGCAACGTCGAGCCGGGCCGAGAGGCCGTCGTCGGACCGGGCGTCGATGCCGGATGCGTCGGAGTCGGCGGTGCGGCTGATGATGACCGGAAAGTCGAGGTGGCGGTAGTTGTCCAGCAGCTCGGTAGGGTCCTTGACGTCCGCCTTGGTGACCAGCAGCAGTGGCTCAATCCCGGCGTCGTAGGCTGCCACCAGCGCCCGGTCGATGAACCCGGTGCGTGGCTCCGGGTTGGCGGCAGCGACAACCACCACCAGCTGGTCCGCGTTGGCCACCACGGCGCGTTCCACGGGATCCGTGTCATCGGCGCTGCGGCGCAGCAGCGTCTTGCGGTCCTGGATTTTCACGAGCCGTGCCAGCGTGTCCGGCGCGCCCGAGACGTCTCCCACAAGGGAGACGAAGTCTCCGGCCACCACGGGGGAGCGGCGCAGTTCGCGGGCGCGGGCTGCGATGACTGTCCGCTCCTGGCCGGAGTCCTCGCCGACGACGGCCGTGTAACGCCCCCGGTCAACCGTGATGATCCGTCCGGTGACGGCGTCCTCATGGCTGGGCCGGTCCTTCGTCCGGGGCCTCGAACCTTTCTTGTTTGGCCGGATCCGGACGTCGGATTCGTCCCAGGAGTCAGTGCTGCGTGCCACCAGTGGTCCCTGCGGTGTAGGTCCCGTCCCGCTGGCTGAGCATGTCAGCCCACAGTTTGGGGAAGTCCGGCATGGTCTTGGACGTCGTGGCGATGTCCTGAACTTCCACACCCTTGACGGCCAGCCCCAGGATGGCACCGGCGGTGGCCATCCGGTGGTCGGCGTAGCTGTGCACGACGCCGGCATGCAGGTCGGCGGGGCGGATGATGAGTCCGTCGGTGGTTTCCTCGGCATCGCCGCCGAGGCGGTTGATTTCGGTGACGAGGGCGGCGAGCCGGTCCGTTTCGTGTCCCCGGAGGTGGGCGATGCCGCTCAGCCGGGAGGGGCCCGAGGCCAGCGCGCAAAGTGCGGCGACGGTGGGCGCGAGTTCGCTCGTTTCGGCGAAGTCCGCACCTTTGATTTCGCTCCCGCCTGTCACCGTCAGGGTACCGTCCTGCAGGGTCACCGTCGCTCCCATGTCCGTCAGGATGCTGCGCCACATGTCACCCACCTGCGTGGTGTGCTCCGGCCAGTCCGGAATCCGCACGGTGCCGGCCGTCGCAAGCGCGGCGGCCAGGAACGGCCCGGCGTTGGACAGGTCCTGTTCGATGCGCTGGTCGAAGGCGCGGATGGGGCCGGGGCTGACAATCCACTGGTTGGGCGTGGAATCATCCACCACCACGCCCGCGCCGCGCAGCACGGCAATGGTCATGTTGATATGGTCCAGGCTCGGGACGGTGCTGCCGGAGTGCTCCAGATGCAGGCCGTCCTTAAACCGGGCACCCACCAGCAGCAGCGCGGAGACGAACTGGGAGGACGCGCTGGCGTCAATGACGAGGTGCCCGCCGCGGACCTGCCCCGTGCCTTCCACGCGGAACGGCAGCGAGGCGGGCGTTCCGCCGGCCTCTCCGCTGACAGTTACTCCGAGCCCTGCCAGCGCCTCGATGATGGTGCCCATCGGCCGCTGACGGGCATGGGGGTCGCCGTCGAAAACGGTGGCTCCGCTGCGAAATGCCGCCAGCGGCGGCACGAACCGCATGACCGTCCCGGCCAGGCCGCAGTCAACGGCGACGTCGGCGCCGCCGGAGCCGGCCGGAATCGGCGTCACCTCCAGGTCGGGCCCGAACGCGGCGTCACCCGCCACTTCCCGGATGTCCGCACCCAGCTGGCGCAGGGCCGCGATCATCAGGGCCGAGTCGCGGGAGTGCAGCGGTGCCCGGAGCCGGGACGGGCCGTCAGCCAGCGCGGCGAGCACGAGGTACCTGTTGGTCAGCGACTTGGAGCCAGGCACGCGGACCGTGGCGTCGACCGGCCGCTCCGCGAACGGCGCGGGCCAGTGCGGAGCAGCGCCGGAGTTTTCAGCGGTCGCGCCCATGGGTGATGCAGTCATTCCCCCTTATGCCCCTACCGCGTGGTCTACAGCCCGGCGGACTGCCTTGTCGGCCTTGCGGACCGCCTTATCCGCACTGTGCAGCTTCCTGCCGGTGGTCTTGCGTGCATCCGCGGCCAGGTGGGTCGCAGTCTTCCGCGCGTCGGCCGCGAGGTGCTCTGCACGCCAGGCGAGGCTGGGCTTGCCGGCTGTGTCCACGGAGGCCAGCAGCACACCGCCGGTGAGGGTGATGTTCTTGAGCAGCTGGTTGCGGCGGGCTTCCCGGCCCTCCTTGCTGCTGATGTCGGCGCTGCGCCATTCAACGAAGGCGTTCAGGGCTGAGATGACGGCCAGCACCGAGGCCGCAAGCCGCGCCGACTTGCCGAGCGCGAACAGGAGGCCTGCGCCCACCTGTGTTCCGCCGATGATCCGGGCCAGAACCTTCTCATTCGTCTGGAAAGGCAGGGCCTCGGAGGCACGGCGCAGGAGCGGCGACAGCTGCTGCGCCGTATCGTCCGCATTCCTGAGCTTGTCCGTGCCGGCGAGGATGAAACTTGAGGCCAGCATCGGTCGGGCAAAAAAGCGGACAAGGGACATGAATTTCCTCCTGGATGGCCGAGCCGCGGGGGCCGCGGCGGAGTCGGTTCTAGTCTTGCACTTTTGCGGAATATTTGCCCACCGCGCGCCGTTGTGCTCTTCAGGCCGGAAGCAGTCTTAGGGCAGCGTCCCGTGCGGTTTCCGGTGTTTTAGAGACGGCTGGGGCATGGCCGGAACCGGCAAGAGCGCGGACCGCGGCGCAAACGCGGGTTTTAGCAAGCGGGTCTTATTATGCGGAGTGGAGATGGGGCATTGACTTTGGTGAAGGAAGCTGTGGGGGTGCGAAGTCCCGCCAGGATGCGGCCGTTTGTGGTGCCGGAAGCTGATGAGCTGGAGGCAGGCGGCGGTCTGTCCCGCCCGGACTACGGCACGGCACGCCGTCGGGGGCGGCCGGCTCCGATCAAAGTAGACTTGAACGCAATGAGTACCGTGGATCCGGCCCTACAGGCCACGCAGGAGGACGCCGCCAACGGCATCCCGCAGATTGACACGTCACCCGCCGTTGAAGCGGCGGCGGATATCGACGTCGACTCGGAGAGCACTGAGGCGCGGCGCGCCCGGTTTGAGCGCGACGCCATGCAGTACGTGGACCAGTTATATTCGGCGGCCATGCGCATGGCGCGGAACCCGGCCGATGCCGAGGACCTCGTGCAGGAGGCGTATACCAAGGCGTTCTCGGCGTTCCATCAGTACAAGCCGGGCACCAACCTGAAGGCCTGGCTGTACCGGATTCTGACGAACACCTACATCAACCTGTACCGGAAGCGGCAGCGGGAGCCGCTGCAGTCGAATTCGGACACCATCGAGGACTGGCAGCTTGCCCGCGCCGAGTCCCACACCTCCAGCGGCCTGCGGTCCGCCGAGGCCGAGGCCCTGGACCATCTTCCGGATTCGGACGTCAAGCGTGCCCTGCAGGCCATCCCGGAGGAGTTCCGGCTGGCCGTCTACTTCGCCGACGTCGAGGGCTTCGCCTACAAGGAAATTTCAGACATCATGAACACCCCCATCGGCACTGTGATGTCCCGGTTGCACCGGGGCCGGAAGATGCTGCGGGACATGCTGGCGGACTATGCCGCCGACCGGGGATTCAAAGCTGCTGCGGACCCCACGGCGGCAGCCGAAGGCAAGAAACAGGAGAACGGGAAATGAGCGACTGCCAGGGATTGGGCGATTGCGATGACGCCAGGATGCACCGCATCTACGAGTATCTGGATGGAGCTTTGACCCGCAGCGACCTTGCGGAGATCAAGCAGCATCTGGACGAGTGCCCTGAGTGCACGCAGCAGTACGATCTTGAGTGCGTCATCCGGAAAGTGGTGAAGCGCTCCTGTACCGAGGCTGCGCCGGAAAACCTGAAGAACGCGATTTTGCAGCGGATCCACACGATCCGGCCGGTGGACGCCTGACGGAGTTCCGGGCTTAAACGCAATGCCCCCGCTACCTTCGAGGTAGCGGGGGCATTGCGTTTAAGCTTCGGTACAAGCCGTGGCTTAGGTGTTGGGGCGCTTCCCGTGGTTCGCGCCGCCACGCTTACGGTCACGACGTTTACGTGCACGTTTGCTCATAGCTGGCCTCCTTAATCTCGTTACCCAAAAGAGTTGCCCTCCAGTCTCCCATATCAGCGGACGGGCCGCGAACCGGGCGGCCGTGCGGCCAGCGGACAGGCCGCGACTCGGGGCCGCGCCGCGCAGGCCTGGCACCTACAGCGAGTTCCGGATCGAGACCCGGGCCTGCTCCAGGACTGTCCGCACCGTTTCCAGGGCCATCGGCGACATGGGCCGGGCGCTGGTCTGCAGTCGCAGCTCGGCCCGCATGTCGTCACGGAACGCCTGCAGCAGCATCTCCGCTTCCTTGAGCATGCGCTGCCCCTCGGCCGTATAGCGGCCCTGGCCGCCCGGGTCCGCCGACATGGCGGCGGTGCGTGCCGCTTCTGCTGTTGCCGCCAGGTCCGCCCGCAGCCCGCGCATGTTGCTGCGTATGTCGGCGCGGAGATCATCGGCGAGCCTGCGGACGGAAGCCGCAATGCCGTTTTCCACGGTCTCCAGCTCCTCGCGCCGGCTGTTCAATTCAGCCAGGCCGGCAGCGGTGATGCGGTAGTTGGTGCGGCGCCCCTGGGATTCCGTGGCCACCAGCCCCTCCTCCTCCAGCTTGCCCAGGCGTGGATAGATGGTGCCTGCGCTGGGGGAGTAGGTGCCACCGAACCGGTCGCTGAGCGCCTTGATGAGTTCGTATCCGTGTTTGGGGCCTGCCTCGAGGAGTGCCAGCAGGTAGAGCCGGAGCGCGCCGTGGGCAAAGACGGGGGGCATCAGAGTGCCGGTTCCGTAGTTGCCGGTGCCTGGCTGTGGAAGACGGATGTTGTGCCGGACACCGAGTTGGTCCGGACCAGCATGAGTTTGGCGTCCGGGCCGGAGATGGTCTGCACCTTGCCGCCGGGGTGGCCGTACTTCCGGTCGTCGATGACCACCGGACCGCCGGCCGACTGGGCCACGATGTCCACGCCGACATCGTGCGGGACGCGGATGGTCAGGTCCCCCGACACTGAATTCGCGCCGAAGTCGTGGGTGAAGCCGTGCAGGTCGAAGCTCATGTCGCCGCTGACGGTGTTGGCCCGGATGTTGCTGAAATGGCCGGACGCCGTAACCTCCCCGGAAACGCTTTTGGCGGTCAGGACGCCGTTGTGGTTGCGGGCGATCACCTCGCCGCTGACGGTGTTCACGTGCAGGTCGCCGGAGGTGCCGTCTGCCAGCAGGGATCCGGTCACAGTGGTCAGTCGGGTGCGGCCGTGGACACCCGAGACCAGTCCGTCCCCGCTTACGGTGCCCGCCTCGACCTCGACCCCGGCAGGGACAGCGATGCTGATGACCACTGAGTTGTTGCTGTGGCTGTTGACCGAATCCATCAGGTTCTTGAACCAGCCCTGTGGCCCGTGGAGCTGGTGGCGGATCTCCAGGCGTCCGCCTGTTACGGACACCGCCAGCGGATCCCCGTGCACCTCCGATACCTCGATGCGGACCACATCTTCGTCGTGCGTGACGATGTCCAGCCTGCCGCGGACGATGCCCACTTTAAGGTGCGAAACGCCGTCGACATCGATGGTCTGCGGGCCGGTGACGGTCCAGGAATTCTCTTCCATGATTCCTCCACTTGCGATATATCGTGACTATGGAGGCCACACTATCCCGCCAGTAACGGAAGATCAAGATATATCGCGACTGGAGCGCGCCTACTCCGGGGTGTCCATCCCCAGCCACTGGAACCAGCCGCGGTGCAGCACCAGCCATGCCATCAGCCCGTAACCTGCCTGTCCGGGGGTGCCTCCGTTGGCTGAGAGGTCCTGGCGCCACTGCTCGTGGTTCAGTAACGGCGAGAATGTGTCGACGTAGAGATGCTTGCGCCGGGTGGTGACGTCGGCGAAGGCAGTGTTCAGCTCACCGAGCCGGCGGTTCTGCACCGGATCCAGCGTGGGCGGCGGCCCCACGACGAAGACCTCCAGCCGCCTCTGGGTAGCCGAATCCAGGATGTTGGCGAGGTTCAGCCGGCTCCGGGCAGTGGACAGCCCGAACTCGATGTCCCGGCCGGAAAGCCCGATGACCAGGCGGTTCTCGTGGTTGTCGGCGAACCTGCGGCCGGCCTCCTCGAGCCAGCGCGCGGCCAGGCCTTCCGTACCTTCCTGAGGGCACGGAAGCGAAAAGCTCTCCACCGTCATGCCGTCCTGCGGAGTGCGGGCGAGCACCCGGCCCAGCCATCCCAGTGCCCGGGGATCGCCGAGCCCGGCCAGCAGTTCATCTCCAACAGCTGCAATCCGCAGCTTCCTGTCTTCCACTACTACCTCTTCACTTGTTGGGAGGGCGTGTCCCGGATACGGACCGTTTGTATGCCAGCCTAAGGTCCATTAACTCACGCCGATTAAACAGAGCCGATTAAACAGAACTGCCCGGCTGGAACGGTGTGTCACCGTCCGGCCGGGCAGCTGTTCTGCTACTTACGGGCGAATGCCTGCTTCAGGAGCGTGTCCTGCTCTGCGGCGTGGCGCTTCATGGAGCCGGCTGCGGTGGAAGCCGAGGCCGGGCGAGACACCAGGCGCACCTTGCGGTCCAGCGCGGTGGGCAGGTGCAGGCCCATGAACGGCCACGGACCCTGGTTGGCGGGCTCGTCCTGCGCCCACACAACTTCGGCGTTCGGGTACTTGGCCAGTTCGGCTTCGATCTCCGCCTGCGGCAGCGGGTACAGCTGCTCGACGCGGACGATCGCCGTCGTCTTGTCGCCCGTCTTCTGCCGCGTGGACAGCAGGTCGTAGTACAGGCGTCCGGAGACGAGGAGAACACGTTCGACGGCGTCTCCCTGGAGCTGCTCGTGCTCACCGATCACCGTGCGGAAGCCGCCGGTGGTGAAGTCCTCCACGGACGAGGCAGCGGCCTTGAGGCGCAGCAGCTGCTTGGGCGTGAAGATGATGAGCGGCTTGCGGGGCCGGCTGTAGGCCTGGCGGCGCAGCAGGTGGAAGTGCGAGGCCGCCGTCGTCGGGTTGGCGACGATGATGTTTTCCTCGGCACACAGCTGCAGGAAGCGCTCGATGCGGGCGGAGGAGTGGTCCGGGCCCTGTCCTTCGTAGCCGTGCGGAAGCATCAGCACCAGCGACGAACGCTGGCCCCACTTCTGCTCGGCGGACGAGATGAACTCATCGATGATGGTCTGCGCGCCGTTGACGAAGTCACCGAACTGCGCCTCCCACAGGACCAGGGCGTCGGGCCGCTCCACGGAGTAGCCGTATTCGAAGCCCATGGCAGCATATTCGGACAGCAGGGAGTCGTAGATCCAGAGCTTGGCCTGGTTGTCCGACAGGTTACCCAAGGGCAGCCACTCGTTGCCGTTGGCGCGGTCATGGAACACGGCGTGGCGCTGGACGAAGGTGCCGCGGCGGGAATCCTGGCCGGCAAGGCGCACGGGAACGCCTTCCATGATCAGGGAGCCGAAGGCGGCAATCTCGCCGAAGCCCCAGTCGATGCCGCCTTCACGGGACATCTGTTCACGCTTCTCCAGTAGCTGCTTGAGCTTGGCGTGGACGGTGAAGCCTTCGGGGATCTCAACATGGGCCTTGCCGATGCGGGCGAGGGTGTCGGCCGAGATGGCCGTCGATGCCGGGGCGTTCGTTCCACTGTCCGACTGCTGGGCCTGCGGACGCTCGATGTCCGACACTGCTGCGGAGTCCGCAGTGATGATCGGAATGGGCGAGGTCTGGGCTGCGTGGGTCTCGGCGAAGACGCGCTCGAGGCGCTCCTGGTAGTCGCGGAGCAGCTGCTCGGCTTCTTCCTCGGTGATGTCACCACGGCCGATGAGCGACTCGGTGTAGAGCTTGCGCACAGACCGCTTGGCTTCGATGAGGTTGTACATCAGCGGCTGCGTCATCGAGGGGTCGTCGCCCTCGTTGTGGCCGCGGCGGCGGTAGCAGACCATGTCGATGACAACGTCCTTGTGGAACCGCTGGCGGAACTCGTAGGCGAGCTGGCCGATGCGGACAACTGCCTCCGGATCGTCGCCGTTCACGTGGAACACCGGAGCCTGGATCATCTTGGCAACGTCCGTGGAGTACGTGGACGAGCGCGAGGAGGACGGCGCGGTGGTGAAGCCGACCTGGTTGTTGACCACGATGTGGATGGTTCCGCCGGTGCGGTAGCCGCGCAGCTGGGAGAGGTTGAGCGTCTCCGCCACAACTCCCTGGCCGGCGAAGGCCGCGTCACCGTGGACCATGATGGGCAGCACGGGGAACGACTGGCCCTGGTCCAGGCGGTCCTGCTTGGCGCGGACGATGCCCTCCAGGACGGAGTCAACGGCCTCGAGGTGGGACGGGTTGGCGGCAAGGTAGACCTTGGTCTCCTTGCCGTTGTCCGACGTGAAGGTGCCTTCGGTGCCGAGGTGGTACTTGACGTCGCCGGAGCCCTGCACGGAGCGCGGGTCCTGCGTGCCTTCGAACTCGCGGAATACCTGGGCGTAGGTCTTGCCGGCAATGTTGGTCAGCACGTTCAGGCGGCCGCGGTGGGCCATGCCGATGGCGACCTCGTCCAGTGCGTCGTCGGCGGCGTCGGAGATGATCGCATCCAGCAGCGGAATCAGCGATTCGCCGCCCTCAAGCGAGAACCTCTTCTGGCCCACGAACTTGGTCTGCAGGAAGGTCTCGAAGGCCTCCGCGGCGTTCAGCTTGGATACGATGCGCAGCTGCTCGTCGCGGCTCGGCTTGGAGTACGGGTGTTCCAGCTGGTCCTGGAACCACTTGCGTTCGGCCGGGTCCTGGATGTGCATGTACTCGATGCCGGTGGTGCGGCAGTAGGCATCCCGGAGCACGCCCAGGATGTCGCGGAACTTGAGCATCGGCTTGCCGCCGAAGCCGCCCGTGGGCCACTCGCGGTCGAGGTCCCACAGGGTCAGGCCGTACGTGAGCACGTCCAGGTCGGGGTGCTTGCGCTGGACGTACTCGAGGGGATCAGTGTCCGCCATGAGGTGGCCGCGAACGCGGTAGGAGTGGATCAGCTGCTGGATCCGGGCGACCTTGTTGATCTGGTCGGACGGGTCCACCTGCAGGTCCGGGCTCCAGCGCACAGGCTCGTACGGGATGCGCAGGGCTTCGAAAATCTCGTCATAGAAGTCCTGCGCGCCGAGGAGCAGGGAGTGGACCAGCTTGAGGAATTCGCCGCTGCCTGCACCCTGGATGACGCGGTGGTCATAGGTGGAGGTCAGGGTGAGGATCTTGCTGATGGCGTTCTGGGCGATGATCTTCTCACTCGCGCCCTGCCATTCGGCCGGGTAATCGAGAGCGCCGACGCCGATGATGGCGGCCTGGCCCTTGGACAGACGGGGCACCGAGTGCACGGTGCCGATGCCGCCCGGGTTGGTCAGCGACACGGTGGTGCCGGCGTGGTCGTCAGCCGTCAGCTTGCCGTTGCGGGCACGCTTGATGAGGTCTTCATAGGTGTGCCAGAACTCCGCGAAGTTCATGGTCTCGGCCTTCTTGATGTTGGGAACCATCAGAAGGCGGGTGCCGTCGGGCTTGGGCATGTCGATGGCGATGCCGAAGTTCACGTGTGCCGGCTGGACTGCCACCGGCTTGCCGTCGACCTCGTCGTAGTACACGTTCATGGACGGGAACTGGGACAGGGCCCGGACAACGGCGTAGCCGATGAGGTGGGTGAAGGAGACCTTGCCGCCGCGGGCGCGGGCCAGGTTGGAGTTGATGACAACCCGGTTGTCAATCAGGAGCTTGGCCGGTACAGCCCGGACGCTGGTGGCCGTGGGTACCTCGAGGCTGGTGACCATGTTTGTCGCAATGGCCTTGGCCGGTCCGCGGAGGACGGATACGACGTCTTCCTCGGGGGCGGTCGGAGCCTTGACGTTCTTCGGCAGCTGGGCCGGGATGGGCTGGGCGCCGGTGCCCGCCTCGGTCTTCTTCGCGCCGTCGCGGGCCACCGTTGCGGGAGCCTTCTTGGCGGGTACGGGCGAGGCGGGGGCTGCTGCCGGCGCCGGTGCCGTAGCTGCCGCAGGCGCCTGGGCCGCGGGAGGAGCGGATGCCGGTGCCTTCGCGGGCGCCGGGGGAGTGACGATGGGCAGTTCGCGGGTAGCCGGATTGGCCGCCGGTGACGTCACTGCCGGCACGCCGTTGGAAGATGGACCGTTGCCGCTGTCGAATGATTCGAACAGCGGCCACCACTTGGCATCAACCGTGTTCTTGTCCTGCTGATAACGCTCGTACAGTTCGTCAACGAGCCACTCGTTTCCACCAAATTCCTCTGGCAGACGGTGGCTAGGCTGCTCTGGCACTTGAAATACGCCTCTTCCATGAGTTTGATTTCCCTCTGGTCGCCTAAGGTGCCACGGCACAACAATCGAACCAGTTCCTGTGTCCTATGAACCCAGACCTTTGCCAGTCTAGTGACCGTTCCGGCTTAACTGCCAATAAGGGTGACCCAAATCATGTACCGTTCGAATTATGGCGAAATGGCCGTCCAAACGAGTCCGGAGCCTTGCTCTTTCCACCATGCACGGACGCCGATTCCGGCCGGGCCGTAAGGCCTGTTCAGACCTCCGTGGCGGCATTTTGCTCCTGTAGACTGCAATCCTTATGGACAGTAGATACAGGTGCCATGGACGGTAAATCCAGGTGCCGGCCTGGGGGCTATCAGCGCGGCGCGGTCACCGCCGCACAGCCCGACCACAGTGCCGGCAAGCCCACTGGTCCGGGCAGCTGCCGACGACCTCCGGCCGGCCCCTAATGGAATGGCTCCTTGTTGCCGCCGGACTGCTGCTCATTCTCGGAACCGGTTTCTTCGTCGCCGTCGAATTTTCCCTTATTGCGCTGGACCAGCCCACTGTGCAACGTGCCGTTGACGACGGCGACGCCGCCGCAGTGCCGCTGCTCAAGTGCCTGAAATCCCTGTCGACGCAGCTGTCCAGCTGCCAGCTCGGCATCACCATGACCACGCTGCTGACGGGTTACGTCATGGAGCCGTCCGTGGGCGCGCTGCTCGAGGCACCCATTGCCGCCGTCGGCATCCCCGAGCCCGTGGCCGGTTCCGTCTCCCTGGTGGTGGCGATGGTGGTCGCGACGGGTCTGTCCATGCTGCTGGGCGAGCTGGTCCCGAAAAACATGGCGATCGCCCTCGCATTCCGCATGGGCCGGGTGCTGGCACGGCCGCAGCTGGTCTTCACGGCCATCTTCAAGCCGGCCATCGTGGTCCTGAACGGTTTTTCGAACAAGGTGCTGAACGTCTTCGGGCTGGAGGCCAAGGAGGAAATTTCCGGGGCCCGCACGCCTGCGGAGCTTGCTTCGCTGGTGCGCAGGTCCGCCGCCATGGGCACGCTCGATCCTGGAACGGCAAACTTCATTGCCCGCACACTGAACTTTTCCGGCCGCAGCGCAGCCGACGTGATGACGCCGCGGATCCGCGTCGAAACCATAGACGCCGACCAGCCGGTGTCGGACATCATCGACGCTGCCCGCCGCAGCGGTTACTCCCGGTTCCCCGTCATCGGTGAGTCGGCGGACGACATCCGCGGGCTGGTCCACGTCAAGAAGGCCATCGCGGTTCCTCCGGCCCGGCGGCGGAAGCTGGAGGCGGGTGCCATCATGACGGACGTCCTCCGGGTGCCCGAAACCATCCACCTGGACGCCCTGCTGGCGGAGCTGCGCGAAGGGAACTTGCAGCTGGCCGTGGTGCTGGACGAGTACGGCGGAACTGCAGGGATCGCAACCCTGGAGGACCTTGTCGAGGAAATCGTGGGCGAGGTGGCGGACGAACACGACAAGGTCCGGCCGGGCCTTCTGCAAAGTGCCTCCGGGGACTGGTACTTTCCGGGCCTGATGCGGCCGGACGAGCTCTCGGAGCAGATTCCCGGGCTCACCGTCCCCGACGAGGCCGCCTACGAGACGGTGGGCGGGTACGTCATGAGCGAGCTCGGACGGATACCCGAGGTTGGGGACACAGTGGAAGCGGGCGGCGGAACGCTCGCTGTTACCAGGATGGACGGCCGGCGCATCGACCGGATCTGCTTCAGGCCGCACCGTGAACCGCAGGACGGCGCTGTCCCGAACCAGGCCCACCCAGGCGCTGCGGTAAAACAAAGCGCTGCCGGTAACGGCGGCTCCAAAAACGGCGGCCCCAAAAACGGTTCCGCCGGCAAGAACGGTGCGTCCAAAAACGGTTCCGCCGGCAATGGGGCAGCCAGGAAGGGCGTGTCGGGCCACACCCCGTCAAGGCACAGGCCCGCAAATCACGGCCCGTCCGGGAACACCAAGACCGGGAACAACAAGACGGGGAACGGCGGCCGGTCATGAGCGACTGGGCGGGACTGCTCTGGTTGGTGCTGCTGCTCTTGGGCAATGCCTTCTTCGTGGCCGCGGAGTTTGCCGTCATGTCCGCGCGCCGGAGCCAGATCGAGCCGCTGGCCGACGAGGGCGTCCTGCGCGCGCACACAACCCTTCGGGCCATGGAGAATGTCTCGCTGATGCTGGCATGCTCGCAGCTCGGCATCACGGTGTGCTCGCTGCTGATCCTTCTGGTGGCGGAACCGGCCATCCACCATCTGCTGGCGGCGCCCCTTGCCGGGCTGGGTGTGCCGACGGAAGTTGCCGACGTCTCGGCCTTCGCAGTGGCCCTGATGCTGGTGACCTTCCTCCATGTGACGTTCGGGGAGATGGTGCCCAAGAACATTTCCGTGTCGGTTGCGGACAAGGCGGCGCTGCTCCTTGCCCCGCCGCTGATGTTCATAGCGAGGCTCGTGAACCCGGTCATCTCGGCGCTGAACTGGTCTGCAAACCACATCCTCCGGCTGATGCGCATCGAGCCCAAGGACGAGGTCAGCTCCACGTTCACGCTGGAAGAGGTGCAGTCCATCGTGCAGGAATCCACGCGCCACGGCCTGGTGGATGATGACGCCGGCCTCATCACCGGTGCCCTCGAATTTTCGGAGTACACCGCGGGCAGTGTGATGGTTCCGGTGGAACGGCTGGTCATGCTGAGGTCCGCAACCACGCCCCTGGAGTTTGAAAAGGCTGTCAGCCGGACCGGCTTTTCCCGGTTCCCAATGCTGGACGACGACGGCCTGCTGGCCGGTTACCTCCACATCAAGGACGTGCTCGCCATCCCCGAATCCGGTTACGAGCAGCCCATCGCGGAAAGCCGCATCCGGTCCCTGGCCAACCTCTCGCGCGAGGACGAGATTGAAAAGGCGATGTCCGTGATGCAGCGCTCCGGCTCGCATCTGGCGCGCGTTATCGGGCCAGGCGGGCAGACCGAAGGCGTGCTGTTCCTGGAGGATGTCATCGAGCAGCTCGTGGGGGAGATCCGGGACGCAACCCAGGCCAAGGGGATCCGCCGACTGGGCAGGCCCGACGCCGAATAGCGGCCCGGGTGCTTCGCATCAGCCCGCCGCCGTCGAGTTCTAAATAGGAATCATTCACATTTAGCGGTACACTCGACAGGGGGCCGCCCTCCCGCAAACAACATGTACAGAACCGAGGTCTTTCCGTGCCCGTCAACGTCCGCACTTCCCTTACCGCCGCCCTCGCCGGCTTCGGCCTGCTCCTCACGGCCTGCGGTTCGCCGGCGGCCGATACCGCAGGCGCAAAGGCCGGTGGCCGCATTGCCGTCGTCGCGTCGACGAACGTCTATGGGGACATCGTTGCGGCCGTCGGCGGGGACAAGGTCAACGTCTCGGCCATCATCTCCCGTCCAAGCCAGGACCCGCATTCCTACGAAGCGAACGCGCAGGACCGGCTGACGGTATCCAAGGCCAAGCTGGTCCTGGAAAACGGGGGCGGCTACGACGACTTCATCCACACCCTGGCGGATGACAGCAACGTGCCCCACGAGAACATCATCAGTGCCGTGGACGTGTCCGGGCTGGCTCCGGAAACTGGCGGCACCGGCTCAGCCCACGCCGAGGATGGGCATTCCCAAGTTCACGGCGACTTCAATGAACACGTCTGGTACAGCTTTGATGCCATGTCGCATCTTGCCGATGCCGTCGCAGCCAGGCTCGGCACGCTCGACTCCGCCTCCTCCGCCCAGTTCACCGCCAACGCCGCTGGGTTCAAGACCGGACTCGCCCAGCTTGAGAGTAAGATTTCGGCAATGAAGACCGCACACGGCGGCGCCGGTGTCGCCGTGACCGAACCGGTTCCCCTCTACCTGCTCGAAGCAGCAGGACTGGAGAACCGCACCCCCGCAGAGTACACAGCCGCCGTCGAGGAAGGCGCCGACGTTCCGCCCGCTGTCCTGAAGGCGGCCACCTCGACGGCCGCCTCAAAAGACACACGGTTCCTGGCCTACAACGAGCAGACGGAAGGCCCGCAGACGCAGGCCGTCAAAAACGCGGCCATCGCTGCCGGAAAGCCGGTGGTGAACTTCACTGAAACACTTCCTGACGGCAAGACCTACCTGGAATGGATGGCGGACAACGTGGACAACGTCAGCAACGCTCTGAAGAGCCAGCGTTGAACCCAGTCATCAGCCTCAAGCGTGCGTCACTGACATTCGGCCGCCGCACGCTCTGGGAAGACCTGGACCTGGACATCAATCCGGGGGAGTTCTTCGCCGTTCTGGGGCCCAACGGCAGCGGCAAGACCAGCTTCCTCAAGGTCCTCCTGGGGCTTCAGGAGCTGCACTCCGGCGAAGTAAGTCTCGGTGGCCACCCCGTGGAGCGGGGAAGCCGGATGATCGGCTACATTCCGCAGCAGAAGCCCTTCCTGCCCGACACCCCGATGCGGGCCCGCGACCTGGTGGGTCTCGGCGTAGATGGGCACCGCTGGGGAATACGGCTCGCTACCGCCAAGGCCAATCGCAGGATTGATGAACTTCTGGAACTCGTCGGGGCAAGCGACTACGCCAAGGTTCCCGTCGGGCAGCTGTCCGGTGGTGAGCAGCAGCGTCTTCGGGTGGCACAGGCCCTCGCTACCGACCCGAAGGTGCTGCTGTGTGATGAGCCGCTCCTGTCGCTGGACCTGCACCACCAGCAGGCCGTCAGCGCACTCATCAACAAGCAGTGCCATGACCAGAAGAGCGCCGTGGTGTTCGTGACCCACGAGATCAATCCGATCATCGACTACGTGGACCGCGTCCTGTACCTGGCCGGCGGCCGGTTCAGCGTGGGAACGCCGCATGAGGTCATGACCACCGAGGTGCTGTCCGACCTTTACGACAGCAACGTGGAAGTGATCCATGCCAACGGCCGGATCGTCGTCGTCGGTCTGCCCGACGCCACCACCCACCATCATGACGACGCACACGCCACTGCCGGGGAGGGTTCCTGATGGATTTGGAATCGATCCTGCAATCGGTGTTCAACTTCGAGAACTATGGCGAGCTGCTGGCGCTGGTGCAGAATTCGCTGTGGGCCGGCGCGGTGCTGGGACTCCTCGGCGGCCTCGTGGGGACCTTCGTGATGAAGCGGGACCTGGCGTTCGCCGTCCACGGAATTTCCGAGCTGTCCTTCGCCGGGGCCGCCTTCGCGCTCCTCATTGGGACTGATGTGGTGTTCGGGTCCCTGGTGGGTTCCGTGGCGGCTGCCTTGCTGCTCGGGCTCATGGGGGTCCGGGCGCGGGACAAGAACTCCATCATTGGCGTCATCATGCCCTTTGGGCTGGGGCTCGGTATTCTCTTCCTCTCGCTCTACGAGGGCAGGGCCGGCAACAAGTTCGGCCTCCTCACCGGGCAAATTGTGTCGGTGGATACCGTCCAGCTTCAGCTCCTGGCGGGAACCGCGGTGGCCGTAATGGCGGCGCTGTGCGCCATATGGCGCCCCCTGAGCTTCGCCAGCGTCGATCCGGAGCTGGCCGAGGCCCGCGGTGTTCCTGTGCGGTCGCTGGCCCTGGTTTTCATGGTGCTGCTCGGCGTCAGCGTGGCGCTGTCCATCCAGATCGTGGGCGCCCTGCTGGTCCTTGCCCTGCTGATCACCCCCGCGGCTGCCGCCTTGCGTGTTACGTCCTCGCCGCGCCTCGTGGTGCTCCTCAGCGTAGTGTTCGCCGTTTCGGCGACGGTGGGGGGAATACTCCTCGCCCTGGGCGGCCGCATCCCCATCAGCCCCTACGTCACCACGCTGTCGTTCCTGATCTACGTGGTGTGCCGGGTCATCGGCAGCGTCCGCGCGAAGCGCGGCCTCAACGGCAGGGTGATGCGGGCCGCGTAAGGACGCCCGCGGGGGTGCCAACCGTGGGGGGGTGCCAACTGCAGTTGCTGGCTACCGCAGCTGCTGTCTACTGCGCAGCGGCCTTGCGCGCCGAGCAGTCGGGGCAGAGGCCATAAATCTCCACCGTGTGGGCCACCTCTGTGAAGCCGTGCTCCTGCGCGGTCCGCGCGGCCCAGGTTTCCACGGCGGGAGCCTCCACTTCCACGGCCTTGCCGCAGTTGCGGCACAGGAGGTGGTGGTGGTGCACCGTCACGGTGCAGCGGCGGTAGACGGCCTCGCCGTCTCCATTACGCAGGACGTCCACAAGTTCCTCGTCGGCCAGCGACTGAAGTATCCGGTAGGCCGTCGCCAGAGAGACCGAGACACCCTTGTTCTGGAGTATCCGGTACAGCTCCTGGGTGCTCACGAAGTCATTGAGTTCGTCCAGGGCGGCGCTGACAGCGATCCGTTGCTTGGTGACGCGCTGCTCTTTCCCGGCGGCCGCCGTCGTAGGTGCCTGTGGTCTGCCGTCAGCGCTGGCGCGTTGTGGCATGGATAAACTCGCTTTTCTTTCGGGTAATGGCAAGCTTTAACGTTACCAGCAGGACCCGCGTGGACACTGATCGGGCCCGTCCCTAGGCTGGCTTCATGAAGCTGACAAAATTCACGCACGCCTGTGTCCGGCTCGAAAAGGACGGCCAGGTGCTGGTCCTGGACCCGGGCACCTTTTCCGAAACTGCCGAGGCGCTGGACGGCGCACACGCAGTCCTGATTACACACGAGCATGCGGACCACATCGATGTTCCGGCGGTGGCGTCCGCGCTCGGAAACAACGGAGGGCTGGAGGTCTTCGCACCCGAAGGCGTGGCGCAGAATGTGCGCAAGGAAGCGCCGGGTGCCGCGGACCGGGTGCATGCCGTGGAACCGGGTAGGTCCTTTGACGCCGCAGGGTTCGCGATCCGCAGCTTCGGCGGCCAGCATGCGCTGATCCATCCCCACATTCCGGTGGTCGCCAACATCGGGTATCTCGTGGATGAGAACGTGTACCACCCGGGCGACTCCTTCATCATTCCGGACGGCATTAGCGTCCGCACGCTCCTGGTCCCGGTGCATGCCCCGTGGAACAAGGTCAGCGAGGTGGTGGACTTTGTGATCGGCGTACGCGCGGAGCGGGCATTCGCCATCCACGACGGGCTCCTGAACGACACCGGCCTGGGTCTGGTGGAGGGCCATGTCAAGCGGATCGGAGCCAGGTACGGCACGGAGTACACCCATCTCTCGGCCCGGGAGTCGGTGGAGCTTTAGGGCTGCCAGACGCCCGATTCGAAGAACGACTTGAGGGTGTCCTCGTGTGGCTGCGGATCCAATCCCTGGGCGGCCAGCCACGCAGGACTGTAATAACTGCCGGCGTACCGGTCACCGCCGTCGCACATTAACGACACCACGCTGCCCCGTTCGCCGTCGGCGATCATCTGGGCCACGAGCTGCCAGACGCCCCAGAGGTTGGTGCCCGTGGACGGGCCGGCGTGCAGCCCCGCCAGCGTATGCAGGTGCCGCATGGCGGCGACGGAAGCCGCGTCGGGCACAGGGATCATGTGGTCAATGACCGAAGGCACGAAGCTGGGCTCCATGCGGGGCCGGCCGATGCCCTCGATCCGGGAAGGCAGGCCGGTGCTGTGATCCGCAGCGCCGCTCTGCCAGCCGGGGTAGAACGCGGAGTTTTCCGGGTCGACAACCGCCAGGGACGTGGCGTGGCGGTGATAGCGGAGGTAGCGGCCGATCGTGGCGCTGGTTCCGCCCGTTCCGGCTCCCACCACGATCCAGCGGGGGACCGGATGCTCCTCCATCGCCAACTGCTCGAAGATGGACTCGGCAATGTTGTTGTTGCCCCGCCAATCCGTGGCTCGCTCGGCGTAGGTGAACTGGTCCATATAGTGGCCGCCGCTCGTGGCGGCCACCTCGGCGGCGGCCGCGTACACCTCTGAGGCGTGGTCCACCAGCAGGCATGCTCCACCAAACTGTTCGATCAGGGCGATCTTTTCCGGGCTGGTGGTGCGGGTCATGACGGCGATGAACGGTAGGCCCAGAAGTTGCGCGAAGTAGGCCTCGGAAACAGCGGTGCTGCCACTGGACGCCTCCACGATGGTGGTGCCCTCGCGGATCCACCCGTTCACCAGCCCGAACAGGAACAGGGACCGTGCCAGCCGGTGTTTCAGGCTTCCGGAGCGGTGGGTGGATTCATCCTTGAGGTACAGCTGGACGCCCCAGTGCTCCGCCAGCGGCACGGAATACAGGTGAGTGTCTGCCGACCGGTTGTTTTCCGCGTTGATCTTGCGGACAGCCTCATCCGCCCATGCCCGGTCCCGGGTACGTGCCCACTTCACTTGATCTGCCTCTTCACCGAATCTGCCTGTTCACGGAATCTGCCTGTTCACGGAATCAGCCTACCGGCGCGGATGGCCGGGGCTAGAGTTGGTGCTGATCCGCCCGCGGCGGCTCCCCTGCGGCACACTTCAGGCGAACCCAAGGAGACAGATGCACACCCTCATTGACGTGGCCGGGCTGAACGCCCGGATGGCGGCCGGTCTGCGCACTGTGGTGCTGGATGTCCGGTGGGCGCTGGGGGATCCGGAGGGTCGCGGCCACTACCTGAAGGAGCACCTCCCGGGCGCGGTGTACGTGGATCTCCCCACCCAGCTGGCGGACCCGGCCGACCCTGCCCACGGGCGCCATCCGTTGCCTTCGCAGGCACGCTTCCAGGACGCGGCGCGGTCCTGGGGCGTACGCGACGGCGACGTCGTGGTCGCCTACGACGATGCCGGCAACACCTCCGCTGCCCGGGTGTGGTGGATGCTCCGGAATGCCGGCGTGCGAACCGTGTACCTGCTCGACGGCGGCCTGGCCGCCTGGCGCAGGGCGGCGTTGCCAGTGGAGAGTGGGGCTGTGGAGCCGGATACCGGCGACGTGACGTTCGCCGGCGGCGGCATGCGCGTGACCGACGCCGCCGGGGCTGCGGGCTGGGCCACCGGAGGGGTCCTGCTGGATGCCCGGGCGGCAGAACGGTACCGCGGCGAAGTTGAACCGGTGGATTCCCGGGCCGGCCACATTCCCGGCGCCGTCAGCGCTCCCACCACCGGGAACCTCGACGACGACGGCCACTTCCTTACGGCGGAGGAGCTGCGGCAGCGGTTCGCCAGCCTCGGGGTCGACGCAACGACGCCGACCGCCGTTTATTGCGGCAGCGGCGTGACAGCATCCCACGAGATAGCCGCCCTGGAGATCGCCGGTTTCAGTGCCGCGCTCTACCCGGGCTCATTCTCGCAATGGTCCAACGACGCCTCGCGCCCGGTGGCCACGGGGGCCGATCCGGGAAGGTGAGCAACGAAGCGGTGGCTGGCCGGTCGAACGGCAGTGGTAATTGGAACTCATCGGGGAGCCGCGGTAGCGTCGCCATATGACTCCTGGACGCCCCGTGCCCCCGCCGCTGAACCTGCGGATCCCACTGGCAGAGACCACCCCCGGACCCCTCGAGGGGCGCCTTGCGGCCGCCCGCGGCGCCTCGTCTGAATCGAGCGGACTCGTTGCGCTGACGGTTGCCCGGCGGGCACCGAAGGCCGACGACGTCGAGATTGCGATCGAGTTCTGCGGGCTGTGCCACTCGGACGTTCACGCCACCAGGGGCGAGTGGGGCGGCCAGAACTATCCCCTCGTCCCGGGCCACGAGATCGTGGGCAGGGTCAGCCGCGTTGGCGCGGCGGTGCAGGACTTTCGACCCGGAGACCGGGTGGGTGTTGGCTGCATTGTGGACTCGTGCCGGGAATGCGAGAGCTGCCTGGAAGGGCTGGAACAGTACTGCGAGCGGGGCCTGACCGGGACGTACGGTGCCAAGGATGCCAGGAACGGCGGTTCCATTACCCAGGGCGGTTACGCCACGTCCGTGGTGGTCGACCGGCGTTACGTCCTGCGGGTGCCGGAAAACCTGGACCCTGCGGCGGCAGCACCACTGCTCTGCGCTGGCGTCACTACGTTCTCGCCGCTGCGCCACTTTGGCGTCCGCGAAGGCCACACTGTCGGCGTCGTAGGCCTGGGGGGCCTGGGTCACATGGCCGTCAAACTGGCGAAGGCCATGGGCGCCGAGGTGAAGGTCTTCACTACTTCTGAATCCAAGGTGTCTGCAGCCCTTGAACTGGGCGCCGATGCGGTAGTGCTTTCCCGCGACGAGGAGGCGATGGCCGCTGAGAACCGGAGCATCGACGTCATTATCGATACCGTGGCCGCCCCGCACGACCTGAACCCGTTCTTCCGCACCCTTCGCCGGGACGGGGCATTGTTCCAGTTGGGGCTTCCCTCCGAGGCCATGCCGCCGGTCAGCCCCGGGGCGCTGATCAGGCGCCGGATCACCTACTCGGGGTCGCTGATCGGCGGGATCGCCGAAACGCAGGAGATGCTGGACTTCTGTGCCGCGAACGGCGTGGTGCCGGAGGTCGAAATCGTCCAGGCAGACCAGCTGAACGACGCGTACAACCGCATGGTGGCGGGCGACGTCAAGTATCGTTTCGTTTTGGATACATCCACCCTGCAGGACCCGTCGGAAAGGGCTGACGCATGAGCACGCTGTTCACCAAGATTCTCAACGGGGAGATCCCGGGTCGGTTTATCTGGCGCCAGCCGGACGTCTCCGCGTTCCTGACCATGGGACCCCTGGCAGACGGGCACACCCTGGTTGTGCCCACCGAGGAAGTGGACCGCTGGACGGACGCCTCGCCTGAGACGCTGGCCAAGGTCATGGAAGTGGCCCGGCGCATCGGTGCCGTACAGGTGGACACGTTCGGCGCCGCCCGTGCAGGACTCATCGTGGCAGGCTACGAGATCAACCACATGCACGTACATGTGTGGCCTTCCAACAGCATGGCGGAATTCGACTTTTCCACTGCGGAGCACAACCCCGATCCGGCAAGGCTGGACGCCAACGCGGAGAAGCTGCGCGCTGGCCTGCGCGACGCTGGCTACGGGGAGTTCGTGCCGGAGGCTTAGGCAGAGCCGGGTCGCCCGGACTTTGCCTGTTACGGGGCAGGGCCGGGCTGCTCGGACTGGCGTGTTTCACGTACCCAGGCTCCGGGCAGCCCCGTTCCTGGTAGGGGTGGTGCGGTGGATTGGTAGCTGTGGCCGGTGGGTGTGGTGATTTCCATGGTGTGCCTTGGCCCGGGTCTGGCTTGGGCTTTCCAGCCGGGGAGTTCTTTGGTGTGGTTGCAGGCTTCGCAGAGTCCGGTGCCGTTACTCAATGAGGTGGTTCCGCCGGCGTGCCAGGGGATGATGTGGTCGTGGTGGCGGATGGGGGCGTCGCAGTAGGGGGTGCGGCAGGTGTCGTCGCGGACTTGGATGAAGCGGCGCAGCAGTGCTGGGAAGAGTCGCCGGCGCGAGTCCATGGCCACCAAATCGCCGGTTCCTGGGGCCGTGTAGAGCCGCCGGATCCAGGTTTTGAGTTCTTTGAGGTTCTTGGCTGAATCGCGCGCAGCTGTCGGGCCGGTGCCGGATGGGAGGACATGGTCCTGCCGGTCCGCCGGCTGGAGCTGTTCCGGACTCCGGCGCTGGCCTTCACCCTCTTCTAGGCGTGCACCCTGCGTTATCAGGTTCCGGGCGAAGTCGGCGGGGACGATGCCGTAGCCGGGGATCCGGGCGGGTTCGGAGTCACCTTGCAGGAGGGTGCGGTCGGTCATGACGAGGTTGAGTTCGATGCCGGTGATGCCGCCGGGGGTGCCGGTGGTCCTTTCGACGAGAGTGTCGGCCTTGATCTGGTCACGGGAGCGCGGGTCTCCGGCGGCGTGGAGGGCGTCGGCGTGCCGGGTCAGCGCTGTATGGACGGCGACGCCCTCGTGGACGGGCAGCAGCGCTGTCAGGTAGGTCATGCAGTCCGGGGCCGGACGCAGGCTCACCCTCCGTTCGGAGGGGGCGTGGCTGGCACGTCGGGCGACGGAACGGGGGTCCCTGCGGATCGCTCCGGCGCGGACCGCGGCGATGATGGCCCGGGTCCCGGAGCCGTTGAAGGTTCCGGTATCTGCGGCGAGTTCTTCGTCAACGGCAGCCCGGTCCTCGACGCTCAGGCAGGCGGTCTCTTTCGCCATGTGCATGACCCGCTCTTCGTTCAGCTGCCCGCTGTCCAAGGCGGCCAAAGCGTGGGGCATCTGCGCCAGGGCCTTGGCGGTGCGGAGCAGCCGCTGCCCGCGGTGCGGGGACTCGCCCCGCGCCAGGGCGATCTGTTCGGCCGCGCCCATGTCACGGTCTTTACCGCGGTCCTTGCCCAGGTCCTGGGCGGCCAGGGGCGGGCGGTCGGTGGATTCCTGCCGCAGCCGGGCCTCGAAGACCACCGATACCCGCGCCTGCTGCCCGGCGAGCATGCCTTTGACGTCCTCGGAGGCGCGGAGTTGGTCGATCAGCCCGGCATTGTCGGAGGTGAGATCGGCGGTCAGGAGCGCACGCGCCGCTGCGATCCGGACCTCCAATCCCGGCCGCGCCGCGCCGGCACCGTCTGCGAACAGGACGTCGGCAAACAGGGCCTCTGGAAACGGGTCCTCCGGAAACGATGCCGGATACGCGCCGTCGAGGTCATCGTCATAGGGCAACCCGTCGTCCGCGAACTCCTCGAACAGGAAATCGGCATCTGCATCAGGGAACGCGCCAGCCCGCACAACGACGCGCGGCGCCGCTGCTGTCAGTGCTGACTTCCCGAAGACTTCCATGAACACAGTCTGCCAAGGGGGGCCGACATTAAAGGGCCGATCGGGTGCCAATTGAGGCCGCAATCCAAAAAGTTTTCGGATGCGCCGGAGAACCAAAACCAGGTAGCAGTTTAGGGCGTTCCCAGCCCTGAGAACGCCGCGAAATGCAACCTGCTTGGGCGCCGTGGTGAGCCGGAAGCCGATGGCGCGGCGCAGCGCCGTCGAACTGAAAATTCAGGTTCGCGCTGAAATAGCCCGCTGCGCTATGCCGCGAGCACCTTGTTCAGTGCCGTGCGGATCCGCTTCTCGGACACGGAATAGGCCGTGCCGAGTTCGACGGCGAACAGGCTCACCCGCAGCTCCTCGATCATCCAGCGCACCTGCGTCAGCTCGGCACCGGTGCGGCGGCCGGGCAGCAGGGCCGACACGGCGTCGTCGTACTCATCCTCCAGCTGCTGGACGGCCGACATATTCAGCGCATCACGCTGCACATTGCCGGGGAGCTTCTCCAGGCGCTTTTCAATGGCGGTCAGGTAGCGGGGCACCTGGCTCAGCTGTGCGTACCCCGTCCGGGCCACAAAGCCGGGAAAGACCAGCTGTTCAAGCTGGCTGCGGACGTCGTTGAGAGCGCTGATGAGCGCCAGGCTGCTGGTGCCTTTGAGCTGCTTTTCGATCCGCCGGGTGCTGGCGAGGATGCGCTCCACGACGGCTGTCACGCTGAAGACGGTGTCGATCAGCTCCGCGCGGACATGCTCGTACAGGGCATCGAACGCCGCCTGGTCCCAGGGAAGCTCTGCGGGCGTGAGCTTGTCCACCGCCGCCAGGACGCAGTCAGCGATCAGCGCCGACACGGAGCCGTGCGGGTTTTGGCTGAACGTCAGCTTCTCAGTGTTGTTCAGGTGTTCCAGGACGTAACGGTCCGGAGCCGGAACTCGCAGCGCGAGGAGCCGGATGACCCCTCCCCGCATGGCGTCCTGCTGCTCGGACGCCGTCTGGAAGACGCGCAGGCCGACGGTCTTCCCTTCGTCCACCAGTGCGGGAAAACCGGTGACGGTATGGCCCTTGACTGTGACACTGACTTCCCGCTGAAGCGTTCCGAACCGCCACTCGGCCAGGCCGGACTGTTCCGTGAACCCTGCGTGTGCCTGCTGCCGCCCGTCCTGCGCGGCCTGCGGCAGGCTCTTCTTCGGGGACCGCGGGTTCGTGGACCGCGGGCCGGTGGTGGCAGGGGTGGCGCCCAGGGACTCGGCGATGGCGCGGCGGGTGGCAGGAGCCAGCCGCTCCTGCAGCGCTTCGAGGTCCTTGCCCTCGTCCAGGACCTTGGCCCGGCTGTCCACTACCTTGAAACTCACACGCAGGTGCGGCGGAACCGCATCCCAGTTCCAGGACCCGGGCGGGACGATCTGGCCCTTCAGGCGGCGCAGCACCAACTCAAGAGAACCCTCCAGCTCGTCCTCGGCCGGATCGAAATCAGCCTCCAGCGCCGCCACAGCCTGCCGGGCGACGTCCGGTGCCGGAACGAAGCTCTTGCGGACCTGCTTCGGCAGCGACTTGATCAGCGCGGTGACGAGTTCAACGCGCTGGCCGGGGATCAGCCAGCGGAAGGGTGCGTCGTCGAGCTGGTTCAGGAAGAGGACCGGAACTTCCGCCGTGACGCCGTCGGCCGGGTTGGGCGTAGAGCCGGGAGCCACGGGGTGGAATTCATAGCTCAGGGGCAGTTCGAAGCCCTTGTGCAGCCACGTCTTCGGGTAGGCGGACTCCTCCAGCGCCTCGGCGTCCTCGCTCAAAAGAAAGGCCTCATCGAAGTCCAGAAGGGCGGGATCCTGCTGCCGGGCGTCCTTCCACCACTTGTCGAAGTGCCGTTCGGAGACGACGTCCTTGCCCACCCGCGCGTCATAGAACTCGAAGAGCGTTTCGTCGTCCACCAGGAGATCCCGGCGGCGCATCCGTGCTTCGAGTTCCTCCACTTCCTGCAGCAGGGCGCGGTTGCGGTGGAAGAACTTGTGGTGCGTCTTCCATTCGCCCTGGACCAGCGCATGCCTGATGAACAGCTCACGGGCCAGGACGGGATCGACCTTGCCGAAGTTGATCCGGCGCTGGGCGATGATCGGCACGCCGTAGAGGGTGACCTTTTCATAGGCCATCACGGCGCCCATCTTGGTGGACCAGTGGGGTTCGCTGTAGCTGCGCTTGATCAGGTGCGGCGCCACCTGCTCCGCCCACGCGGGCTCGAACCTGGAGGCCACCCGTGCCCACAGCCGGCTGGTTTCCACGAGCTCGGCCGCCATGACGAACGTGGGGGACTTCTTGAACAGCGCCGAGCCCGGGAAGATGGCAAAGCGGGTTCCCCGGGCCCCGGCGTATTCCCGCTTGCGTTCGTCGAGGATGCCGACGTGGCTCAGGAGGCCGGAAAGAAGGCTGATGTGGATGCCCTCGTGGTTGCCCACAGCGTCCGCCTGGCGCTTGTTGTCCAGGCTGATGCCCAGCGGCCTGGCCAGCTGCCGGAGCTGCGTGAACAGGTCCTGCCATTCCCGGACGCGCAGGTAATTGATGAATTCATTCCGGCACAGGCGGCGGAACTGGGTGGAGGACAGCTCCTGCTGCTTCTCGTGGATGTAGTTCCAGAGGTTCAGGTAGCCGGTGAAGTCTGAATTCTCGTCGCGGAAACGGGCGTGCTTCTCCGCGGCCAGCTGCTGCTTGTCCGTCGGGCGTTCGCGGGGGTCCTGAATGGTGAGTGCCGCCGCCAGGATCATGACTTCGCGGACACAGTCCCGTTTGCCTGCCTCCACAATCATGCGGCCGAGCCTCGGGTCCACGGGCAACTGGGCAAGCTTATGTCCGACGGCGGTCAGCCCGCCGCCGCCGTTGCGGCCGGCATTCCCGCCGTCCGCGGTGGCCCCTTGGGGAGAGCCAGTGGCTGCCTGCGGCGCACTCAAGGCACCGAGCTCCCGAAGGAGGGTCACGCCGTCGTTGATGGCCCGTGAGTCCGGCGGTTCCACGAACGGAAAGTTTTCAATGTCCTTGGGCCCGCGCGCGACTCCCATCGCGGTCATCTGCAGGATGACCGCCGCCAGGTTGGTGCGCAGGATTTCCGGATCGGTGTAGAGGGGCCGGGACTCGAAGTCCTCCTCGGAGTACAACCTGATGGCGATGCCGTCCGAGACGCGGCCGCAGCGCCCGGAGCGCTGGTTGGCCGACGCCTGCGACACCCGCTCGATGGGCAGCCGCTGCACCTTGGTGCGGTGCGAATAGCGCGAGATGCGTGCGGTACCGGTGTCGATGACGTACTTGATGCCGGGAACGGTGAGGGAGGTCTCGGCCACGTTGGTGGCCAGCACGATCCTGCGCTTGCTGCCCGGGTTGAACACCCGGTGCTGTTCCTGCAGGCTCAGCCGCGCGAACAGCGGCAGGACCTCGGTACCCGCCAGACGCCGGTTCGACTGCATCCTGGCCTGCAGGGCGTCGGCGGCGTCCCGGATCTCCCGTTCGCCGGAGAAGAAGATGAGGATGTCGCCCGGCGCCTCCAGGGCAAGCTCGTCGACGGCGTCGCACACCGCGTCCAGCGGATCGCGGTCTTCCTCGAGTTCGTCGTCGGAGGAGTTGTCCTCGTCATCTTCGCTTGAGGGGCCGCCGGCCGGCTGGGACAGCGGCCGGTAGCGGATCTCCACCGGGAAGGTTCGTCCGGACACCTCAACAATGGGTGCCGGTTCCTCGTCAGAGCCGAAGTGCTTCGCGAAGCGCTCGGGATCGATGGTGGCGGAGGTGATGATCACCTTCAGGTCCGGCCGCTGCGGCAGGATCCGCTTGAGGTAGCCGAGGATGAAGTCGATGTTCAGGCTGCGTTCGTGGGCTTCATCGATGATGATCGCGTTGTATTTGCGGAGCAGTTTGTCGCGCTGGATTTCGGCCAGCAGGATGCCGTCGGTCATCAGCTTGACCTTGGTGGACTTGCTGACCTCGCCCGTGAAGCGGACCTGGAAGCCCACTTCCTGGCCGATGTCGACGCCGAGTTCGGACGCTATGCGCTCGGCAACCGTGCGGGCAGCAAGGCGCCGCGGCTGGGTGTGGCCGATCAGGCCGTTCTCGCCCAGGCCCAGCTCCAGGCACATCTTCGGAATCTGGGTGGTCTTTCCGGATCCGGTCTCGCCGGCGATGATTGTCACCTGGTTGGCGGCGATCGCGGCCATCAGGTCCTCGCGGCGCTCGGAGACCGGCAGCTCGGCGGGGTAGGAGATGTGAAAAGTCATGGCTCCCACCAGTCTACTGCCGCGAAAAAGGACCCGGCGTGCGCCGGGTCCTTTGTGTTGGTGGGGGCTGAAGTTCTGGATGGATGGTGGAGGATTGACGGCGGGGCTAAAGGCCACGCGCGGCTAGAAGATGCGCATGGTGTAGTTGCTGCTGGGCAGGTCCAGGGCGGACCAGTCCCGGACCGAGGGTTCGGGAGGGGTGTGGCCGCGGCCATCCCGCAGAACGGCGGCGACGGTGGCGGCTGCTGCAACGAGGACCAGGACAAGGAGGGCGATTCCGAAGATTTCCATGTCTCCATGGTTCTCCTGGATGCGGGGAGAAAGAAGTGGCAGAAATGCCTAAAAAGTGCAATTTTCTGCCATACTGGAAACATGCTTAAATCAGTGGCTCTGATCGCGGTTCCGAACTTCTCGATCTTTGAGTTCGGTACCGCTTTTGAGGTGTTTGGCATCGACCGTTCGGACCGGGGATCAGGAGTGCCGCAGTTCGATTTCCGGGTGTGCACCCCGGTGCCGGGCGAAGTTCCGCTGAAGACCGGCCTCACCATGAACGTGAGCCTCGGTCTCGAGGCCGCTGCCGATGCGGATCTGGTGATCATGGCGCCCTACGGCAGGGAGGACGATGTTCCGGAATCGGTCCTTGATGCCCTGCGGGCAGCGCACAGCCGGGGCGCCTGGGTGATGTCGATCTGCTCCGGCGCGTTTGCGCTGGCGCGGGCCGGCCTCCTGGACGGGCGCCGTTGCACCACCCACTGGCACTACTCGGGAGAGCTCGCCGCCCAGTATCCCAGGGCTCTGGTTGATGAGAATGTGCTCTACGTCGAGGACGGCAGGATCATCACCAGCGCGGGAACGGCTGCGGGCATTGACGCCTGCCTGCATCTGGTAAGGACCGAATTCGGGGCTGCCGTGGCGGCGGCCATCGCCAGGGACATGGTGGTCCCGCCGCACCGTGACGGGGGCCAGGCGCAGTTCATCGACCGGCCCATGCCCGAGTGCGGCTCCCAGCCCATGGAGGAGCTCCTCCGGTGGATGGTGGAGAACCTGGATGAGGAACACCCCGTCCATGAGCTGGCCGCCCGCGTGCACATGTCGCCGCGCACTTTTGCCCGGCGGTTCCGTGCTGAAACGGGCGCCACCCCGGCTGCGTGGCTCAATTCCCAGCGTGTCCTGCGCGCCCAGGAGCTTCTGGAATCCACGGAACTGAACATCGACGAGGTGGCGCGCCAGTCAGGGTTTGGCCACCCCGTGCTGCTCCGGCATCACTTCTCCAAGGTGCTGGACACGAGTCCGCAGTCCTACCGCCGGGCATTCCGCGGCCAGATGGCCCCGGCAGGCTAAGGCTGGGATTCTTCCGCTGCTGCCCTGGTCGATTCCACCAGCACGCGCCACGGGCCGGTGACTTCGGTCTCCGGCAGCGTGGCGCGGCGTTGGCCTGCGCGGATGGAGTACGTGAAGCGGTCCGGCTGCCCGTCTGCCGTTTGCCGGGGGTCGGCGACGGCGTCCCACGGGCAGGCCTCGACGAGGGGCTGCCAGCGGCTCTTATCGCTGGTCGTGACGGCCAGCACGGTCCAGACGCGGGTGAGTGCGGCTATCCCGCCGCTGCGCTCGACTGTGATTTTCATGGCGAGGTTCCCGGGTTTCCGCGGCTGCCGGGAAGCGGAAAGTCACAGTCCCGGCGTCGGTTAGAGCTTTACCTTCACAGTCTCCCACGCACCGCGCACGGCGTCATGCTCTGCGGAGTGCTCTCCAAATAGTTCTTTGGCCGTCGCCGCTGTTGCTTTGGCGAAGGCTGTGAACGTGGCGGTCGGGCTCAGCGAGCCTCCCGTCAGGGTCTCGTACCAGATCTGTCCCGGTGCCTCCCAGGCGTTCCCGCCCAGGGTCTGGGCAACGAGGCAGAACGCCCGGTTTGGTATGCCGGAGTTGATGTGGACCCCGCCGTTGTCCGCCCTCGTGCGGACATACGAGTCCATGGAGTCCGGCTGCGGGTCCTTGCCGAGGACGTCGTCGTCGTACGCCGTTCCCGGAGCCTTCATGGAGCGCAGCGCCGACCCCTGAACCCGCGGCGTGAACAGGCCCTCGCCGATCAGCCAGGACGCCTCGGCTGTGGTCTGCTTCCGGAAGTACTGCTCTACAAGGGCGCCGAACACGTCGGAGACGGACTCGTTGATGGCCCCGGCCTGGTTGCGGTAGGCGAGCCCGGCGGAAAACTGTGTCACTCCATGGGCCAGTTCGTGGCCGATCACACTGAGCGAGCGGGTAAAGCGCTCGAAGACCTCGCCGTCGCCGTCGCCAAACACCATCTGCTGGCCGTCCCAGAAGGCGTTGTCATACAACTTGCCGAAGTGGACGCTGGCGTTCAGGGGCATTCCCTGGCCGTCGATGGAGTTCCGGCCGAAGGCATCCGCGTAGAGGCTGTGCGTATGGCCCAGGCCGTCATAGGCCTCGTCGGCGGCGGGGTCACCCGTGGCGGCGTCGCCCTCCTTCCGGACAACCTGTCCGGGCAGTGACTGGCCGGACTTCGCGTCGAAGACGGACCTGTTGACCGGGGTGGGCTGCAGCTGCCTGATGCCCGCCGGAACAGACGGCGCCGACGTCCGGGCCGCGTGCACCGCCCCGACGTGGAGCAGCGCTTCCCTGGCGGCGCGGGCCACGGCCGAAAACCGGGGGGAGCCTTGCGCGGCCAGGCGGCGGAGGATGTACGGCGGAACGATTGAACAGAACATGCCACTCACACTACGAACGGCCTCTGACATTCTTTGGCAGGCGCACTGAAGATGCAGAAAACCCCCGTCGCTTTCAGCAAGCGGCGGGGGTTTCTCTCTGTGCCCTCGATAGGATTCGAACCTACGGCCTTCTGCTCCGGAGGCAGACGCTCTATCCCCTGAGCTACGAGGGCATTCAGGGTTCCTGCCGTTCCCGGCCGGACGTCCTAGAGCTTAGCAGGAAGGTGGGCCGGAATGGAAAACGAAACCCCGTTCCTGCTCTACATCAGTATCCCGCAAAGGAATCCACGTGGATACGGCGGGCGCCCGCCTGCCGCGCGGCGCGCCGCAGCGAGCCCACGCTCGCCGGTGAGCCCGAGATGAAGACCCGCCGCTGGCCGATGTCCGGCACCAGCTGTTTCAGCGCGTGACCGTCCAGCCGTGTCCCTGGCGCCAGCAGCGCACCGGCGTCCTCGATGAAGTCCGGCGGCGCCGAGCCGTGGGCGAGCCGGGCAACGATGCGGGCGCCGGAACCTTCCAGTTCCGCTGCATAGGCGAGTTCAGAGGCGTTCCGGGCGAGGTAGAGAAGCGCGGTGTCGCGCTCGCGGGCCACGCCGCCGGAAAGGTGCGCCAAATAGGGGGTGATGCCGATGCCCGCGGCAATGAGCAGGACAGGGTCCTGCCCCTTCGGCAGGACGAAGTCGCCGGCGACTGTAGTGGCCGTGAGCTTCTCGCCAGGCCTGAGGGACAGGAGCTTGCGCTTGGCGGCGGAGACGGGGTCGGCGGTACCGACGCCGATCATCACATATTTGGCGTCGGGCTGGCTGGTCAGGCTGAAGACGCGACGCCTGCCCCGTCCGTCCGGCTTGGCGTGCGGAAGATCCAGTTCCAGGTACTGACCGGGCGCGTGGCGGAGCGGGCGCTGGGGACGGAAGACGAATTCAGTGGTCGTCGGCGTTAGCGCGCGGGAGTGGCTGAACAGCAGGCGGACGCTTCCACGCTGGCCCGCCAGGAAGGCAAGCAGGTTGCCGGCCAGCAGCGCCAGTTCCGGGGAGTTCGCCACGAAGCCGACGTTGAAGGGCGTGGCCAGCAGGATTCCGACGACGGCGGCCATCACCAGTTGCTGCCAGCGCCTTGGCGGCAGGGTAAGCGGCTCAGTAAGCATGAAGCCCGCAAAAAACAGCACGGGGCTTTGCGCCAGGGTTTGCCCCACGGCACTTCCCAGCCCGGCGCCAGAGGGCAGCTGCACCGCGGCCACCACCCCGGTGGCCACCAGGATAAAGACGGCGGCCATGAGGGTTTTCCGGGTCCGGTAGAGAACCAGCAGGATCCCCGGGACCAGGAGCCACAGCATGGCCGGGGTCCCCGCCCACCAGGTGGCAATGTTGAGGCCCGTCAGCCCGGTGACGAATGCCCCGGCGGCTGCGGGGTTAAACACGTGGCGTCCACGCCAGGCCAGGGCGTACTTGGAGGCTGACGCCAGGACGCAGGCCAGGGCCACCCCGGCCATGTCCATCGGGGCAAACGCCGGGCCAAGCTGTGTGGGCCAGAACAGAAAGTAGAGCAGTAGACCCGTGATCAGCGAGGATTCCGAATGCGGCTGGACCCGGAACAGCGCGGCCAGGGCGCGGTTGGAGGCGTACGTCAGCCCGAGGCAGAGAAGCAGGTGGGCGAGCATGTTGGGAATGCCGAAGGTCAGCCAGCCGAGGGCGTCGAGGAGCGGGCTGTAGGCGGCCAAGCCGGCAAGCACCAGCAGCACTAGCCTGTACATCGTGAACCGGCCCAGGTAGGCGTCCAGCGCGGTGACAGGTGAGGCTTGCTGCCGGGATGTGGTTGAGATCATGTGAACAGCGCTCCTTCGAATTCCGCGGAGTACTCCGCGCTGCCGTTGGAAAATACTTTGAGCCAGGAAAAGCGGAGATGCCGTGACAGGTCGCCGGCCGGAACCAGGAAGAGGGCGGTGGCGAGGGCGTCAGCTTCCATTGCCGTCTCTGCCCGCGCCCAGGTGGCCACCACCGTCCTGACCGGAGCCCCGGTGATGCCGTCAAGGACGTGATGGAGCCCGTCACCCCAGGCCCGTCGGTTCGACGCCGAAGCGCAGAGCGCGCCGGATTATTCCCTACCGTTTGCTGTGACATTGAGGGGCCATGTGGGTACCTTCCGGATTCCGCGCCACGACGGGCTCCCCGGTAGGCTAGGAGTGTGACTCCCGAAGAACTCTCCCTCGCAATATCCGCCTGCCTGAAAGACGCCGTTGCCGCCGGCGACATTGCCCTTTCCGAGGCGGCTATACCGGACTCCGTCCTGGTGGAGCGTCCGAAGAACCGGGAACACGGCGACTGGGCCACCAACATCGCCCTGCAGCTCGCCAAAAAGGCCGGTACCAACCCCCGCGAATTCGCCACGCTGCTCAGTGCCCGGCTCCAGGGCATCAGCGGCGTCGACGGGGTGGAAATCGCAGGTCCCGGCTTCCTCAACATCACAGTTGACGCTGCCGCTGCCGGGGCCCTCGCCAAGGCCATCGTCGAAGCCGGCAGGGAGTACGGCACCAATGCCGCGCTCGCAGGGCACACCGTCAACATGGAGTTCGTCTCCGCCAACCCCACAGGTCCGCTGCACATCGGCCACACGCGGTGGGCGGCCCTGGGTGACTCGATCGCCAGGGTGCTGCGCGCCTCGGGTGCCGACGTCACCGCCGAGTACTACATCAACGACGCCGGCTCCCAGATGAACGTCTTCGCCAATTCGGTGCTGTCGCGCCTGCACGGCCGCGACGTGCCCGAGGGCGGCTACCCGGGCGAATACATCCGCGACCTCGGCCATGAGGTGCTCACGCAGCACCCGGACATCCGCGAACTGACGGACGCTGCGGCCCTGCCCGTAATCCGCGCCGCGGCCTACGAGGCGCAGCTCAAGGACATCAAGGACACCCTCGCGGACTTTGGCGTCTCCTTCGACGTGTTCTTCTCCGAGCAGGAGCTCCACGACGCCGGCGCTATCGAAAGTGCCGTTGCCCGCCTTCGCGAGCAGGGCCACGTATTCGACGACGGCGGTGCCGTCTGGCTGCGCACCACCGACTTCGGTGATGACAAAGACCGAGTGATGATCCGCGCGAATGGCGAACCGACATACTTCGCCGCCGACGCCGCGTACTACCTGTCCAAGAAGGACCGCGGCTACACTGAGAAGATCTACCTCCTGGGCGCCGACCACCACGGCTACATCAACCGCCTCAAGGCCATCGCCGCAGCGGCCGGGGACGATCCCGAGGTCAACATTGAGGTCCTGATCGGCCAGCTGGTCTCCGTCAACGGCGCCAAGCTGTCCAAGCGAGCCGGCAACATCATTGAGCTCAAGGACCTGATCTCCTGGCTGGGCGCGGACGCGGTGCGCTATTCGCTGGCACGCTTCCCGGCGGACTCGCCGCTCACGCTGGACCCCGAGCTGCTCAAGAAGCACTCCAACGAAAACCCCGTGTTCTACGTGCAGTACGCACACGCGCGCTCCCGCGGCACCGCCCGTAACGCCGTGGCTGCCGGAGTGGACCGGAGTGCCTTTGACGCCTCACTGCTGGACCACGTCACGGAAAACGAACTGCTGTCCTACCTCGGCAGCTACCCCTCCATCGTGGCCAAGGCGGCGGAACTCCGCGAGCCGCACCGCGTGGCACGCCACCTCGAGGTCATCGCCGGCGCCTACCACCGCTGGTACGACGCCTGCCGGGTGGCGCCCATGGGCGACGAGCCCGTCACGGACACCAACCGCACCAGGCTGTGGCTCAATGACGCCACCAGCCAGGTGCTGGCCAACGGGCTCGAACTGCTGGGCGTTTCGGCGCCGGAACGGATGTGATTTGCGTGCAGGACACCACCAGCAGCACGGCATCCAACAGCCCGGCCCCCAGCGGCACGGCCTCGCCGCTGGCTCCGGAGTGGCTCGCCGTCCCCGCTGACCTCAACGCCCTCCATACCCCGGTGTGGGCGGGCGGGGTGGAGCGGAGCGCCAATGGCGAACTGGCCATTGACGGCATCCCGGTCAGCAGCCTCAAGGAGCAGTACGGCACGCCCCTGTTCGTCATGAGCGAATCGGACTTCCGCGCCCGTGCCCGCGCCTTCAAGGATGCATTCGACGAGGCTTTTGCCGACATCTGCGGCGGAGTGGACGTCTACTACGCCGGCAAGTCCTTCCTCTGCACCGCCGTCGCGGCGTGGGTGGCCGACGAGGGGCTGCGGCTGGACACGTGTTCCGGCGGCGAACTCGCGGTCGCGGCGCGTGCCGGGATCGACGGTGAGAACCTTTCGCTGCACGGCAACAACAAGTCCGACGCCGAGATCAACCGGGCGCTGGACATGAACCTCGGCCGCATCGTGGTGGACAGCCTGGACGAGCTGGAGCGCGTGGCCAAAATCGCCTCCGGCCGCGGGGAAACCGCCAAGGTCATGCTGCGGCTGACGCCCGGCGTGCACGCCCACACCCACGAGTTCATCGCCACCGCCCACGAGGACCAGAAATTCGGCCTCTCCATGGCGGAGGATTCCACTGCTGAAGCAGGCCTGTCCGCAGCGGAGGAAGCGGTCGCTGCGGCCACGTCCTACGACAGCGTGGAGCTGCTGGGCCTGCACTGCCACATCGGCTCGCAGATCTTCGAGCCGGACGGCTTTGCGCTGGCCGCCCGGAAGCTCCTGACCTTCCTGGCTGCGGTGCAGGCCAAATACTCCATCACCTTGCCCGAGCTTGACCTCGGCGGCGGGTACGGCATCGCCTACACCCCGGTGGACACGCCCCGCCCGGCAGCCGACATCGCGCAGGCGATGGCCGCCGTCGTCCGTTCCAAGTGCGCCGAACTGGGCATTACTGCCCCCCGGATCTCCATCGAGCCCGGCCGCGCGATCGTGGGCAGCAGCACCTTCACCCTGTACGAGGTGGGCACCCTGAAAACCGTGCGGGTTGACGCCCCGGCCGACGGTGAGGGTGAAAATGCCGGGAAAAACGTTACGCATCCGCGCCGCTATGTGTCAGTGGACGGCGGCATGAGCGACAACGCCCGTCCGGTGCTGTACGACGCGGATTATTCGGCCATTCTCGCCTCGCGGACCTCCGCAGCGGCGCCGCAGCTGTCCCGAGTAGTGGGCAAACATTGCGAGAGCGGCGACATAGTTGTTAGAGATGTATATCTGCCCGAGGACGTGGCAGCCGGTGATCTGCTCGCTGTACCGGGGACCGGCGCCTACTGCTGGGCCCTGTCAAGCAACTACAACTATCTGGCCCGGCCGGGCGTTGTCGCTGTGCGCGACGGAGCTCCCCGGCTGATTGTCCGCGGGGAAACCGAACAAGATCTGCTGAACCGCGACATGGGAGTCTGAATGACCGAATTGCGAACCCTGAAAGTGGCCCTGCTGGGCTGTGGCAACGTCGGGGCTCAGGTGGCGCGGATTCTGATTGACGACGCCGGGACCCTGGCGCCGCGCACCGGCGCCCGCCTGGAACTGGCCGGCATCGCCGTACGCAACCTCGACGCCGAGCGCGATGTGGACCTTCCGCGCGACCTGTTCACCACCGACGGTGAAACGCTCGTCAAGGACGCCGACCTCGTGATCGAGCTGATGGGCGGCATCGAGCCTGCCCGTTCGCTGATCCTCTCCGCCATCCAGAACGGCGCAAGCGTCGTCACCGGCAACAAGGCCCTGCTTGCCGCAGACGGCCCCGCCCTCTACGAAGAGGCGGACAAGGCCGGCGTCGAGCTGTCCTACGAAGCCGCCGTGGCAGGCGCCATTCCCATCCTGCGCCCCATCCGCGACAGCCTGTCCGGTGACCGCATCACCCGCGTGCTGGGCATCGTCAACGGCACCACCAACTTCATCCTGGACCAGATGGATTCCACCGGCGCCCAGTTCGCCGACGCCCTCGCCGAGGCCCAGCGGCTCGGTTACGCCGAGGCCGACCCGACGGCCGACGTCGAGGGCCACGACGCCGCTGCCAAGGCCGCGATCCTGGCGTCCCTGTCCTTCCACACGCGCTTCGACCTGGAGAACGTCCACTGCGAGGGCATCACCCGCGTCAGCGCCGCCGACATCGCGGCCGCCAAGGAAGCCGGTTTTGTCATCAAGCTGCTGGCCATTGCCGAAAAAATCGGCAACGGCGAAGGTGATGAAGGGGTCTCTGTGCGGGTCCACCCGACGCTCCTTCCGCGCGAACACCCGCTGGCAGCTGTCCGCGGCGCCTTCAATGCGGTCTTCGTCGAGGCGGAGAACGCCGGCGAGCTGATGTTTTACGGCCAAGGTGCCGGCGGGACCCCGACGGCGTCTGCGGTGCTGGGCGACGTCGTCTCGGCCGCGCGCCGCATCGTCCTGGGAGGCCCCGGACGCATCGAGTCCACCACCGGCCACGTCCCGGCGCTGCCGATCGACGCCGCGACCACCAGCTACTACATCGGCCTGGATGTTGCCGACCAGCCCGGCGTCCTGGCGAAGATCGCCCAGCTGTTCGCCGAGCACGGTGTCTCCATCGAAATCATGCGCCAGACCATCCACCGCGATGCCGACTCCAACGTGGAATCGGCCGAGCTGCGGATCGTCACCCACCGCGCAAGCGAAGCTGCACTGGCAGCGACCGTCGAGGCCGTCAAGGGCCTTGACGTGATCAATTCCGTTACATCCGTACTGCGGGTAGAAGGAGCTTAAGTGGCTCACCAATGGCGCGGTGTCATCCGCGAATACGCTGACCGTCTGCCCGTAACGGCGGCCACCAGGGTCATCACCCTCGGCGAGGGCGGCACGCCCCTGGTCCACGCCCAGAAGCTTTCGGAGCTGACGGGCTCGGACGTCTACCTCAAGGTGGAGGGCATGAACCCAACCGGCTCCTTCAAGGACCGCGGCATGACCATGGCCATGACGGCCGCCGTGGAGGCCGGGGCCAAGGCTGTGGTGTGCGCGTCCACCGGAAACACCTCGGCATCGGCTGCAGCGTACGCCACCGCCGCGGGCCTGACGTGTGCCGTGCTGGTGCCCGAAGGCAAGATCTCCATGGGAAAACTGAGCCAGGCCATTGCGCACGGCGCCACGCTCCTGCAGGTTGACGGCAACTTCGACAACTGCCTGGACATCGCCCGCAAGCTGGGCGAGTCCTACCCGGTGTTCCTGGTCAACTCCGTAAATCCGGCCCGCATCCAGGGCCAGAAGACCGGTGCCTTTGAGATCGTCGATGCGCTGGGCGACGCCCCGGACATCCACGTGCTCCCGGTGGGCAACGCCGGAAACATCACCGCCTACTGGAAGGGCTACAAGGAGTACTCCGCCCCGTTCGAGTCCGCCACCGCGGGCACGCTTGCTCCCGTCGCCACGAAGACCCCCGCGATGTGGGGCTTCCAGGCCGCCGGTGCCGCGCCGTTCGTGGCCGGCCACCCCATTACGGAACCGGACACCATCGCCACCGCCATCCGGATCGGCAACCCTGCCTCCTGGGACGGCGCCATCGCCGCACGTGACGAGTCTGGCGGATTCATCAATTCCGTCACGGACGATGAGATCCTGGCCGCCCACCGCTGGCTGTCCGCCCGTGAGGGCGTCTTCGTGGAGCCCGGCTCCGCAGCCGGCGTCGCAGGCCTGCTCAAGAAGCACGCTGCCGGTGAAGTGCCCTCCGGCAAGACCATCGTCATCACCGTCACCGGTCACGGCCTCAAGGACCCCCAGTGGGCACTCCGGACCGAAGACGGCAGCGATGTCCAGCCTGTCAAGGTGCCGAACGACGTCGTGACCGTTGCTGCAGAGCTGGGACTGGAAGACAAATAACAGTGGAAACCACGCTGCCGCAGACCACCCAGCTGCCCGCCATCCAGAGCGGGCAGCAGGTGACGGTCCGGGTTCCGGCCACCAGTGCCAACCTCGGCCCCGGCTATGACAGCCTGGGACTGGCCCTGACGCTGCACGACACCCTCACCGTGGAGAGCCTGGACAGCGGCGAGCTGGTCTTCGAGCTCAGCGGTGAGGGGGCGGACTCCCTCCCGAGGGACGCCAGCCACCTGGTGGTCCGGGCCATGAATGCCGCCTTCGGGCGGCTGGGCTACCGCCACACCGGCCTGAAGATCACGGCGCAAAATGTCAATCCGCACGGCCGTGGCCTCGGTTCGTCGGCATCCGCAGTCGTGGCAGCCGTGACGGCGGCCAACGCGCTGCTGCCGGCGGGGGAGCAGCAGGACCGGAACTGGATCCTGCAGCTGACCAGCGAGATGGAAGGCCACCCGGACAACGTCGCTCCCGCGATCTACGGCGGACTGGCGCTGTCGTGGCAGGACAGTGACCAGTACAGCACCACGTGCGCCACCGTGGACGCTGCGGTTATCCCCATCGTCGCAGTTCCGGACTACGAGCTTTCCACCGAGGCCGCGCGAGCCTTGCTGCCTGCGTCCATCGGCCATCACGCGGCCGCGATGAACTCCGGCCGCGCCGCACTTCTGATCCACGCCCTGACGCAGAAGCCTGAATTCCTGCTCGCCGGCACCGAGGACTTCCTGCACCAAAGCTACCGTGCGGAGGCTATGCGGCCCAGCGCCGCCCTGATCAAGGCGCTTCGCGGAGCCGGCCACGCTGCCGCTGTCTCCGGCGCGGGACCCACGGTTCTGGCCCTGGCCAACGGTGAGGCAGAGGCCGCCGTTGTCCTGGAGTTTATTGCCGCGTTCTCCGAGGCGAACACGCCTGGCATCAACTGGCGTGTGATGAAGCTGGCAGTCGACGTCGAAGGTGCTAAAGTGGGAGTGCACCGGCGGTAACACCGCATGCAGTCTCCGCAGTCATCACCGCATTTACTGAGTCACCACAGCATTCACTGATGCAGCGCGACGGCGAATCTGCAGTCGAGAGGGCCCTGCAGCCAAGCGACCGTGCAGTCAACGACTCCGAGATAGGCCTTAATCGGTCATCGGGTCAGAATCTGCTTGGATCCGATGCTTCGACCTCTTAATGCGCAATATTTTCCGGTGCCACCTGCTTGGCCTGGCCAGGACCCTACAGATGTTTTTCTGTTCCCTGAACCGCCAGTCCGCCGCCCCGCCATCTATGCGGAGCTTTTGAAGGTGATCAGTATCCGGCCCTGCTGGCCGAAGTCCAACCGGCAAGGCCGACATCCTGGCTGCAGATCTGAACTGCAGCCCAGATCCAATCATCGCGTCCAGCTCACAGTCTGGACGCCGTCGAGGGGGAAGGATCCTTCGTGACCGAAACCACTGAGCTGTCGCCAGCTGTGGACACACCAACTTCTGCTTCCGGATCGTTGACGGAAGCTCCCGCCAAGAGCAGCGGCCTTGCTGGCCTCAAGCTCGCCCAGCTGCAGGCACTCGCCAGCCAGCTTGGTATCTCCGGCGGATCCCGCATGCGCAAGGGTGACCTGGTGACGGCTATTTCCGCGCACCGTGCCGGCACGTCCGCCACCAAGGCACCGGCGCGTACCGCAGCAAAGGCCGCCGAGGCCAGCGCTGCAGCCCCTGCCGCCACGCCGGCCGCAGAGGCTCCGGCCCAGGAAACGCGAGCACGCGGCCGTGGCCGCAGCCGCCGGGCAGTGAGTGACGGAATTGTCGCCGCAGCCGCTGCGGAATCGGCCGCCACTGAGGCTCCGGCCGCTGCGCCGGCTGAAGCACCTGCCGCCACCGCGCCTGCTGAAGCAACTGTGCCCGCAGAGGGTGCTGCTGCCGAGGCAGAAGGCGCCGAACGCCGCCAGCCGCGCACCCGCAACCGCCGCCGCGGCGAAGCAGCCGCAACGGCTCCCGCCGAGGCACCCGCCGCTCCCGCCGAAGCAGCCCCCGAGGCACGCGGTGCTGAAGAACGCGTCGCCGAGGGCCGCACTGAGGCACGCGGCACTGAGGCCCGCGGTGCCGAGACCCGCGGTGTCGAGACCCGCGGTGCTGAGGCCCGCGAGCAGGCCACCGAAGGCGAAGCCGGGCAGCGCGAACGCCGCGACACCCGCAGCCGCGGCGGCCGTGACGCTGGCGAAGCCGGCGGACGCGACACCCGCCGTGATGACACCCGCCGCGACGACACCCGTCGCGACGACAACCGCGACGCCGACGACGACGGCGGCAGCCGCCGCAACCGCCGCAACCGCCGCGACCGGAACGACCGCAACGAGCGCTCCGACAGCCGCGACGGCAACCGCAACGAGCGTTTCCGCGACCGCAACGACCGCCGCCGGGGACGCAGCCAGGGACCCGACGTCGACGACGTCGAAGTGACCGATGACGATGTCCTGCTGCCGGTGGCCGGCATCCTGGACGTCCTCGAAAACTATGCGTTTATCCGCACGTCCGGTTACCTGCCGGGCCCGAACGACGTGTACGTCTCGCTTGCCCAGGTCAAGAAGTACAACCTGCGCAAGGGCGACGCCGTCGTTGGCGCCATCCGCGCACCCCGCGACGGCGAAGACCGCGGCCAGCAGTCCGCCCGCCAGAAGTTCAACGCGCTGGTTCGTGTCACCTCGGTGAACGGCAAGACCGCCGAGGACCTCAGGGACCGCGTGGAGTTCGCCAAGCTCGTCCCGCTGTACCCGTCCGAGCGACTGCGCCTCGAGACCGACCCCAAGAAGATCGGCCCCCGCGTCATCGACCTGGTTGCCCCGATCGGCAAGGGCCAGCGTGGCCTGATCGTCTCTCCGCCCAAGGCCGGCAAGACGCTCATCCTGCAGTCCATCGCGAACGCGATCACCACCAACAACCCTGAGGTCCACCTCATGATGGTGCTGGTTGACGAACGTCCCGAAGAAGTCACGGACATGCAGCGCACCGTCAAGGGCGAGGTCATTGCCTCCACCTTCGACCGTCCCGCCGACGACCACACCACCGTGGCCGAGCTTTCCATCGAGCGCGCCAAGCGCCTCGTGGAAATGGGCATGGACGTGGTGGTCCTCCTGGACTCCATGACCCGTCTGGGCCGTGCCTACAACCTGGCAGCACCGGCCTCCGGCCGCATCCTGTCCGGTGGTGTGGACTCCGCAGCGCTGTACCCGCCGAAGCGGTTCTTCGGTGCTGCCCGCAACATCGAAAACGGCGGCTCGCTGACCATCCTGGCAACGGCCCTCGTGGAGACCGGATCCAAGATGGACGAGGTCATCTTCGAAGAGTTCAAGGGCACCGGCAACATGGAGCTCCGCCTGTCCCGCCAGCTGGCTGACAAGCGCATCTTCCCGGCCGTGGATGTCAACGCCTCCGGCACGCGCCGCGAAGAGAACCTGCTCTCGGCCGAAGAGGTCAAGATCATGTGGAAGCTGCGCCGCGTCCTGTCAGGTCTTGAGACCCAGCAGAGCCTGGAACTGCTGACCAACAAGATCCGCGAGACCCAGAGCAACGTCGAGTTCCTCATGCAGGTCCAGAAGACGACGCTTGGTTCGAAGTCGGATAACGACAAGTAGCTGCGTACGCCGCTCAAAATATGCCGGCCACTCCCTGGCCGGCATATTTTGGGCGGCTTCGTCGTTAAGTCGCCACTTCCTGGCCCGACAGCAACGCGGGGTCAGATATAGCCCAATGGAGACGCCGGATTGGGCGGTAAGTGACCCCGCGTTGCAGTTACTAGACTTGGTTACAAGTCGAAAGAGGTTTTGAAAATGTTTGAGTCCGTACAGGGCCTATTGGATGAGCATGATTCCATCCAGGCGCAGTTGGGGGATCCGGCTGTTTACGCTGACCAGAAGCTGGCGCGGAAGCTGGGGCGGCGGTCTGCGCAGCTGAACGGCATTGTGGAGGCCTACCACAAGTGGCACGCTATTGCGGATGACCTGGCAGCGGCCAAGGAGATGGCTGCCGAGGATCCCGAGTTTGCTGCCGAGGTGCCGGAGCTGGAGGCTGCCCTGGAGAAGACGGCCGCGAATCTGCGCCGCCTGCTGATCCCCCGGGACCCGGATGATGCCCGCAATGTGATCCTTGAGGTCAAGGGCGGTGAAGGCGGCGACGAAGCTGCACTCTTCGCCGGTGACCTCCTGCGCATGTACACCCGCTACGCGGAGTCCCGCGGCTGGAAGACCGAACTCATTTCCGCCACCGAATCCGATCTGGGCGGATACAAAGACGTCCAGATGGCCGTCAAGGGCAGCTCCAACGATCCCGCCGAAGGCGTGTACGCGCGGCTCAAGTTCGAAGGCGGCGTGCACCGGGTCCAGCGTGTCCCTGTGACGGAATCCCAAGGCCGCATCCACACGTCGGCCGCCGGCGTCCTGGTCCTGCCCGAAGTTGATGAGCCCGAAGAGCTCGAGATCAACCAGAACGACCTCAAGATCGACGTGTACCGGTCCTCGGGTCCTGGCGGCCAGTCCGTCAACACCACCGACTCCGCGGTCCGCATTACGCACCTTCCCACCGGCATCGTGGTGGCCATGCAGAACGAGAAGTCACAGCTGCAGAACCGTGAAGCCGGCATGCGCGTCCTCCGGGCCCGCATCCTGGCCCACCAGCAGGAACAGATCGACGCCGAAAACTCGGCCCAGCGGAAGTCCCAGATCCGCACCATGGACCGGTCCGAGCGGATCCGTACCTACAACTACCCGGAAAACCGGATCGCCGACCACCGCACGGGCTACAAGGCCTACAACCTTGACCAGGTCATGAACGGCGACCTCGAGCCGGTCATCCAGTCAGCCATCGAGATGGACGAACAGGCGCGGCTGGACGCCATCGGCGACTAGGCGCCCAGGGATCAGATGACGTCCGAGTACAGTCCGGCGCTGCCGGCCCAGTCCCTGGCCGCCGCGGTGCAGGAGGCAACCGAGCGCCTCACCGAGGCCGGCGTCCCCAGCCCCCGGGTAGACGCGGAATTGCTGGCGGACCATCTGCTCGGCGTGGGCTTGGGGCGGCTGCGGGCCATGATGCTCGGCGATGCCCCGGCCCCGGCCGGCTACGCGGAACTCGTGGCCGAGCGCGCCACCCGGATCCCGCTCCAGCACATCACGGGCGTCGCGCACTTCCGCTACCTTCAGCTCGCGGTGGGACCCGGCGTCTTCATTCCCCGGCCGGAGACCGAGTCCGTCGTGCAGCTTGTCATCGACCGGCTTCGCGCACTAGAACGCGCCGGAGTGGTCCGCCCCAAGGTGGTGGACCTGGGCACGGGCTCCGGTGCCATCGCCGGATCAATCGCACACGAGGTGCCAGAGGCCGAGGTTTTCGCGGTGGAGTTCAGCGAGTTCGCGCACGCCTGGGCGGCAAAGAACCTCCGGCCGCTGGGGGTCACCCTGCTGCTGGGGGACCTGCGGGACGCTCTGCCGGAACTCAACGGAACGTTCGACGTCGTCGTCTCCAACCCGCCGTACATCCCCGCCGAAGCCATCCCCAACGAACCGGAAGTGGCGCTCCACGACCCGCCGGAGGCGCTTTACGGCGGCGGAGCGGACGGCATGGAACTTCCGACGGCGGCAGCCGCCTCGGCGGCGCGGCTCCTGGTTCCCGGGGGCTACTTCGTGATGGAACACGCTGAAGTCCAGGCCGGCTGGATCTCGACCATGCTGAACCGGACCGGGCTCTGGACCGGTGTCACCACGCATTTCGACCTTAATGGCAAGGAGCGGGCCACCAGCGCCATGCTTGCCGCAGTGCCCGCGGAGTAATGAAAGAATGAGGCAGTGACCACTACGTACAACTGCACGGCCGATGACGAACGGACCGAAGGGATCGCCCACGCGCGGCGGGCGATCCTCGAGAAGAAGTGCGTCGTCCTTCCCACGGACACCGTCTACGGAATCGCGGCCGATGCCTTTTCCCCGCAGGCCGTCACCATGCTGCTGGTCTCCAAGGGACGCGGCCGGAACATGCCGCCGCCCGTCCTCATCCCGCGCCTGAACGCGCTCGACGGGCTGGCCACGGATGTCTATCCGGATGCCCGCGAGCTGGCCGAGGCCTTCTGGCCCGGTGGCCTGACCCTGATCTTCCACGCCCAGCCGTCGCTCGACTGGGACCTGGGCGAGACCAAGGGCACGGTGGCCCTTCGCATTCCGGACGACGAGGTGGCGATCGACCTGCTGACCGTTACGGGCCCCCTCGCCGTGTCTTCGGCGAACCGCACAGGACAGGCGCCGGCGCAGACAGCCTTTGAAGCCAGGTCCCAGCTCGCGGAGTCTGTGGAGGTCTACCTTGAAGGCGGCTTCCGGCCGGTCGAGGGAACCGACGCCCGGCCTTCCACCATCGTGGATGCCACATCGCTTCCGCTGCGCGTGGTCCGTGAGGGTGCCATCAGCCTGGAGCGGCTGCGCGAGGTGGTTCCCGGGGTTCTCGACATCAACGGCAACGCGGCTGAGGGGACTGAGGCCACTACTGCGGAGGAGGCTGAAGTCACCGCTGAGGGCGAGGCTGGGGCCACATTGGTCCCGGGCGAAGACGCTGTGGCAGAGGGCACCGCGTCGGAGAGCGCTGCGGACGATTCTGCGCAGTCCGCTGCCGGCGAAAAGCCCGCAAGCACCGAATGACGCTGCAGAGGCAACCGATACCCGTTCTCGGAGTGGATGCCACGCCTCTGGACGTTGACGGACTCACTGCAGTCCTCAACGGCTTCGTGGCCGACGGGACTACCAGAACAGTCGTTGGACACAATCTCCACAGCGTGACGCTTTTTCACTCCGAACCGGAGTTCAGGAAGTTCTACGAGAACAGCGACGTGGTTCTTCTCGACGGCGCGCCTGTCCTCTGGCTGTGGGGGAGGGGCCGGGACACGACGGACCGCGACCCGCGGCCCGTCATGGACTACCGGCTCGGTTCAACGGACTGGATTCCCGCGCTGGGGCAGCTGGACGGCCTCCACCGCATCGCCATCCTAGGGGCCGGCGCGGACGCCAATGCCAAGGCCGTGGCGAAGCTGCAGGACATTGTCCCGGGCGCCACTGTCTCCGGAATGCCGGGGGAGGGCTGGGATCCGGACCTGGAGGAGAAGGCCGCCGCATGGCTGGCGGAACGCCAGCCCCAGCTGGTGCTGATCGGTCTTGGCATGCCGTTGCAGGAAGAGGTGCTGTGGCGCCGCCTGCCGTCGCTGCCGCCTGCAATCTATTGCGCCGTGGGCGGCGCAATCGAGCAGATCGCCGGCATCCAGAAGCTGGCGCCCCGCTGGCTCGGCCGGCTGGGCCTGGAATGGGCGTGGCGGCTGCTGCTTCATCCGCGGCGCGTGGCCTACCGGGTATTCGGCGAGCCGTGGGTTCTGCTGGCACTCCTGCTGCGGCGCCGGCTGCGCGGCCAGGGCTGACACAACAGCGCCCGCAACGCAGCCCCCGCCTACGCTAGAACTTCTGGTCCTTGAGCGGGGCAAATCCCTTGCCGCGCAGCCCCGTGGAGAAGGCCCGGAACCAGTCGGCCAGCCCGCGAAGATCGCCCCGGCGGAGGAAATAGCCGAGGTAGCCGCCCACATCGGCCACCAGGGACTTGAGCCGGAAATGGCGGCGAATAAGGTAGCCGCGGTTGCGGTAGTAGTAGTAGCGCTTGAACGCGCTCTCCGGGACGATGACGTGCCAGCGGGCTCCGAACACATGCTTCGTTTCGGAAAAGGCGTGCGGGTGCGTGATCGCTGCCGTGGTGACGGTGCCGAAGCGGATGCCCGCCTTGCGCAGCCGGATGGTGAAGTCCACCTCGTCGCCCCGGATGAAGAGGCGCATGTCCGGCAGCCCCACCTTGAAGAAAACATCGGAGCGGATCAGCGCGCCGTTGAAGAAATGGCCGTCGTTCGCCAGGAAGCCCACCTTCTCGAGCGCGGACCGGTCATGGGAGACTTTGCCATCCAGCCGGAAGAAGAAGGAGAGCTGGTCGGGGTGGCCCGGGGCGACTACCAGGGGAACCACGGCTTCGAGGTCGCGGGCCTCTGCCTCCCGGATCAGCGTGGCAAGGCACTCGGCATCCGCGGGCTCGGCGTCGTCATCCATCATCCAGACCCAGTCGGCGCCGCTGGCGACGGCCTTGAGGGCCGCGAGGGAGAATCCGCCGGCTCCGCCGAGGTTGGCCTCAGAACGGACGTAGTCCACGTTGGCGTGCTCTGCAGCGACGTCCTTCGCCGGCACCGTGCCGCTGTCAACAAGGCAGATTGTCGACACCGGTGCCGTCTGGCCATTGATGGCTTTCAGCAGGACAGCGAGTTCATGGGGACGGTCAAACGTCACGGCGGCAACTGCGACCGACACTGGCATTACGGGGATCCTTTCAGCACAGCCGTCGGCAAGTTTCCCGCCGGCGCATGGCCGTGTGACGCGAAGCGATGTACCCGTTGGCGTTAGTATCTTGACTAGAGTCCACTGTAATACAGCCCTGTCAGGCACTATGCACTGCCTGCCTGTGCGCATGGCGACGGAGAAGTTTCATTTATTGCACGTCAGATCCACACCTATCGAGCCCGCATGGTCCGCCCGGCCTGACCCCGAATCCCCATCCGCATAGCCCGCAGCAAGTCCGCATGGCGCGCGCCAACACCAGGTGCGGCGTCAGCAGCAGGCACACTGCCACGGGAACGGTGGCCGCGCCATGATCATGTACCTGTCCATGATGCTGACGGCGGCAATCATCTCCTACGCGGCAACCTGGGGGGCACGGCTGATCGGCAACCGGCTGGAACTGTTCGCGCCGATCCGCAGCAGGGACATGCACTCCAGCCCGGTGTCGCGGCTGGGCGGCCTGGGCATCTTCGCCGGCGTGCTGGTGGCCCTGGCAGTGGCGAGCCAGTCTTTCTTCGTCAAGGACATCTTCCGGAACAACGGGGCTCCGTGGGGTGTGCTGGCGGGGGCCGCGGTGATCGTGGCGGTGGGCGTTGCGGACGATCTGCTGGACATCCGCTGGTGGGTCAAGCTGATCGGGCAGACGCTTGGCGCCCTGGTAGTGGCGCTCTGGGGAGTGCGCATGACCATCATCCCGTTCATCCCTGAGCCGATCCGCTTTGAATCGGACCCGGTGCATGTCATCCTCACCACCGTCCTCATCGTCGTCACGATGAACGCTTTCAATTTCATCGACGGGCTCGACGGTCTGGCAGCCGGAGTTGCCATCATCGGCGGGTCCGCCTTTTTTCTCACGGCCTACTGGGTGCACCGGAACGCGCCCATCCTGGACCGCTCGGACCTCGCGACGCTCATCACGGCAGTGCTTGTGGGCAGTTGCCTGGGTTTCCTGCCGCACAACTGGTTTCCGTCGAAGATCTTCATGGGCGACGCCGGCGCCATGCTGATCGGCCTGCTGATGGCCTCTGCGGGTATCGTTTCGACAGGCCAGATCACCTCCGGTCTGTACGACCGCGTCAACGGCATCCCCACGATCATTCCCATCCTGCTGCCGTTCGCGGTCCTTTTTCTGCCGCTGCTGGACTTGTGCCTCGCGGTGGTGCGGCGCACCGCCGTCGGCCGTTCGCCGTGGTCCGCCGACCGCGGACACCTGCACCACAAGCTCATGGACATCGGTTACTCTCACCGCACCGCCGTCATGTTGCTCTACCTGTGGGCGGCGGTACTGTCCTTTGGTGGTTTGGCCTTTGCCGTCTACCCCTGGCAGGTGGTGCTGGCGGTGATGATCGTCGCAACGCTGGTTATGGGCCTCGTCACGGCGTGGCCGTACCTGAGCCGCCGGGGCGACAGCACCGGAGCAGGGCAAACGCCCGAGTAGGGCAGCTTTTTCGGAAAATTTCTATCTCGTGTAGAATTCAGGTGTAGGTCTTTCCTGCACCACTCCACCCTGCCCCGAAGATTGGGTTCGCATGACCTCCAACGCCCAGCCCGGACCTGCGTCCGGCAAAGGATCCGTTGGCGTCTCCGGGCCCACGCGCTCGCTCTGGCTCGGTTTGCTCGGACTCAGTTCCGCGGTGGCCGGCAGTGCCCTGGTTCTCACCGGCGTGGTGGCTGCCCTGCTAAATGGCTGGACCGGTGTTTTGTCCAGCAGCCTGGGTGGCCTCCTGGTAGTTGTGTTCTTCGCCATCAGCCTGCTGATCGGACATTTCGTCGGCCGCAACAACCCCTCGGGTGCGGTCGGCCTGTTCGTGGCGACGTACTTCGTCAAGGTCATCGGCTTCGCCGTGGTGCTGTTCGCCGTCGGTGCACCCGGCTGGCTGCATGGCCGCTGGTTCGTCATCGGCGCCGTCGTAGCCGTGGTCACCTGGCAAGCTGCCGAGATTTACGGTTTCAGCAAAGCCCGGTTGCAGATCTTCAACGACCCCGAAGCGGACAAGGGCAGCACCGATGTCTAAGCGAAACCACCCCCGTAAAAATGACCCGGGAACACCTGCACCGACGCCCGGTCCCGCCGCCGCACCCGGCGTAAATTCCGACGGCGGTTACAACGCTGGAATGGCCGTCTTTAGCTACATTATTGGCGGAATCATCGTCTGGAGTTTGATAGGGTGGGGACTGGATTATCTGTGGGGAACCCGCTGGATTGTGCTCGTAGGCGCTCTGCTTGGAGCTGCGGGAGGGTTCTATCTGTCCCATATGCACGGCCTCACCAGTTCAAGGAACCCAACTGGCGGGAACGGTGCAGCCAGCGGCCCGTCCGAGGACGGGAACAGTAATGCCAAATAATTTCACGAGGGGGAGGGCAAGCATGACGCGCGCCGGAACCCGACCAACGCCCAACGATGGACACTGCAGAGAGGAAACGCGTTGATCGCGCTTGCGCTCCCGGCCCAGAATTCAGGAGAGTTCACTCCTCCCGGAATTGAAGAACTGCACCTGCCGGCAATCCTGCCGTGGGGCGCGGCTGACGGATTCTCCAAGCAGATGCTGCTGGTTATCCTGTCTGTCGTCATTATCGCTACATTCTTTCTGCTCGCTGCACGGAAGCAGCAGCTCGTTCCCGGCAAGCTGCAGTTCGCAGGTGAAGCCGCCTACGGCTTCGTCCGCAACAGCATCGCCAAGGACATCATCGGTGGCAGGGACTTCATCAAGTACGTCCCGCTGCTGTTCAGCCTGTTCTTCTTCATCTTGGTGAACAACATCTACGGCGCAATCCCGGTGATCCAGCTCCCGAGCTTCTCGCACGTCGGCGGCGCCTACGTGCTGGCTGCCATCGTGTACGTCACCTGGATTGGCATCGGCATCAAGAAGAACGGCCTGCGCTACTTCAAGCTCGCCACCGTTCCGTCCGGTGTCCCGGTGTACATCCTGCCGATCGTCATCCCGATCGAAATCATCTCCAACTTCCTGGTCCGCCCGGTCACGCACAGCCTGCGTCTCTTCGCCACCATGCTGGCCGGCCACCTGATCGTCATGATTGCCGGTTCCGGCATCGAGTACCTCGTCCTGCAGGAGAACGTCCTCCTCAAGGGCACCTCGGTCCTGGTTCTCGCCGGTGCGATTGCCATGTACATGCTGGAAGCGCTGATCATGGCGCTGCAGGCATACGTGTTCACCCTGCTGACCGCGATCTACATCGAAGGCGCACTCCACGCCGACAGCCACTAGGCACTCCATACTTCCCCCCGGGGGATGAAGCAACCCAAACAACCTGCCATATACATGGCATCTTGAAAGGAAGAAACATGAACGGCTCCATCAACGGCTCCCTCAACCTCATCGGCTACGGCCTCTCGGCCATCGGCGGTGGTATCGGTGTGGGTCTCGTGTTCGCTGCGTACATCAACGGTGTGGCACGTCAGCCGGAAGCCCAGCGCGTCCTGCAGCCGATTGCATTCCTCGGCCTTGCGCTGACTGAAGCCCTCGCCATCCTGGGCCTGGTCTTCGCTTTCGTTCTCAAGTAAACCTTCAGAACCTAGCGAACATTCAGAACCGAGTAGATAAGGACGGGTGAAATATGAATCAGCTGATCATCTCAGCCGCCACTCAAGGCGCCGAGGCGGCTAACCCGCTCGTTCCCAACCCCTGGGAAATGGGCGTCGTCCTCGCCGGCTTTGCTGTCCTCTTTTTCATCGTGGTCAAGTTCGTTGTCCCGATGTTCGAGAAGACGTTCGCGGAGCGGGCCGAGGCCATCGAGGGCGGCATCGCCAAGGCTGAGAAGGCCCAGGCTGAGGCTTCTGCCGCACTCGAAGAGTACAAGCAGCAGCTCACTGATGCCCGTGCGGAGGCCAACCGTATCCGCGAGGAAGCACGTGCCGAAGGCGCTCAGATCCTGGCGGAACTGAAGGAGAAGGCTGCCGCAGAATCTGCGCGCATTACCGCTCAGGCACACGTGCAGATCGAATCCGAGCGCCAGGCGGCAGTTGTGTCGCTGCGTTCAGAGGTGGGCACTCTCGCCACCACGCTTGCGGGCCGCATCGTAGGGGAGACCCTCGAGGACGACGCACGCGCAGCACGTGTTGTTGATCGCTTCCTCGCCGATCTGGAGTCCCAGAACGCAGGTGTAGCTAAATAATGGCAGGTGTATCGAGCGAATCGCTGACCAAGGCGCTGACCGGGCTGGAGCCAAAGCTTCCGTTTGCATCGCTGCAGTTGGCAAAGGAACTTTTCGGGATCCTGGGCACGGTTGACAGCTCGGCTGGCTTGCGCCGCGCACTGACTGACCCCTCCCGCAGCGGTGAGGAAAAGTCGGCGTTGATCAAGCAGCTCTTCGGCGGAAAAGCTTCCGCCGAAGCCGTGGACATCGCAGCCCGTCTGGCCAGCTCACGCTGGGCATCGGCGCGAGACATCGGCGATGCACTCGAGACGCTTGCCGCAACGGTGGTCATCGCCGTTGCTGAAAACAAGTCGGCCGTTTCTGCCTCCGGTATCACCGGTCTGGAAGAACTCGAGAACGATCTGTTCTCCTTCAACCAGTCCGTGGCTGGCAGCCACGAGGTGCAGCGTGCCCTGTCTGAACCGCAGGCCAGTGCCGCAGCAAAGATCACCCTGGCCGAAAGGCTGGTTCCTTCCGCGAGTGAGGAAGCCAAAGTCCTGATTGGACAGGCAGTGACGCAACCCCGTGGCATCAAGGCAACCAGGCTCCTTAGCCGTTTCGCCGAGCTCGCCGCCAAGCGGCAGCAGCGCTGGATTGCGACGGTCAGCGTCACGCGTCCCCTGACGGGGACGCAGGAGAACCGTCTGCAGGCGGGATTGAACTCCCTCTACGGACGCGAGCTGAAGGTTAACTTCAATGTTGATCCCACGCTGATCGGCGGCATCCGGGTGCAGGTGGGGGACGAAGTGCTCGACGCTTCGGTCCTCACCCGCCTGAACGAGCTGCAGCGCCAGCTGGCCGGTTAGCCGGAGAAGCACAACACAACTGATAGAAACCCCGGTCATCGTGAGCAACGGTGATCACGAATACAGGAGAGCAGGGACTGCAGATGGCCGAATTGACCATCAACGCCGACGACGTCCGTAATGCGTTGAACGAATTCGCGGCGTCCTACGAACCCGGAAACGCTGAGCGCGTAGAGGTCGGCCGTGTGACCGCCGCAAGTGACGGCATCGCCCGTGTTGAGGGCCTTCCCTCGGTCATGGCGAACGAGCTGCTTCGCTTTGAAGACGGCACCTTGGGCCTCGCCCAGAACCTCGACGTGCGCGAGATCGGTGTCATCGTCCTCGGTGACTTCTACGGCATCGAAGAAGGCCAGGAAGTTCACCGCACCGGACAGGTTCTGTCCGTACCGGTCGGCGACGCCTTCCTCGGCCGCGTGGTTGACCCCCTGGGTGTGCCCATCGACGACCTCGGCGAGATCAAGGCCGAGACCACCCGTGCCCTGGAACTTCAGGCGCCTGGCGTTACCCAGCGCAAGTCGGTCCACGAGCCGATGCAGACCGGCCTGAAGGCCATCGACGCGATGATCCCGATCGGCCGCGGCCAGCGTCAGCTGATCATCGGCGACCGCCAGACCGGCAAGTCCGCGATCGCGATCGACACGATCATCAACCAGAAGGCCAACTGGGCTTCCGGCGATACCACCAAGCAGGTCCGCTGCATCTACGTCGCCATCGGCCAGAAGGCTTCGACGATTGCTGCGATCCGCCAGACCCTTGAGGACAACGGCGCGCTCGAGTACACCACGATCGTTGCTTCCCCGGCGTCCGACCCCGCCGGCTTCAAGTACCTTGCACCCTACGCCGGTTCGGCCATTGGCCAGCACTGGATGTACGGCGGCAAGCACGTCCTCATCGTGTTCGATGACCTGTCCAAGCAGGCCGAAGCCTACCGCGCCGTGTCGCTGCTGCTGCGCCGCCCGCCGGGACGCGAAGCCTACCCGGGTGACGTCTTCTACCTGCACTCCCGCCTCCTGGAGCGTTGTGCCAAGCTCTCCGACGAGCTCGGCGCCGGCTCGATGACCGGTCTTCCGCTCATTGAAACCAAGGCAAACGACGTTTCCGCCTACATCCCGACCAACGTGATCTCCATTACCGATGGCCAGATCTTCCTGCAGTCGGACCTCTTCAACGCCAACCAGCGTCCCGCTGTTGACGTTGGTGTCTCGGTGTCCCGCGTCGGTGGTGCCGCGCAGGTCAAGTCCATGAAGAAGGTCTCCGGTACCTTGAAGCTGGACCTTGCCCAGTACCGCGACATGCAGGCGTTTGCGATGTTCGCATCGGATCTCGATGCCGCATCCCGCCAGCAGCTGACCCGTGGTGCACGACTGATGGAACTGCTCAAGCAGGGCCAGTACTCGCCGTTCCCGGTCGAGAACCAGGTCGTATCCATCTGGGCCGGTACCCAGGGCTACCTGGACGACGTTCCGGTTGAGGACATCAGCCGCTTCGAGTCCGAATTCCTGGAGCACCTCAAGCACAAGTCCTCCATCCTCACGACGCTGGCGCAGACCAACGTCCTGAGCGATGACACCGTGGAAGCACTGAAGACCGCCATTGTGGACTTCAAGAAGGGTTTCTTCGGCGAGGGGGACAACCATCTGGTAGGCGCAGGCCACGAGGAGCATGAAGCTATCTCGGAGGGTCAGGTCGACCAGGAAAAAATCGTCAGGCAGAAGCGCTAGTTTCGCTGGCAGGGACTGCCGGAACTCCTCGGGGTTCCGGCAGTCCCGGCCATCGGGATCTTAGGAAAGGATAAGTATGGGAGCCCAGATCCGGGTCTACCGCCAGAAGATCAGCTCGACGACGTCGATGCGCAAGATCTTCAAGGCGATGGAACTGATCGCTACCTCGCGCATCGGCAAGGCCCGCGCACGCGTAGCAGCTTCACTGCCTTACGCGAACGCGATCACGCGCGCCGTTTCTGCCGTCGCAAGCCAGAGCGAAATCGACCACCCCCTGACCACCGAGCCGGAGAACATCCGCCGGGCGGCCGTCCTGGTTATCACCTCGGACCGCGGCCTCGCAGGCTCGTACTCCGCCGGTGTGCTCAAGCAGGCCGAAGGCCTGAACGAGCTGCTCCGTGCCGAAGGCAAGGAAGTCAAGACGTACCTGGTGGGCCGCAAGGCTCAGGCTTACTTCGATTTCCGGAACCGCCCCTACGGGCGCGTCTGGACCGGCAACACCGATGCCCCGGAATTCGCCACGGCCCGGGAAATCGGCGCGGCCCTGCTTGAGGACTTTGCCATCGATTTCGAAGAGGGCGGCGTGGACGAGATCCACGTCGTCTACACCCGCTTCAAGTCCATGGTGACCCAGGAACCGACCGTCATCCGACTTCTTCCCCTCGAAGTTGTGGAAGAGCAGGCGGCGTCCGAATCGGAGCTGCTTCCGCTTTACGAGTTCGAACCGGAGCCGGAACAGGTGCTCAACGCACTGCTGCCGCGCTACATCGAGTCCCGCATCTTCGCGGCCATGCTGCAGGCAGCGGCTTCCGAGCTTGCCGCACGCCAGCGGGCGATGAAATCCGCCGGCGACAACGCCACGGACCTCATCAAGAAGTACACGCGTCTGCGCAACACCGCCCGCCAGGCAGAGATTACGCAGGAGCTTTCCGAAATCGTGGCCGGCGCCGACGCACTCGCGTCGTAGCCGGACCGGTCCCGGACCCCCTGCAACAAAAGATAAACTTAACCCCACGCCATCTACGAGTGAAGTGAGAGAGATGACTGCCACCGCTACCGAACACGTAGCCGCAACGTCCGGTGCTACCGGCCGTATCGCACGTGTCATTGGCCCGGTTGTCGACGTCGAATTCCCGGCTGACGCAATCCCCTCGATTTACAACGCACTCACCACCGAGATCACTCTCAATGGTGAGACCAAGACCATCACGTTCGAGACCTCCCAGCACCTGGGTGACAACCTCGTCCGCGCTATCTCCCTGCAGGCAACCGACGGACTGGTCCGCGGCACGTCCGTAGTGGACAGCGGTTCGCCGATCACCGTGCCTGTTGGCGATGGCGTCAAGGGCCACATCTTCAACGTCCTCGGCAAGCCGCTGGACGTCGATGAGTCCGAGATCCAGGCTTCGGACTACTGGCCCATCCACCGCAAGGCTCCGTCCTTCGCGTCCCTCGAGGGTTCCACCGAGATGCTCGAAACGGGCATCAAGGTCATCGACCTCCTCACCCCGTACATCAAGGGTGGAAAGATCGGCCTGTTCGGCGGCGCCGGCGTGGGCAAGACCGTTCTGATCCAGGAAATGATCACCCGTGTTGCCCGCAACTTCGGTGGTACCTCGGTGTTCGCCGGCGTCGGTGAGCGTACCCGTGAAGGTAACGACCTCTGGGTTGAAATGGAAGAGGCAGGCGTCCTCAAGGACACCGCCCTTGTGTTCGGCCAGATGGACGAGCCGCCGGGAACGCGTCTGCGCGTGGCACTGTCCGCACTGACCATGGCGGAGTACTTCCGCGATGTCCAGAACCAGGACGTACTGCTCTTCATCGACAACATCTTCCGCTTCACGCAGGCAGGTTCCGAGGTTTCCACGCTGCTGGGCCGCATGCCTTCCGCCGTGGGTTACCAGCCGAACCTTGCCGACGAGATGGGCCTCCTGCAGGAGCGCATCACGTCCACCAAGGGCCACTCCATCACCTCGATGCAGGCCATCTACGTCCCCGCAGATGACTACACCGACCCGGCGCCGGCCACGACCTTCGCGCACCTGGATGCGACCACGGAACTTTCCCGTGAAATCGCCTCCCGTGGCCTGTACCCGGCCGTGGACCCGCTGACGTCCACGTCCCGAATCCTGGATCCCCAGTACATCGGCAAGGACCATTACAACACGGCTGTCCGTGTGAAGCAGATCCTGCAGAAGAACAAGGAACTCCAGGACATCATCGCCATCCTCGGTGTTGACGAACTGTCTGAAGAGGACAAGATCGTGGTGTCGCGTGCACGCCGCATCCAGCAGTTCCTCTCCCAGAACACCTACACCGCCAAGCAGTTCACCGGCGTTGAGGGCTCCACCGTTTCCATCAAGGACACCGTGGAAGGCTTCTCCGCCATCTGCGACGGCGAACTCGACCACATTGCAGAGCAGGCGTTCTTCAACATCGGTGGCCTGGATGACGTTGAGCGCCAGTGGGCCAAGATTCAGGAACAGACCAAGTAATATGGCTGAGCTTGAGGTTGAGATTGTCGCAGCGGACCACTTTGTGTGGTCCGGGGCGGCCAAGATGGTCAAGGCCCGCACCAGCGATGGTGAAATCGGAATCCTGCCCGGCCACTCGCCCGTGCTGGCGATTTTGGCCGAGGGTCAGCTGGCAATCGAGCCGGTTTCCGGCGACCGCATTGCCGTAGATGTTGACGGCGGATTCTTCTCCGTCGACAACAACCGGGTGGTAATTGTTGCTGACAACGCCCAACTGGGTGACGCGGCCACTGCGGGGATCCGATAGCACAACCCTGATGGACGTTACTTCCTTGCCGTTCATCGCCATAGCAACCGTGTTTGCGGTGCTGATTTTTACACTGTGCCTTTTTGGGGTGCGCCGCTTCAATCTGCGGCGCGCCCTGGGCACGGTGGACGCCTCCATTCGTACGGCTGGAAAGAGCTGGCGGATGGGGGTTTGTCGTTATCAGGACAATGAGCTTGAGTGGTTCAAGCTGCTCTCGCTGAGCGTCCGGCCCCGCCATCGCTTTAAACGGAGCTCGCTTGAGCTGCTGGGCCGGCGCCAGCCGACGGAGGCTGAGCTGGTCAAGGTTCAACCTGACGTCGTGATCGTGGAGTTGCGGTACGAGGGTGAGGACGTTTTCCTGGCCATGAAGTTCGACGCCTACACGGGTTTGTCCTCGTGGCTGGAAGCCGGACCGGTCATCGGCGTGGGGACCTGGCGCTGAACGCTCCTGCCGCCCAGCTACGCGAATGCGCCGCCGCTGCTGAATGTTTCAACATCTGAAAATATTTGTGACACAAAAAATGATCCCCGGCACGAATGCCGAGGATCATTTAGTTTGAGACAAATTAGACTACGGTTACGCCCGTGGCCTGCGGTCCCTTGGCGCCCTGGCCGATTTCGAACTGAACGCGCTGGTTCTCGTCGAGGGTCTTGAAGCCGCCGGTCTGGATCTCGGAGTAGTGAACGAAGACATCGCCGTCGGAGTCATCCGGGGTGATGAAGCCGAAGCCCTTTTCAGCGTTGAACCACTTGACGGTTCCCTGTGCCATTTATTTCTCCTCAGTATGGAACTTTTAAGGCCAGTACACCTCGTACTGGTCTTGGTTACTCCGCGAGAAGAATCCTGGCCTGCACTCCGGATAACCGGAATCGCTTTGCAGGAGCTTCGCGCTCGCAACATGTCTTGCGAGCATGAAAAACACCTACACAAAGACTGATACAAGAATTTCACGGGTAAACGGTCAGGTCAACGGGCAAAACGGCGGATTCCGGCAAATTTTGGGCAAATCCGGAGTAAACGCCCGATCACCCCTTGGCTACGGTCCAGTGGGTTCCAACATGCCGTCAGAAAAGCCGGGATTCGACGTCGTCAACGCCCCTCATTGCGTCGTAATCCAGGGTCACGCAGTCAATGCCGCGGTCCGTGGCGAGCACCCTGGCCTGCGGCTTGATCTGTTGGGCGGCAAAGATACCCCGCACCGGCGCGAGCAGCGGGTCACGGTTGAGCAGCTCGAGGTAGCGCGTCAGCTGCTCCACGCCGTCGATGTCGCCGCGGCGCTTCAGTTCAATGGCAACGGTGGACCCGTCGGCATCCCGGGCAAGGATGTCCACGGGGCCGATGGCCGTGAAGTATTCCCGCCGGATCAGGGAAAACCCTTCGCCGAGCGTCTCGATCTGGTCGGCGAGCAGCCGTTGCAGGTCTGCCTCGACGCCGTCCTTGATCAGGCCAGGGTCCTGTCCCAGCTCGTGCGAGGTGTCGTGGAGCTGTTCGTGGATGTTGATGATGAGCCGGTCGTCCGTCTTGGCCGACTGAACGGTCCACTGTTCGACGACGCCCAGTTCTATGTCGGCGTCCTCCGGGGAGGAGACGCGGAGGGTGGCGGGCGGGCTCATCCAGTTCAGGGGCTTGTAGGAGCCGCCGTCGGAGTGCACCAGCACGGAACCGTCGGCCTTCACCAGAAGGAGCCGGGTGGCGAGGGGGAGATGGGCTTTGAGCCGGCCAACATAATCAACGGAGCAACGGGCTATGACGAGACGCACGCCCTACACCCTACCTTCTCTGCGGTGCCTTCTCTGCCGGGCCGACGTCAACGGCACAAGGCTTGGCGTGCAGTCGCGCGGTGTCACGCGGGGCGGGGCCGGGGCGCCGGCTGGGGCAGAATGGAGGCATGCCCCGCTCCAACCGTCCCCGCCGCGCCAAGACCGGGCGCGGTCCGTCCGGAAACGCTCCCGGCGGAGGGAAGCATGGCGGAGGTCACCCACCGGAACTTGACCTGGAGCGTGCCCGGGCAGGATTCGCCCGCCGGGAAAGCGCGCCCGACGGCGACTGGATAGTGCGGACCATGACGGCCCGCAACGCCGAAAAGACGTACATCTGCCCGGGCTGCTCCACCGCTGTACCGCCCGGCATCGCCCACCTTGTGGTCTGGGCGGACGACCATCTGTTCGGGGCTGCCGCGGGACTAGCCGAGCGGCGCCACTGGCACACCAACTGCTGGACATCCCGTAACTTCCGCTACCGGTAGGCCAGACGGCCGTGTGGGCCGTGTCCGGAGCAACCCGGCCGGAAGATAAGCTGGTGCGCATGACTTTTGACCCGGCGTCGTACGTTTTCAGCCAGCCATCGGCCGCTACCGCCATCCGCGCCTCAACGGTGCTTCCCGCCCGGCGCGAAAACATCGAGATCAGCACCGAGGACGGCCACACCCTGGTAGGCGAACTCGCCCTGCCGGATTCGGGTCCGGTCACCGCCACGCTGATCACCTTGCATCCGCTGCCCACGCACGGCGGCTTCATGGATTCCCACGTGTACCGCAAGGCCTCGTACCGGCTGCCGGCGCTGGCCGGGGTGGCCGTGCTGCGCTTCAACACCCGGGGCACATCATCGCCGCGCGGAACCAGCGACGGAACGTTTGAAGAAGGCATCGGCGAGCGGTACGACGTCGAGGCCGCGGTGCGCTTCGCCGTCGAGCGGGAGCTGCCCAACCGCTGGCTCGTCGGCTGGTCCTTCGGAACCGAACTCGCCCTCATGTACGGCGCCGTGGAGCCGGTGGCCTCCCAGGTGGAGGGCGCCGTGCTGCTGTCCCCGCCCCTGCACCGAGCCACCGACGATCACCTCCGGCAGTGGGCGGCGTCCGGCAAGCCGCTGACCGTCCTGGTGCCGGAGCACGACGACTACCTCCGGCCCGCCGCCGCGGAAGCCCGCTTCAGCCTCGTGCCGCAGGCCAGGGTGGTGGGAGTGGACGGCGCCAAGCACCTGTGGGTGGGGGAGAAACAGGCCGCGCGGGTACTCAACGAAATCGTCGACGACGTCACGCGCCACGGTTCCGGCGCCGCAGGCCTGCCGCAGGAGTGGGAAGGTCCCGTGGCCACCGCCGTCTGAGGCTGGCGGTCGCCGGCGCTGGTGCCTGCTGAGCTAATGCTTGCCTGAGCTAATGCTTGCCTGAGCTAATGCTTGTCCTGGCGGACGATGTAGATCTCCTTGACCAGCAGCAGGATGGCGGCCGCCGTCGGGATGGCTATGAGCGCGCCCAGGACGCCGAGCAGGCTGCCTCCGGCGATCACTGAGATCACTGCGACAGCGCCAGGCACCGCGACGGCCTTCTGCATGATGCGCGGTGAGATGAAGTACGCCTCGAACTGAAGGTAGGCGAAGTAGCAGATGGCGTAGGCGAGGGCCGACTGCCAGCCCAGCGTGAGCGTGATCAGGATGACCACCAGGCCGGCGATCAGCCCGCCAACCAGCGGAATAAAGGCCAGCAGTGCCACGACGAACGTCAGCAGCACGGCAAACGGCACGCCGATGATGGACATGACGATGAAGGCGAACGTGGCATTCAGGAGGGCCACCACGGCCTGGCCGATGACGTAGTTGCCCACTGAGCGGGTGATCTCCTCCGACAGCGCCTCGACCCGGGAGCGCCGGGAGCGGGGTGCCAGCCGGTAGCCCCACTTTTTCATCGCCGGCAGTGCGGCAAGGAAGTAAAGGCTCAGCACCAGCACGATCAGCGTGCCGAACAGGCCGTTGGCCACTGTGGAGCCGAAACCGACGACGCCGCCGAAGATGCCGCTCATGGCCTCCGGGTTCTTGACGAACTTGTCCAGCTCCTCGGTGATGCGGTCGCGCACGCCGAACTGGTTGTCCACCGTCCGGAAGAAATCCGAGTTAATGAAGTCGCGCACCCACACCGGGGCCTGCTTCACGAGCTCGGTGACCTGCTCCACGATCGTGGGGATGAGCGTGGCAAAGAAGCCGACCACAGCGAGCATCAGCACGGACACCGACACGAGGATGCCGGCGGGCCGGGGAATCTTCCGGCCCTCCAGCCAGCGCACCACCGGGTCCAGGCCGAGGGCGATGAACAGGGCAGCCACGATCCAGAGCAGGAGCTGGGTGGTGTGGGATCCGATCCAGTAGACCAGCAGGGCCAGGCCCACACCCACGGTGCCCATGAATCCCAGGTACAGCGGGTGCTGGGCCGAGATGCGGGGACCGGGGGAACCGAAACGTGCGGTGTCCCCTGGTTCGCCGACATTTTCTGTCCCAAAGTTGTCGGGATGCTCCGGCGGGAACTCAAACCGGAGCCTGGGCTGGGCGCCGGGGATTGGCTGGCGCAGGCGCCGCAACACAGCACCCAAGGCGGCGGGGCGGCCTTTCTTCCTGGTGGGCTTCGGCGGCGTGGGCTGTGGCGCGGTGCCGTTGGCTGCCGCGTTGTGTGCAGCAGTGTCCCATGGTGCCGGCAGGCTCTGGGGGGAGTCGGCGTCGGGCAGATCGTCGGGGCCGCTCTTGGACGGATCCGTGTGTTCAGTCACTGCTTTTTGATGCCTTTACGGTGCGTGGCGCCGCGGCTGCGGGCCGGATGTGATGATCATCGCAAACACTATCAGCAGCCTTGTGAATACCCGGATGGGAGGCGATTGACCGGAGTGGGAGCGGGGGCACCGTTCCCCCCGATCCGGCCTATTGGTAACAAAACGGTTACTATTGGAGGTAAACCCCCGCTGATGATAGGTATTCCTTTGCGTTTCAAGACTGCAGTTGCACTTGTGCTGCTCGGCCTCCTGACACTGCTGGCCGGCATCGGGCAGAAGACCTTCTGGGCTCCCGCCGAGACAGTAACGGCAACGGCTTCCGCCGGCGAAGCCGCGCCCCTGACCGTTATCGACCAGAAACTCCGCACCCTCGAGGGCGGAACAGTCACCATCAAGGTCAAGGGTGAGGGTAGCTTCCTGCTCGCGGCCGGACGCCCGGATGACGTTGACGCCTGGGTGGGCAAGACCGCGCACAACACGGTCACCGGACTCTCCGACGACAAGAAGTCGCTGCAGGTTAAGCACACCGACGGTGAAGCCAGCGCGCCGACGCCCGCCGGCTCAGATCTCTGGGTCAGCACCGAGAACGCCAGCGGCGAGATGGACTACACGTGGTCCGCCCCGGCCGACGGCGACTGGTCCCTGCTGCTCGCAGCAGACGGAAAGAAGCCCGCGCCGTCGTCCATTTCCATGACGTTCCCCAATGACACCTCCATGCCGTGGGCCGTGCCGCTCATGGTTCTCGGCGGGCTCCTGATTCTTGCCGGCGGGGCACTGCTGGTCCTCAAGCCCAAGGGCGGGTCCCAGAACAACGGATCACCGGACAACGGGTCCGCAAGCGGCGGCTCCGCCGACAAGGGCAGCAACAAGCAGGGCAGCCCGTTTGCGCGGCGCGCCCGCGCCAAGGCGGCGGCCAAGGCCGGCGAACGGTCCTCCTCCGCACGGCTCAGCGTGGTGGTTGCGGCCACCACCGCTGCCGTACTGGCCGGCACCGCTGCCGCCGCCCAGGCCGGCACCTCAGCCGCGCCGGCTTCCACGACGAGTGGATCCGCGGCTAGCGCGTCTCCCGCGGCCGGCGGCACGCCGGTGGTCCTGGACGCCCAGTTCCGCCGCATCCTGGAACAGGTGGCCAGCGCCGCCGACGCCGGTGACGCCGCCAAGGACGCCAAGAAGCTCGCCGCCCGCGTTGCCGGGACGGAGCTTGAGGTCCGCACCCAGAATTACAAGATCAGGTCCCGGGTGGCCTCTTACGATGCGCGCATGCCTGTGCGTTCCACAAAGCTCCTGACCACGGTGGTCACGGACAAGCGCGAATGGCCGCGCTCCGTCCTGGCCGTCACGCAGGGCGATGGCAACGTTGTGCCGCAGTTGCTCACCCTCGTCCAGAATTCCCCGCGGGAGAACTACAAGCTCGTAGGCACGTCCCCGCTGCAGCCGGGCACGACCTTCCCGGCGATCGTCCGCGGCGGCACGGAGTCGCTTGCCGCAGGGGACAAGTCTGGACTGCTCTACAGCGGACAGGAAGCGCTCGCCGGGCTGGCGGACCGGCTGACCAAGTCCAACTCCACATTCAAGAGCAAGCTCGTTGAAGGCGAATCGTCCCCGTACATCGCGGACACGCTGTCCTACCAGGCTGACATCGTGAAGGCCGGCGTCGACGGCAAGTTCGCGTTCACGCACAAGGTTGTTCCGGAGAACACCGTCGTCTTCCGGACGGAGGACGGCGGGGCCCTAGTCCTTGGCCGCCTGACGTTCAACTTCGACGGAACCCCCAAGGCGGAAGGCGACAAGCTCTCCATCGGCAACGATGCAGCAGTCCTCGCCGGCGGCAAGGAGACCACCACCGGGATGGTGCTGAAGTTCGCCGAATCCGTGGCCGTCTATGTGCCGCCGGCCACCTCGAAGGATCCGATGAAGCTTGTGGCCGCCACGCGCGGACTGGTTGGCGCCAGCTTCAAGTAGGCGGGCTTTCCGTAAACATGCCGACACTGGAGCGGCCGCGGTGCTTACTGCGGCCGCTCTTGTGGCTAGAGTGGGGGCTATGAGTTCGCCAGCTTCCCGCCCTGTCCCTTCGGCCGCGAGCCAGCTTAACCTTCGCGGCGCCGTCGATCTCTCCTCACTCAAGCAGCGGCCGGCACCGCCGGTGCCGGCCAATGCCCCCGCGGGGGACGCTCCGCAGGCCCAGCAGGCCGACGGCGGACCGGCCCTTCGGGTCGACGTCACCGAGGCAAACTTCCAGAGCCTTGTGGAGGTGTCCGCCCAGGTGCCCGTGGTGTTTGCCCTCTGGGCCGCCTATTCGCCCGAATCCACCGGCGTGCTGGATGCGCTTGACCGGATCATCCCGAGCTACGGCGGCCGGCTGGTCCTCGCCGCTGCGGACATCGAAGCCTTCCCGCAACTGGCGCAGGCGTTCCAGGTGCAGGCCGTTCCCACCGCCGTCGCCGTGCTCAAAGGCCAGCCGGTTCCGCTCTTCCAGGGCGGCGCTGACGAGGAGCAGATCCGGCCCCTGCTGGACGAACTGCTCACGGTCGCCGCGGCCAACGGTGTGACGGGCAAGGTCGGCGGCGCGGGMACATCCGACGAATCCGCCCCTGCTCCTCTGCCGCCGCTTCACCAGCAGGCCTACGACGCCATTGAAGAGGGCGACTATGCCGCTGCGGCCGCTGCCTACCGGCAGGCGCTCACCGAGATGCCGGCGGACGCGGAGGCAAAGGCGGGCCTGGCGCAGGTGGAACTCATGGAACGCCTGCAGAGTCTTTCCGGGCCCGAAGGCGAGGCGCTGCGCCAGCTTGCCGCGGACGAGCCCGACAACCTCACGGCCCAGCTCGGCGTTGCTGACCTTGATCTTGCCGGCGGTCACGTCGAGGATGCCCTGAACCGCGTGGTGACGTTCATCGGCAGGAACTTCGGGCCGGAACGTGAGTCCGCCCGCGTGCGCCTGCTCGAGCTCTTCGAAGTTGTCGGGACCACTGACGAGCGCGTGGGCAAGGCCCGCCAGGCCCTGGCCCGGGTGCTGTTTTAGTGGCGGTGCCCGCGCTGTTCCAGCCCCTGACGCTGCGGTCCCTGGAACTGCAGCACCGCGGCTGGGTTTCACCGATGTGCCAGTACAGCTGCGAGCCCGGCGATGCGCCCGGCGTGCCGAACGACTGGCACCTCATGCACCTCGGATCTTTCGCCGCCGGGGGAGCGGCACTCATCCTGACCGAGGCTGCGGCAGTGAATGCCCAGGGGCGCATCAGTCCGCGCGACGCGGGGCTCTACAACGACGACCAGGCGGCGGGGTGGGAGAGGATCGTCCGCTTTGTGCACCGCCACGGCGTCGCTGACACCAAGATCGGTGCCCAGCTCGCGCACGCAGGACGGAAGGCGTCCACGTACTGGCCGTTTTCCGGCCGAAACGGATCGGTTCCGGCGTCCGACGGCGGCTGGCAGTCAGTGGGTCCGGGCGCCCAGGCCTTCGACGGCTACGCGCCGCCCGCGGCCATGACCGAGGACGACATCAAGCGCGTCATCGCGGATTTTGCCACCGCAGCGTCCCGCGCCGTCGATATCGGCTTTGACACCATCGAACTGCACGGCGCCCACGGATATCTCCTCCACGAGTTCCAAAGCCCGCTCATCAACGACCGCACAGACGCCTGGGGCGGCGATGCGGAGGGGCGGAACCGTTTAACTCTGGCCGTCATCGACGTCGTCCGCAACGTAATCCCGGACTCCATGCCACTGCTGCTGAGGATCTCCGCCACCGACTGGGCTGAAGGCGGCATCGGCGTCGAGGACTCGGTCAGTCTGGCCGCGCAGGCCGCCGCGCGCGGAGTGGACCTCGTCGACGTGTCCAGCGGCGGGGCGGTGGCGCGCCAGCAGATCCAGCCGGGGCCGGGGTACCAGACTGAGTTCGCGGCCACGATCCGGCGCGAGACCGGAGTCGCCACCGGCACGGTGGGGCTCCTGACGTCCCCCGGGCAGGCCGAGCACGTGGTGGCCACCGGCCAGGCCGACGGCGTCTTTATCGCACGGGCGGCACTGCGGGATCCGCACTGGTGGCTTCGGGCAGCCTTTGAACTCGGCCATGACCTGCGTTGGGCGCCGCAATACGAACGGGCCGTGCCGCGCCGCACGTTCTGAGGTTTCTACTCCTTCCGGAGGATCCCCCGGGCGACACGCCGCGGCTAGGGTGAGAGCATGAGCACTCCCTTAACGGCCCTTTCGATCAGGGGGCTTGCCAAGCGCTTCGGCAGCAAGATTGCGGTGGACGGCATTAGCCTCGACGTCCCCGCCGGTTCGTTCTTCGGCATCGTCGGACCCAACGGTGCCGGCAAGACCACCACCCTGTCCATGGCCACGGGCCTGCTCCGCCCGGACTTTGGAACGGCGGTGGTCCACGGCGTTGACGTCTGGGCGCAGCCACTGGAAGCCAAAAAGCTGATGGGCATCCTGCCCGACGGAGTGCGGCTCTTTGACCGGCTCAGCGGTGAGCAGCTGGTCACCTACGCCGGCCTGCTCCGGGGCATGGACAGGGCCGTGGTGGCTGCCCGGGTGGGGGAACTGCTCGCTGCGCTCGACCTCAGCCAGGATGCGGGCACCCTGGTGGTTGATTACTCCGCCGGCATGACTAAGAAGATCGCGCTGGCGTCCGCACTGATCCATGCGCCGAGGGTCCTGGTGCTGGATGAGCCCTTCGAATCGGTCGATCCCATTTCCGCCGCCAACATCAGGGACATCCTGGACAGGTATGTGGCCACCGGCGGCACCGTGATCGTATCCAGCCACGTGATGGACCTCGTGCAGCGGATGTGCGACCACGTCGCCGTGGTTGCCGGGGGCCGGATCCTGGCTGCCGGAACCGTCGACCACGTTCGCGCCGGGGCGAGCCTGGAGGAGCGGTTCGTGCAGCTCGTGGGCGGCAGGAGCCAGACGGAGGGGCTGGAATGGTTGCGCACCTTCTGAGGCTGAAGCTGACGCTGCTGCGGAACGGACTGAAGCGCAGCCCGTGGCAGCTGGTGGGGCTGGCGGTCGCTGCACTGTATGCACTGTTCATTGTGGGCATGTGCGTGGTGCTGCTGGTCCTGCTCCGGCAGGAGGATCCGGCCCTGGCCCAGACCGTAGTGGTGCTTGGCGGCGCGGTGGCTCTGCTGGGCTGGGGGATCGTGCCCGTCATTGCCTCGGCCGTGGACATGACCCTGGACCCTGCCCGGTTCACGACGTCGGCCGTGCCCATGCCCCAGCTTCTGGCCGGCCTCGCCCTCGGCGGCCTCATCGGGCTCCCCGGGCTGGCCACCCTGCTCGTCTCCCTGGCCACCGTGGTCACCTGGTCCCGCGGAGTCCTGCCCGCGGCGGGCGCGCTGGTTGGCGCTGTCCTGGGCGTGCTCACCTGTGTGGTGTTCGCCCGTGTGGTCACCACTGCAACGTCCAGCCTGGCGGCCTCCCGGCGGTTCAAGGACGTCAGCGGAATCGCTTTCATGGTTCCCCTGGTTCTCCTGGGCCCGATCACCGCCGGCATCTTCCAGGGCATGGCCGGTTCGGGAGCCTTCCTGACGGACCTGGCGGGCAAGATTTCCTGGACGCCGCTGGGGGCAGCCTGGTCGCTGGGCGGCGACCTCCAAACCGGACAGGCGGGCCCGGCGGCACTGAAACTGCTCATTGCCGCAGCCACGCTCGCAGGACTTTCCTGGTGCTGGAAGCTGCTGCTGGAACGCGCGCTGGTGACGCCGCCGTACAGCGGAAGCAGCCGCCGGAAGGGTGGTCGCCTGGGGCTCTTCTCCCTCCTGCCCGCGACGCCGGCGGGTGCAATCACGGCGCGCTCCCTGACGTACTGGTTCCGTGACCCCCGGTATTCCGGTTCGCTGGTGGTCATTCCGCTGCTGCCGGTTGTGCTGGCTTTCCAGGGCAGCCAGACCAACGACTACGGCGTCCTCATGATTACCGGGCCGCTCACGGCGTTCCTGCTGGCGTGGTCCATTTCGGGGGATGTGTCCTACGACAACACCGCCTTTGCCCTGCACGTCGCCGCCGGCGTGCGGGGTGTCCATGACCGGCTCGGGCGCGCCCTGGCCTGCCTCGCCTTCGCGCTGCCCGCGGTGCTGATCCTCGCCATCGTGCCGTTCTTCATAACGGGGGACTGGGCATGGTGTCCGGCCATCCTGGGGATCTCGGTGGGAGTGCTGCTGACCGGGCTGGGCCTGTCGTCCGTGGTGTCCGCCCGCTACACGATTGCCGTGCCTCTTCCCGGCGACAGTCCGTTCAAGAAGCCGCCGGGAAATGTGGGGCAGACCCTCGCCGTGCAGTTTGGCGGGATGGGCGTCCTCCTGGTGCTCGTCCTCCCGGAGGCCGGCCTGGTGCTCGCGCAGCTGCTGACCGGAGAACAGCTGTTCGGCTGGATCAACCTGGCACTTGGCCCGGTCCTCGGCGCGGCACTGTTCACGGTGGGAGTCCGGGTGGGCGGACGCTGGCTCGATGCCCGAGGCCCGGAGCTCCTGGCCCAGGTCTCGGTTAACCGCTGAAAGACGGTCAGCCGCTGCATGCCCTGAATTTTTCTGCCGGGCGGGACCGGCCGTGGTTGACTAACAGGACACCTGAGAGAAAGGCCGGATCATGGAGGTCGTCATACTTCCGGGCGGCAGGCAGATTGCCTCCCTCGTGGCGGATGCGGTGGAAAGCCTGCTGCGGAGCAAGCCCGACGCCGTGCTGGGACTGGCCACGGGCTCATCGCCGTTGCCGGTGTATGACGAACTCGCCCGGCGACACGAACGGGCCGGCCTGGACTTCAGCCGTGCGTGCGGATTCACCCTCGATGAGTACGTCGGGCTGGAACCCGGCCATCCGGAGTCCTACCGCGAGGTGATCCGGCGCGACTTCGCCAATCGGGTCAACATCAACCCGGACAATGTCCTCGGACCGGATGGAAGCGCCGCGGACATCCCGGCGGCCTGCCGCGGCTACGAGGACCGGATCAGGGAGCGTGGCGGCATCGACCTGCAGCTTCTGGGCCTCGGCACAGACGGGCACATCGGGTTCAACGAGCCGGGGTCATCGCTGGCATCCCGCACCAGGATTAAGTCGCTCATCGAACAGACCCGCCGCGACAATGCCCGCTTCTTCCGCAGCCTTGACGAGGTACCGCACCATGTGGTGACCCAGGGGCTGGGCACCATCCTCGAGTCGCGCCACGCCATCCTGCTGGCCACGGGGGCCCAGAAGGCGCAGGCCGTCCATGACCTCGTGGAGGGACCTGTCGCCGCAATCTGCCCCGCCTCGGTCCTGCAGCTGCACCCGCACGCCTCCATCGTGGTGGACGAGGCCGCGGCGTCGTCACTGAAGCTCGCCGACTACTACCGGCACACCTACGACCACAAACCGCAGTGGCAGGGGCTCTAACCGGAACCGGTGCCCGGGTCCTCCCGCGGCCACACGTGCGGAACGGCTAAGATGGATGCCATGAGTAGCATGACGGATCCTCTCGACAACGACCCCATGCGTGAGCTTTCCGGCGCCGGATCGTCCACCGCAACCATTGAGCGCGAGGAACTGCGCCAGGAGGTGGAGCCGGGCGACCGTGAGCGCTTCTCGCACTATGTGCGCAAGGAGAAGATCATGGAGTCCGCCTTGACGGGCGAACCGGTCATCGCGCTGTGCGGCAAGGTCTGGACGCCCGGACGGGATCCGCAGAAGTTCCCGGTCTGCCCCGAGTGCAAAGAGGTCTATGACGGCCTCCGCCCGGGCAACGACGGCGGCAAGGGGCCCGGCGGAGATTCAGGCAACAACAAGTAGTGACGGAGACACTCTTCGGCGGACCCACGCTGCCCCCGGCTTATCCGGAACGTGCAGCCTGGGGAACCGCCCAGAAGCTCCGTGCCTGGCAGCAGGAAGCCCTGGACCTTTACTTCAGCAAGGCTCCGCGCGACTTTATGGCCGTGGCCACGCCCGGTGCCGGCAAGACCACCTTTGCGCTCCGGGTGGCCTCCATGCTCATCGAGGCCGGGACGGTGAACCGCGTGACCATCGTCGCGCCCACTGACCACCTGAAGCGGCAGTGGGCGGACGCTGCGGCACGCGTCGGCATTGCCATCGATCCGAACTTCAAGAACTCGGACGGCCAGCACGGCCGCGGGTTCGTCGGAGTGGCCGTTACCTACGCCCAGGTGGCCAGCAAGCCATTGCTCCACCGGGCCAAGACCGAGGCCGCCCGCACCCTGGTGATTCTTGATGAAATCCACCACGGCGGCGAGGCGCTGTCCTGGGGCGACGGCCTCCGCGAGGCGTTCGACCCCGCTGCCCGTCGGCTCTCCCTGACCGGTACGCCTTTCCGGTCGGACACCTCACCCATTCCGTTCGTGGAGTACACCGAGGACCGCGAGGGCATCCGGCGCTCGAAGTCCGACTACACCTACGGCTACGGCAACGCGCTGCGCGACCACGTGGTGCGGCCCGTCATCTTCATGGCTTATTCGGGGCAAATGCGCTGGCGCACGAGTGCAGGCGACGAGATGGCCGCCTCCCTCGGCGAGGCGGCGGTCACCAAGGACGTCACGTCCCAGGCGTGGCGGACCGCACTGAACCCGGCCGGGGAATGGATCCCCGCCGTCCTGGCGGGAGCGGACAAGCGGCTTAGCGAGGTCCGGCGGTCCGTTCCCGACGCCGGCGGCCTGGTGATCGCCACCGACCACGAGGACGCCCGGGCGTACGCCGGCCAGCTCAAGAAGATCACGGGCGAGTCGCCCACGGTGATTCTGTCCGATGATGCGAAGGCCTCGGACAAGATCGAGGAGTTCAGCGCAGGCGACAAGCGCTGGATGGTTGCCGTGCGCATGGTGTCCGAAGGTGTTGACGTGCCCCGCCTGTCGGTCGGCGTCTACGCCACGTCAACGTCCACGCCGCTGTTCTTCGCCCAGGCCGTGGGGCGCTTTGTGCGCTCCCGGAAACGGGGCGAGACGGCCTCGGTCTTCCTGCCGTCCGTTCCCCAGCTGATGGCGCTGGCCAACAGCATGGAAGCCGAACGCGACCATGCCCTGGACCGGCCGAAGAGCGATGACCCGGACGGGCTGATGGACCTCGAAGAGTCGCTGATGGACGAGGCCAACCGTGAGGAGAAGGCCTCGGACAGCCTGACCAAGGGCAAGTTCGAGGCACTGGACTCGCAGGCGTCCTTCGACCGCGTGCTGTTCGACGGCGGCGAGTTCGGCACCGGAGGCGACATCGGCTCCGAGGACGAACTCGACTTCCTCGGCATCCCAGGACTGCTGGACGCCGAGCAGGTGGGCATGCTGCTGCGCCAGCGCCAGCACGAGCAGCAGGGCCGGAAGAAACGCCAGGCTCCCGCGGCTGCGCCCGCCGCACCGGCAATACCCGACCACCGGATGCTGATGGACCTGCGGAACGAGTTGGCGAAGAACGTGGCGGCCTGGTCTGCGCGGACGGGCACCCCGCACGGTGTGGTGCACACCAAGCTGCGGACCGTCTGCGGCGGTCCTCCGGTGGCGCAGGCCAATGAGGAGCAGCTGCAGTCCAGGCTGAAGAAGCTTCAGGACTGGTTCATCGGCCGGACATAGCGGGGCCGGACCTACCGGGGCAGGAACCTACTCGAGGTCCACGCCGCCCAGCTCCATTTCGGCGTAGGCGTCGTCGAGGTCCTCGGCGATGCCCGCCGTCAGCCGCTTGATCACGGTGACGGCATAGCCTGCCTGGACGGCATCAAGGGATGTGGCCATGACGCAGTGGTCGGTGGCGAGGCCCACCACCACGACGTCCTCCACGTCGTGGCTCTGGAGCCAGTCGTCGAGGCCGATCGCGTCTTCCTCCGGCGCGTAGCCGGGGTCGGCCGCGCCGGGCAGGGTGCCGGGCTGCCGCTCGCCGGTGGGGACGGCGTCCTCAGGGGCCAGCAGGCCCTCGAACCCGGAGTAGGCCGCGGTGTACAGGCCTTTGTGGAAGTACGCCTGAATGTGTTCGGTGTCGAGCTCCGGATGAAGCTCGGCACCCTGGGTGCCCGCGACGCAGTGCGGCGGCCAGGTGTCCTTGAAGTCCGGGGCTTCCGAGAAGTGGGCGCCGGGATCGACGTGCCAGTCCTGCGTGGCCACGATGTGGTCGAACTGGCCGTGGTGGTTCTCTACGTACTCGCTGATGGCCCCGGCCACGGCGGCCCCGCCGTCCACCGGAAGCGCGCCGCCCTCACAGAAATCGTTCTGGACGTCGACGATGATGAGTGCACGTGCCATCGGTTCTCCTCAGTTGTCCTCGTAGAGCGTCGGGATTGCCGGCTCGCCGCGGTGCAGGCGGTGGACAATCGTTGGCAGTTCGGCCAGCGAATCAGCGTGGCGCTGCCGGGCACGCAGGACGCCTTCGTGGCCGGTCCAGCCCGGCAGGAGTTCGCCATTCTTGATGAACTGCTGCAGCAGCGTGCGGTCATTGCCGTCGTCGGCCGGGCGGTGGCCCACGCCGATGATCTCCTGGGTGGCCGTGCCGCGGTTGTTCAGCCGGCGGAGGGCGTACTTCCGGCCGCCCTTGCTCGTCTTGTTCTTCGCAGCCTTCGCCACCGCAACAAACTCCCCGGCGGCGTTGGTCCGGCTCACCAGCTTGTAGACCATGCTGGCGGTTGGCGCGCCGGAGCCGGTCACGAGGGACGTGCCCACGCCGTACGAATCAACGGGGGCGGACTGCAGCGCCGCGATCGCGTACTCGTCCAGGTCTGAGGTCACCGTGATGCGGGTGCGCTCGTTGCCCAGACTGTCCAGCAACTGCCGGACCCACTGGGCCTGCTCCACCAGGTCGCCCGAGTCCAGCCGCACGGCGCCCAACTTGTCCCCGGCGATGTCCACGGCCGTACGGACGGCCGTCTCGACGTCGTACGTGTCCACCAGCAGCGAGGTGCCGGCCCCCAGGGAGGCGACCTGCGCCTCAAAGGCGTCCCGCTCGGTGTCATGGAGGAGTGTGAAGGAGTGGGCGGCGGTGCCCACCGTCTTGAGGCCATAACGCAGGCCGGCCTCCAGGTTGGAGGTGCTGTCGAAGCCGGCGATGACGGCGGCGCGGGCGGCAGCCGTGGCGGATTCCTCCTGGGTCCGGCGGGACCCCATCTCGATGCAGGGCCGCTGGCCGGCGGCCATCACCATACGCGATGCGGCCGACGCGATGGCGCTGTCGTGATTAAGGACGGACAGGACGTACGTCTCCAGGATGCACGCCTCCGCAAACGTCGATTCGACGATCAGGATGGGGGAGTTGGGGAAGTATGCGTCGCCCTCGGCGTAACCCCAGATGTCGCCGCTGAACCGGAAATCGGCCAGATAGTCCAGGGTCTCCTTGTTGACCACGCCGGTGCGGTCCAGGAATTCGAGCTCCGCGTCGCCGAACCGGAACGCCATGATGCCTTCCAGCAGTCTGCCCGTTCCGCCCACAACCCCGTAGCGGCGGCCATCCGGGAGCCGGCGAGCGAATGCCTCGAACACGGCCTTGCGGTGTGCGGCACCGGAATGGAGGGCCCCCTGCAGCATGGTCAGCTCGTAATGGTCGGTGAACAGGGACGTGCGGGGCTGCTCCCAGCCGGCGGAGGTACTCACAAAAATCACTCTAGTCCCCACCGGCTCCCACGTCTCGCTTCGCTTCGCCGCGGGGCCCCCGCCGGCGTGGGCCCAGCATCGCCATAGAATGGACAGATGACCTTAAGCGTTGCGCTCGGCCCTGACACCCAGGAGAGCATCCAGACCGGAACGGCGGTGTCCACCGACGCCCTGACCGCCCCGGACATCCCTTGGAACCTTGTCATCTGGAACGACCCCGTCAATCTGATGAGCTACGTCAGCTACGTGTTCCAGAGCTATTTCGGCTATTCGGAAACCAAGGCCAACAAGCTGATGCTCGAGGTGCACAGGAAGGGCCGGTCCATCGTTGCCCACGGCAGCAAGGAACAGGTGGAGCAGCACGCGGTCGCGATGCACGGGTTCGGGCTCTGGGCCACCGTGGAGAAGGCCACCGGCGGAGACAGCGGGGGCGGCAAACGCGGCGGACCGGGCAAGGGCAAGGGAAAACGTGGCTAAGGCTTTCAAGTACGGACTCAAGGGCATCACCGGTTTCCTGGAACCGGCCGAGAGGGAGCTGCTGCGCAGCCTGTTCGCCGACGTCATCTCCATGCTGGAGCCGGCCGACCGCGGCTCCGAGGATCCGCTTGCCGCGCTGATCGGGCTCGACATGGAGGCCCGCGAACCGTCCGACCGCGCCCTCCGCCGGCTGCTGCCCAACGCCGTGAAGGACGACGCCGCGGCCTCCCTTGAGTTCCGCCAGCTCACCGAACGCTCACTCCGGGAAAGCAAGATCGGCGCGCTGCGCGCGGCCGCGCTAGGCCTGGACAAGGACGACCTGATCCTGACCCCTGCCGATGCCCGGCACTGGTCCACGGCGCTCAACGACGTGCGGCTGGTCCTCGCCGAGCGACTGGACCTCCGGGACGAGGCGGACGCCGACCACGTCCACCAGATGCAGGACTGGTCGCAGGCCGAGGACGTTGAAAGCTACCTCGCCCTCGTCTATAACTTCACCACGTGGCTGCAGGAGTCGCTCGTGCAGGCGATGCTGCAGTCACTGGAGGCGCGTCACTGAGCTGTTCCGCCGTGAGCTGTTCCGCCGTGAGCTGTTCCGCGGCGCCAAATGTGACAAATTCGACATGAGTCGCCCGCCACAAGTGATGGCCGCACCTCCCGGGAAGACCTATCCTCAAATAATCATGACTTCAGCATCGAGCATGGATCCGGCAGCAGGGGCTGCAGCGGAGTCCGCAACGGCCGACGGCGTAAATGTGGGATCGCTGCCGATCGGCGTCTTTGACTCCGGGGTCGGCGGCCTCACCGTGGCACGGTCGATCATCGACCAGCTGCCGAACGAATCCATCCTCTATGTCGGCGATACCGCCCACGGCCCGTACGGGCCGCTGCCCATCGCGGAGGTGCGCGCCAACGCCCTCGGCGTCATGGACGAGCTGGTGGACTCGGGCGTCAAGCTGCTCACCATAGCCTGCAACTCGGCGTCGGCCGCGGTGCTCCGGGACGCCCGTGAGCGCTACACGGCCCGCTACGGAATCCCCGTCATCGAGGTGATCCAGCCTGCGGTGCGCCGTGCCGTGGCTGCCACCCGCAGCGGACGGGTGGGTGTGATCGGCACCTCCGCCACGGTGGGCTCGCGGGCCTACGAGGACACGTTCGCCGCGGCGCCTGACCTGGTGATCACCTCCGTGGCCTGCCCGGCGTTCGTGCCGTACGTGGAGGCCGGCATCACCACGGGGCCGGAACTGCTCGACGTCGCCCGCGAGTACCTGGAGCCGTTGAAAGCAGCGGGCGTGGACACCGTGGTGCTGGGCTGCACGCACTATCCGCTCCTGACCGGCGTGATCTCCTATGTCATGGGCGAGGACGTCACCCTGGTCTCCAGCGCCGAAGAAACCGCTAAGGACGTCTACCGGGCGCTGGCCACCAACGGCCTCGAACGGACGGACCCGGCGGCGCCGCAGCACAGCTTCATCGCCACCGGGGATCCCGGCCAGTTCGAAGCGCTGGCCCGCAGGTTCCTGGGGCCGGAGGTGCTCAGTGTCAAGCATGTTGACCACGTCGCGGCGCAATACCCGACGGGCAGCCTGGCGCGGATCACCCCGGAAATGATCGAGGCCGCGCGGAACGCGGCCGCACGCCCGCGCATCTCCAACTTCGTGGGGCAGGCCGCGGGCAGCGGAGCAGCCCCCGGGGGGTCCGTCCTGTGAAGCTCACCATCGTCGGCTGCACCGGCTCGTTTCCGGGCCCCGGATCACCCGCCTCCTGCTACCTGCTGACCGCAACCGACGGTGAACGCGTGTGGAAGGTGGTCATGGACCTCGGCAGCGGGGCCCTGGGTGCCATCCAGCGGTACACCGACCTCGAGGACATCGACGCGATCTTCCTCACCCATCTGCACCCCGACCACTGCATGGACCTCTGCGGCCTGCACGTGGCGGTGCGCTGGAAGCCCGGCGGCTGGGACCGGGGAAGGATCCCCGTCTGGGGTCCCGCCGCCACAGCCGACAGGATGGCAACCGCCTACGGCCTGGACCTGGATCCCGGGATGCACGAGGAGTTCGACTTCACCAACTGGACCGAGCGGCAGTCCGTCACCGTGGGCCCCTTCACGGTCACGCCGTTCGCCGTGAACCACCCGGTGGAGGAGGCCTACGCGCTGCGCGTGGAGGTGACCGAGCCGCGTGCCGCGGGCGGCGCCGTGACCCGGGTGCTGACCTATTCGGGCGACACGGACTCCTGCCGCGGGCTGGAGGAGGCGGCGAAGGATGCGGACCTCTTCCTGTGCGAGGCGGCCTTCGAGGAAGGCCGCGACGACGGCATCAAGGACGTCCACCTGACCGGCAAGCGGGCCGGGGAAGCAGCCACTGCCGCCGGCGCCCGGCGCCTTCTGCTCACCCATATTCCGGTGTGGACCTCACAGACCAAAGTCATGGCCGAGGCGCGTCCCGCTTTTGCCGGTGACGTGGCTGTGGCCGTGGCGGGCGTGCACTACACGGTCTGACCTGGCTCCGCATGACGTGCAGCCTCGATAAGCTAAAGGCATGACTTCCGAAGCAACCACTGCCCCCGTCATCCGTGCCGACGGCCGCACCCCCGACCAGCTCCGGCCCATCAGCATCACCCGCGGCTGGTCCAAGCAGGCCGAGGGATCGGCCCTCATCGAGTTCGGCAACACCCGGGTCCTGTGCACCGCTTCCCTTACCGAAGGCGTTCCGCGCTGGCTCAAGGGCGAGGGCCGGGGCTGGGTGACCGCCGAGTACGCCATGCTCCCGCGCGCCACGAACACCCGCTCCGACCGGGAGTCCGTGAAGGGCAAGATCGGCGGCCGCACCCACGAGATTTCCCGCCTGATCGGCCGCTCGCTGCGGTCGATCATCGACACCAAGGCGCTGGGCGAGAACACCATCGTGCTGGACTGCGATGTCCTGCAGGCCGACGGCGGCACCCGGACGGCGGCCATCACCGGCGCCTACGTGGCGCTCGCCGAGGCCATCCGCTTCGCCCGTGAGAACAAGATGATCGCGCGCAACGCCCAGCCCCTGGTGGACACCATCGCCGCCGTGTCGGTGGGGATCATCGACGGCATCCCGATGCTGGACCTGCCGTACATCGAGGATGTGCGCGCCGAAACCGACATGAACGTGGTGGTGACCGGCTCCGGGAAGTTCGTGGAGGTCCAGGGCACGGCCGAGGGCGCACCCTTTGACCGGGACGAGCTCAACAAGCTGCTGGACCTGGCCCTGCTGGGGACCGAACAGCTGGCCGCCATCCAGCGCGAGACCCTTGCCGAAGCGCCGTGAGTGGGAACAGCGCGCCCCGGCTGGTGCTGGCCACGCGCAACGCCGGCAAGCTGCGTGAGCTGCGTGAGCTGCTGCGCGGGCAGGTCCCGGGGCTCGACGTCGACACACAGGTGGTCGACGCGGCCGCCGTCGGAGCGCCCGACGTCGCCGAAACCGGGGTGACCTTTGCCGAAAACTCGCTGCTGAAGGCGCGCGCCGTGGCCGAGGCCACGGGACTGGTCGCCATCGCCGACGATTCCGGGCTGGCCGTGGATGTCCTTGGCGGCGCGCCGGGGATCTTTTCGGCGCGGTGGGCGGGGCGCCACGGTGACGACGACGCCAACCTCCGACTGCTGCTGGCCCAGCTGTCAGACGTGCCGGACGGCCACCGGGGCGCCGCCTTCGTGTGCGCCGCGGCCCTCGCCGTGCCGGCGTCGGCATCCGCGGACGGGGCCCGCGAAGTGGTGGAGTATGGGCAGTTGGCCGGCACGCTGCTGCGCGAGCCGCGGGGCGATGGCGGCTTCGGCTACGACCCCGTGCTGGAACCCACGGGCCTGGACCGCAGCTGCGCCGAGCTCAGCCCGGAGGAGAAGAACGCCATCAGCCACCGCGGACTGGCGTTCCGTGCGCTGCTTCCCTCGATCGTCGAGGCCCTCCGCCAAGTTCCGGCAGGCAGCTAATATCCACAGACAGGAAAGGCACCTCCCTTGTGAGGTGCCTTTCTGCGTGTGGTGGTCCGGCTGGCAGCGGAAACCCGGCCGGGCCGCCGGCGTTAATCCAGATTCGTCTTGCGCTCCGCCTCGGGTTCGTGCTCCTCGATGAACTCATCCACCGGATCCGACCCGAAATCCGCAGCCGCGCGCTTGGCGGTCATGCTGCGGACCACTTCAATGCCGACCGGAATCACCGAGAGCAGGACAATGACAATGAAGATGATGTCCAGGTTTTCGCGCACCCACGGAACCTTGTCGCCCAGCACGAAGCCGAGAAGCGTCACGCCGCCGCCCCACAGGACAGCGCCGATGACGTTGAAGAGGAAGAACTTGCGCCTGTCCATCTGGGCAACGCCCACGATGACGGGGACAAAGGTGCGGATGATGGGCACAAAGCGTGCAAGGATCAGGGCCTTGCCGCCGTGCTTTTCGAAGAACTTATGGGCACTATCGACGTTCTCGCGCTTGAAAAGCCGTGAGTCCGGTTTGTTGAAGATGGCGGGACCGGCCTTGGAGCCGATGAGGTAGCCCGCCTGGTTGCCGATGATTGCGGCCACGACGATCAGCGCGGTGAAGAGCCAGATGTTGAATTTGATCGTGTCGGTGGCCACGAGCAGGCCCGCCGTAAACAGCATGGAATCACCGGGCAGGAAGAACCCGATCAGCAGTCCGGTTTCTGCGAAGATGATCCCGCACACCAGCAGAACAACCCAGGGGGCGAGGGCCGGATCGGCCAGGAAGACCTGGGGGTTGAGCCAATCGGGCAGGAAGGATGCCAGATGCGGCTGGACGGGGCCGGCGCCACCCAGCGCGGGCACGGCAAAGTCGCTCAATGCATTAAAGTTCACGATTCAAGGGTACTTGACGGGTTCCGTTCCCCCGCCGGGCTACAGTTGTCCCCGTGGGTTTGGACTTTACGGCGATCGACTTCGAGACCGCCAACGGCTTCCGCGGTTCGCCGTGCGCCGTTGGCCTCACCAAGGTCCGCGGCGGCGTCATCGTCGAGGAAGCCTCCTGGCTCATGCGGCCGCCGGAAAACCACGACTCCTTCGACTATCACAACGTCCGCGTCCACGGCATCAGGCCAGAACAGGTGGCGGGCAAGCCGCGCTTCGGTGAGCTTTTCCCGGAGATCGGCGCGTTCATCGGCGGCGACATCCTCGCAGCCCACAATGCTGCCTTCGACCTCGGCGTGATCCGCTCCGGCCTTGAGGTCTCGGGGCTTCCGGGCCCCGCCTACGACTACGTGTGCACCGTGATGCTGTCCCGGCGCTGCTACTCCCTGGTTTCCAATTCGCTGCCCTTTGCCGCCGAGGAAGCAGGCGTGCCGCTCGTGAACCACCACGACGCGGCCGAGGACGCAAGGGCCTGCGCCGGGATCCTCATCGACATCGCGGGGCGAAACCGGGCCAACAGCGTCGCCGAGCTCTACCTTTCGCTGGGACTGTCCCTGCCCCAGCAGCCGGCGTTCGACCCTTTCAGCGGCGAGCTTTCGAAGGCCACCGTCTCGGCACTCGCCGCCGCGGGCGGCGCCGGTGCTGCCCCGGCCCGGCCGTTCCGCAGCGGGTGGCCTGAGGAGGGGCCAAACCCTGAGCCCAATCCCGACGCCGAACCCGGGAATCCGCTGTTCGGCCAGACCGTCGTGTTCACAGGCCAGCTCGCGATTCCGCGGCCCGAAGCGAAGACGCGGTCCGCTGAACTGGGGGCGCGCCCCGAAAGCCGGGTCACGGCGCGGACCAGCGTCCTGGTGGTGGGGGACGGCTTCGTGGCCGGTGACCTGCGCTCGGGCCGGCTCACCGGAAAGGCCAAACGCGTCCTGGAACTGCACGACCGCGGCCAGGCCATCGAGGTGATTTCCGAGGGGGAGTTCCTGCAGATGGTGGGCGGCGCGCCGGTACACATGGCGCAATAAAGCTTCCCGCTTGAGTGCTGCCGTCGCCTTTCCCAAGGCTGGCGCCCGTGGCGTGGGTTTGCTCGGCGCCGGCTCGCTGGTAGCCTTCGCCGGATTCTGCCTCGGCTGGCCCATCTTCGGCCTGCAGCAGCGCCGGGGGCTCATCCCGAGGGTGCCTGCGAGGCCTGCAACAACATTCCGCTCAGGCAGACGTGACGGCAACCAACTGCCCGGCCATGCCGCGGATCACCTCGGGGGCCTCGAGCGCCGCCAGCCACTCCGCCGGCAGGCAGGCCGTGCCGTAGTGCGCGCCCAGGATGTTGCCGGCGATGGACCCGGTGGAATCGCTGTCGCCGCTGTGGTTGATGGCCACGGCGATGGCGGCCTTGAAATGGGCCACCGGATTGGGCGGGGCATCTCCGCCTGATGGGGTGGCGGTCGCCAGAACAGCATAAAGCCCGACGGCGAGGGCCTCCTCCGCCACCCAGCCTTCACCGAGTTCACGGACCAGGTCCTCCGGGCTGAGCACCGAACCGGACACCGGGTCCCCGACGGCCTCGCCGGCGAGGCGGATTGCGGCATCCAGCCGCTCACGGAGTTCGGGCGCCGCCCCATCGTCGGCCAGTACACGGGCGAGTGCGTCCTGTGCTGCCTCGGCCAGGCTGCTGCCCTGAATCAGGGAATGGATGAGCAGACTGAAAGCGCCGGCGCTCTGCCGGGCGGAGGGGTGCCCGTGGGTGAGCGAGGCCGCGTCCGAGCTCAACTTGTACACGGAGTCCGCTGGAATGTGCGGGACCAGGCCGAACGGCGCGGACCGCATGACGGTTCCGCAGCCCTTCGAAGCGGGATTGACCGGCCGGGCGATCGTTCCCATCTGGCCGGTGGCCAGACCGCTCAGGCAGGCATTGCCGGGTGCCCGCCGGTGCCGCAGCACCTCCTGGCCGTCAATCCAGCGCGGCTGCGGCCGCGGCGCGGATTCCGGAACAGGCACTCCCTGCGTGTCCAGCCAGCGCAGGTACGCAAGCCACACGCAGGCATTGGCGTCAGCTCCAACACCCGAGTTGGCCCACTCCAGGGCCTCGACAATCCCGTCCACTGTGTACAGGGTCATCTGGGTGTCGTCCGAAAAGTGGGATCCGCCGTCGAGCACGTCAAAATCCCGGAGTCCGGCAGCGCCGAAACGGCGCCGGATTTCCCCTATCGGGTCGAACTCGACGGCATAGCCGAGCGAGTCTCCCAGCGCGCCGCCGAGCAGGCAGCCATGGATGCGGGACTCGGGGGACGGAACAGTGCCGGGTTCATTGCTCATGCAGGCAAATTTACCTGCCCGCCGGATCTGTCCCGCACCCTGTGATTTTGGCCGCGGGGTGCCGCGTGTCCGATCACCGGAGGATAAGCTCAGTTTCAGCAACCGTCCAGACTTTGCTGCCAGACTGCTTGGGCCGCTCCCGATGCGGGCGGCATTCCCCGCTGACCGAACCAAAGGAATTCCCTCACATGACCACCCCTGTGTCCGTCCCCCCGACCGATGACCGGAGGCCTTCTGCCGGTGACGACGGATTCCGGCCGGGACTCCTGTCCAGGCTCGGAGCGGAGGCGTTCGGAACGCTCTTTTTGGTGGTCGCCGGGCTGGGCGTGCCGCTCTTCACCCTTCCACAATCCAATCCGCTGCCCGGCGCCCTTGCCGGGGGCCTCGCCGTAACAGCGGCGATGCTGGCCTTCGGGTACATCTCGGGCGGACACTTCAACCCGGCCATCACGCTGGGCAACCTCGTGGCGGGCAGGATCGGCATCGCTGCCGCAGCAGCGTACATCGGCGCACAGCTGGTCGGCGCCGCGGCGGGGGCACTCGCGCTCTTTGGGGTCCTCCGCACGGTGCCCAACATCCCCGACGCCCGCACGGCGTTCGACACCGTTACGGCCGGTTTCGGCGAGCACTCCGTGATCCAGACGTCGATGGCCGGTGTGTTGCTCGTGGAGGTGCTGGGAGCGGTCCTCCTGGTCGCCGTGTTCCTCGGCATGACGGCCCGCCGCAACCACCACGCGGCCGCCGCCCCCTTCGCCGTCGGCCTGGCGTTTGCCGTGCTGCTGCAGCTGGGCCAGGCCCTTGGCAACGCGCCCTTCAACCCGGCCAGGGCCACCGCCTCGGCGCTGTTCAGCAGCAGCTGGGCGCTGGAGCAGCTGTGGCTGTTCTGGGTTGCCCCGATCGTCGGCGCCGGCATCGCTGGCCTGGTTTTCCGCGGGTTCGCCGACGCTCGCAGCCGCACTGCCGCTGCCGTGGCCACGGACCACTCCGATGACGAGGCGGATCCGGAGCCTGACCTCGTGGACGACGTGGACGAAGGCCCGGCCGAAAAACCTGCGGCTGCCAAGGAAACCCGTGCGGCCGAGGGCCGTGTGGCTGATGGCCACACGGCCGTAGCAGATGACGCCGGCCGCGACGAGGCGCGCGACTTCTTCGACGGGCCGCGCAGCAAGCAGTCCTGACGCGCCGAAGCGCGGGGTCGGCAATTTTGTCAGTGCCCGCGTTTAGCTTATGAATATGCGGTTATTGCACACTTCCGACTGGCACCTGGGCCGGTCTTTCCACGGCGTCGGCATGCTGGACGCCCAGCGCTCCTTTGTCGACCAGCTCGTGGCCCGGGTCGGAGAGCTGTCCGTCGACGTCGTGCTGATCGCCGGCGACGTCTATGACAGAGCACTGCCCGGCGTCGATGTCGTCAACCTGCTCGACGATGCCCTGGTCCGCCTGACCGGGGCAGGGGCGCAGGTGGTGCTCACCAGCGGAAACCATGACTCCGCCATTCGGCTTGGCTTCGCCTCCCGGCTGCTGGAGAAGGGCGGCGTTCATCTGCGCACCCTCCTCCGGGAACTGGACGTCCCCGTCATGCTGCCGCTCGGCGGGGCGGACCGGCATGGCGAACAGGACCCGGTCCTGGCCATCTATGGCATCCCGTGGCTCGAGCCACGGCTGGTCGCCGATCAACTGGGGGTGGATACAGCCAGCCACTTCGAAGTCACCCGCGCCGCTACGGAACGCATCCGGGCCGACGTCGCCGCGCGCGGCGGATCCCGGACGGTCCATTCAGTTGTGCTGGCACACACCTTCGCCAGCGGGGGGATCAGTTCGGACAGCGAACGTGACCTCAGCATCGGGGGAGTGGGCGCCGTCCCCCTGGACCTGTTCGACGGGTTCAGCTACACCGCGCTGGGCCATCTGCATGGCCGGCAGTCCCTCTCCGCCGAGGTGCGGTATTCGGGCTCGCCGCTGGCCTACTCCTTCTCCGAAGCGAAGCACCAGAAGGGCGGTTGGCTCATCGACGTCGATGCGTCTGGGGTCACCGCGGTTGAGGAGATTCTCTGGGACGCGCCCAGGCAACTTGCCGTCCTCCGGGGAAGCCTCGACGGACTGCTGGAGTCACCCGAGCACGCCTGGGCAGAGCAGGCCTATTGCCAGGTGACCCTGACGGATGCCCAGCGGCCGGCCCAGGCCATGGAGCGGCTGCGGGTCAGGTTCCCGGACACCCTCGTCCTTGGTTTCGAGCCGGAGGGAGCACCTGCAGCGTCCGGGGCGAACTACAGCACCCGGCTGGCGGAGGCCGAGGATGATCTTGCCGTCTGCTGCGGATTCCTGGAGCATGTCCGCGGCCGGGAACCCGGCACGGAAGAACAGGCCGCGCTGACCGAGGCTTTGGAGAACGTCCGTCTGCAGGAGGCGTCACTATGAGGATCCACCGTCTGGAAATCTTCGCGTTCGGGCCGTTCGCCGGAACTGAGGAAATCGACTTTGACCGGCTGAGCGCCCACGGGCTGTTCCTGCTGAACGGCCCCACCGGTGCCGGCAAGACCAGTGTGCTGGACGCTGTTTGCTATGCGCTCTACGGGTCCGTGCCCGGCGCCCGGCAGGACGGCAAGAGGCTTCGCAGCGACCATGCTGATTCGGCGGCCGAACCCCGCGTCACGTGTGAGTTCACGGCCAGGGGCAGGCGTTTTGAGGTTTCCCGGTCTCCGGCCTGGGACAAGCCGAGCGCCCGCGGTCGGAACGGGTTCACCACGCAGCAGGCCAAGACTCTCCTCCGGGAACGGGTTGCGGGTGCATGGGTGGAAAAATCCGGCCGGAACGACGAAGCCGGTGCTGAAATCACCGAGCTCCTTGGCATGGACCGGGAGCAGTTCACCCGTGTGGTCATGCTCCCCCAGGGGGACTTCGCCGCCTTTCTGCGGTCCAAGGCTTCGGACCGGCTGGAATTGCTGCAGAAACTCTTCGGAACCGAACGGTTCGAGGCGGTAGAGCGCGAACTGGCGTCGCAGGCCGCACGGGCCGCCAGCGAAGTGGCCGAACTTGAGGGCAAGCTGGGCCTTCTAAGGGCGAGGGCACTGGCCGAGGCGGCGGCTCTTGAGGTGGATCCCGAGGCAGCGCAGGAATCCCCAGGCGCTCCTGGACTGCTGTCATGGCTGGAGGGTGCTGCCTCCGAGCGCGCCTCTGCGTTGGCCAAGGACGCGGAATCCTGCGAACAGCGGCGCCGCGGGTGCGCTGAGAGGCTCGACGTCGAGCTGGCCAGGGAGAGCAGGCGCCTGAAGCTTGCCTCTGCCCTGCGCCGCAAGGCAGACGCGGAGGCGGCCGCACCGGGACTGGGGAGCTCGGCGGCCGCGCTCGGCCTGCACCGGAAGGCAGAACTCCTCGGCGGCCAGCTAAAGGCGGTAACCGCCGCCGAGGCACTGTTGGTCCGGGCTGAGGGATCCATGAGTCTTGCCGCGTCCGGTTTACAGGAGGCAGCGGAGTCCAGCACCGAACTGGGCGGTATGGCACTCCGCATGGGACACGGTTCCTTCGCCAAAGGCAGCCCCGCAGAACACACTGCCGCCGCACAATTCAGCGCCGCCGGCGTGGCAGCGGAGCTTTCGCGCCTGCGGGCGCTGGCCGCTGTGATCGGCGAACGGCTTGCCGACGAGGACCGGTTGGACGGCCTCCAGGCACGGTTGGCCGGTCTTACTCAGCGGCGGCAGGAACTCAGCTGCGCCGGTGATGACCACACAGTCCGGTTGCTTTCCCTCCGCACCGAGATGGATGCCCTGCGTGCTGCCCTGCAGCCACTGGAGCAGCTCGCAGGCGAATCCGTGCTGCGCACCAAGGAAGCCGCAGCTGCGGATGAGCTGGTGGACGTCGTCGCGCGCTACGGAACCGCGGTGGCCCAGTGTGCCGTGGTGGCCGAACGGCACCTCAGCGGCAGGGAACAGCACCAGGAACTGCGCCGCCAATGGCTGGACGTCCGTGAGGAACGCCTGACCAATGCCGCCGCCGAATTGGCTTCGCGGCTGGAACAGGGGACGCCCTGTCCTGTCTGCGGCAGCCCGGAGCATCCGGCACCTGTACCGGCCGGGGACTCCGTCCTGGGTCTCGCCGAGAAAGAGGAGCGCGCCAAGGAGCGCAGCGAGGTGGCCGACAAGGCCCTTTCTGCATTGGACGCCGAGCTCTCCGAGGCAAGGCAGCTGGTCGCCGTTCTCGCCGGCCAGGGCGGCGACACGGATCCTGCGGTGGCGGAGGAGGCCGCCGGGGCCGCCCGGGAAGCGGCTGCCGAGGCCGCAGCCGCCGTAGCGGAGCTGGCAGCCAGCCGGAGGCGGCAGGAGGAGCTTGCCGAACGCATCGACGCCACGGAACAAGTGCGCGTGGACACGTTGTCGCACCTGGCGCAGACGGAGGCCGCCCTGACCGAAATCGAAGGCCAGTCGGCCGCCCTGGAATCATCGCTGGAGGCACTTCGTGCCGGCCACGCCAGCCTTGGTCTCCGCAGCGGCGTCATCGGTCAGGTCATCGACATTCTCGAACAGGCTGATGCTGCCCGGGCGGAGCTGGACCAGGCCGCGGACCGCCTGGCCGAGGCGCGGACCCAGCTGGACCGCGCACTTCCCGAGGCCGGATTTGAGTCCGCCGCCGAGGCACGCCTTGCCCTCCTGCCGGGCCCGGAAGCGGCGAGGCTGGAGTCGGCCGTCCAGGCCGGGCGGAACGAGGAAGCGCGGCTTGAGGAACTGTTCGCCAGTGAGGAACTTGTCCTGGCGGCCAAGGAACAGGACACCGGATCAGCAACGGCCGCAGCGGACCTGGACCAGCTGCGCACCGAAGCTGAGCAGGCTGCCGGGGCAGCAAAGGATATTGCACTGGCGGCAGGCCTGGCCCTGCAGGCCGCCACGAAGCTCGGACACCTGCGTGCGGAGTACGACGATCTCGCCGCATCCGGCCGGGAGCCGCGGGAACGCGCGGAGGTCCTGAAGGGCCTGGCCGAAGCGGTCCGCGGTTCCGGCGACAACAGCTACCGCATGAGCCTGAACGCGTATGTGCTGGCGGCACGGCTCGAGCAGGTTGCCATTGCCGCATCTGAAAGGCTCGTGTCCATGAGCGACGGCCGCTACACACTGCGGCACTCGGACGCGAGGGCAGCCAGGAACGCCAAGTCCGGTCTGGGGCTGGAAGTCGTGGACGAATGGACCGGCCGCCACCGCGACACCTCAACACTCTCCGGCGGCGAATCCTTCATGGCCTCGCTGTCGCTTGCCCTGGGCCTCGCAGACGTGGTGCAGCAGGAGGCCGGGGGCGTCGACATTGAAACGCTGTTCGTCGACGAAGGATTCGGCAGCCTCGATGAGCAGGCCCTGGAGCAAGTCATGGATGCCCTGGAGGGCCTGCGTGACGGCGGCCGGGTTGTGGGTCTCGTGAGCCACGTGGGGGAGATGAAGCAGCGCATCGGCAGCCAGCTCCGGGTGGTGAAGCAGCGCAACGGTTCCACCGTGCACATCGTTGACGCACTCATGACGGCCTGATCCGCGGATACCCGCCACCTCGCGGGCATCAACGCATCCAGTATCATGGGACCGTTACCGGGTTCAGCGCATCGGGAGGAGGGACGATGCGCACGACTGAACGAGCCCGGATACATGAGCACTTCAACCGCGCCCCAGCCACCCGCCGACTCCCGTCCCATCACCCCGTCCGCGAGCACGGAGGCTCCAGCGTCACGGTTCGGCGGCCGCTTCGCCCGCCTTCCGGCGCTGGCAGGCAGGGGATTCCTGCCCCTGGGCCTGTTTGCCCGCCTGCCCCTCGCGATGCTGACCCTGGGAACCCTTACCCTCGTTACATCGGTTACCGGCTCGTATGCCGTGGGCGGAGCCGCAGCCGGCGCCGTGGGCATCGGTTCCGCGGTCGGCGCGCCGATCCTCGGCGCGCTTGCGGACCGGCTCGGCCAGCGACCGGTGCTGCTGGTCTCGGCTGTCCTGAATGTCGTAGCCGTGCTTGCGGTCATCGCCGCCACGTTTTTGGATCCCGGGGCGCGGGACGTCGCCGCCGCGTGGGGTGTCATCACGGTCGCGTTCCTGGCAGGTTTCAGCTGCCCCCAGGTCGGCCCGCTGGCCCGCGTCCGGTGGATGGCCCTCACAGCCGAAAGCCGGCGCACCGGCGACAGTTCTGACTTGGACGTCGCCTTGTCCTATGAGAGCACGGCCGATGAACTGACCTTCGTACTCGGTCCGGCCCTCGTGGGAGTCCTGGCCAGCCTGGTGGCCCCGTGGCTCCCGCTGGCCCTGTCCGCCGCGCTCACGCTCACGCTCGTCCCGGCCTTTGCCCTTCACCGGACCCATACGGCCGTTCCGCGGCGCGCTGCTGCCAGCACCCGCGCCCGCAACGGAGCTGCCCGCACCGGAAATTCGGTGGCCGCTGCCGGCGGCAGGCGTGGGGGCCTGGCCCCCGTGGCACTCCCTGTCTTGGCAATGGTCTGCATGGGCACGTTTTTCGGGTCCTCGCAGGCAGCATTGAGCGCCTTCTCGGCCGGTTTCGCAACGTCAGAGGCGGCCGGACTCCTGTACGCCGTCATGGGGATCAGCTCGGCGGCGGCCGCCATCTCGGTGGCTTACTGGCCCGCCCGCTTCCCGCTGGCCGCCCGCTGGGTCGCCGGTGCGGCAGCGATGGCCGCGCTGTCAGCCCTGCTTTTCCTCCCCACCGACGGCTGGGGCATGGTGCTGGTTCTCCTTGCCCTGGGCCTGCCGGTGGGTCCGGTCATGGTGACGGTCTTTGCCATCGGCGGCCTGATGGCACCGGCGGGTCGCCTCGCCACGGTGATGACAGCGCTCGCCAGCGGCATCGTCGCGGGCACCGCCCTGGGCTCGTCATTGGGCGGCCAGCTGGCGCAGGGCGGCGGCCACAACGCCGCCTTCCTCGTCACGGCAGCAGCCGCGGCGGCTCTGTTGGCACTTGGCGCGGGGGCCGCCGTCGTCGTCCGTTCCAGGGAGCGGCGAGCTCAGGCGAGCTGACCCTCGATCCGTGCTGCGCTGGCGGTAAGGGCGGCGGCCACTTCGGCCGGATCCTGGGCTGAGCGGATGTAGACGACGGCCACGGCCGCCGGGCGTCCGCCGGGCACCCGTACGGGGGCGGCGAGGGAGGAAACACCGGCGATGACTTCGTCGTGGCTAGCCGCGTAACCGCGTTTCCTGGCCTCGGCCGCCTCGGGCCTATAGGGTACGGCGGGCGCGAGTTGGTTCCACTCGAGTTCCGTCAGGGCTGACTGGATGGCGATGCCGGGCGCGCCGGAGCTGATTGGATGCCGGGATCCGGGGTGCTGCACCACTGTTGCGGCCGAGTGCCGCGGCTCCACGGTCACGAGCGTCACGCATTCCTGATGGTCCCACACTGCCACGAAGGCGGTCATGGTGAGCGTGTTCGCCAACTGGGTCAGTTCGGGAAGGGCAGCGGTCTGGAGGTTCCTCGAAACGCCGCGCGCCAGCACCGCGAGCCCCGGGCCCGGCTGGACCCGGCCGGCGTCGTCGCGCACCAGCAGCGAGTGGTCCTCAAGGGTCCGCAGAATCCGGTAGGCGACGGAGCGGTGGACGCCCATGGCCTCCGCGAGCTCGGCGATGGTCAGCGGGCGGTCGGCTTCCGCAAGGATTTCCAGTGCCCGGATGCCCCTGGAGAGGGTCTGGGAAGGGGATGCCTGGGCGGGCGCAATCTGCGCTGCGGCACCGGCGTTGGGAGTCATGCTGTCCATCCTAGGCATGTAAGCGGGGCGAATAGCCAACGGGTCTTGTGTTGCCCGTCACCTTGGGCTAGCGTTCCATATAGGAATTTCACGTTCAACTATAGAACAGTCTAGCGAATGCGGACCGGTACGCCAGAGGCGGTGGACAGTAGGCCGGAGGCATACGCCGAAGGCGAGGGTCAAGTACCCAGGGGATCAACGATGACGGTCAACCCGGCGGTGGGACCCGGCGTTCCGGGCAGGACCTCGGTTCCCGATGCCCACCGCTTCCGCGGCAGCCTGGGCCGGTTCGCCACCGGGGTCGCCATTGTCACTTTCGACGGGGCCGCCAAGCGTCACGGCATCACGGTCAATTCCTTCACGGCCGTCTCGATGGACCCGCCGCTGGTCCTGGTCAGCATAGCCCGCACCGCCAAAGCGCACGACGAGCTGGCCGGCCGGCCCTTCGCCGTCAATATCCTGGGCGCTGAGCAGCGGCTGCTGGCCTTGCACTTCGCCGGGCGTCAGGGGCCCGAGCCCCGGTGGGTGGAAGGCGCAGCGGCGCCCCGGCTCTCAGGGGTGCTCGCCTACTTTGAGTGCAGGCCGTGGGCGGCGTACGACGGCGGCGACCACACCCTGTACCTCGGCGAGGTGGTGGACTTCAACCACCGCAGCGGAGACGCCCTGGCCTTTGCCAACAGTGCGTTCACCATCATTCCGGAGAGCCAGCTGGGGATGGAAGACCTGCTGTAGGAGCGCTTCACCACCACCAATTGACAGTTCAACGACGACTGGAGGCAGCAATGGGTATTCGAACCGGCCGGCAGTACCTGGACAAGCTCAATGCCATGACCCTGAACATCGCGATCGACGGCGAAGTGGTCAGGGAAAAAGTGGCCGAACACCCCGCCTTCCATAACGTTGCGCGCTCTTACGCCAAGCTGTTCGACATGCAGCACGACCAGCGGTACCAGGAGGCCCTGACCTATGCGTCCCCGGCTACGGGAGATCTTGTCAACGCGTCCTTCCTGGTGCCCCGGACCATCGAGGACCTGCAGCGCCGGCGCCTGGCGATCTCCACTTGGGCTGAGGCCACCAACGGATTCCTGGGCCGCACGGGCGACTACATGAACTCCGCGCTCACCGCCCTGGGTGCGGCCGGGAAATGGTTCTCCCAGGCCGACCCCACGTTTGCCGAGAACATCGGCAACTACTACGAGTGGGCGCGCGAAAACGACATGCTGGCAACGCATACCCTGATCCCGCCGCAGGTGAACAGGTCGGTCTCCGGTTCTGAGCAGCTGGGCGGCCAGCTCACCGCCCGCATTGTGGAGGAACGCGACGACGGCATCGTGGTCCGCGGCGCGCGCATGCTGGCCACGATCGCACCCATCGCCGATGAACTGCTGGTCTTCCCGTCCACCGTACTGCGCGGCACTCCGGAGGATGCCCCCTATTCCTTCGCCTTCGCCATCCCCAATGACACACCGGGGCTCCGGTACCTGTGCCGGACCTCCCTGTACAACGGCGGCAGCACCCACGATGAACCGCTGGCGTCCCGCTACGAGGAAATGGACGCCGTGGCCGTCTTCGACGACGTTTTCGTTCCCAGCAGCCGGATCTTCATGCTCGGCAATCCCCAGCTCTGCAACTCGTTCTATGCCGAGACGGGCGCCGGCGCCCTCATGACCCACCAGGTGGTCACCCGGACCATCGCCAAGAGCGAGTTCTTCCTGGGCCTGGCGTCCGAGCTCGCAGAGTCGATCGGCATCGACGGATTCCAGCATATCCAGGAGGACATTGCCGAGCTGATCATCGACGTCGAAATCGGCAAGGCGCTGGTCCGCGCGTCGGAAGCTGACGCCGAACTCAACGAGGCCGGCGTGATGCTGCCCAGGTGGACCACCCTCAACGCTGCCCGCAACTGGTACCCGAAGACGGCTCAGCGTTTCCCGCAGATCATCCGGAAGTTCTCCGCGTCAGGGCTGATGGCCCTGCCCGGTGAAGCGGACGTCAATGGTGAGGCCGGGGCGGACATCGACCTGTACCTGCAGGGGAAGACGCTGACAGGGCCCGAGCGGGTCCGGCTGTTCAAGCTTGCCTTCGACGCCTCGATCTCCGGATTCTCCGGCCGGCAGTCCCTCTATGAGTACTTCTTCTTCGGCGATCCCGTCCGGATGGCCAGCGCGCTGGTCAACACCTACAACCGCGAACCCGTCAGGGCGCGGTTGCGCGAGTTCCTGCACCGGACCGACTGAGGGGTGCGCCACACCATAAATCCATAGTATCCTTCACACTAACTGACCGTTCGATCAGTAAATCGGCAACCCCCTTGATCGCCACCGGCAGTAGCACTGCCCCCAGCCACGGAGTTTCAATGACCGCAACTTCACGCGTCGATTCAGAGACGGGACCCAGCAGCAAGCGCGAGGAGCGCAAAGTCCTCGCCGGCACGCTGGTCGGCACAACCATCGAGTGGTACGACTTCTTCATCTTCGCCCAGCTGACGGCAACGCTGCTGTCGCCGCTGTTCCTGGCACCGCTGAACGAATCCAACCCGGGCCTGGCGCAGATCCTCTCCTTCGCCCTGATCGGCATCAGCTTCCTGTTCCGCCCGCTCGGCGCGATCGTTGCCGGACACCTGGGAGACCGCCTGGGCCGCAAGGCTATGCTGGTGTTCACCCTGATCATGATGGGTGCCGCCACGGCCCTGATCGGCCTGCTGCCGACCTATGCCCAGATCGGCTTCTGGGCGCCGGTGCTGCTGATCACCCTCCGCGTGATCCAGGGCTTCTCCGCCGGCGGCGAATGGGGCGGCGCGGCCCTGATGGCGGTGGAACACGCCCCCAAGAGCAGGCGTGGCCTGTTCGGCGCCTATCCGCAGATCGGCGTTCCCGTCGGGATGATCCTCGCCACCGGCCTGCTGTTCTTCCTCAACACCAGCATGTCCAAGGAAGACTTCGCCTCGTGGGGCTGGCGGGTTCCGTTCCTGCTCTCCATCGTGCTGATCGTGGTGGGCTACCTCATCCGCCGCGCCGTGGGTGAAAGCCCGGTCTTCAAGGAAATGGCTGCGCGCAAGGAAGAAAGCAAGGCGCCGCTTGGCGAACTTATCCGGAGCCACAAGAAGGCTGTCCTCTACTCGACCATGATCTTCATCGGCAACAACGCCGCCGGCTATCTCCTGATTGCCTTCTTCATCGCCTACGCCACCAGGACGCTGAAGATGCCCACGCCACAGGTCCTGCTGGCCACCACGGTGGCATCGTTCGGGTGGCTGATCTTCACCCTGGTCGGCGGCTGGCTTTCCGACCGGATCGGCCGGGTCAAGACCTTCCTGACCGGCTACGCCATCGTGTTCGCGTGGATGATCCCGATGTTCGCCCTCATCGACACGAGGGACATCGTGCTCTACGGCGTGGCGCTGTTCGTCCTCACGGTGGGCCTGGGCCTGTCCTACGGTCCGATGTCGGCCATGTACGCGGAGATGTTCCCCGCCGACGTGCGGTACTCGGGCATCTCGATCGGCTACGCGTTCGGCGCCATCCTGGGCGGCGCGTTTGCCGCCACCATTGCCGAATCACTTCTGCAGAGCACCAAGTGGACCGGCTCCATCGGCATCTACATCATGATTCTGTGCGTCATCTCGGCCGTCGGCGTGATCCTGGCAAAGGAAACGCGGGGCCGCCCGCTTGGCGTGAGCCACCACTGATTCGGCGGCCAGCCGGCCCCCTAGATGCGGGCGCCCTGCAGCAGGGAGATGGCATCCTCATCGCTCAGCTGCTCGAAATGCCGGTAAAAGGCTCCCACGGCCCGGAACCTTCCCGGCAGGTGGAGGCAGAGGACTTCGCAGACGCGGGACAGTGATTTCTGCGCCTCGATCGAACCGACGGGGACGGCGGCCACCACGGCTGCCGCGCCGGCGGACCGGACGGCCTCGACGGCTGCCCGCATGGTGGCCCCCGTCGCCAGTCCGTCGTCCACGAGCAGGGCCGTCTTGCCGTGGACGTCGGGCTGCGCGGCCGGGTAGCTGGCGGCGCGGCGCATCAGTTCGGCGCGCTCCCGGTGCTCCACCTGGTCCAGCCATTCCTGCCGCACGCCGTCGTCATGCATCCGCTCCACGAGCGGCCTGTTGAGCAGCCGGACCACCCTTCCGCCCGAGAAGGCCAGGGCACCGAACGCGGTCTCGTCATGGCCGGGGATTCCGAGTTTGCGGACCAGGAGGGCTCCGAATGGCAGGTGCAGGACGTCGGCCGCGGCGGCGGCCACGGGAATGCCGCCCCGGGCGAGGCCCAGCACGACGGTGTCCGGGCGCTCGCGGAACTGCGGAAGGGCGGCAGCCAGCTGCCGTCCGGCGTCTTCCCGGTCCTCAAAGACCATGCCCATGGGTTCCTCTTCCGGTGTTTCCGCCCCCAGGATCCAGCCTACGCCCGTCGACTCCGGCGGGAGGGGGGGTATTCGACATGGTTGCGGCAGTGGCTGTAGAGCGGAAGGCCGCCGCCGGAGGTCGCCGAGTTGCCGGGTCCCTTAACCGCCGAGGAACGCGATGGCCGCCTGCTTGAAGGCGCGGCTGGTGATGGCATTGGTGTGCGTACGCCCGGGCAGGACCAGCTGCTCGGCCATGGAACCGGACTTCTGCGCCAGTTCGGCAAGCTGAGGCATGGACGCGGCGCGTTCATCGTTTTCGCCGGCCACCAGAAGGACGGGCATGTGCGGCACCGCTTCGGCGGGGTCGTACGGTTCGCCCTTGATGGCCTCCACCAGCGACAGCAGGGCAAAGATGTTGTTGCTCGGCAGTGCCTGCGCCATGCTGAGGAGCCCGGCGGTGGACGCGTCCTCGATGGGCGTGCCGTCGGCGAGATAGCGCTGGGCGGCCAGGAGGTCGAACGCCGCCAGCGGATCGGCCATGTTCGGGCCGCCCAGGACCAGCCGGTGAACCAGCTCGTGCTGGGTGGCGCCGAACTCCCACGCGAGCCGGGAACCCAGGGAGTAGCCGATCACGTCCAGCCCGCTGGCGGGGTCACCGTTGCGCAAAGGCCGTGCGCCGGCGTCGAACGCGATCTGCAGCAGGTCAGCCCGGATCCGGCTGGGCGAGTAGGAGTCCATGTCCTCCGGTGCGCCGCTGCGGCCGTGGCCGGGAAGATCGACGGCGATGACCCGCCGGCCGGCCTCCAGGAGGGAGGCGATCCAGCCGGTGTCCTCCCAGTTCAGCTTGCTGGAGGCGGAGAAGCCGTGGATGAGCAGGATCGGGCGGAGGCCGGCGTCGTTCTTGGGGTCGTGCACTTCGACATACAGCTGCGGGTCGGTGCCTTCGACAGTGTGGGAGTGCTGTTCGCCGGTGTGTCTGCCGCTCATCGCCTCAGTCCTCATCAAGTCTCAATCCTCAGGTGCAGGGCTCGCCGGGACTGCTTCGTCGTCGGTCCGCCGTGGATGGGCACCACTCTACCTGCCTGCGGAACGGGCCAATCCATGGCTTCCGAACCGGGCGGCATCTGATGGGTTCCCGGCCTCCGGGAACCCCCTGTGCCGCTACCTGGCTGGGTGGTGTGGCCCGGAATCCGCTGGCTCGGTGTGGGACCGGGCCCGCCGGGATGCCGCGAACCGGGCCCCGGCCCAGCAGGCGGCGGCGATGCCGGCGATGAGCAGCAGCGTGCTGACCAGCTGGATGCGGCTGCTTTCGGCGCTGAAGCCCACCGCAAAAACCAGCCCGAGCAGCACGAGGCCGAACACTGTAAGTCCGGGGAAGCCCTTCATTCTCAGGGCCAGGTGGGTGCCGTCGCGGTCGGCCCGCCGGCGCAGGATGAGCTGGGAGACCAGTGCCGAACCCCAGACCACCAGGCAAGTGGACCCGACCAGCTGGAACAGGGCCGGCAGGATGCGTCCGGGGAACAGCAGCTCCAGGACCGTGGCGATGAACCCGAACGCCACAGAGACGCCGACGGCGATCATCGGCACCCCCGCGCCGCTGAGCCGGGACAGGAAGCCGGGAGCCTCGCCGCGCTCGGCCAGCGAGAACACCATGCGGGATGCCCCGTACAGGTTGGCGTTCAAGGCGGACAGCAGGGCGACGACGGCCACTAGGGTGATGGCGGTGGCGGCGCCCGGGATCCGCGCGGCGTCCAGGACGCCCGCGAAGGGTGATGACAGCGACTCCGAGGTGGCCGGAAGGACGGCCGCGATCACGAAGACCGAGCCGATGTAGAAGACGAGGATCCGCCACACCACCGTGCGGATGGCCCTGGTGACGCTGCGCTCAGGATCTTCAGTCTCCGCGGCTGCGACGCTGACGATCTCCGTGCCGCCGAAGGCGAAAATCACCACGAACAGGGCCGTGGCAATGCCCGCCATGCCCGACGGTGCGAAGTCGCCGGTGATGTTGGCGAGCCCCGGGGATGCCGCATCCGGGAGGAGGCCCAGGAGGAGTGCGGCGCCAACGGCCAGGAACAGGACGATGGCGGTCACCTTGAGAATGGCAAACCAGAACTCGAACTCGCCGAAGTTCTTTACGCCGGCCAGGTTGATGGCGGTGAACACCATCATGAACACCAGGGCGAGCGCCCACACCGGAACCACCGGCCACACGGAAAACAGCAGCCCCGCAGCGCCGAGCGCTTCGGCGGCGATGACCACCACCAGCTGCAGCCACCAGAGCCAGCCCACGGTTGCCCCGGCGGTCTTGCCCATGGCGCGCTCGGCGTAAACAGAGAAGGCGCCGCTGTTGGGGTTTGCTGCTGCCATCTCGCCGAGCGCCCACATGACCAGGATGATGAGGGTTCCGGCCACCAGATAGGACACCAGTACGGCGGGCCCGGCCGCCTGGACGCCGGCTCCGGAGCCGAGGAAAAGCCCGGCGCCGATGGCGCTGCCCAGGCCCATCATGGTGAGCTGGCGGGGCTTCATGCTGTGGCGGAGCTGCACTGGGGGTCGCTCTGCCGTGGACTTCATCGTCATGCTGCGTACCTTCTTGGGGTTGGGGACTGGTCCTTTTGGGACCTTTCGAATTTACCCCAACTTCCGGCGAAACATTTTGTATCCAGGGCAACGGGCCGTAGAATCAGTTTGAGTCAACTTGACTATAACTAATCCAGGGCGAGCCCGCGATCTGCGGACAGGCCGATCGCAGCGAAGCGGGTGATTACCGTGTACACCACCTCAGCCAACGTGGCCGAACGGCAGTCCGCGCCACCGTCGCTGGCGATTTCCACCGTGATTTTCGCGCTCCGCCCCAGCGAGTCCTCCGGCCGTCCCACGCTATGGCTCCCGCTGGTCCGGCGGATCCGGGAACCGTTCAAAGGCCTGTGGGCGCTGCCCGGCGGTCCGCTGACGCACTCAGAGTCGCTGCAGGACGCCGCTTCGCGGAACCTCAGGGACACCACCGGGCTGGCCCCCAGCTACCTTGAGCAGCTCTACGCCTTCGGCGGCATGCACCGCTCGCCCACGCAGCGCGTGGTGTCCATCGTCTACTGGGCGCTGGTCCAGCCCACCGAAGCCGCCCTCGCGGACGAATCCGAGAACGTGCGGTGGTTCCGCGCCGACAGGCTCGGCAGCCTGGCCTTCGACCACAACGCGATCGTGGAGTATGCCCTCTGGCGCCTGCGGAACAAGCTGGCCTACGGTTCCATCGCCTACCACTTTCTGGGGGAGTACTTCACCCTCGCACAGGTCCGCGAGGTCTACGAAGCAGTGCTGGACACACAACTGGACCCCGCCAACTTCCGCCGGCAGATCAAGTCGACGCCGGAAATCGAAGAAACCGGTGAATACCTCCAGGGCGGCAAGCACCGCCCGCCGCGTCTTTACCGATTTACCGGCCGCCCCGGCCTCGACCCAGATAACAGGAGTACCCCATGAGCAGCGTCAACACTGCCATCCAGCTGATCACGCGTGAACAGGCCGAGAAGGCCACGGCGGCCGGCGCCGGCGGCACCTGCAGCTCCGCGCTCGCCAAGGGCCCGTGGGAGTACGACCTCGCGGAGACGCTCGCCGGTGTTCCGGCCTATGGTCCCGGCGCCTCCAGCGCCGACGTCGCACCTGCCTCCACGCCCCGCCAGGGACAGCTTCCCGAGGAGTACCAGCTTGCCGGCGAAGCAGAACTCGATGCCCGGATCCGGGCTGCCAAGGCGGCCCTAGGCGACCGCGCCGTCATCCTGGGCCACTTCTACCAGCGGGACGAGGTTGTCCAGTACGCCGACTTTGTGGGTGACTCCTTCCAGCTGGCCAACGCGGCCCTGACCCGGCCCGACGCCGAAGCGATCGTGTTCTGCGGCGTGCACTTCATGGCCGAGACCGCGGACACCCTGTCCACGCCCGAACAGGCTGTCATCCTGCCCAACCTCGCTGCCGGATGCTCGATGGCAGACATGGCCGACGCCGAATCCGTCGAGGACTGCTGGGAGCAGCTCGAGGAGATCTTCGGCACCGAGCCCGACGCCGAAGGCCGCGTTCCGGTCATCCCCGTCACCTACATGAATTCCTCCGCCGCGCTGAAGGCCTTCTGCGGCCGGAACGGCGGCATCGTCTGCACGTCCTCGAACGCCAAGACGGTCCTCGAGTGGGCCTTCGAGCGCGGCCAGCGTGTGCTGTTCTTCCCGGACCAGCACCTCGGCCGGAACACGGCCAAGGCGCTGGGCGTACCGCTCGAGCAGATGCCCATGTGGAACCCGCGCAAGGAGCTTGGGGGCAACGACGAACAGGCCCTGCTCGACTCCCGCGTGATCCTCTGGCACGGATTCTGCTCGGTTCACAAACGCTTCAGCGTGGCCCAGATCGAGAAGGCCCGCTCCGACTTCCCGGGCGTCAACGTCATTGTGCACCCCGAATGCCCCATGGACGTGGTGGACGCGGCTGACTCCGCCGGCTCCACGGACTTCATCCAGAAGGCCATCGCCGCAGCCACCGAGCCCACCGTCTTCGCGATCGGCACCGAGATTAACATGGTGAACCGGCTGGCGGCCCAGTACCCGCAGCACACCATCTTCTGCCTGGACCCGGTGATCTGCCCGTGCAGCACCATGTACCGGATCCACCCCGGCTACCTGGCCTGGGTCCTGGAAGAGCTCGTCGCCGGCCGCGTGGTCAACCGCATCACCGTGGACGACGATGTGCAGCAGGACGCCAGGACGGCACTCGAGCGCATGCTCGCCGCCAAGCCCCAATAGAGAGCCCACAATGACCATCCCCAGCGAAAACGGAACGGCCGGCCGCCAGCGGCTCGCCGTCGTCGGCAGCGGCATCGCCGGCCTCTATGCCGCCCTGCTCGCGGCGGAGGCAGGCGCCGACGTGGTGGTGCTGACCAAGGGCGCGCTCGCGGACAGCAACACATATTTCGCCCAGGGCGGCATTTCCGCCGTCCTCGACGAGCCGTCGCCCGGCGACACCGTGGCAGCCCACATCGCCGACACCCTGAAGGCCGGCGCCGGGCACTGCAACCCGGCGGCTGTCCGGGTGCTCTGCACCGAGGCCCGCCGGGACATCGCCGGGCTCGGACGCTTCGGCGTCCGTTTCGACCTGGACGACGACGGCGACCCCGCCTTGGGGCTCGAAGCCGCCCACTCCGCGCCGCGGATCCTGCACGCCGGCGGCGACGCCACCGGCGCCGGCATCGCCAACGCCCTGATCTGCGCCGTGCTGGCCGCGCAGGCCTCGGGCAGGATCCGGCTGCTGGGCCACGCCAGCGTGACAGCCCTCATGCAGCAGGGCCGCCGGGTCACGGGCGTTGAGTTCCTGCAGGACGGGCGGGCGGGCAGCATCCAGGCCGACGCCGTCCTGCTGGCCACCGGCGGGGCAGGGCAGCTGTTCGCGCAGACCACGAACCCTTCCGTTGCCACCGCCGACGGGCTGGCCCTCGCCTGGCGCGCCGGTGCCGCCGTCGCTGACCTGGAGTTCTTCCAGTTCCACCCCACGTGCCTGGTCCGGCCGGACAGGGGAATTGTCCGCCAGGACGGGGGAGCGAAGTCCGACGACGGCCAGGACCCGCTGCTGATCTCCGAGGCAGTCCGCGGTGAGGGCGCCATCCTCGTTGACGCCCAGGGCCGCCGTTTCCTGCCCGGCTACCACCCCGACGCCGAACTCGCCCCGCGCGATGTCGTCTCCCGCAGCATTGCCCTGCACCTGGCCGCGCTCGGTGACCCCAACGGCCACGTCTACCTCGACGCCCGGGGCATCGAAGACACCAGGGGAGCAGGGTTCCTGGCGAAACGCTTCCCCACCATCACGCGCGGCACCCGCGAAGCCGGCATCGACTGGACCCGCGAGCTCGTCCCGGTCGCACCCGCAGCCCACTACTGGATGGGCGGCGTCGCCACCGACCTGGACGGCCGCACCTCCGTTCCCGGGCTCTTTGCGGCCGGCGAAGTCGCCTGCACCGGTGTCCAGGGTGCCAACCGGCTGGCCAGCAACTCGCTGCTCGAAGGACTGGTTTTCGGGCGGCGGGCTGTTGAAGCGTTCCTTGGTGGCGCCACAACGCTTGGGGCGTCGCAAAACAGCACTACTCAGCCGGGGGCGTCGACTAACGGCATCCCTCCGCGTGCTAGCTCAGCCGCTAGCGGCCTCCCTTTGACGCACGCTTCCGGGGCACCGTCAGTCGACAATTCTGTGGCACTGTCCCGCGACTTCGAGGCTGATGACTGGAGCGCAGCGCCCTACCCCGAGGGAAATTTGGGAGATGCCGTATCCGGGGAGTTTTCTCGCGGGGCTTTGCGGCGGTTGATGACTGCTCAGGCCGGGGTGCTGCGTAGTGGGGGACTGCTGCGGGAAGCGGGGTCCGCGCTTGCCGGGTGGGCCGCCGTCGTGCGTCCTGAAGCGGTGCCGCGGTCAGCGGACCCGCGGACCCATGAGTACGCCAACCTGCTGCTCGCCGCGCAGTTGCTGGTGCACGCGGCGCGGGAGCGGCGGGAATCGCTCGGAGCACATTACCGGGATGACAGCCTGCCCGCAGACCATCCAGTCGGCGACCTAGACGAAGAATTCAGAATGAGCCCGAAAGCGAGCCTTGTCCATGACTAGCCTGACCCTCCCCGCAGCACCCGTCCACGAGATCCTGGAACGGGCTTTCGCGGAGGATGCGCCCAGCGGCGACATCACCTCGCAGCTGCTGATTCCGGCCGAGGCCCGCGCCACCGCGGTGCTCAACGCCCGCGTACCGGGGGTCTTCAGCGGCGGCAGCGTGTTCCGCGACGCCATGCTGATGGTGGACCCCGACACCGAGGTGGAGCTGCTCCTCGCCGATGGTGAGGCGTTCGCCGCCGGAACCAAGCTCGCGCGGGTCACCGGCCGGGCGCGCAGCGTGCTGCTGGCCGAGCGGGTGGGCCTGAACCTGGCACAGCGGATGAGCGCGATTGCCACCAAGACGGCGGTATTCGTGGCTCTGGCGGCCGGCACCAAGGCCCGCATCACGGACACCCGCAAGACCACCCCCGGCCTGCGCGTCCTGGAACGGTACGCCGTCAGGTGCGGCGGGGGCGCCAACCACCGCTACAGCCTGTCCGATGCCGTGCTGGCCAAGGACAACCACCTTGCCGTCATGACCGGGGGAGACCCGGCCCGGCTGACCGCGCTCCTCGCCGACGCGAAGGCGCAGCTGGGGCACACCACACACTTTGAGGTGGAGGTGGACAGCGCCGACCAGATCGAACCCGTCCTGGCTGCCGGGGTGGACACCATCATGCTGGACAACTTCAGCATCGAAGAGCTGCGCGCCGGTGTCCGGCAGGTGGCTGGCCGGGCCGTGGTGGAGGCCAGCGGCAACGTCAACCTTCGCACCGTGGCGGACATTGCCGCCGCCGGTGTGGACGTCATCTCCGTCGGGGCCCTGACCCACAGCGTCACCGCCCTGGACCTTGGCCTGGACGTCGAACTGACAGTGGGGTGAACACGCCATGATCTTCCTGGACGCAGCAGCCACCACCCCCGTGCGCCGGGAGGTGCTGGAGGCCATGTGGCCGTACCTCACTGGCGAATTCGGCAACCCGTCAAGCCACCACTCGCTCGGGGACGCCGCGGCGCGGGCGCTCGCGGATGCCCGGAAGACCGTGGCCGCGGTGCTGGGCTGCAGGGCGGGAGAGATCACCTTCACCTCGGGCGGCACGGAGGCGGACAACTTCGCCGTCAAGGGAATTGCGCTTGCTCGGCAGGCCGCGGACCCTGCGCTGAAACGGGTGGTGATCAGCGCCGTCGAGCATCCCGCCGTGGAGGAGTCCGCACGGTATCTCGAACGCTTCCACGGATTCGCCGTGGACGTGGTGCCGGTCGACGGGAACGGGACGGTGACCACGGAGGCGCTCGCCGCCGTCCTGCGGGACGAAACCGCGCTGGTCAGCATCATGTACGCCAACAACGAGGTGGGGACTGTCCAGCCGGTGGCCGAACTGGCGGCACTGGCGAAGGAGCGGGGAATCCCCTTCCACACCGACGCCGTGCAGGCCGCCGGCTGGCTGCCGCTGGACGTGAAGGCGCTCGGCGTGGACGCGCTAAGCATCTCGGGGCATAAGCTCGGGGCGCCCAAAGGCAACGGGATCCTGTTCGTCCGGGGCCGGACCCGGATCGAGCCCCTCGTGCACGGCGGCGGCCAGGAACGCGGCAGTCGCTCCGGCACCGAAAACGTTGCCGGGGCCGTGGCCCTGGCCACCGCCCTCACCCTGGCGCATGCCGACCGGCCCGCGCTCGCGGCGCGCGCCAGGGGCCTGCGGGACGGCTTCATTGCCGCCGTGCTGGCCAGCGTTCCCGGAGCCCTGCTGACCGGCCATCCGTCCGAACGGCTGCCTTCGGTGGCCTCGTTCTGCTTCCCTGGCACCAGCGGCGAATCCGTGCTCCTGGAACTCGAGCGGCAGGGCGTGGTGTGCTCCAGCGGCTCGGCCTGCGCGGCCGGATCGGATGCGCCGTCGCCGGTGCTGGTGGCACTGGGCATCGAAGCGGAGGTCGCCCAGACCGCCGTGAGGTTCAGCTTTGATTCGTCCGTGACCGGCGCCGGCCTCGAGGCTGCCGCCGCGGCGGTGACGGCCGCCGTCGGAAGCGTCCGGAACCTGGGCGGAGTACCGGTCAGCTAGCTTCCGTGACCGGATTGGAGAGCTCCCCGATTCCGCCCACCCGGCAGGTGACGGTGTCGCCCGGCTGGATGCCGGAGCTCGCGGCCGGGAACCCGGTGAGCACCAGGTCGCCGGGGTGCAGGGTCATGAACGACGTCAGGTAGACCAGGATCTCGTCCACCTTCCAGCCGAGGTCCGCGGTGCTCGCCGCGGGCAGGTCGGTGCCGTTGTGGACGACGCCGATGGGCAGGTCCGTGGGGTCCAGCGCCGTCACGATCCACGGTCCGGCGGGAGTGAACGTGTCCTGGCTTTTGGCGCTCAGCCACAGCTCATCGGACTTTTGCCGCCAGCGTGCGGTGACGTCGTTGGCTATGGTGTAGCCCAGGACCGCGCCGCGTGCGTTGCCAAGGGTCAGGTTTTTCGCTGTCCGGCCGATGACGACGGCCAGTTCCGCCTCCGGCTCCACCAGCCCGATTCCGGCCGGCAGTTCAATCGCTTCGCCCGGGCCGATCACGCTGGTGGCGGCCTTGTGGAAGGCCTGTGCGGGGAGGTCCCGGCCGGCCTGCCCGGTATTGTGGGCCATCCCCAGGACATTGGCCGGCACGCTCGGCGCCAGGAAGGTGAAGCTGTCCTCGGAGACCTCCGCGCCCCGCTCCCAGCCGCTGCGGGGGGCACTGCCGGCGTTGGCGCGCGAGCCGGGGAACGGGGAGTCCACCACCGACCAGGTCCGCCCCGCCGTGCCCGCGAAGTCTGCGGCGTCGTTGGCCACAAAGAACTGTTCGGGCAGCTGTGCTGTGGCTGTTTCTGATGCTGACGGCGACGGCGACGGCGACGGCGACGGGGCAGGGGCGAGGGGCCGGACGCGGGCGATCCGCCGCTGGACAGGTGGGGTCATTGAGCCATCGTATGTGCCGGGCAGAGCGGCCAGGAACTGCGTGACGTCAGTACAGCTCGCCGGCGGGAATCTCCACGGCCAGCCGGTTGGCGGGGCCGGCGAGCGGGCAGGCCCATGCCTCGTTGTACGCGCACGAAGGGTTGTAGGCGAAGTTGAAGTCCAGCACGTACTGGGCGTCGGGACCGGAACCGCGGACGCCGTGGAACGCGCCCTTGATGGTGTCCAGGAGGTAGCGGCCGGCGCCGTAGCTTCCGCCGGGCTTCCCTGCGGTGGCGTCGCGGAACGGAACGAAGATTCCGCCCCCGTAGCCCATCAGCTTCCATACGGCCAGCTGCCCCATCTCGGGAAGGTCGAACGTTCCCAGCCGGACGAACCTGACCAGCCCGTCCGTCCCTGTTTCGACGGTCATCTCCCGTCCGGCGCCTTCCTTGGTGAGAGGGACGTAGAAACGGTAGATGGGATCATAGTCGGCCGTCTTGAGACCATAGAAGGACGCCTTTGCCTCGGCAGTCAGGGCCGACGCCGGATGGGTGCCGAACATGCGGTCGCGCTCCTGGCGCCAGTAGGCGTGGGCTTCCGCGGGGCTGTCCGCGGCGATCTTGCGCACCGTGTCGTACAGGGCGAATGTCCGCAGCCGCCAGTCTGCAATGTCGACGGCGGACATGCCCGCCAGGGTCTGCTCCGCTGCGTCCAGCTCATGTTCGGCCATGTCCACAGCCTAGTTGCAAATTCACCGGCGAAACGCTGGCAGGCAGCCGCCGGGTGGGTGCGGCGTCCCGGCTAGGCTGGAGCCATGACGGGATTCACGGCCTCTGAACGAACGGGCATCGCCGCCGTCGTGCTGCTGACGGCTGGACTGATGGCCGGCTGCAGCAATGGCGGCAAGGGTGCGCCCGCGTGGACCGCGGAGCCGGGCACCAGCCCGGCGACCGGGTCGGCATCCGCTTCCGCAAGCCCCACGGCGACAGGGTCCACCGGTGCCTCCGCCAAGGCCGGAGCCACGGCAGCGGCGTGGAAGGTCTTCTCGGATCCTGCCAAGACGGTGAGCTTCGAGCTTCCGCAGGACTGGATTACCCAGTCGGCGGAACCTGACAAGGGGACCCTGCCCGGTGCCGTCAAGATCGAGGTCAAAGACGCCAAAGGCACCTACCTGGCCACCCTGCAAACGGGCCTGCCCAGTACAGGTGCAGCCAATTGCGCCGCTTCCGCCCGCAAGCCGTACTTCGTCGTCAGCAGTGTCCCGGTGGAGCTGCCGCACAGCGGCGGGCTGGGGACCATCGACCCGCACGTCGTCTTCAGGGTCATCCAGGGCTACCGCTACTTTGGCTCCTACGGCATCACCAACCTCGTGGGCGGCGCCGATTCCAAGGCATGCCAGCTGCAGAACGTGGTGCAGGGCCTGGCCGGCAAGGGGAACTTTTCGTTCAGCGACATTCGCTCACTGAAGGCCTTCGCGCCGGATGAAAAGGTGGCCCCGGCAAAGGCCTTCGACACCCTCGACCAGGCTGCCGGCTACGTCAACGAGGGCTCGGAATTCGCCAACGTCCAGCGGATGCTAATGTCTCTGAAGATCCAAAACTAGTCCCGCTGCGCCTCCGGCACACCCCCCGTCCGCAGCCGGAACTGGCTGACGCCGCCCCACACCCCCGGAGACCCATGGAACGAACTGTTGCTGCCCGCCTGGTATTTAAGACCGTGGCCGACACCAAGGTGGCGATGGCCATCTCCGTGGCGAGGAACTCCGGCTACGTGTCCTTCGAGGAGAACCTCAGCGTGACGGCCGGCGGGGAGCACGTTCCGCTCACTGAGCTTTCGGACCACCACGGCGGCAGGTTCCATTACATGGAGTTTCCCGACCCCACCGAGGTTGCCGTGGACTACTCCGCGACCGTTGCGGGCCTCGCGGAACCCGAGCAGCCCTCCCTGATGGAGCTGATCCGCTATGTCCGGCCCAGCCGCTATGCGGAGTCCGACCGGCTGCTCCCGACGTCCTATGCCGAGTTCGGGGGACTCCAGGGTGAGGAACTCCTGCACGCCGTGCGCAACTGGGTGTTCAACGAACTGCGCTACGTCAGCGGCTCCTCCCGGGGAACGGACGGCGCCGTGGAGACCCTGCTGAACCGGCGGGGCGTCTGCCGGGACTATGCGCACCTGGCGATCTCGCTGTTGCGCGCCAAGAACGTTCCCGCCCGGTTGGCCGCCGTGTACGCGCCGGGCCTGTCCCCGATGGATTTCCATGCGGTGGCCGAGGCCCACGTCGACGGGGCCTGGCACGTGATCGACCCCACCGGGCTCGCTCCCAGGGAGGCCATGCTGCGCATCACCTCGGGACGGGACTCCTCTGACACGGCCTTCCTGTCCACCGTGGGCGGAAGCCTCTCTCTCCGGGAGATCCGTGTCATCGCCACGGTGAACGGCGAACTGCCGGCGGAGGACCCGGACAAACTCGCCATCATCCGCTGAAGGCAGGCGCGGGAGGCGTCCGACGGCGGGCCTGGGGTCCCGCCGTCGGCCGTCCCAATCGCGCGGCAACCGCCGTCCCGCTAACCCGGCCATGGACCGTCCCGCTAACGGGACGGTAGCGACGCGCGCAGCTTCTCCGTGAGCCGCAGCAGCTCCCGCTGCTCCGCCGCAGTCAGCGCGGGGCCAACCAGCTCGGCGATGTCCCGCACGTGCTCCCGGCCAATTTCCTTCTGCAGCGCCGCGCCCTCGTCCGTTAGCTTCAGCAGCACGCCCCGGCCGTCGTCCGGGGCAGCCATGCGCTCCACCAGGCCGCGTTTCTCCAGCCGCTCCACCAGCCGGCTCAGGCTGGACTGGCTCAGGAGCACGTTGTCGTTCAGTTCGTTCAGCCGCAGCCAGCCGGACGGGCACCGCGACAGCGTGAACAGCACGTCGTACTCGTTGACCGCCAGGTTCCGGAAGGCGGGCCCGGACTGCAGCCGGCGCATCACCGCCACCTGCGCGCGGAACAGCGACTCCCAGGTTTCGGCGGCCAGTCTGGTGGCCGAGGCCGCCGGTGCTGTCCGGGGTGTCATCGCGACTCTGTCGGGGAGGCGGCGGGCACGGTGTCCTGGCCGGTTGTGTCCTGGCCGGTCCCGGCCTCCGCGGCAGAGCCCTCGCCAGCAGTGGCCTCGGCTGCGATCCGTGCGGCAACGCGTCCGGCGTGCGTGGGCGGAGCCGGAATGTGGGCGGGCGTGCGGTCCCCGTATTCCTTGCGCAGCACCGGCAGGACTTCCTCGCCGAACAGGTCCAGCTGCTCCAGGACGGTCTTCAGGGGCAGGCCGGCGTGGTCGATCAGGAACAGCTGGCGCTGGTAGTCGCCGAAGTACTCGCGGAACGTGAGGGTCTTCTCGATGACCTCCTGCGGACTGCCGACAGTCAGCGGCGTCTGGGACGTGAAGTCCTCCAGTGACGGGCCGTGGCCGTAGACGGGGGCGTTGTCGAAGTAAGGCCGGAACTCCTTGACGGCATCCTGGGAGTTCTTCCTCATGAAGAACTGCCCGCCCAGCCCCACGATCGCCTGGTCCGCCTTGCCGTGGCCGTAGTGCTCGTAGCGCTCGCGGTACAGGCTGATCAGCTGCTGGTAGTGCTCCTTCGGCCAGAAAATGTTGTTCGCGAAGAACCCGTCGCCGTAGTACGCGGCCACCTCGGCGATCTGCGGGGTGCGGATGGATCCGTGCCACACAAAGGGGGCGACGCCGTCGAGCGGGCGGGGCGTTGAGGTGAAGTTCTGCAGCGGCGTCCGGAACTTTCCGGACCAGTTGACGGTGTCCTCATCCCACAGCCGGCGCAGCAGGCTGTAGTTTTCGATGGCCAGCTCGATTCCGTCCTGGATGTTCTTTCCGAACCAGGGGTAGACCGGGGCGGTGTTGCCGCGGCCCAGCACCAGGTCCACGCGGCCGTCAGCCAGGTGCTGCAGCATGGCGAAGTCTTCGGCGATCTTGACCGGATCATTCGTGGTGATCAGCGTGGTGGCCGTGGACAGCGTGATGCGCTCGGTCTGGGCGGCAATGTACGCGAGCGTCGTGGTGGGCGAGGAGGAGAAGAAGGGCCGGTTGTGGTGCTCGCCGATGGCGTAGACGTCCATGCCGATTTCTTCGACCTTCTTGGCGATGGCCACGGACGCCTTGATGCGCTCGTGCTCGGTGGGGGTCCGGCCCGTGGTGGGGTCCTGGGTGATGTCGCTAACGCTGAATACGCCGATCTGCATGATGAGCCTTCCGTTCGCCGAGTTTTTCGGGCCTGTATTACCAGTGTACCCGATTTACATGCATTTGCATGTACCCGCCTCAACGTCGCCAGCGCCAGGTTATTCCCGGCCCTCCCAACTGGGTCGCAGCACAGGGCGTTCCCAGCGCCGGGAACGCCCTGTGCTGCTACCCAGACGGGCGCCAGCCGCGCGCCTGGAGTGCCAGCCGGACCTTGCGAACGGCCGCCCGCGCGTCGTTCTCCATGTGGGTCTTGCCGATCCGCACCAGGATCCAGTCTGCGGCGGAGAAATCCTCGTCACGGCTGATATCCCTCAGCACCTGCGCTGGATCGGAATGGCCTTCGCCGTCGTACTCCACCGCCACACGGAACTCCGGGTAGGCAAGGTCGGGCTGGCGCACGATACCGCCCAGCGCCACCGGCACGTTAACCTCGGCATCGGGACAGCCGCGCCGGACCAGCGCAAGGCGGAGGCGCGTCTCAGGGGCAGAATCCGCCCCGACACGGGCCTGTTCCAGAGCCAGGCGGGCCTTCCGAATCCCGGGCGTACCCTTGTGCCTGTCCAGCATGTCGGCGAGTTCGTCCCGGGTGGCATGGGCTGCGGACCTCCCCTCGAACTCCGGGCGGGGACGGCGCAGGAGGTGGTCCGCCACCACCGTCAGCTCGTCGACACTCATCCGCCGCGCAATGTCCAGCCACGTCCGGGCCCTGCTGGTCACGAACACCCCGCCGAGTTCCACGATTTCGTCCGGGAAAAACTGCCCGCGGTGGCCCACAACGCCCCGCCGCCGGGCTATGGCAACCGCGTCCGGACGGGAAATGTGGATGCCAGGGCGGTCGGCGCCGGGCAGGAAGCCCGGAAACTCCCATAACAGGAACGCAGTGGCGTGTGAGGCCGCCGAAAGTCCGGTGACGAGCGTGTGGGGCCGGGCCAGCTGCGCGAGCTGCTGCGTCGACGTCGGGCTGGTGCCCGCGCCGGACGGCATCCGTATGCCCCGGCTGGGAGTCACGAGACCGCCAATCTTCAGCCGGTCCCGGGCAACCCCCGCATCGATTGCTTCATTGACCGTGAAGGGCGCGGCCGACAGGTGCTTTGGCAACGGGCTCGGATATTTCATGGCCCCATCGTGCCAAAAACGGGAGCCGGGATTTGGGTTATCCACAGGCTCCTGACATTCACGGCAACTAGGTAGCAGCACAGGGCGCTCCCACGGCTGGGAACGCCCTGTGCTGCTACCTGGTTGGGTGGGCAGGAGCGGAAGTAGCGGAGGAGGGATGAAGGGCCGGAAGGTGGCGGGGCAGAGTCAGTCGGGGGAGCCGGGGGCGGCGCGGCGGCCGGTCAGCTTGGGCACCATGCCGGTGGTCCAGTCGGCCAGCTCGGCGTCGACGTCGTCATCCGCCGGGGAGAAGCCGGGCCGTTCCCTGAGTTGGCGCATGAGCTCCTTTTTCTCCTTCCGCCCCTCGACCAGCCGGTACAGCACGGGGACGAGCACCAGCGTGAGCGCCGTGGAGGAGACCAGACCGCCGATCACCACGATGGCCAGCGGCTGGGAGATGAACCCGCCGCCGCCCGTCATGCCGAGGGCCATCGGGGTCAGGGCAAAGACCGTGGCCAGCGCCGTCATCAGGATGGGGCGCAGCCGCTGCCGGGCACCGTGCGTGATGGCGTCTGCAACGCTCATCCCCGGCTTGCCTGCGTATGGCTTCCGGTACTGGTTGATCAGGTCGATCAGCACGATCGCGTTGGTCACCACAATGCCCACGAGCATCAGCATGCCGATCAGCGACGGCAGCCCAAGGGGCACCCGCGTGACCAGAAGCAGGGCTACCGCTCCGGTGGCGGCGAACGGCACCGAAATGAGGAGGATCAGCGGCTGCACCAGTGACTTGAACGTCGCGACCATGATCACGTAGACGATGGCGATGGCGGCCAGCAGCGCGAGGCCGAGCTGCCGGAACGATTCCGCCTGCTGGGTGGTGGCGCCGCCGATCTCCGCGGTCACCCCCGCCGGAAGGTCGACGGACTTGAGCCGCTGCTGCACCTCCGCGCTGACGGCGCCCAGGTTGGATCCCGACGGCGTGACCGATACCTGCGCGGTCCGCTGGCCGTTGCTGGAGGTGATCGAAACGGGGACGTCTACCTGTTCGACGGCGGCGATCCGGCTGAGCGGGACCGCACCGGCTGCGGTGGGGAGCGGGATGTTGCGGACGGCGGCGATGCTGGTGAAGCGTTGACCTTCGCCGATCTGGACGGGGAAATCGTCCGTGTCGATGCGCACGGTGCCCGCGGGCACTGGGCTGATGGTGGAGGCCAGGACGCCTGCCACCTGCTGTTCGGTCAGGCCCGCGGCAACAGCCTTGGCCCGGTCAACCCTGACCTGCACCACGGGCTGGCTGGCGGCAAAGTTGGTGGTCACCTCGCTGCTTCCGGGTACTCCGGCCATGGCTTTGACCATGGCGTCGCTGGCCTTCCGCAGGTCCGCGGAGGTGGCCGCCCTAAGGGTGATGTCCACGGTGGAGGACGTACCGAAGCCTCCCTGTTGGGAACCGACGGAGATCTTGCCGGCAGTCCCAGCCGCCGCGAGTTCGTTGCGGACGGTGTCCTGCAGCGTCCCCTGGTTCGCTTTGTCATCGGTGACAACCGTGAACGAGGAATTGGAGGCGCCCGAAGACGTTAGCGCGGTGAAGCCTGCCTGCGCATTGCCGGAGGTCACCTGCACGTCCTTGATCCCGTCGATGCCCAGGAGCACGTCCTCAACCTTCCGGGCCGCGGCGCTGGTGTCTTCGAGGCTCGTGCCGGCGGGCAGTTCCTGCTTGACCGTCATGCTGTTCTCCCCGGAGCTGCCCAACAGGTCCGTGGCGAGCAGCGGGGTCATTGCCGCAGTCCCTCCGAGGACCAGGACGGCGGCGATCAGCGTGACCACGGGGTGCTTTTGGGTCTTGTTCAGGACGGGCAGATAGCCGCGCTGTAGGAGGCTGCGCTGCTCGGCGTCGTTCGCCCGCGCCTGGACGTCCCGGGCGGACTGCGGGGCGTCGCCGGCATCTCCGTTGGCGGGGCTCTTCAGGAACCAGTACGCGAGGACGGGGACGATGGTCAGGGACACCAGGAGCGAGGAGAGCAGTGCGATGGTGACCGTGAGGGCGAACGGACGGAAGAGTTCGCCCGCGAGGTCGCCGACAAACGCGATGGGCAGGAAGACGGCGACCGTCGTGAGCGTGGAGGCGGTGATGGCGCCAGCCACTTCGCGGATTGAGGTGAGGATTGCGGTGACCTTTGGTTCGCCGTAGCTCAGGTGCCGCTTGATGTTCTCGATCACCACGATCGAGTCATCCACCACGCGGCCGATGGCGATGGTCAGTGCCCCCAGCGTGAGGATGTTCAGCGAGTACCCGGTGCCGGACAGGCCGATGAAGGTGATCAGCAGTGACAGCGGAATGGAGACGGCGGTGACCAGGGTGGAGCGGACGGACATGAGGAACATGAGGATGACGGCCACGGCGAAACCGAGGCCCAGCAGGCCCTCAGTGGTGAGGTCCTTGATGGACTTCTCGATGAAGGGTGCCTGGTCGAAGACGGGCGTGAACTTGGCCTTCGAGCCAAGCTCCGCCTCGAGCTGCGGCAACAGATCCTTCACCGCGTGCGAGATCGCCACGGTGTCGCCCTCGGGCTTCTTTGTGACGGAAATGGCCAGGGTTTCGAGGCCGTTCGTCCGGGTGATGGACGTCCGCGCGTCGTCCTTAATGCTGACGTCGGCCACCGAACCTACGGTGGTGCCGGCTTTGGCCCCGCTGAGCGGCAGGGCCCTGACCGCGGCCACCGAGTCGACCGGGCTGCCGATCTGCAGGGAGAGGCTTTGGCCTTTCTCCTCAATGGTGCCTGCCGGGACAAGATCGCCGTTATTGGCCAGGGCGTTCCGGACGGACTGGATGCTGGCGCCCCCGGCAGCCATCCTGCCCGCGTTCGGCTGGATCAGGATGTGCCGGCTGGCGCCGCCTGTCACGTCGGCGCCGCGGACGCCGTCGAGCTTTTGCAGCTTCGGAACCGTCAGCCGCTGAAGATCCGTATTCAGCTCGCTCAGCGGCTTGTCGGAGGAGACGGCGAGGAAGACGATCGGGAAGTCGCTGATGCTGCCGGCGATGACCTGCGGCTGGACGTCGTCCGGGAGCGTGCGCCTGGCGTTGGAGATTGCCCGGTCAATCTGGTTCCGGGCCCGGTCCAGGTTGGAGCCGTAGGTGAACACCAGGCTGATCTGCGAAACGCCGTTGCGCGAGGTGGACGACGTCGACTCCAGGCCTTCGACGCCGTTCAGCGCCGTTTCCAGCGGCCGGCCGACCTGCTTGTCCACCACCTCGGGCGACGCCCCTGGCATCGACGTGATCACCGTGATCCGCGGGAACTCAACCGAGGGAATGAGTTCCTGCTTCAGCGACGACATGGTGATCACGCCGAACACCGAGGCGAAAATGGTGATCAGCGCGATGAGCGCGCGGTTCCCGAGGGATAGATGGGCCAGCCGGAACATCGCATGATCTCCTGGGTTGACGGACTGTTTGCCTTCGGTGGTGCCTGCCGCAACCCGCGCCGGGTCAGCGCCGACGGGTCGGCGCTGGAGCGATCAACGCTGAACTGCGGGTGACACTTCCAGCTGGAGGCTCTTGGCAGTGGCCTTCTCAAGCTCCGCCGCCAGCTCCGGATTCTCGTTCAGCTTGACGCCGTAGCCGGGCATCATTTCCTTGAGCTTGGACTGCCAGCCCTTGAAGTTCTTGGGGAATGACTTCTGCAGGAGCTCGATCATGATGGGCACGGCCGTGGACGCACCCGGCGAAGCGCCGAGGAGCGCCCCGATGGAACCGTCGCGGGCGGCGATCACCTCGGTGCCGAACTGCAGCACACCGCCCTTCTTCGGATCCTTCTTGATGATCTGAACACGCTGGCCAGCCGTGATGAGTTCCCAGTCGCCGTCCTTGGCCTCCGGGTAGTACTCGCGCAGCGCCTCCACCTTGTCACCGTGCCGCTTGGCCACCTCTTTGACCAGGTAGGCGGTGAGGTCCATGTTGTCCTTGGCCACGGCGAGCATCGGGATGATGTTGCTGGGCCGGATGGACAGCGGGAGGTCGAGGTAGCTGCCGTTCTTCAGGAAGTTCGTGGAGAAGCCGGCGTACGGGCCGAACAGCAGGGAGCGCTTGCCGTTGACGTAGCGGGTGTCGAGGTGCGGCACGGACATCGGGGGAGCACCTACTGAAGCCTGGCCGTAGACCTTGGCGTTGTGCTGCGACGCAAGGGAGGGGTCGGTGCAGCGGAAGAACTGGCCGGATACGGGGAACCCGCCGAAGCCCTTGCTTTCCGGGATACCGGACGCCTGCAGCAGGTGCAGCGCTCCGCCGCCCGCGCCGACGAACACGAACTTGGCACGGATGCTGCCGCGCTCACCGGAAGCCGGGTGCTTGAGCGACAGGTCCCAGCCGCCGTCGGACGCCTTGCGGATGTCGGTGACGTCGTGGCCGTAGTTGATTTCGACGCCGTTGTTGCCCAGGTAGCCGGTCAGCTCCCGGGTCAGGGCACCGAAGTCGACGTCGGTGCCTTCGGCCGCGCGGGTGGCAGCAACGCGCTGCTTCTTGTCGCGGCCCTTAACGATCAGCGGTGCCCACTTGGCGATCTGCGCGAAGTCCTCGGAGTACTCCATGCTCCGGAACAGCGCGTGTTCCTTGAGCGCGTTGTACCGGGTTTTGAGGAAGCTGGAGTTGTCGTCGCCGATGACGAAACTCATGTGCGGCACTGTATTGATGAAACCCTTGGGGGAACCGATCAGGGAGTTGTCCACCAGGTGGGACCAGAACTGGCGGGACAGCTGGTACTGCTCGTTGATGTGCAGGGCCTTGGCAGGATTCACCGAGCCGTCTTTGGCTGCGGGGGAGTAATTAAGCTCACACAGGGCGGCGTGTCCGGTGCCGGCGTTGTTCCACGGTCCTGAGCTCTCGAGGCCCGCCTCGTCAAGGCGTTCGAACAGGGAGATGGTCCAGTTGGGTTCGAGCTGCTTGATGAACGCACCCAGCGTGGCGCTCATGATGCCGCCGCCAATGAGAACGACGTCGGCATTTTGGGTCTTGGAAATGAAGGTCACAATCAGTCTCCGATAGGCGGCTCTGGCTGTCACAGAATATCCCTGCACCGCCCACTAACTGAAATTGCGCCCCGGCGTCAAGGCCTCAGCACGACCTTGGTGAAAACTTCATTTAATACCGGCGAGGCGGGATAGCTGATTACCCGGTCGGAGAGGGCCAACGCCGAGATAGGGAAGGCGATGGGGACGGCGGGCAAGGACTCCGCGATTTGGGCGTTGATGGTCTGGTACTGCTCTGTGCGTTCCTGGCCGTCCGGGAGTCCGCGGGCGCGGTCGATCTTGGAGAACACCTGCGGGTCCTGGTACCCGAACTCGCCGTTCTTCTCGCCGAAGAGTGGCGCAAGGAAGTTGTCAGCGTCGGAGTAGGAACCGTTCCAGCCGAGCAGGTGCAGGGCATGGTCGCCCGGGTTCTGGACCTTCTGCAGGTAGCCGTCTGTCCAGTCGACAGGGACCGGCTTGATGTTCAGGCCGACTGCCGTGAGCTGGCGGCTGATTTCGGCGTAGACCTTCTCCGGTGTGGGCAGGTACGGCCGCGTCACATTCATGGGGTAGTAGAACTTCAGGGCCTGGCCCTTGTAGCCGGCCTCGGCCAGGAGTTCCTTCGCCTTGCCGGGATCATGGCCCAGCGCGGGTGCGTTGTTGTTGAACCCGCTCAGCTTGGGCGGAACGAACTGCGAGGCCTGGGCCGTGTTGTCGATAAAGAAACGCCGGATCAGCGTGTCCTTGTCGATGGCCAGCTCGATGGCCTGGCGGATTTTGAGGTCCTTCAGCACGGGTATTTCCTGGTTCATGCCGAGGTACATCACGGAAAACGGATCCCGCTGGATGATCTGCTTGCCGCGCTTGACCAACTGGTCGAAGTTCCCCACCGTTACCGCGTCATAGCCGTCGATCCTGCCGTCAAGCAGGGCCTGGAGCCGCGTCTCCGGGTGGTCGTAGGTGACGAACTTGAGGGTGGCAATCTGTCCCCTGGCGCCCCAGTACTCCTTGTTGGCCGCGAGCGTGACGCCCGTGCTGTCCCAGGCGGAGAAGTGGAAGGGGCCGGTGCCCACCGGATGGGTGGCGTACGAGGAAAGCGCCTGGCCGCCGCGTCGCAGGCTAAGGTTGTCGGCCTTCCCGGCGGCGAGTGCCTTGGGGGAGGAGATGGCAAACGCGGGAAGGGTCAGGGCCTGCAGGAAGCCGGTGAAGCGTTCCGTGAGGTTGATCCGCACCCGCATCGCTGACAGGGCGGTGCAGGACTTGAAAACGGAAAGCTCCGCCTGGTCGGCGTGTTCCTTGAAGACTCCCTTGAAGGTAGTACCCGGAGCCTGCTTCCGGAGCGCCGCGGAGAAGTTGAACCAGCGCTCGAAATTGGTGCGGACGGCGTCGGCATTGAAGGGGGAGCCGTCGTGGAACTTGATGCCGGGGCGGAGGGTGAAGGTGTAGGACATGCCGTCCGCTGATTCTGTCCACTCCGTTGCCAGCAGCGGCGTGGGCTCGCCCGTTGTCTGGTCGACGCCCACGAGCCCTTCCAGGATTTGCCGGGTGACGCGCTGCGATTCGACGTCGTTGGCCAGAGCGGGGTCCAGGCCCAGAGGCTGCGACGCGGTGCCGAACGTGAAGGTTGCGGCAGGGGCAGTTGCAGCCGTTGTGGTGCTCGCCGCGGCGGTCGAGGGCGTGGGCTCGGCTTCGCTGGTGCAGGAGGTGAGCGACAGGCCCAGGAATACGGCACCGGTCTTGAGGGCCATACGGCGCGGGATATTGCTGCTGGGCACTCGATTACCACCTCTGGACTGCTGGGGTGCGCTTGGGCGGCTGCTTGCCCGCCACTCAGTCTAATTGACGCACCCGGCCCCCTTGGCGTACGCGTGAGCCAGGACACGCCGGGCCGTGGACATACCAGCAAAGAGGCCGCGGCCGCACCGTCGGGTGCGGACCGCGGCCTCCGGCCCTGGACAAGTCCCGGAACAGGCTCAGCGCCTACTTGGGCATCAGCACCGAGTCCACGAGGTAAACGGTGGCGTTCGCCGTCTGGACGCCGCCGCAGATCACGTTGGCACCGTCCACCTTGAGGGCATCCTTGGTGCCGGTCACGGTTACCGATCCGCCCTGCACCGTCTTGTGCGTGCCCACGATCTTGTCCGGCGCGATCTGGCCCGGGACCACGTGGTAGGTGAGGATCTTGCTCAGGAGGGCGTCGTCCTTCTTGAGCGTCGCGATCGTTGCGGCGTCGACCTTGGCGAAGGCAGCGTCCACCGGCGCGAACACCGTGAACTGGCTGCCGTTCAGTGTGTCGACCAGATTGACCTTCGGGTTCAGCTTGCCGGAGACCGCGGCGGTGAGGGTCTTCAGCAGCGGGTTGTTCGAGGCGGCGACGGCCACGGGGTCCAGGGCCATTCCGGCGACGGAACCCTTGCCGCTGGGAACCTGCTTGGCGTAGTCGGCACAGCCGGGGCCGGCGAGGTTGGCCGCCGGATCCATGGCCGCCGCAGACGTCTCCGACGGTGTCGGCGCCATGCTGGAGGCAGACGGCTCGCCGGCGGCCGAGGAGCTGCTGGTGGTGCCGGCGGAGCCGCCACAAGCGGTGAGGCTCAGCAGAGCTGCTGCTGCGATGCCTGCGACGGTGAAGGTTGAGCGCTTGAAAGACTGCATTTTCGATTCTCCTTAGTTGTGCCGACGAATGGGACCGGAGAGGTGCGGCTTCCTCCGGTGATCCTTTCCGACTGTGGGTCACCGGCCTGTAGTTCCAGGCTGTTGGGCGGTGTCTCACTGGGTATTCGCCTGGTCGGCAGCAACGGATGGGTGAACCGGGAATAATTTTCTGGCGGCCGGTTGGGCGGGGCATTAAACGGAAGAATCCCGGGCCGCAGCCCGGGATTCTTCCATTTACTTTTGTGCGCAAGGGGGGACTTGAACCCCCACGCCCGAAGGCACAGGAACCTAAATCCTGCGTGTCTGCCAATTTCACCACTCGCGCCCGGCTCCGCCTGGTGCGCTTCGTGCCGCTGTGAGCAGCAGGAAAAACTTACGACGGCGGATGCCAGCCTCAATTGTACCGTCACGTCTGCGGTCCTTGTGGCAGGTGACGGCAAGTGGTCAGGCGTCCGTGAGCTGCAGGTCCTTGCGCAGCTTTGCGACGTGCCCGGTGGCCCGGACGTTGTACTGGGCCACGGCAACCTTGCCGTCCGGGTCCACCACCACGGTGGAACGGATGAGGCCCTCGTAGGTCCGGCCGTAGTTCTTCTTCTCGCCCCACGCGGCGTAGGCCTCGGCAACAGCGTGGTCCCCGTCCGACAGGAGGGGGAACGTGAGCCCCTCGGCGTCGGCGAAGCTAGCCAGCTTGCCCACCGGGTCAGGCGAGATGCCCAGCACTTCGTAGCCGGCAGCCTGAAGGGATGCCAGGCTGTCCCGGAAGTCGCAGGCCTGCTTGGTGCAGCCGGGCGTCGCGGCGGCCGGGTAGAAATAAACTATGGTGTTCCGGCCGCGGAAATCGCTGAGGCTGACGTCTGCTCCCGTTGCATCCTTCAGTGTGAAACCGGGGGCGGTATCGCCCGGCGTAAGTTTTTCAGCCAACGTTGTCTCCTTGTTTTCGTGCAAGACATTTCAGTTTAGTAAGGCTCTGTGCCGGGTACTAATCAGGCTTAGTTATACTTGGTGGTATGCCTGATATGGATCGCTGGCCCACAGGGCGCCTCTTGTCCACGGCGGCCCGCCTTGTGGAGCACTCCTGGAACGAGAAGCTGGGTGCCATTGGCCTGACCCATGCCGGCGTCATCGCCATCGAGGTGCTCTACAACAGCGGCCCCATGACGCAGGCGCAGCTGGCCCAGCTTGTCCGGGTTCAGGCCCAGACCATGGGCAAGACACTGAGCCGTCTCGAGTCGCACGGGCACATCGTGCGCCAGCGCAGCACCTCGGACCGGCGCAGCCACGTTGTCTCCCTGACTGAGCGCGGTACCGAAGCTGTCATGGCTGCAGCAGACATGGAACGGTCAGTCCTGGCCGCTGCATCCATCGACCCGGATGTGCTCCGCCAGGAACTTCAGGCCGTGGTCCGTGAGTTGGCCAAGCGATTCGCATCCCCGGAGACCAACGCCATCGTGGCCGGCGCCGACACCGGACTGGCCCTCGACGCCAATTCCTAGGCGACAGCCCTAGCCGCCCGCAGGGGGACCGGCTGTGGTCCTGCGCGCTACCAGGTGGGGGGTCCGGACAACATGCCCGGCAGGCTGCGTTCCTTCAATCCGGGCCACGGCGCGGTCAACGGCCGCCGCGGCAAGCAGCGGGGCGTCCTGGCTGATCGAGGACAGCTGCACATAACTGAGCCGTGCGAACTGGCTGTCGTCGTAGCCCAGCACTGACACATCTTGTGGTACCCGAAGCCCCTGCGCCCGGAGGCTCTCGAGGAGCCCGAGGGCGGATCTGTCGTTGAAGGCGATGACGGCAGTCGGCATGTCCGGGCCGAGGGAATTGCCGGCGGTCATGCCATCTTCCTCCATTGCGCCGCCGGCAATGATGGCCGGCGCCAGGCCGTGGCGTTCCATCTCCGCCCGGTAGGCGGACCGGCGCGGTTCGGCAGAGACCGCCGTGCCGCCGTCGACATGGACGATCCGCCGGTGCCCCAGGGACACGAGGTGCTCCACCGCCATCCGGATGCCCTCGTAATCGTCGCTGCTCACGGAATCGGTGAGATCGCCGACGTCGTTCCGGAGGAGGCTCACCACCGGCACCTGGCCGGCGTACCGCGCCAATTCGTCGCTGCTGAGCGTGGATGAGATGAGAATCAGCGCCTCGGACCCGAAATCCAGGAGGGACTCGATGGTCCGGGCCTCCGGCCTGCCGCTGGTGACGCCGCCCAATGCGAGTTCGTAGCCTTTGGCGCCGGCCTCGGCGTAGGCGGCGTCTACAATCTCGGCGTGGAACGCGTGGGCAGTGGAGAAGCTGAGGCCCAGGAGCTTGGTGCGGCTGCTGCGCAGCAAGCGGGCGCGGCTGTCGGGCCGGTAGCCCAGTTCGCGGGCGGAGTCGAGCACTTTCTGCCGGGTGGCTTCGGCCGCACCAGGGGCGCCGCGCATCACTATGGACACCAGGGCCCGTGATACGCCGGCCGCTTGGGCCACGTCCATCAGGGTGGGGCGCCGTTGTTGTTCAGTCATGTGCCTCCTTGCTGCCAGCAGTCTATAGAACGATCTAGACAGAAGGCCAAAAGTTATGCCACCATCAATCCACTAGAACGATCTAGAAGACCGAGAAGAGGATTGAACCATGACCTATATCCAGCAACCGGCCGGTGAGAACCAGCCCGTCCGCATCGGCCTGATTGGAGCCGGCTGGATCGGAGCCTTCCATGCCGAGTCGGTGGCGCACCGCATTCCCAACGCGCGGCTGGATGCCATCGCCGACCCCGCGCTTCCGGCCGCCGAGGCCCTTGCCGCCAAGCTCGGCGCTGCCAGAATCACCGCAGATCCGGCGGACGTCATCAATGACCCCGACATCGATGCGGTCCTGGTGGCGTCGCCGGCAAGGTTTCATTCCGGTCTTATCGCCGCTGCGGCTCGGGCGGGGAAGGACGTGTTCTGCGAAAAGCCCGGCGGCCGCACCGTCGAAGAGCTGGACGAGGCGCTGGCCGCAGCAGGCGCCGCCGGGGTTAACGTCCAGTTTGGATTTAACCGGCGGTTCGCGGCGGACTTCGCCGCCGCCAGGAAACTGATCGACGACGGCGCGGTGGGGACCCCGCAGCTGCTGCGCTCCCTCACGCGGGACCCCGGCACCGCGGCCGGAATAGCCTCCCCGGAACGGATCGCGCCCGGAACGATCTTCCTGGAAACGCTGATCCATGATTTCGATACCCTGAACTGGCTGAACCCGGGCGCGGTTCCGGTGAAGGTCCATGCGGCGGCTGACGCCCTTGTGGCGCCGAGGGCGAAAGCCGGAGGGCTGCTGGACACGGCGGTGGTCACGGTGACCTACAGCAACGGGGCCATTGCGGTGGCCGAGGCCAACTTCAACGCCCTGTATGGCTACGACGTGCGCGGGGAAGTCTTCGGATCGGCCGGCATGGTCACCGCCGGCGGCCCGCAGGCATCAAACGCCGTCAGCTACACGGCCGCGGGCATTGCCTCCAGCACCGTGCGGCTGAACATCGACCTCTTCCACGATGCCTACACCGCCGAGCTCGCCCGGTTTGTTGACGGCGCTGCGGCCCGCCGGGCAGGCCATGCGCCAGTTGGAACACCGGCTCCGGGCGGTACCGATGCCCGCAACGCACTCGCCGTGGCGCTGGCGGCGATCCGGTCGCACGAAACGGGCCTCCCGGTGGACGTCTCGGCCGTGGCACGGCTGCAGGCGGCGGAGCCCGGGCTGCAGCTCACGGGGCAGCAGCCCGCAGGACTCCAGCTCACGGGTCGGGGCGCATGAGCTTCCGGCTGGCAGCCTGTGCCGAAATGATTTATGGTGAGTTGCCCCTCGTCGAGCGGGTGCAGCGCATTCATGGGCAGGGGTTCGAAGTGGAACTCTGGGACACACGGAAGCGTGACATTGCAGCGCTGGCTGCGACGGGTGCACGATTCTCCTCCATGAGCGGCTACTTCGGTGGCAGCCTCATAGACCCCGAAAGTGCCGACCGGGTTGTCGAATCGGCGGAAAAGCTGATTCCGACCGCCCTCGAACTCGGCGTCGAACGCATGGTTGTCCACCCCGCGGAACTGGGCGACGGCGGAGTTGCCGTGCGGCCCATCCACCGCTCCACCGGCCAGATGTGGCTGACCGGCCTGCGCACCCTGGAGCGGCTGGGCCGGATCGGTGAACGGCATGGCGTTGTCTTCGCACTCGAAAACCTCAACACGGTCCTGGACCACCCCGGCATTCCGCTGGCGCGGGCCAAGGATACCCAGGCGCTGGTGTCCGCAGCCGGCCACCCGCACGTGAGGATGATGCTGGATCTCTACCACGCCCAAATTGGCGAAGGAAACCTGATTGAACTTGTCCGCGGCGCGCTGCCATGGATAGGGGAAATCCAGGTGGCAGACGTTCCGGGCCGGTTCGAGCCCGGCACGGGGGAGATCAACTACAGCGCGGTCGCCGGGGCGCTCGCCGACGCCGGCTACGCCGGCGTCATAGGCCTGGAGGCGGGAGCTTCGGGCGGAGCTGGACTCGACGCGGGTGACAATGCCCTGTCCGCATTCCGGCGTGCATTCACCGCCAACTAGCCCAAGTTAAAAACTCATATCGTCCTAATGTTAGGACAAAGATTGACAAGAGTGATCCGAGTCACGATGATCGGAGATATCAAGAATCCGGCTGGTGCGGTGTGGCACGGCCGGAACCCGGATCAAAGGAGATTTTCGGTGAAAAAATTTTCATGGCGAAGGGTGGCACTGGTTGCCGCCGTCGTGCCGATGATGGCTCTGAGCGCCTGTTCGTCCAGTGGCGGCAGGGCTCCGGAGAACGCGAATGCCGGAGCCGGCGGCCAGGCCGCATCGACGCCGCGCATCAAGATCGCCCTGATCACGCACGCCGCTCCCGGCGACACCTTCTGGGACATCGTGCGCAAGGGTGCCGAGGAAGCAGCGGCAAAGGACAACGTGGAGCTCCTGTACACGTCGGACCCCGAAGGTGGCCGGCAGGCGCAGCTGATCCAGCAGGCTGTGGACCAGAAGGTGGACGGCATTGCCGTCACCCTCGCCAAGCCGGATGCACTGAAGGACGCGCTGAAGAAGGCCACTGATGCCGGCATTCCCATTGTGAGCCTCAACGCGGGCGAATCCGTGTCGGCCCAGCTTGGCGCGTTCACGCACTTCGGATCGAATGAGAAACTCGCCGGCGAAGCCGTTGGCGACAAGCTCAACTCCCTCGGACTCAAGCACGCCATCTGTGTCATTCAGGAACAGGGCCACGTCGGCCTTGAAGCCCGCTGCGCAGGCGTGAAGTCGAAGGTCCCGGCGACGGAGATCCTGTATGTGACGGGCACCGACATGACCCAGGTGTCCTCCACCGTGACTGCCAAACTGCAGGCAACCCCGGATGCCGACGTCGTCATCGGCTTGGGTGCGCCCTACACGCTGACCATCCTCAAGGCGGTTACCGCGGCCGGCAGCAAAGCCAAGGTGGCCTCCTTCGACATGAACGCCGAACTCGCCCAGAAGATCGCCGACGGCTCAGTTGAATTCACCGTTGACCAGCAGCCGTGGCTTCAGGGCTACAGCTCGGTTGACGCACTCTGGCAGTTCAAGCGCGGCGGCTTCAAGATCGGCGGTGGCCAGCCCGTCCTGACCGGCCCCACCATCGTGGACAAGGCCGGCGCGGCAAACGCCCTCACTTTCGCCCAGCAGGGTATCCGCTAGCAGCCCGCCAGCCCGGTCCGGCGGAAACGCCGGGCCGGGCAGCAAGGAGCATTCCAATGACCATGACCCAGACCATTACCAAACCGGGGCTGACCGACGAGCGTGTCGGCAGGCGCAACCCGGTGCAGAAGCTGCTTGGCCGTCCGGAGGTAGGCGCCCTCGTGGGCGCGATCGTCCTTTTCATATTCTTTGCTGCGGTGTCCCAGACCTTTACCCAGCCGAACGCGTTCGCCACCGTACTCTACGGTTCCTCGACCATCGGCATAATGGCGGTGGGGGTATCGCTGCTGATGATTGGCGGCGAGTTCGACCTGTCCACCGGCGTCGCAGTCATCAGCTCGGCACTCACGGCATCGATGTTCAGCTGGTACTTCAGCATGAACGTCTGGATCGGCGTAATCCTGGCGCTTGCGGTGTCGCTGAGCATCGGTTTCATCAACGGCTGGATCCTCATGAAGACCAAGCTCCCCAGCTTCATCGTCACGCTCGCCACGTTCCTGATGTTGACCGGCCTGAACCTGGGCCTGACCCGCATGATCGGCGGAGGCGTTTCATCACCGTCCATCTCCACCATGGACGGGTATCAGTCCGCGCAGGCCATCTTCTCCTCGTCGGTGAACATCGGCGGCGTGGACGTGAAGAACACCGTCTTCATCTGGATCGCCCTGGTTGCCATCGCCTCCTGGGTGCTGCTCCGCACGAAGGTGGGCAACTGGATCTTCGCCGTCGGCGGAGACGCCAACGCCGCCCGTGCCGTGGGCGTTCCCGTCAAGGCGACCAAGATAGGCCTCTTCATGGCTGTGGGTTTCTGCGGCTGGATCCTGGGCATGCACAACCTGTTCGCCTTCGACGCCGTGCAGTCCGGCGAGGGCGTGGGCAACGAATTCCTGTACATCATCGCCGCGGTCATTGGCGGCTGCCTTCTCACCGGCGGCTACGGATCCGCGGTGGGCGGCGCGATCGGCGCCTTCATCTTCGGCATGGCCAACAAGGGCATCGTGTACGCGCAGTGGAACCCGGACTGGTTCAAGTTCTTCCTGGGCCTGATGCTGCTCCTGGCCACCATCGTGAACCTGATCGTCAAGCGCCGCGCAGACTCAAGTAAGGGCTGAACACCATGGACGCCAAACAAATAGACCAGCAGGAACTCCTCAGGAACGAGAAGGACCCACTGACCCACACCCCGGTGCACCTGCTCTCGCTGGAGAGCGTCGGCAAGCACTACGGCAACATCGTCGCCCTCACGGACGTCACCATGGCGGTGGACAACGGCCGGGTCACCTGTGTCCTCGGCGACAACGGCGCCGGCAAATCCACCCTGATCAAGATCATCGCCGGCCTGCACCAGCACGACGAAGGCGTCCTCCACATCATGGGCGAGAAGCGGAAATTTGATTCGCCCCGTGACGCCCTGGATGCCGGCATCGCCACCGTCTACCAGGACCTCGCCGTCGTTCCGCTGATGCCCATCTGGCGCAACTTCTTCCTCGGCTCTGAGCTGACCAGCGGCGTCGGACCGTTCAAGCGCATGGACGTCCAGGCCATGAAGGAGATCACCAAGAAGGAACTGGCGGACATGGGCATCGACCTGCGCGATGTTGAGCAGCCCATCGGCCAGCTTTCCGGCGGTGAACGCCAGTGTGTCGCGATCGCCCGCGCCGTGTACTTCGGCGCGAAGGTCTTGATCCTGGACGAACCCACGGCCGCGCTGGGTGTGAAGCAGTCCGGCGTCGTGCTGCGCTACATCCTGCAGGCCCGTGACCGCGGACTGGGCGTCATCTTCATTACCCACAACCCGCACCATGCCTTCCCCGTCGGGGACCGGTTCCTGCTGCTCAAGCGCGGCAGGTCGATTGGCTACTACGACAAGAAGGACATCACCCTCGACGAACTCACCGCCCAGATGGCAGGCGGCGCCGAACTGGCCGAACTGGCGCACGAACTCGAACAGCTCGGCGGCCACCCGGAAGCCCTTCAGGAAGTCCAGGCCGAGGTCGCCGGCGTGACTGACTCCCCTGCGGACACCGGCCGGGCACCGCAGTAGGGGAGCCGTGACAAGGAGCAGCATGAAAGAAGTAACTCTTGGACTCGTTGGAGTCGGCCGGATCGGCGCTATGCACGCACACAACATCACCGGACTGAATGAGGTGATGAATCCGCAGGGCACCTCGGTCCACCTCAAGCTGACCGACGTTGCCGCAGAGCACGCACGGTCCCTGGCCGGCGGAATCGGCGCCGAGTTCCTTCCGTCCGTCGAAGCCTTGCTTGGCTCCGGAATCGACGGACTGGTCATCGCCACCGGAACCGCGACCCATCCGGGTCTGATCAGGGCCGGCGTGGACGCCGGAATCCCGGTGTTTTGCGAAAAGCCCGTAGCCGTCAACGTCGAGGAATCACTGCCCGTCCTCGACCACATCGGGGCCGTGGGTGGCACTGTGCAGGTCGGCCACCAGCGCCGGTTCGATCCGGGTTACCTGGAGGCCAAGCGCGCCTTCAACGCCGGGGAGCTGGGATGGCTCCACACGGTCCGGGCGGTCACCTGCGACATGACGCCGCCTCCGGTGGAATTTCTTGCGACGTCGGGCGGGCTGTTCCGGGACTGTTCCGTCCACGACTTCGACATCCTCCGGTGGCTCACCGGCAAGGAAATCGTGGAGGTCTTCGCGAAGGGTTCCAACAACGGTGACCCCGCGATCGGCGCCGTGGGTGATGTCGACACTGCGCTGGCCGTGGTGACTTTCGACGACGGCAGCGTCGGAACGGTCTCGGCAACCCGCTACAACGGGGCCGGCCATGATGTCCGGCTGGAACTCCAGGGATCCGCAGGGTCCGTCATGGTGGGGATGGATGAGCAGATGGCGATGTCCTCCGCCGAACCGGACGTGAGTTTCCCGGCGGGGCCATCCCACAGGACCTTCGCCGAGCGGTTCGATACGGCCTATCGGGCCGAGATGGCGGCCTTTGTGGAACTGGTTCTGGGGCAGCGGCCTAACCCGTGCACACCGGAGGACGCCGTCGCGGCATCAATGGTGGCTGACGCCGCACAGGCATCGCTGCAGTCCGGGGCGCCGGTGCGGGTGGCGCTCCAGACGACGGCCTGACGCGGGAAGGGCCTGGCCCGGCGCCTGCGGGGACCCGCCCCGTGCCTGCCTGCCAAAGGTAAACCCAAGGGCCCTCCCGTAGTCTCCCTGCATCCAATAAGCGGGGAAGGCGGCTGCCCCAAAGCCAGGGAGGTAAATACGATGAAAACTTTGCTGCGCGGGGGCGGGCTGCTGGTGCGTCTTGGGGGTGCTGCTGACGACCGCCTTGTGCGGGTGTTGCGCCCGGCGGCGTTGCCCTCTTTGCGTATTCTGCTCGGTGTCCTGTTTTTGTGGTTCGGGGCGCTGAAAGTGTTAGGCGTATCCCCGGTTGCGGCGATGGTCGCTGGAACCCTTCCCTGGGCAGACCCCCACGCGGTGGTGACAGTGCTCGGTGGCGTCGAAGTGTTGTTGGGAGCAGCGCTAGTCACCGGGGTTGCCCTTCGCCTGGCGCTCCCGGTCCTCGTGGCGCACCTGTGCGGAACGTTCCTGACTTTCGTGATGCTGCCCGGGCTGATGTTTGCCCAGGGCGACCCGCTGCTCCTGACGGCGGATGGTGAGTTCGTCATGAAGAACCTTGTGCTCATTGGCGCCACGCTGGCATTGATAGCCCACGCACCGGCGAGGTCACGGAACCGGGCCCCGCGGATGCTGCTGAGAACACCTGCCCGGGCAGCCGTTCAGGAATAAGGCAAGCCGGCCAAGTGCCGGGCCTCTAGCCCACGATTTCGCGCACGAGCTTCGCTGTCTGCCGAAATGAGATGTTGGGCATGTACGCCTCAGTGACGGCGCGTCCGATGCGCGGCAGCCACAGCGGGTCCTGGTACATCATGTAGAGCGTCCGGTGCCTGGGCTGGAACCGCGCCTTGAACGCTGCCAGCGAACGGAAGCCGTAAACGGGCTCGAGGCCGCTGCCCAGCAGGTTCAGGAATCTGCCCAGCGCGTCCCCTTCTGCGGAATCTGCCGGGGCCGCTGCGGCAGACGGAACGGAATTGACCAGCGGCGAGCCGGAGAGCGAAATGACGTCCAGTGTCTCCTTGAAGTGAATGACGGACGAAGCGATCAGAAACTCCATGACGCCGGGAAAGGAGTCGCGGCCGCGCCGCATGAAGTCAAGGGTCCGGCTGACAACGCGTCCGCGCGCGAACACCGGCAACCAGCTGGTCACGCCATGCACCGTGCCCTCCGTGTCCACGGCCAGGCACAGCAGGACGTCGTCGTCCTTCAGTTCCTCCAGGCTGCCCAGGGTGAACCCCATCTCGGGCAGGGCCTTGTCTGCCACCCAGGCTTCGGAAATCTCGTGGACCTGCGCCCGCAGGCTGCCGGTCAGCTCGCCGTAGGTTGACCAGAGCGCAGCAATTCCCAGCTTCCGCGCCTTGTTGATTGCGGTGCGGACGTTCTGCCACTCCTTCCCCTTGAATTCGATTTCCCGGATGGGCAGCAGCGTTTCCTCGGCAACGGCGACCCGCCGGTATCCCAGCTTCCGCAGGTGTTCCCATTGGTCATCGGCGATGGAATACCAGCAGGCTGCCAGGGAATGGGCCGCACAAAAGCGGGTGAACCCTTCGGCCGCAGCCTCCGCGTCCCCGGGGTCGCCGAAGGGGCCGCCCACGGTGACGGCAACATTGAAGTGGACCTGGTAAGCGATCCCCGCCGTCCCGGCGTCGTTGAACCAATAGCGGTTATTGGGCCATAGCGCCATCCATGCCAACGAGCCGCCACCCACGTGGACGAGCTCTTTGGCCAGGGCGTGGTCGGTGTCCTGGCGAGTGTCCCTGAGCCTGCGGCTGAGGAAGAGCCCGAGGACGCTGACCATCGCAACCAGCCAGTACGCGGCGCCGCCGAAGCTGAAGAGCAGGGTGGAAAAGAAGCCGTGCGGATAGACCGACACGGAATAGCGGAAGGAAAACGGGTAGGGCAGGAACATCCTCGGGAGCGTGGTGAGCAGGGCCAGCAGCCCGGCACGGCGGTGATAATTGTCCTCCGCAAACCAGGCGATCACGTATCCGAGGACAAACACCGCGAACAGCGACGGGAGCAGGATCAGCGTCCGGTGCCGCAGCACGGGATCGGGGTCGACGATGAAATGCCGCCGGCTGACGAACAGCACCGCTGCGATGACGAACGGGACCAGCACAACCGGCAGCACCTCGACGATCGCCGAGTCCACGGACAGGATTCGGCCGCCGGTGCGCATGTAGGTCCCGAAAAGCGAGAAGAGCTGCAGATGCAGGGCGGAGAGAACGGCGATCACCAGGTGAACACCGATGGTCAGCCAGAGCGCCAGGCGGTTTCCCCGCCGGAGACCTTCAGCGCACACGAGAAGCATCAGGAACGGCACCAGCGACAGGGCGACGCCGCCGGGGCCGTTGAGGCCGGGACTGTGGATCACCTGCGCACAGCTGAGGTCGATTGCCGCCCGGCAATTGGCCTGGAGCTGGCCGATGGTAGGGATCGGATTGACGATGAGGTCCCGGAGCAGCGCCAGCGGACCCGAGGGGGCCTGTGCCAGGGCCGCGATGGCCGGGCCGGCCGCGAAGACAGCCACGGTCATGGACAGCAGGGCCCTGGTCTCCCTGCTGGACGAGCGGGCGAAATGGGCGGAGAGGCGGGAGGCCCGGGCGGTGTGGCGGTGCATCAACTGGCCCAGCACCAGCCCGCACAGCAGGCCGAGGAATGCGTCAAGTGTTTGTGGGTGCCCGACGTACAGGAGAAGCATCACCGTCACGGCGATTGCAACGGAACGCAGGCGCCGGCGCCACAGCGCACTGACAAGCGGACTCGCGGCCATTGCGGCCGCGAGAGCACCTGCATAAGGACCCATGACGCCCGCCCGCTTCATGCTGGACAGCCAGTCGCTGCCGAGCGCGGAACCCGCCTGGACTACGGCGAAGTACAGCGCCAGGGCACCAAGATGGCCGCCGAGGAAGGCCGCCGCCGCCCGCCAGATTCCCATCGTGGATTCGGCGAACCCCACCCCGGCCAGGATGACGGCGCTCGCCAGCAGATATGACACCGGATTCCCGGAGAAGAAAATGGAGAGGAACGGGGCGCGGAAGTCGCCCTGGCCGGCAGCGGACAGGCTGGGCACCACCGCCTGCCGGATTCCGGCCGGGGGACCGGCAGCAACGGCCTGCGATGCGATGGCAGCGGTCCACATCGTGATGGTGAGGCAAGACGCGAGGGGAATTGCAAGGAGCAGGCGCCCGGACGCCAGCAGCCTCAAGGCCCATCCGGGGAGGGTTTCGCTCACGGGGCCAGCCCCATGGGCGTGGCCATGAAGTTCAGTGCCTGCTGCATCGAGTCCAGGACCACTTTCCAGGAGTGCCCGGCATCCGGAATGATGGCCGTCCTGACGCGCATCCCGGCCCTTACGGCCGCCGCCGAGAGTACGACGGCGTTGTCCCGGAACTCGCTGTCGTCGCCGCCTGCCGCGAAAAAACCGTAGCTGTCCGGATAGTGCCGACGGGCAAGCAGGGTCAGCGGGACCTCCGCGGTGAACGCAGCAAGGTTTCCTGCAAATGCCATGTCTGCCGTCTCCTGCCGGGAGACCGCGAGGGCAGGCTCGCGCTCGCCGGAAAAACTCATGAAGTTCGGGTAGATCCCGGGATGCCGGGTGGTCATCTGGACGGCGCAGGTGCCGCCAAAGGAGAAGCCGCCCACCGCCCAGTGGCGCGGGTCGGAGTCGACGTCGAGGTTGTGCTTGATCCAGTCGGGAACGTCCACGCTCATATAGGTATCGGTTTTGGCGAGGGTGGTGTCCATGCACATGGTGTTCCCGTCCTCGGTCCCGTTCGGGTCGGGGATGACCACTACCGGCGCCAGTCCACGGTGCGCCTCGGCGAACTGGTTCATCATCTCGACCAGATTGCCGCTGACCGCCCACACCCCGGGCCAGCCCGGCTGGCTGCCGACAAGTACCAGGACCGGAAGCTTTGGCCGGTTCTTGACCAGATAGGCGGGCGGCAGATAGATGTGCGCGTGGCGGCCGTGAAAGCCCGAAACGGTGCCGGGGATCTCAGCGTGGCGCATGACGCCGGACGCGGCCAGGTTCAGTGGCTTGTGCCAGCGCTCGTATACGGGTGAGGTCTCGAAGGATAGGGCGTCGCCGTGCTTTTTCAGAGCTGATTCCAGGGGCAGCAGCGTGGACGAGGACTTCCCGAGCAGGGTCCCGACTGTCGGCATAAAACCAAAGTAGGCGTTGATCTGCAATCCGCACAGGCTCAGAACCATGAGGGCGGCAACCGGTGCAACCAGAGTGCGCAGGAGGCGTCCCCGGACCATGTTGCCGACGGCGGCCGCCGCGGCGAAGACACCCAGCGCGGTCCAGCCGACAACCTCCGGGGGAAGGTCCTCCGGCCAGACATAGAACACGTGGACCAGCAGCCATGCAAGTCCGAAGCAGGCTGCCCATGAGACACCCACGGTTATGCCCGCAAAAATCCACCACCGCCGTTGCCTGCGGAGCAGCAGGAATCCAAGCGCCAGGGTGCTGAGCACCCACACCGTGTTGGGGAACCATCCCTCCAGGAGACTGATCGAATACAGCCACGTCGACAACAGCATCCTCCTGTTTGCTCTGCTGGGCGGGAATCACCTTAGCCCCCTAATCTGAGCCTTTGCTGTGGGTCGTAGGTGGCGTCCAGAAAGTATTCAGGCAGCTGTAAGGATCGGGCCTTACCCTCCCCTTGGGGGCATACAAGGAGACAGTATGCAGTTCTTGGACCTCAATATCCTTCAAAGACCCCTCCTGGACACTTTTGATGCAGCAAGCATCCTCACCGTGCTGTATCTCCTGGTCAGGCGGGGACGCCAGTGGTTCCGCATTGCCGGCCTGGCGGCTGCCGGCGGCGTTGCAGCCGGGGCAATCACCCTCTACATCTGCGAGGGATGGCTCAACGTCTTCGGTTTGCCGCTGGACACGGACACGCGGGTCTGGGCCGTTGCCGCCTACGGCCTCGATGCCACACTGGGCGCTCTTTTGGGCCTCAACACCACCAGCCATCTGGCGCTGCCGACGCTGGACCCGAAGCCGGCACCGCTGCAGCCGCTATGGAAAACGTGGAAAGCGCCCGCGGGCATGCCGGTGTCAGGCCGGAGCGGTTCTGTGACCATCCCTGCCACAGCGTCCGGCTTCCATGCCCGGGACGCCCACCTGTACCTGCCGCCGGCCGCGCTGGTCCCCGACCCGCCGGAACTCCCGGTCCTCATCATGATGATGGGCCAGCCCGGCGGGCCGGAACAGGACAAATCCTCGGTCCGGGAACTCGATGCTTTGGCCAGGCAAAACCACGGACTGGCCCCGATCACGCTGACCATTGACCAGCTCGGCAACCCCTTCCAGAATCCCGCCTGCGTCGACTCGGACCTCGGTAAGGTCTACACCTACGTCACCAAAGACGTGGTCAACTACATCCACAGGAACCTGAACGTGGATCGGCGCCGTACCGAATGGGCGGTGGGCGGCTACTCGAACGGCGGCGAATGCGCACTGTCCTTTGGCGCCAAGGGTCCTGATCTGTTCGGCTCAATTCTCGATATATCCGGCGAGCTGAAGCCGCTCAACGGCACCGAGGCCAACACCGTGAGCGTCATCTTCAAGGGCAACCACGCGGCATTCGCTGCGGAAGAGCCCGCCAACATCATGAAAGCCCGCAGATATCCGGATGAACTGGCCATCTTTACGAGTGGATCCCGGGACCTGGTGTACGGACCCCAGGCGACCGTCGCTGCACAGGATGCCAAAGCCGCCGGGATGAGAACCCGGAGCTTTGTGGGCAGCGGTGTGGGCCATCGCGGGGATGCCCTGGACTTCGGCGTGAGAACGGGGCTGCCGCTCCTGTGTCCCCGGTTCGGGCTCACTGCCCCATGATCCCGCCGCGTCAGTACCGGATCGTTTCGGTCCTGCCTGAGCGCAGGGACAGTGTCGCCGCTTCAGCTATGGCCTGTGCCTTCAGGCCATCCTCGAGTGATGGCGTGACGGCCGAACCGCCGTCGGCTCCTGTTCCGTTCTCCAGTGCGGCAACAAAGTGGCCCAAGGCGGCGGCGTAGGTCGGCTGGACCCGCTCAAACCAGCCGGGGTGCATTCCGTCGTCCACCACTTTGCCTGAGTAGTACCGGGACACCGCGCCGGCGCGGTGACGGCCGGCCTCGGCCATGCCTGCTGAACCCATGATCTCGATCCGCTCGTCATAGCCGTACCCCGTGCGGCGGGCGCAGTCGATCTGGACCAGGGCGCCGCCGGGAAGCCGAAGGGATACCACTGACGTATCCACGTCGCCGTATTCGGCCAGCCGCGGTTCTGCCAGCGCTGATCCGGTGGCGAAGACCTCAACGGGGTCTGCTCCTGTGAGCCAGCGGACCAGATCGAAGAAGTGAACGGTCTGGTCGCGCATCTGGCCGCCAGACGTGGCGATGTAGGAGAGCGGCGGCATGGCCGGCCCGCGGCTGGTGAGCTGGATGAGCTCCACCTTTCCGATCTCCCCGGCACCGACGATCCGTTTGAGCTCGGCGTAGTCACGGTCAAAGCGGCGGTTGAAGTCCACCATGACCGTCACAGCGTGCCGGGCGGCAAAGGCAGCAGTTTCGCGTGCCTGTCCGAGGTCCAGATCGATCGGTTTTTCGCAGAGCACCGCCAAACCGGCCCCGGCGGCGCGGCGCAGGTGGGCGGCATGGGTGTCGGTGGAGGAAGCGATGAACACCGCGTCGACGGCGGCGGAGTCGAACACCTCCGCCAGGTCCGCGGCAGCGCGGGCCCCGTGCTTGACAGCAAGGGTTTTGGCGCGGTCCTGGTCAACATCGAAGACCAGCCGAAAGTCAACGTCCGGGTGGGCTGCGAGGTTGGCGGCGTGAACGGAGCCAATGAAGCCTGCCCCGAGGAGTCCGAAGCGCTGCATGGTCAGACCCCCACCTTCTCCGCGGCACCCGCCGGCGTTACCCAGGCGGCATCCCGCGCATTTGAGGCTGCGACAGCCTCGACGAACCTGACGCCCACAAGGCCGTCGTGCCCCGTGGGGATGGACAGTTCGCGGTTCTCCGGCAGGGTGCCGTCCCGGCGGGCGCGCAGTTCCGCGGCCAGGTCGAGGTAGAAGTTGGCGAAGGCCTCGAGGAATCCTTCAGGATGGCCCAGCCCCACCCTGGTGAGGCGGGCGGCGTCCTCTGACAGCGTGCTGAGCCCTTCCGTCAGCACCGTGGTGGTCCCGTCGAGGTCCTGAACGGTCAGGTGATGGGGGTCCTCATGCTGCCATTCGAGGTTTCCCTGCGTGCCGAAGACCCGGATGCGCAGGCCGTGGTTGTGGCCGGCGGCAGCCATGCTGGCCCACAGCCTGCCAGGAACTTCGCCGGTGAGCTGCAGCTCGACCGTCGCGTGGTCAAAGACCCGCCTGCCCGGAACCACGGTCTTCAGCCGTCCGGACACCCTCTCGGCCTCAAGCCCGGTGATGTAGCGAAGTAGGTGGAAGCCGTGCGTGCCGAGATCGCCAACGACGCTGGGGAAGCCGGCGATGTCCGGGTCCGTCCGCCAGGTGGCCTGCTTGTGCCCGCCTTGTTCCAAGGGAGATGCGGCCCAGCCCGAGGCATGCTCGACGTCGGCGAACGTGATGGTTCCCAGCTGGCCGTCCCGCACCATCCGGGCCGCATGGCGGACCATGGCATAGGCGGAGTAGCAGTGCGGAACCGCCAGGATGGCGCCGTTGTCGGCAGCAAGCCGCACCAGTTCTGCAGCGGTTGCCGAGTCGCGTGTCAGGGGCTTCTCGCACACCACGGAGATGCCGGACTCGAGGAAAGCGCGGGCGATCTCGAAGTGGCTGTCGTTTGGCGTGGCAACGACCACCACATCGATGCCGTCTTCGCGTCCTGCTTCGCTGTCCGCCATCTCGCGGTAGCCGGCATACCGCCTGTCTTCCGGGATCCCAAGCTCGGAGGCCAGGGCCTCGGAGCGGACCCGATCGCGGCCAAAGATGCCTGCCCGAAGGTCATATTCGCCATCCAGGCGCATCGCGCGGCGGTGCGTCTTGCCGATGTCTGCTCCTGCGCCGCCTCCAACCATTCCGGCCACCAGCCGCCGTGCACGCGGTTCGCTCATGAGGATCCTTTTTATGACTTGGAATTTACTTGGACCGGTCCATAATGGTGGGTAATCGCCAGGTTCGTCAAGGCTTAGGCTGGTAGCACCGGACTGGCGGCGCCAGGCTGCCATGACTTGGAGGAGCACCGTGAGCCCATCGCCCACCCAACGCGGTCTGCCCGCCGCCAAACCCACGATCCGCGATGTGGCGGACCGGGCAGGGGTGTCCAAGTCGCTCGTCTCGCTGGTTTTGCAGGGTTCCGGGAACGTCAGTGACGCCCGACGGCGGGCGGTGCTTGAGGCGATGGGCGAGTTGGGATACCGGCCGAACAAGCTTGCCCGCGGGCTCTCGATGCCGCGCACGGGGACCGTTGGCGTCCTGCTCAACGATCTCCGGAACCCCTGGTTTATTGAGCTGCTGGAAGGCCTCTCCGCGTCCCTGCATGCCGCAGGCGTTTCGCCCGTCCTCGCCGATTCCTACACGGACCACAGGATTGGCCGCCCGTCCGTCGAGGCGCTGCTGGAGCAGCGGATCGATGGCCTGGTGGTGGTGGGAACCACCACCGAGTCCGCGGCAATCAGGACCGCCTCCGCCGTCGTTCCCGTGGTGCTGGCGGGGACCCTGGACCCCGAGTTGCCGGGGGTGGACGTGGTGGTGAACGACGACGCCGCCGGCGCGCGGAAAGCGACCGAGCATCTCATAGCGCTCGGCCACAAACGCATCGCCCATCTCCAGGGCCCTGATGAGATCGGGCGCCTGCGGCGGGCGGGTTACGAGCAGGCGATGCGGGAGGCCGGCCTGGAACCGCGCACGGTGGCCGGCGGCATGAGTGAGGAAAGCGGGTACAGCGCGGCCCGGACCCTCCTGGCCGCCAGCACCCCGCCAACAGCGATCTTCGCTTTCAACGACATTGCCTGCATCGGCGTGCTGTCCGCGGCCGCTGACGCGGGTGTGACGGTTCCGGGTGACATTTCCCTGGTCGGCTACGACAACACGTATCTGGCGCGGATCCGCCACCTGTCGCTGACCTCGGTGGACAACGGCAATCTTGCGGTAGGGGTCCAGGCCGGCAGGTACATCCTGGAGCGGCTGGGCAATCCTGACTTGCCGGGCCGCAAGCACCTGGTCAGCAGCGAGCTGCAGGTCAGGGGGTCCTCGGGCAGTGCGCCGGGCGCCGGTGGACCCTGAAGGCCGTAACGCCTCCTGCGGGATGGCTTTCGGTTTAAGCTGGGCATTCTGTGCCCAGTGGCGGCTGCGACCAGCGGACGCTGCGGCGCACAGCAATATTCCGGGAACGACAAAGCCCCGCCTTCAGGCTTGTGGCCTTGAAGGCGGGGCTTCGGTGGTGCACCCCCCGGGACTTGAACCCGGAACCCATTGATTAAGAGTCAATTGCTCTGCCAATTGAGCTAGAGGTGCATCTGTTGTTTCGTTCATCCGTGGGCTTTTGTTTCCCTCGTTGACCTCCGCAACGACATGAAACTCTACACGAAGTTTGGGCCAGTGTGAAATCGAGGTGCGCAGGAGCTCCTGGCACTACCGCGGAAACCTCAAAATCAGCGCGAAATCAGGGTTTTGGTTGTTGCTGAGGGCCCACAGATCCCCGTTTGGGGCCAGCGAAACGTTCCGGATCCGCCCAAACTGCCGTGTGAAGTAGCCCACAGGAGTGCCTGCGTTTTCTCCGTCCAGCGGGACAGCCCAGATGCGCTGGCCCCGCAGCGCGCCGAGGTACGCCGTGCTGCCAACAATTTCGAGTCCGCTCGGCGAGGAGTCCGCCGTGGACGGCCACACAACCTTGGCATCGATGAAGCCGTCGCGGTGGGGCGCTCCCGTGACCTCCGGCCAGCCATAGTTTCCGCCGGGCTGGATCAGATTGAGTTCGTCATTGACGTCGGGGCCGAACTCGCTGGCCCAGAGCCGGCCCTGGCCGTCCCACGCCAGGCCCTGCACGTTCCGATGGCCAAGGCTGTAGACGGGATTGTTCGGGAAGGGATTGCCGGGCGCAGGGGCGCCGTCCTTTGTCAGCCGCAGGATCTTGCCGCCCAGGGCGTTCCGGTCCTGCGGTTGCTCCCGGCGCTGGGAGTCGCCCGTGCCCACGTAGAGGAACCCGTCCGGGCCGAAGCGGATCCTGCCCCCGTTGTGTGTGGAGGCCTTGGAGATGCCGGAGAAGATCACCTCCGGCTCACCCAGCCGGAGCTCCCCGCCGGCGCCTGCCCCGGCTCCCGTACCTTCGAGGCGCATGCGCGCGATCCTGTTGTCATCGGCCGCAGTGAAGTAGGCGTAGAGATAGTGGTCCGCGGCGAACCCCGGCGACAGTGCCAGCCCGAGCAGGCCGCCCTCACCGCCCGGAACGACGCCGGGGACGGCCCCGATGGTGCCCACCCTGCCGTCCCTTACGGATTTGAGCTGGGCGGAATCGCGTTCGGAAATGACCGCCGTGCCGTTCGGCAGGAACACCGTGGCCCAGGGGATCTGCAGTCCTTCGACCCTGCTCCGGACTTCGGGTGCCCGCGGCGACGCAGGGACCGGACTGGAAGCGGCCGGACGGCCTGGTGCAGAGGTGCTGGTGCCCTGGATGCCGGTCCCTGATGAGCCGGTCGCAGTTGCACCTATGGCGGGGGAGCCAGTGCCGCCCGGGGCAGGCCTGCCGCCCTCGCCGGTGCAGCCGGACAGCGACAACGTCAAGGCGGATAATGCCAGGGCGGCCGCCGTGACGGGCAGGGTGACGGCAGCCGCGGCGGGCTTTCCGGGGTGGCGGTTGGGTGTCATGCGCGTCCTCCGTCCGCTGGCTGCCGCCGCAGCGAGGCACTAGCGCCGGGACCGGCGCGGCGCCCGGAACCCGGCGGCCTCGGCGTGCGCCGGGGAAAGGAACCAAACTTCCGCCCTGGCGTCTTCGTAGCCGGCGCTGTCTTCCTCGTAGTAGGTCATGGCATTGACGTCGCCCTTGACGGCGTATCCCTCCGGGGCGCTGCCGTCTGTTGCCGCCGAGGCCGAACCCTCGCCGTATGGCTGCTCCGCCGCAGTTGCCGAGCCCTCTCCGGATGCCTGTTTGTGGGGTATGGGCTGCTCGCCGAATCCGCGTTCCGCGCCGAAGCCCTGTTCCAGGTGATGAGGCTGGGGTTCCGGCTGATGGGGCCGGACTTCATGGCTGGCGCCGGCTTCCGTGGCCGCTGAGGACTGGATCCTCTGCTGGGTTTCAGCCTCAGCGTCTATGGCCTCGGCCGCGGCAGATTCCGCGCCCGGGAGGGTGGGCGCATGCGGGCCGGTGTACTCGGCGTGGTGCGTAGGCGCGGCCGGTTGCGCAGCAGTTGGCGCGGTCCCGGCGGCAGTGGCTCCGAAGGCTCCCGCAGCCGTGCCGGCGGATCCGGATGTGCCAGCCTCCGATGTGCCAGCCTCCGAACTGCCTGCATCAGACCACTGGGCGTCCCATTCGGCCTTGTCCCCGTCGTCATCCCAGTCGTCAACATCTCCTCCGGCGGACGACGCCGAGGGGCGGGCCGCGGCGGCCTCCCAGGATTCGATGTCCGGTTCCAGGTCCTCGGGGTCGGGGCGAGCGGCTGCGGCGGAGGGCTGCCCCGCCAGCGGCGCGGCTTCCGCGGCTGCCGGCCCTGCCTCGGGTTCGGCCAGCCGGCCGGTTTCCGGCACGGTGCGCGTGCTGCTCGCTGTAGGCGCAGCAGCAGCAGTGGCAGCGGCGGCCGACGGCGGCTCTTCCGTCCGGGCAGAAGTAACGGGAGCGGTTTCGGCGGGGGAGGCCACCTGTTCACCCCGGGCCGTGTCCGCTGCCGTTCCCCGCGAGTTCCGGTTCAGCAGCCACCAGACAATGGCGATGATCAAAACGATGACAATGACCCAGATAATCCACTCCATAGCAAAGCCTTCCATCCATCACGCGAGGTTGCCGTTGCTTGACGGTACGTCGCTGTCAATAGGGCTGTCTAGGTTTGTCAATGCCAACGGGGGAGCGGGTTTGGCGCAGCGGCGCGCCGGGCCCAATTGGTAGGCGAAACGGGCGTGGATTCCAGAATGTGAGACTCAAGTCCACTATTTGATCGGAATTTCCAGAAAAATGGGCCGCAGGGGGCGCTTCCGGTCGTTGGCAGCCTTTCCGGAGTCATAGACTTTGACCCATGAGTGAGGACACCCTGAACGCGACCGATAACAAGCCTGACATCAAGCCCCGGAGCCGGGTCGTCACCGACGGCATTCACGCAGCTCCGGCACGTGGAATGTTCCGGGCCGTCGGCATGGGCGATGACGACTTCGCCAAGCCGCAGATCGGCGTCGCGAGTTCCTGGAACGAAATCACTCCCTGCAATCTGTCCCTGAACCGGCTGGCCCAGGGCGCCAAGGAGGGAGTCCACGCCGGCGGCGGGTTCCCGATGCAGTTCGGCACCATCTCCGTTTCCGACGGCATCTCCATGGGCCACGAGGGAATGCACTTCTCCCTGGTCTCCCGCGAAGTCATCGCCGATTCCGTGGAAACCGTCATGCAGGCAGAGCGCATCGACGGCTCCGTGCTGCTGGCCGGCTGTGACAAGTCCCTCCCGGGCATGCTCATGGCTGCCGCGCGCCTGGACCTCGCCAGCGTCTTCCTGTATGCCGGCTCCATCATGCCCGGCTGGGTCAAGCTGGAGGACGGCTCCGAAAAGGAAGTCACCCTGATTGACGCCTTCGAAGCAGTCGGTGCGTGCGCGGCGGGCAAGATGAGCATGGAGGACCTCACCCGCATCGAAAAGGCGATCTGTCCCGGCGAAGGTGCCTGCGGCGGCATGTACACGGCCAACACCATGGCCTGCATCGGTGAGGCCCTGGGCATGTCACTTCCCGGCTCCGCGGCTCCGCCCTCGGCAGACCGCCGTCGTGATGAATTCGCCCGCAAGTCCGGCGAGGCAGTGGTGAACCTGCTCCGCCACGGCATTACTGCCCGCGACATCATGACCAAGAAGGCCTTCGAGAACGCCATCGCCGTCACCATGGCCTTCGGCGGATCCACCAACGCCGTCCTCCACCTGCTGGCAATCGCCCGCGAGGCAGAGGTCGAACTGAGCCTGGACGACTTCAACCGCATCGGCGACAAGATCCCGCACCTGGGCGACCTGAAGCCCTTCGGCCGTTACGTCATGACCGACGTCGACAAGATCGGCGGCGTTCCGGTCATCATGCGCGCACTGCTCGACGCCGGGCTGCTGCACGGCGACTGTCTCACCGTCACCGGCAAGACCGTGGCCGAGAACCTGGCCGCGATCAACCCGCCGGACCTGGACGGCAAGATCCTCCGCGCCATGGACAACCCGATCCACAAGACCGGCGGCATCACCATCCTGCACGGCTCGATGGCGCCCGAGGGGGCCGTGGTGAAGAGCGCCGGCTTCGACGCCGACGTCTTCGAGGGCACCGCCCGTGTGTTCGAACGCGAGCAGGGCGCCCTGGATGCGCTGGACAACGGCGCCATTCATAAGGGTGACGTTGTGGTCATCCGGTACGAAGGCCCCAAGGGCGGCCCCGGTATGCGTGAGATGCTGGCCATCACCGGCGCCATCAAGGGTGCCGGACTCGGCAAGGATGTCCTGCTTCTCACTGACGGCCGCTTCTCGGGCGGCACCACCGGACTCTGCATCGGCCACGTAGCGCCGGAAGCGGTCGACGGCGGCCCCATCGCCTTCGTCCAGGACGGCGACCGGATCCGTGTGGACATCGCTGCCCGCAGTTTCGACCTGCTCGTGGACGAGGCGGAACTCGAGTCCCGCAAGATCGGCTGGGAGCCGTTGCCGGCCAAGTTCACCAAGGGCGTACTGGCCAAGTACGCCAAGCTGGTGCACAGCGCCTCCACCGGCGCCTACTGCGGGTAATAAACGCCCTAAGCTCTACCGCTCAGGCGGCAGGGCTTAACAAGGAAGCTCCGAGGGGCCCCGAGTGAACGGCGTCAGCGCCGCTCGCTCGGGGCAGGAGCCTTCCGCCCTGCCGCCCTAAGCGGGCGGCTGCAGTCCGATCCCTTAGGGAAGGATCAAAAACTGGACAATGATGTCCAAATGGTGAGATCGCGTGCCGCGTCGTTGACACGTATCTCACATGAGGGAAAACTGAACGCATGATCGCATCCGTTACCGTCGGCGCCACTGTGGGCTCTGTCGTACTTACCAAGCGCGTGGCTCCATAGCCCGACTGGTAACGAACCGTCACGCGCAACCCCTCGAATAGCCACCAGGCTGAGGGGTTTTTTTATTTTCCGGGCGGGACGGAACGTTCATTTTCCAAAGCACCACACCAATTCAAGATCCACTAAGGAAGAGTTCGATGAGCAAAGGATCGCCCATCAGCCCCTCGCTGATGGCTTCAAAGTCCGCTGGAGCCGCCAAGGCTCCGGAACGCGTCGACAAGCCGGCAGACACCGGGGTCGACACTGCTGCAGCCGCCTCTCCTGTCCTTGGGCCGAACAACGTCGTACCCCCGACGGTGATGACCGGCTCAGAAGCAATCGTCCGCTCGCTCGAAGAACTCGGCGTCGACGACATTTTCGGTTTGCCCGGTGGCGCGATACTGCCCACCTACGACCCCTTGATGGCCTCCAAAATGAACCACGTTCTGGTCCGTCACGAACAGGGAGCCGGCCACGCCGCGCAAGGCTACGCCATGGTCACCGGGCGGGTGGGCGTCTGCATCGCCACCTCGGGCCCGGGTGCCACCAACCTCGTTACCGCCATCATGGATGCGCACATGGATTCCGTTCCGCTCGTGGCCATCACCGGCCAGGTTTCCAGCGGAGTGATTGGCACCGATGCCTTTCAGGAAGCCGACATCGTGGGCATCACCATGCCCATCACCAAGCACTCGTTCCTGGTGACGGACCCCAACGACATCCCCCACGTCATGGCTGAGGCTTTCCACCTGGCCTCGACCGGGCGCCCGGGACCGGTCCTCGTTGATATTGCCAAGGACGCCCAGCAGGGCCAGATGACTTTCTCCTGGCCGCCCAAGATCGACCTTCCCGGTTACCGGCCGGTGGTCCGCGGCCACAACAAGCAGGTTCGCGAAGCAGCGAAGCTGATCGCCGCGGCCAGCAAACCCGTGCTGTACGTTGGCGGCGGCGTGGTGAAGGCGCATGCTTCGGCAGAACTGCGTGAACTCGCCGAAATCACCGGCGCCCCCGTGGTAACCACCCTGATGGCCCGCGGTGCGTTCCCGGACTCACACCCGCAGCACGTCGGCATGCCGGGCATGCACGGCACGGTCTCCGCCGTGACCGCCCTGCAGCAGTCTGACCTGCTTATTACGCTGGGGGCACGTTTTGATGACCGTGTCACCGGCGTCCTGAAGACGTTCGCGCCCAACGCGAAGGTGATCCACGCAGACATCGACCCGGCCGAGATTTCCAAGAACCGCACGGCGGACGTTCCGATCGTGGGGTCCGTCAAGGAGATCATCCCCGAACTGACCGAGGCCCTGAAGACGCAGTTCGGGGTCGCCGGAAAGCCCGACCTGGACAGCTGGTGGGCGTTCCTGAACAACCTGAAGGAAACCTACCCGCTGGGCTGGACCGAGCCCGAAGACGGTCTCAGCGCACCGCAGCGCGTCATCGAGCGCATCGGCGCCCTGACCGGTCCCGAAGGCATCTACGTTGCCGGCGTGGGCCAGCACCAGATGTGGGCGGCGCAGTTCATCAAGTACGAGCGGCCGCACGCCTGGCTGAACTCCGGCGGCGCCGGCACCATGGGCTACGCCGTTCCGGCGGCCATGGGCGCCAAGGTGGGGGAGCCGGACCGCGTGGTCTGGGCGATCGACGGCGACGGCTGCTTCCAGATGACCAACCAGGAACTGGCCACCTGCGCCATCAACAACATCCCCATCAAGGTTGCCGTCATCAACAACTCCTCGCTGGGCATGGTGCGCCAGTGGCAGACCCTCTTCTACGAGGGCCGCTACTCCAACACCGACCTGAACACCGGCCACCAGACAATCCGGATCCCGGACTTCGTCAAACTCGGCGAGGCCTACGGCTGCGCGTCCTTCCGGTGCGAGCGGGACGAAGACATCGACGCAACAATCCAGAAGGCGCTGGAAATCAATGACCGCCCCGTGGTCATCGACTTCGTGGTCAGCCCCGACTCCATGGTGTGGCCGATGGTGCCCGCCGGGGTCAGCAATGACCAGATCCAGGTTGCCCGCAACATGACCCCGGAATGGGAAGAGGAGGACTGATCATGAGCCGCCACACACTGTCCGTTCTGGTCGAAGACAAGCCCGGTGTGCTGACCCGCGTGGCCAGCCTGTTCGCCCGCCGCGCCTTCAACATCAATTCCCTGGCCGTCGGCCCGACCGAGGTTCCGGGCATCTCCCGGATGACGGTCGTCGTCGACGCCGACGGTGACCTGATCGAACAGGTCACCAAGCAGTTGAACAAGCTGGTCAACGTGATCAAGATTGTTGAACTGACTTCCGAATCTTCCGTACAGCGCGACCACATCCTGGTCAAGGTACGTGCGGATGCCGCAACTCGTCTGCAGGTGACCCAGGCTGCAGACCTGTTCCGTGCTTCAGTGGTCGACGTCTCCACAGACTCGGTGGTCATTGAAGCAACTGGCCATCCCGAAAAGCTCACGGCACTGCTCTCAGTGCTGGAGCCCTTCGGTATCCGCGAAATTGTGCAGTCCGGCACCTTGGCCGTTGGACGGGGATCCCGCTCCATGAGTGATCGGGCCCTACGCTCCGCGTAAGCACAGCCTAGGGCAGCCCAGGCGGTGCGTTTCGCCCGCAAACGCGGCACTACAGACATACATCTCCAAGAAATCCACTCAAGAGGAGTTACGCAAGTGACTGAAATGTTTTACGACGACGACGCAGACCTGTCGATCATCCAGGGCCGCAAGGTAGCCATTGTCGGCTACGGTTCCCAGGGCCACGCCCACGCGCAGAACCTGCGCGATTCCGGCGTCGAGGTTGTCATCGCGCTTAAGGAAGGCTCGAAGTCGATCGCCAAGGCAGAGGACGCCGGCTTCACGGTCAAGAACGTTGCCGACGCCGCTGAGTGGGCCGACGTCATCATGATCCTGGCGCCGGACCAGCACCAGCGCGCGATCTACACCGACTCCATCAAGGACAAGCTGACCGCCGGCAAGGCCCTGGCCTTCGCTCACGGCTTCAACATCCGCTTCGGCTACATCGAGGCCCCGGAAGGCGTTGACGTCATCCTGGTCGCCCCGAAGGCTCCCGGCCACACGGTGCGCCGCGAGTTCGAAGCCGGCCGCGGCATCCCCGACATCATCGCCGTTGAACAGGACGCCTCCGGTTCCGCCTGGGACCTGGCCAAGTCCTACGCCAAGGCCATTGGCGGCACCCGCGCCGGCGTCATCAAGACCACCTTCACCGAAGAGACTGAAACCGACCTCTTCGGCGAACAGTCCGTCCTGTGCGGCGGCGTGTCCCAGCTGGTCCAGTACGGCTTCGAAACCCTGACCGAGGCTGGCTACCAGCCGCAGATTGCCTACTTCGAGGTCCTGCACGAGCTCAAGCTCATCGTTGACCTCATGTGGGAAGGCGGCATTGCCAAGCAGCGCTGGAGCGTTTCCGACACCGCTGAGTACGGCGACTACGTTTCCGGCCCGCGCGTCATCACCCCCGAGGTGAAGGAAAACATGAAGGCTGTCCTTGCCGACATCCAGAACGGCGCCTTCGCCAAGCGATTCATTGACGACCAGGACAACGGCGGCGTCGAGTTCAAGGAGCTGCGTGCCAAGGCAGAGCAGCACCCGATCGAGGGCGTCGGCCGCGAACTGCGCTCCCTGTTCTCCTGGCAGCAGCAGGACGAGGACTACGTAGAAGGCTCTGCAGCCCGCTAAGGCTGAGCCCTTCAAAGCACGACAGTGAGGCCGGGTTCACACTTAACAATGTGAGCCCGGCCTTTCCGTACGCCTAGACTTTATGTACCCCCAGGACTTCAACGCAGAGGATCAGCTGTGTCAAAACCCGTAGTACTGCTCGCCGAAGAACTCTCGCCCGCCACCATCGAGGCCCTTGGCCCGGACTTTGAAATCCGCCAGACCGACGGCGCAGATCGTTCCCAGCTGCTCTCTGCCATCGAGGACGTTGACGCCATCCTGGTCCGCTCCGCCACCAAGGTGGACGCAGAGGCCATCGCCGCCGCGAAGAACCTGAAGGTCATCGCCCGTGCCGGCGTCGGCCTGGACAACGTCGACATCAAGGCCGCCACCCAGGCCGGTGTCATGGTGGTCAACGCCCCGACGTCGAACATCGTTTCCGCCGCGGAACTCACCGTGGGCCACATCCTCAGCCTGGCCCGCCACATCCCGCAGGCCAGCGCCGCCCTGAAGGACGGTGAGTGGAAGCGCTCCAAGTACACCGGCATCGAACTCTTCGAGAAGAAGATCGGCATCATCGGCCTGGGCCGCATCGGCGCCCTGGTCGCCGCCCGCCTGCAGGGCTTCGACACCGAGATCCTCGCGTTCGACCCCTACATCACCTCCGCCCGCGCCGCCCAGCTTGGCGTGAAGCTCGTCACGCTCGACGAGCTGCTCGCGCAGTCTGACTTCATCACCATCCACATGCCCAAGACGCCGGAAACGGTCGGCATGCTCGGCGCGGACGCCTTCAAGAAAATGAAGAGCACGGCCTACGTGGTGAATGTTGCCCGCGGCGGCCTCGTGGACGAGGAAGCCCTCTACACCGCGCTCCAGGACCGTCAGATCGCCGGAGCCGCCGTGGACGTCTTCGTTCAGGAGCCGAGCACCGACCTGCCGTTCTTCAAGCTGGACAACGTTGTGGTGACCCCGCACCTGGGCGCGTCAACGGACGAGGCACAGGAAAAGGCCGGCGTCTCCGTCGCGAAGTCTGTCCGCCTCGCCCTCGCCGGGGAACTGGTCCCGGACGCCGTGAACGTCGCCGGCGGCCTGATCGCCCCCGACGTCCGCCCGGGCATCCCGCTGATCGAGAAGCTGGGCCGCATCTTCACGGCGCTGACCCACGCCTCCGTGACCCAGATCGACGTCGAGGTTGCCGGCGAAATCGCCGCGCTTGACGTCAAGGTCCTGGAACTCGCCGCCCTCAAGGGCGTCTTCGCGGACGTCGTCACCGAGCAGGTGTCCTACGTCAACGCCCCCGTGATCGCGGAGCAGCGCGGCATTAACGTCCGCCTCATCACCACGCCCGAGGCCGAGGACTACCGCAACGTGCTGACACTGCGCGGCGCCCTGAGCGACGGTGCGCAGATCTCCGTGGCCGGCACCCTGACCGGGCCCAAGCAGGTGCAGAAGCTCGTCGGCGTGAACGGCTACGACGTTGAAATTCCCATCAGCGAACACCTCGTGGTGGTTTCCTACGCGGACCGTCCAGGCGTCATCGGCACCATCGGCCACATCCTGGGCATGAACAACATCAACATCGGCGGCATGCAGGTGGCACGGAACGCGGAAGGCGGCCAGGTCTTGGCGCTGCTGACCATTGACAGCTCCGTCCCGCAGCAGGTGCTGGATGCCATCAAGGCCGGCATCGGTGCCGAGATGGTGCGCGAAGTGGACCTCGAGGACTAGTCCGACGAGCACTGGCCGGCAACGGCCAGGTACCCAACGCGGGGTGAACTCCTTGTCCCCTGGAGGTCACCCCGGCCAAGTATGATTGGCCGGTCTGCGTACAATGGCTAGGTTCGAATTTAAGGATCCAGCCGGCAGACCGGCCAATATTTTTTGCACGCCCGCAAGGGAACCCCACATTCTGCGGTCATCGTGGCGTGCGCACGCAATCCAGGTTTCAGGGAGCCCCATGAACGCCGTCCAGAGGTTCATCAGAAGCAAAGTGCTGCTGCTGACCGCTGCCATTCTGATCTTCGCCATGTGCCTGTCAGTCCTCGTCCAGACCCAGTCGCAGGCTGCGCTGAACCGGACCGTGGACCAGAACTCGCGCGGGCTCTACGACATCCTGGTCCAGGCCAAGGCAGGCTCGGACGGCACGCTCATGCAGCCCGAGATTGCCACCGGGCAGGGCGGCATCAGCTTCGACCAGCTGCAGAAGATCCGGGACCTGTCCGGCACCTCTGTTGCCGCGCCCATCAGCCTGGTCTCGCGTGTGACGCAGAACCTCGAGACCCCGCGCCTGGAGGCCATGGACTACCTGGGCTTCAACGCGGGCCTCGTTGGAACCGCCACCGCCGGGCAGCCCGGTGGTACGGATCCCAACAAGTGGCCCGCCGCACAGTCCGTGCTGAGCGATACCCCCAAGAAGTACCGCCTGACGGCCAGCGCCACGAGCTCCGACGGATCATCCCAGCACACGCTGTTCAAGTCCACCGCCGAGGGCACACTCGGCAAGGGCAAGCTCGTGGAGCAGCAGGTGGAGGGCGGCAACAGCATCCAGATCGCCGGTCCGGACGGCGAGACCGGGATCAAGTTCCCGGCCCCGGCGGGCGGGTCCGAGCACAACCTCTTCAACCTCAGTGTTGCGCTGCCCATGGCTCCGGAAGTCACGGAGTCCGTGGTCGCCGTCGACCCCGTCTCCGAGCGTGCCCTGCTGGGCACCGCCGGTGACTTCCTGGCGCCCCTGGAAAAGGCACCGCCGGCCGACGCCAGGAGTGCCGAAGCGGTTGGCCAGCACCTCGAGAGCCTCTTCACCACGGGCATCGGCATGAAGGAACTCGACGAAGGCCCGGACTTCCTCGGCGTAAAGCTCAAGTACTGGGCCCCCATCATGACCCAGTACCAGCAGGCCAAGCGCAACGGGCAGCTGACCGAGGACTCCCAGGCCATCCCGCTGATCGTCCGTTCCGGCACTTCGGTTGACCTGAAGTATTCCGTGAAGATCGAGGAGATCGACGACTCCGGAAACGTGGTCAAGGAAGTCGGCACGGCCGAACGCTCCCTGGACAAGGACTACCTGCCCTTCGTCTCCAAGTCGCCGTTCGCGCTGTCCTGGCCCGGGTCCACGGACTATTCCAAGCTGCTGGGCAACTCGGCGAACTTCAGCCGCGGTCTCTACAGCCCGCCAACCTGGAGCACCAACTTCGCCTCCGCCCCCAAATACGCGGACGGCTCCACCGCGGGCAACGGCGCCGAGGACAAGACCGCCACCGCGGGCGAGTGGGTCACCGTGAACCGCCTTCCGGAGAAGAGCGCCACCGGCGAGGCCGTGGACCAGACCCAGCGCAACCCGGTGGATGAGCGCTCCTACCGGGAGAACCTCCAAACGGGCAAGAAACTGGCCACCCCGCTCGCCATGGTCTACGGCACGTTCGATCCCGCCGCCGTCCAGGAAGCGGCCGGGGACATCAACCGGCTTCCCCTCGGCGGCTACGATCCCACGCCGATGACGCTGACCAAGGACGCACAGGGCAAGGACGTCCCAGGCACCACGCTCAAGCCCTCACTGAGCGCCACCGGGCTCGTCAGCCAGTCGGCCGGCGCCATCACCGACTACTACGGTCTGGCTGCCGCCCGCGGCTACGAGAAGAACGCCTCCGTCATCGACGCCGTGCGCGTGCGCGCCGGCGCCGCCGGCAGCTGGAAGCAGGCACAGCCCGAGGTGGAGAAGCTCGCCACCGAAATCCGGGACATGGGCCTGGAAGCCACCGTTGTGGCCGGTTCTGCCCGTGAGGACGCCAACATCTTCGTTCCCGGCTACTCCAAGGACGACGCCGGCAAGGAGTCAGCCCTTGGAACCGTCCAGCAGTCGTGGGTCAGGCAGAACGCGGCTGACGCCGTGGCCGGCTCGCTAACGGCGACGAACCTCACCCTGCTGTTCCTCACGCTCTGCGGCGCCGCGCTGCTGACCGGCGCCTCGACGGTCAGCTACGTTCGGCTGCGCCGCAGCGAAGCCGGCACGCTCCGCGCGATGGGCTGGACCCAGCGCCGCATCCGCTCCTGGGTGCTGGAGGAGTTTGCCGTCGGCGCCGGACTGCTGGCCGTGGCCGGCATCGTGCTCAGCCTCCTAAGCTGGAACATCGCCACCGCCATCGTCTCGGCCTCGGTGCTGGCCCTGTACCTCGGCGCGGCCTTCTTCGCCGCCCAGCAACTGCGCCACCGCGACGAAGTCAACCAGGAACCGCAGCACGACGAAAAGCTCATCGCCGTCGACTCGCCGCTGACCTTCGCCAACCGGCAACTGAGCACCCACCGCTTCAACGCCATTTCGCTGGCTGTCGCCGTAGGCGTGTTCGGCTCGGCGGTGGGCGGCCTGATTGCGCTGCTGATCGACATCCCGCGTGCCGCCGGCGCCAGCGCGCTCAGCGGCCTGGCCGCCGCCAGCGTGGCCCTGCCGAGCATCGTCCTTGGGCTGTCCGGTGTAGCCGTGGGGCTCCTGCTCACGCTGGTCACCGGGCGCTTCGAGCTGAAGGCCAAGCGCCGGTACCTCGGCACCCTGCAGGCGATGGGCTGGAACCCGGACATGCTGGGCCAGGTCCGCTTCTTCGAGAACGCACTGGTGGGTGCGGTTGCCGTCCCGCTGGGCATCCTCGGCGCCCTGGGCATCGGCCTTGTTCTTGCCCCCTACGCCGCGTGGTGGGCCGCAGTGGCCGGACTCGTGGCTGTTCTCTGCTGGATTCCGATTGCAACGAAAGTGGTCAAATGACTAACGACCTGAACCTTCGCCGCGTGCGCGGGAACAAAGAGGGCGAACGCCCGGTCCAGACCCGGGCCAACACCATTGTCAAGGAAGCCGACCACGCCACCCCGCTGGAGCTGAGCAACATCACCATCCGCTACGGCGGAGGCAAAAACGGGGCCGACGCCGTCAGCGTCGTTGAAGGCTTTGACCTCACCCTGAACGCCGGTGAGATGCACTGCGTGGCGGGCCGAAGCGGCTCGGGCAAGACCAGCATCCTGACGGTCGGAGCGGGCCTGACCCTGCCGACGTCGGGCCGGGTGATGTGGGAGGGCGATTCGCTCGAAACCATGAGCGACGACGAGATCGCCGACCGCCGCCGCGCCCTGATCGGCTACGTTGACCAGGGCGGCGCCCTGATCGACGGCATGAGCGCGCTCGAAAACGTCCTCCTCCCGGCGGTTCCGGACGGCGAAGTGGAGCAGCGGAGAGAGATGGCCAAGGACTTGTTGGACCTCGTGGGCCTGGGCCGCCGCATGCGGCACCGCCCCGAGCAGCTCTCCGGCGGTGAACGCCAGCGCGTCGCGATCGCCCGGGCGCTGATTCTGGGCACCCGAGTCCTGGTGGTGGACGAGCCCACGGCGAGCCTGGACCGCGCCTCCGCCAACCGCATCATCAGCATCCTGAAGGACACCACGTCCGACGGCATTGCAGTCCTCGTGGCGTCACATGACCACGAGCTGGTCCGGCTGAGCGATACGCTGACCGAACTGATCTAGCTCCATCCCTCCGCGTAAAGGTAACGTTCCGCCCGTGACTTCCTCAGACAACAGCCCCTTCTACATCACTACGGCCATCACCTACCCGAACGGCGTGCCGCACATCGGCCACGCCTACGAGTACATCGCCACCGATGCGATGGCCCGGTTCAAGCGGCTTGACGGGTACGACGTGAAGTTCCTCACCGGAACTGATGAGCACGGGCTGAAGATTGCGCAGGCCGCGGAGAAGGAAGGGGTCTCGCCCAAGGAACTGGTGGACCGGAACGCGGAGATCTACAAGGCCGCCCACGCAGCCCTCGGCATCACTTACGACCGGTTCATCCGCACCACTGACGCGGACCACTACACCGCCTCGCAGGCCATCTGGAAGAAGATGGAAGCCAACGGGGACATCTACCTGTCCAAGTACGAGGGCTGGTACTCCGTGCGGGACGAGGCCTACTACGGTGAGGACGACACCGTGGTCAAGGAGGACGGCGCCCGGTACACCAAGGAGACCGACACCCCGGTGACCTGGACCGCCGAGGAAAGCTACTTCTTCAGGCTGTCCGCCTACCAGGACAAGCTGCTCGCCCTGTACGAGGCCCAGCCCGAGTTCGGTGCACCGCAGTCCCGCTTCAACGAGGTCATCAGCTTTGTGAAGCGCGGCCTCGAGGACCTGTCCATCAGCCGCACCACCTTCGACTGGGGCGTGCCCGTGCCCGGCGACGAAAAGCACGTCATGTATGTGTGGGTCGACGCGCTGACCAACTACCTCACGGGCGCAGGCTACCCGGACGTCGAATCGGAGTCGTTCAAGAGGTACTGGCCCGCCGACGTCCACGTCATCGGCAAGGACATCTCGCGGTTCCACGCCATCTACTGGCCGGCCTTCCTCATGAGCGCCGGTCTCGAGCTGCCCAAGCGGGTCATGATCCACGGGTTCCTGCACAACAACGGCGTCAAGATGTCCAAGTCGCTGGGCAACGTCGTTGCCCCGGCTGATTTTGTTGCCCAGTACGGCCTGGACCAGGTCCGCTTCTTCTTCCTCCGCGAAGTCCCATTCGGCGCGGACGGCAGCTACAACCACGAGGCCATCGTCGGCCGGATGAACTCCGACCTGGCAAACAACTTTGGAAACCTCGCCCAGCGCTCACTGTCCATGGTGGCCAAGAACTGCGAGGGCCGTGTACCTGTGCCCGGTGCGTTCACGGAGGCGGACGCCGCCATCCTGGGCCAGGCCAACGCGCTTCTGGAGCAGGCACGTGCGGCCTTCGAAAAGCAGGAGTTCAGCCGCGCCCTCGAGGCGATATGGACGGTTCTGGGGGACACCAACGCCTACTTCGCCGAGCAGGCACCCTGGGTGCTGCGGAAGACCGACGTCGAACGCATGCAGACGGTGCTGTACGTGACACTCGAGGTGCTGCGCATCGTCTCGATCCTCGCCCAGCCGGTCATGCCCGCGGCCACGGCCGCACTGCTTGGCTACCTCGGCCAGCCGGAAGGAGAGGCGCGGGAGTTCCCGGCGATCTCCACTCCGATCGCCGCGGGCACCGACCTGCCCGCCCCCGCGCCGGTGTTCCCGAAGTACGAGGAGCCCGCGGACGCCTAGGACGCTCTCTCACTTCCTGCCGTCTTTCCCCAAACGCTCTCTCACTCCCTTTGGGAAAGTGAGAGAGCGTTGGCGTTGGGGCGACGGGAAGTGAGAGAGCGTCAGGTTCGGGTGTTCGAATACTGAGACAGCTTGACCAGAATGTGGATAGCTTGGCTACCCTGAAAATATGAGCGCATCTACCATCAACCTCGCTGTCATTCCGGGCGACGGCATTGGCCCGGAGGTCATCGCCGAAGCCCTGAAGGTTCTCGAAAAGGTCGTCGCGGCCGAGGGCGTCAGCCTCGACCAGACCCACTACAAGCTCGGTGCCCAGCACTGGCTTGAGAGCGGCGAGACGCTTCCGGAAGCCGTCCTCGAGGACCTGAAGACGCGCGACGCCATTCTCTTCGGCGCCATCGGCGCCGCGCCAGGGGACACCCGCATCCCGTCCGGGCTGATCGAACGCGAACTGCTCCTCAAGCTGCGCTTCAGCCTTGACCACTACGTCAACCTGCGCCCGTCCCGTCTTTACGGCACGGTGGGCAGCCCGTTGGCTGAGCCGGGCAACATCGATTTCATCGTCGTCCGTGAAGGCACCGAGGGTCCTTACGTTGGCAACGGCGGCACCCTGCGCGGCGGCACGCCGCACGAAGTGGCCACCGAGGTCTCCCTGAATACGGCCCACGGTGTGGAGCGCGTGGTCCGCGATGCGTTCCGGAGGGCCAACGAGCGCCCTCGCAAGAAGCTGACCCTGGTCCACAAGCACAACGTGCTGGTCTTCGCCGGCCACCTGTGGAAGCGCACCGTCGAGGCCGTGGCCAAGGAATTCCCCGAGGTCACCCATGACTACCTGCACATCGATGCCGCGACCATCTTCATGGTCACCGACCCCTCCCGCTTCGACGTGATCGTCACCGACAACCTCTTCGGCGACATCATCACCGACCTTGCGGCGGCGGTGACCGGCGGCATCGGCCTCGCAGCTTCGGGCAACATCAACATGGACCGCACAACGCCGTCCATGTTCGAACCCGTCCACGGCTCCGCACCGGACATTGCCGGCCAGCAGAAGGCCGACCCCACCGCGGCAATCCTGTCCGCGGCCCTCCTGCTGGAGCATCTGGGCTACGCCGCCGCGGCCCGGCGGATCGAGTCCGCGGTGGTGGCCGACGTCGAAAACCGCAACGGCGAAGTGCGCAGCACCAGCGCCATCGGTGACGCCATTGCGGCGGCCGTTTAGCGTCCGCCAGCAGGCGTAAGCTTGACCTGAATTACCAATCGCTGCCGTGGTCCGATGCTGAACCACGTTCAGATGCCAGGCAGCCGACCGTGGAGGAACCATGACTCAGACTGCCCATGGCGTCGAATTCACCCAGCACGCCTCGGCAACCCCGAGGTCCGCTGAGGAGCGTGCAGCCATCCTGGCGAACCCAGGCTTTGGCGACCACTTCACCGACCACACTGCGATTGTTGACTTCACGGTCGACGCCAGCGGCCAGGGCGGATGGCATGATGCGCGGATCGAGGCCTACGGGCCGATCATGCTGGACCCGTCCGCCGCTGTTCTGCACTACGGGCAGGAAATCTTCGAAGGACTGAAGGCATACCGTCACGCCGACGGTTCCGTCTGGAGCTTCCGGCCGGAGGCCAATGCCGCCCGGATGAACAAGTCAGCCCGCCGCCTGGCGCTGCCGGAGATTCCGGCCGAATACTTCCTCGGAGCCATCCGTGAACTCGTGGCTGCGGACAAGGAATGGGTTCCCGCCGGCGACGGCGAGGCCCTGTACCTGCGCCCGTTCATGATCGCCACCGAGGCATTCCTGGGCGTGCGGGCAGCCCGTGAGGTGTCGTTCCGCGTCATTGCCTCGCCGGCCGGGAACTACTTCGGCGGGGAGCTGAAGCCCATTTCGATCTGGATTTCCCGCGAATACGCCCGGGCAGGCCGCGGCGGCACGGGTGCTGCCAAGTGCGGCGGCAACTACGCCGCTTCGCTCATCGCGCAGCAGGAGGCCGAAGCGAACGGCTGCAAGCAGGTGCTGTTCCTGGACCAGTTCAACGACAACGCCGTTGAGGAACTGGGCGGAATGAACGTGTTCTTCGTCATGAAGGACGGCTCGCTGGTGACGCCCGCGCTGAGCGGCACCATCCTCGAGGGCGTGACCCGGTCCTCGATCATGCAGGTTGCCAAGGACATGGGCCGCGAGGTGACCGAACGGAAGATCACTCTCGACGAATGGCGCGACGGCGTCGCCTCCGGCGATATCGCCGAGGTCTTCGCCTGCGGCACCGCCGCAGTCATCACGCCCATCGGCGTTCTCAAGGACGCAACGGAATACATCGGCTCCGAGGACGCAAAGGCCGGCGAGACCACCATGGCCATCCGCAAGCAGCTGCTCGGCATCCAGACCGGCGCCGTCGCGGACACCCACGGCTGGCTGACCCGGCTCGCCTGAGCCGCTTGGGCTAAGTGATTCAAAGCGAACGACGGCGGGTGGGCGGCTGGGCTGTTTCGGCAGCCCACCGGCCGCCCGCCGTCGTTCTGCTCCCGTCGGTCGCTCGTTCCCGGATGACAGAATGAACCTGTGAACCAGGACTCCAGCAGTGCCCTTACCAACAGCAGCCCGCTGACACGCTTCCGCCTCGCGCCCAATCCGGGGCCGATGAGCCTGGAGGGGACCAACTCCTACATCGTCGTGGAGCCGGGCCACGGGACGGTAGTGGTGGTTGATCCGGGACCGGTGGATGAGACTCACCTTCAGGCGCTGGCCGCTGCCGCTCCCGTGGAGCTCATCCTGATTACGCACCGGCACGCGGACCACACCGCCGGCTCGGCCCGCCTCGCCGAAATCACGGGTGCCCCGGTCCGGGCCGCCGCTGCCGAGCACTGCCATGGAGGAGCCGTGCTGCAGCCGGGGGAGACCATCGCCGCCGGCGGCACCGAGATTCGCGTGGTGTCCACCCCCGGGCACACGTCCGACTCCGTCTGCTTCCACCTGCCCCTCGACGGCCCCGCCGGGTCTGTGCTGACTGGCGACACGATCCTGGGCAGGGGGACCACCGTCCTTGACCACCCGGACGGCACACTTGCGGACTACCTCTCCTCCCTCGACCGGCTGGAGCGCTTGGGGCCGGCCACGGTCCTGCCCGCCCACGGCCCCGTCCTGCCGGCACTCGACGCAGTGGTCCGCGCCTACCGGGACCACCGGCTGGACCGGCTGGCCCAGATCCGGAGGGCCCTCGACGGTCTCGGCCGGGACGCCGCCGCAGGGGAGGTCACCAGTATTGTGTACGCCGACGTCGACCCTTCCGTCCGGCGCGCCGCCGAGAACTCCGTGGCGGCACAGCTGGAATACCTGCGCCTCCTGGGGCAGAGGGACTAAGACTGTAGGCTTGGAGCCATGCGTATTGCCCGGTTTGTAGCAGATTCTGATCCCCTTTACGGCGTTGTTGAAGGCCAGCCCGGCAGTGAGGAAATCACTGTCATCAATGGCGATCCGTTCTTCAATGGCGTCGAACGCACGTCCGTGCGGCACAAGCTGGAGGATGTCCGCCTGCTGGCCCCTATCATTCCGCGCAGCAAGGTGATCGGCGTGGGGCGCAACTTTGTGGAGCACGCCCACGAACTCGGCAATGAAGTACCCCAGCAGCCGCTGCTGTTCCTGAAGCCCAACACGGCCGTGGTGGGTCCCAACGATCCCGTGGTCCTGCCCGAGTTCTCCGAGGAAGTGTCCTTCGAGGCGGAGCTGTGCGTTGTCATTGGCCGCATCTGCAAGGATGTGCCGGAGGAGCGCGCCGACGACGTGATCTTCGGATACACCTGCGGCAACGACCTCACCGCCCGCGACGTCCAAAAGACAGACCTGCAGTGGGCCCGCGCCAAGGGCTTCGACACCTCCGCGCCCCTTGGACCCTGGATCGAAACCGAACTTGATCCCGAGGACCTGTCCATCAAGGGCCGTCTCAACGGCGAACTGCGCCAGGACGGCAGCACCTCCCAGATGATCCGCGGCGTCCGCGAACTGGTCTCCATCGTCTCCAGCGCCTTCACCCTGCTGCCCGGCGACGTCATCATGACCGGAACCCCGGCAGGCGTCGGCCTCGTCCAGGCCGGCGACAGGTACGAAGTGGAGATCGAGGGCATCGGCCGCCTGTCGAACCCGGTAGTCCGCCGCTAGCGGGGGACGGGGTGGCGCTGCCCGGTTGGTAAAGTTGGTATCACTATGACTACCCCCTCCGCCGCGTCTGCTGCCATTCCTGCCGTCACCCCCGAAACGCCCGTCCGCGTCCGCTTCTGCCCGTCACCCACCGGCACCCCGCACGTCGGGCTGATCCGCACCGCGCTGTTCAACTGGGCCTACGCCCGCCACACCGGCGGCAAGATGATCTTCCGCATCGAGGACACGGACTCGGCGCGCGACAGCGAGGAGAGCTACCACCAGCTGCTGGATGCCCTGAAGTGGCTCGGCATTGACTGGGACGAGGGTGTGGAGGTGGGCGGGCCCCATGCGCCGTACCGCCAGTCGCAGCGGAGCGGGCTGTACCAGGACGTCATCGCCAAGCTCCGGGCGGGCGGCCACATCTACGAGTCCTACTCCACGCCGGAGGAGATCGAGGCGCGCCACCGCGCCGCCGAACGGGATCCGAAACTGGGCTACGACGGATTTGACCGTGACCTCAGCGATGAGCAGGTTGCGGCATTCAAGGCCGAGGGCCGGGAAGCCGTGCTGCGGCTGCGGATGCCGGACGAGGACATCACGTTCACCGACCTGGTCCGCGGCGAGATCACGTTCAAGGCTGGCTCTGTCCCGGACTTCGCCGTTGTCCGCGCCAACGGCGCTCCGCTCTACACCCTGGTCAACCCGGTGGACGACGCCCTCATGGGCATCACCCACGTGCTCCGCGGCGAAGACCTCCTCAGCTCGACGCCGCGGCAGATCGCCCTCTACCGCGCGCTGTATGCGGTGGGCGTCGCGGAATACATGCCGGAGTTCGGCCACTTGCCATATGTGATGGGCCAGGGCAACAAGAAGCTTTCCAAGCGCGACCCCGAATCGAGCCTGTTCCTGCACCGGGAACGCGGCTTCATCCCCGAGGGCCTGCTGAACTACCTTTCCCTGCTCGGCTGGTCCCTGAGCGCCGACGAGGACATCTTCACGGTGGAGCAGCTGGTGAAGAACTTCGACATCCATGACGTCCTGGCCAACCCGGCCCGCTTCGACCTCAAGAAGGCCGAAGCGATCAACGGAACGCATGTCCGGCTGCTGGACCCTGCAGTCTTCCGCGAACGGCTGGTCCCGTACCTCCGGCACGCGGGCCTGGTGGGGGAGACCCTCACCGACCGCCAGGAGGAGATCCTGACGGAGTCCGCGCCCCTGGTCCAGGAGCGGATCACCCTTCTCGGCGAAGCGCCGGAGATGCTGGCGTTCCTGTTCAAGTCCGACGACGCAATCGACGTCGCGGACGACGCCCGCAAGGGCCTGCCGGAAAACGTCACCGAGGTCCTTGATGCGGCGTTGGCTGCCCTCGAGCCGGTCGGGGACTGGACCGCGGAAAACATCCAGTCCGCGCTGAAGCAGGCGCTGGTGGAGGACCTGGGGATCAAGCCGCGGCTCGCGTTCGGTCCCGTGCGGACCGCGATCTCCGGCCGCCGTATCTCCCCGCCGCTGTTCGAGTCCATGGTTATCCTGGGCAAGGACTCGTCCCTGGCGCGGCTGCGCGCTTTCCGCGGCTGATGTCACAGCCCGCAGTGGAAACCGCCGTCCTGTCCCGTAGCCTCGGGGCGGTCAGCGGCGTCCTGTTCGATATTGATGACACCCTCGTGGACCTTGCCTACGCCATGACCACGGCGCTGCGGGACGCCAGCGAACACCTCCTGCCCGGCCTGGACCAGGCCGGGTGGGAGAAGGTGGGGCGGATCTTCACGCACGAGACGACCCATTACTATGACCGCTACCTCGCCGGTGAACTGACCTTTAATGAGCAGCGACTGCTCAGGGGCCGCGCGGCCCTGGGCCATTTCGGCGTCGAAATGGGCGAGGGGGACGAATCGCACAACTGGCTGAGCACGTACTCACGGCTGCAGCCCAGTTACGTCCGGGCCTTCGAGGACGTCCTGCCGTTCCTCGACGTCCTGGACCAGGCTGGCATTCCCTATGGGGCCGTGAGCAACAACGTGCACGACTACCAGCGGGTGAAGCTGGACAGTGCCGGCCTGGAACGGATCCGGTTCCTCGTCGGCACCGACACCGTTGGTGTCCCCAAGCCGGACCCCGCCATCTACCTTGAGGGCGTCCGGCTGATCGGCAGCACGCCTGCCGCCACGCTCTACATCGGAGACAACCGGCTGCTCGACGCTGAAGGCTCGACGGCGGCAGGACTGTTGGGCATCTGGCTCAACCGCGGCGGGGAGCAGGCCCCGGATTTCCAGGGGCAGGAGATCACCTCCCTGCTGGAACTTCTGGCGCTGCCGGCAGGTTCCAGCTAGTGGGCTCGGGCCCGTTGCCTGCTCCCTAAAGTGTGGCGCAGGTAACGGGTCGCCGATTTGTGCAGGGCAAAACTCTCGGGTAGAGTAATTACTCGTGCTGAGGGGCACGGAGCGAAAGATAGAGACTTTCGACCGGCCCGAAAGTGCCAATGGGATATGGTGTAATTGGCAACACTACGGTTTCTGGTACCGTCATTCTAGGTTCGAGTCCTGGTATCCCAGCTCTGGATTTCTACGGGTTGTCCGCAGATTTTCGGGTGTTTTGAATCGCAAATAATCGATTTGGAACAAACGCCAAATGTGTGAAACACTAACTTGGCTTGATCGGCGGAGACGCTGATCAGAAAGTACATGGCCCCATCGTATAGCGGCCTAGTACGCCGCCCTCTCACGGCGGTAACGCGGGTTCGAATCCCGCTGGGGTCACAGGTAACCGGCTCCGGGCAACAGCCCGGGGCCGGTTTTGCTTTGTCCGAAAAGTCTGCGGAACCGCTGGCCGGTTAGCCAAGCCGGGTCGTGCCACGCGTTCCTCCGAAATCCTGCCTCAACTGGCATGATGAGGCTGTGAACTCCAACCGGATCCCGCCAGCCAGCAGCCAGGAACTGGAAACGCCGTCTGCCGGCGTTCGCCTCCTGGAGGAGGTACGCCGGGAATTGGCAGCTGTCTCTTTACCGCTAGCACTGCCAACCGCAGACCAGGCGCGGCTGGAGATCCGGAACTCGGTGGCCCAGCTTGACGACTACATCCTGCCGCGCTATCGCAGCCTGGACGCTCCGCTGCTGGCCGTCGTCGGCGGCTCGACGGGGGCCGGCAAATCAACGCTCGTGAACGCGCTCGTCGGCCATCCGGTCACGCGCGCCGGCGCCATTCGGCCCACCACCCGGCAGCCCATCCTTCTGCACCATCCCTCGGAGGCCGCCTGGTTCGAGGACCAGCGGGTACTGCCCGGACTCAGCCGGATCCGCGGAACCGTGGTCCCGGGAACCTCCCGCACGACCGCCGCCACACCCGGGCCGGCCGGTCAGGCCAGCCCATCAACAGACACTGCGCCCGTCTCATCACTGGTCCTCGTGGGTGAGCCCGCCGTGCCGCAGGGCATTGCATTGCTTGATGCTCCGGACGTTGACTCCATATCCGACGAGAACCGCAGGCTCGCCGGACAGCTGCTGGCGGCAGCGGACCTGTGGATCTTCGTGACCACCGCCAACCGCTACGCTGACGCCGTACCGTGGAAGCTGCTGCTGAACGCGGCCTCAAGGGACATCATGGTGGCGGTGGTCCTCGACCGCGTGCCGCCGGCTGCGGAAGCCGAAGTGAGCGAGGACCTGCGCAGCATGCTGGCGCGGGAGGGCCTTGGAGCCGCCCGACTCTTCGTCATCCCGGAAGTCCACCTTGGCGGTTCCGGCATGCTGCCGGCGGAAACGGTGCAGCCCCTGCAGACCTGGCTTCGTGGCCTCGCCGCCGACGCCGTTGCCCGCGCCGACATCGTGCGGCGGACGCTCCACGGCGCAGTGCGGGAGCTTGCCCTGCGTGTCCGGGGGATCGCTGAGGCCGCCACGGATCAGGGCCGCGCAACCGTCCAGTTGGGGGACGACGTGCGGGCCGCCTACCAGGACGCCGGCACCCGGATCATTGATGCCACCAGGGACGGGGCCCTGCTCCGCGGGGAGGTCCTGGCCCGCTGGCAGGACTTCGTGGGAACGGGTGAGTTCTTCCGGAGCCTGGAGCAGAACGTCGGGCGGTTCCGCGACCGGCTCGGAGCCTTCTTCCGCGGCGAGCCCGCGCCCGCCGTAAAAGTGGAAACCGCCATCGAAACAGGCCTCCAGGCCGTCATCCTGGATGAGGCTGCCAAGGCGGCGGAGGACGCAGACCAGCGCTGGCGCTCGGACCCGGCGGGCCGGCAGCTCCTGGGCACGGACGACCTCTCGGGAACGAGCCCCGGCTTCGCCGACCTCGTGGCCGCGGAAATACGCGACTGGCAGGCCGACCTCATGGAGCTGATCAGGACCGAAGGGCAGGAGAAACGGACCCAGGCCCGGTGGCTCTCCTTCGGCATCAACGGCCTCGGCGCCGCCCTGATGATCGTGGTTTTCTCCATGACCGCCGGGCTGACCGGCCTGGAGATCGGCGTCGCCGGAGGCACCGCCGTCGTAGGCCAGAAACTTCTGGAAGCCGTTTTCGGCGAGGACGCCGTCCGCCGGCTGGCACGTACCGCCCGCGAGGACCTGAGCAGCAGGTGCCGTGGCCTGCTGGCGGCCGAGCAGGAGCGCTTCCTGGACCGGCTGGACCCGGAAGCCGGACACGCCGCCGTCGAACTCGCCGAACATGCGCGGGCGCTGACCCGGCTGGCGGACGCCACATGAACCGCCGGGGGAGGGCGAAGGAAGAGACGCGGCTGCAGGGCCGTCTCGAGGCTTTGGGCAAGGCCCGGGAACTGGCCGAAGGCGTGCTGCCCGATGCCGACCTCGAGGACGTACTCGGCGTGCTGGAGCGTGCCCGGTCGCGTCGGTCGCTCTCGGCCGACCATACGGTGGTCGGTTTCTTCGGTGCGACCGGCAGCGGAAAATCCACCCTGTTCAACGCCGTAAACGGCGCTGAGATCGCGACGGCGGCGGCGCGCCGGCCCACCACCTCCGAACCCCTGGCGAGCGTCTGGGGCGCCGACGGCAGTGAGCCGCTGCTCGACTGGCTGGACGTGCGGGCCCGCCACCTCGCAGATCCCGTGGACGGATTCGCCGACGAGGATACCGGGCTGATCCTGCTGGACCTGCCCGACTTCGATTCCACCCGCACCGCGAACCGGGAGATCGTGGAGCGGCTCGTGGGGATGGTTGACGTTCTGGTCTGGGTGCTGGACCCGCAAAAGTACGCTGACGCCGCCGTACATAACGGCTTCCTGGCTCCGCTGGCATCACACGGTGCCGTCACACTGGTGGTGCTGAACCAGGTGGACAGGCTCCCGCCCGGGGACGTTGAGCCCGTGCTGGAGTCGCTGCGGGGGATCCTGGCCCGCGACGGGCTAGCCAAGGTCCGGGTCCTGGCGGTCTCCGCACTGACCGGAGCGGGGGTTGACGGTGTCCGGGCTGCCATTCGCCGGGTCGTTTCCCAGCGGGAAGCGCTATCGCTGCGGCTGTCCGCGGACGTGACCAAGGCGGCGGCGCAGCTGGAGGAATCCTCGGGCCGTGGGGAAGCCGCCGGCGTCAAGAGCGGCACGGCTGCCCTGCTGGCCGAAGAACTGGCGACGGCCGCCAACGTGCCTCTGGTGGCCGATGCTGTGTCCGCGTCGTACCTGATCGAGTCCACCCGGCGCACAGGCTGGCCCGTGACGCGGTGGCTTGTCCGTTTGAGGCCCGATCCGCTCCGCCGGCTCAACCTGCGCCGCAATGCCAGCGCCGAGGTGAACCGGACATCCCTGCCGCCCGCGGGTGCTCCGGAGCGCGCGCGGACTGATGCTGCGGTCCGGCAGTTTGCCGACGCCGCCAGTGACGGTGCCCCGGGCCCCTGGCGGGCATCCATCCGCGCGGCGGCCCGGACGGGGAGGGACCGCCTGCCGGACGCCCTTGACCAGGCCATTGCCCGGGCGGACCTCGGTGCCGGCCGGAGGTCCTGGTGGTGGGCAGCGTTTAACGTCATCCAGTGGCTGGCGCTGTTAACGGCCGTTGTCGGCTTGGGGTGGCTGGGTGTGCTTGCCGGTCTCGGCTACCTCCAGCTGCCCGTTCCGGACGTGCCGCGGGTGGAAGGCTGGCCGGTCCCCACCCTGATGATTGCCGGCGGAGCCGCGCTGGGGATCCTGCTTGCCGTGACAGCCAAATTTATCTCTGCCGGCGTGGCGCGCCGCCGGGGCGCGCAGGCCCGGAAGCGGCTCAACGCTGCCGTGGCAGAGGTGGCGGGCCGGCTGGTGGTGGAACCGGTCGAGGCGGAGGTCCGGCGGCTGGAGGCATTCAACGCGGCGCTGCGGGCTGCCGCGGGTTAGTTCTGCTCAACCCGCCGCCGTCTCCAAAGCTGCGGCGGCGTCGCGGACCTTGATCATGGTGCGGAGGTTCCGTGTTGTGGTGGAAGCCTTGTACTTCGGCTTGGCAGTCAGTTTGCTGAACGGGCTCTCGAGTGTACCGCCGGCGGGCGCCAGCCAGGCCATGGCCTCGGGACCCAGCCGCTCCTGCTCTGCGCCGTCCAGGGCCTTCCCTGAGTTGAACAGTTCATCCAGCGCGGCTGTGTTCGAGGCCAGGGTGAGATAGGTGTGCGTGCTTTTGTTGTCGGCTGGGTAGCGGCAGGCGGCAACGAGTTCTGACACGCGGTCCGCTGTCAGCACCACCACCCAGGCATCGTAGCCGAACGCCTTCCGCAGGGTTGCCTCGAATTCCTTCTTGACGGCTGCGGGGTTGAGATGGCTGGCCAGCACCACATTGCCGCTGGCCAGCAGGGTCTTTACGCCCGTGAACGGTCCCGCCTTGAGGGCTTCCTTGAGGTCCACCATCTTGATGTTGATGCCGCCCACGTTAATGCCTCGGAGGAACACTGCATAGCTGGTCATGCGCCCACCCTACTGCCCGGTTCCCGGTAGCGGTGGTGCCATTGAGTGGAAGGTGTGTCCGGTGGGCGTGGTGATTTCGTAGGTGTGCCGGGGTCCTGGTCTGGGTTGGGCTTTCCAGCCGGGGAGTTCTTTGGTGTGGTTGCACGCTTCGCAGAGTCCCGCCCCGTTGGCGAGGGATGTTGGGCCGTCGTCGTGCCAAGGGATGATGTGGTCGTGGTGGCGGATAGGGGCGTCGCAGTACGGGGTCCGGCAGGTGTCGTCCCGGATTTGGATGAAGCGCCGCAGCGGTGGCAGGAAGAACCGCCGCCGGGAGTCCAGGGCCTCTAAATCGCCCGTCTCCGGGGCTGTGTAGAGGCGGCGGAGCCAGATCTTCAGTTCCTTCACTGCGTCCTTCGTGCCACCACCTTGACTGCCCGCCGGGGGCTGGATGCCATCCGGTGAGCCGGAATCGTGACGCTCGGCTACGCGTTGGCCCTGACGTCCAGCCAAACCCTGGCCCTGAGCCAATCCCTCTCCTTCTCGTTGCTCCTCACCCTGTCCGACGAGAGCCCGTGTCCAGGCGCCGGGACGATGCCGTAGCCGGGGATCCGGGCGGGTTCACTGTCGACTTGCAGGAGGCTACGGTCGGTCATGACGAGGTTGAGTTCGATGCCAGTGATGCCGCCCGGCGTGCCGGTGGTCCTTTCGACCAGGGTGCCGGCTTTTATCTGGTCGCGGGAGCGCGGGTCCCCGCCGGCGCGGAGGGTGTCGGCGTTCCGCGTCAGTGCCGTGAACACGGCGACGCCCTCGTGGACGGGCAGCAGCGCCGTCAGGTAGGTCATGCAGTCCGGTGCCGGGCGCAGGCTCACAGACCGTTCCGAGGCGGCATGGCTGGCGCGTTGGGTGACGGAGTGGGGGTCTCTGCGGGTGGCGGCGGCCTTCACGGCGGCGATGAGGGTCCGAGTTCCTGCGCCGGTGAAGGTCCCCGTATCCGCAGCCAGTTCCTCGTCGACCGCGGTCCGGTCTTCGACGGTCAGGCAGGCTGTTTCTTTCACGAAATACATGGCGCGCTCTTCATTGAGTTGGCCCGTGTCCAGGGCCGCCAGGCTTGGGGCATCTCAATCACCAGGGCCTTGGCCATGCCGAGGAGCCGGCCGCCGAGGTGCGGTGACTCGCCGCGGGCCAGGGCGATCTGCTCGGCCACGCCCGTGGTGTGTTCCTGGGGGCGTTTCTTGCCCAGGTCCTCGGCCGACAGCGTCCGGGAACTGGCATCCCCACGTTCAGCGTGTTCCTGACGGTGTCTCGCTTCGAACTCGACGGTAAGCCTGGCCTGTTGCCCGGAGAGCATGCTCTTGACGTTCTCGGAGGCGTGGAGCTGGTCGATCAGCCCGGCATTGTCAGCGGCGAGATCGGCGGTCAGGAGCGCACGCGCCGCCGCGACACGGTCCTCCAACCGCGGCCGCATCGTAACGGCGTTGGAGGAAGCGGCGTCCGTGAACAGGACATCGGCAAACAGGGCCTCGGGAAACGGGTCCTCAGGAAAGGACGCCGGATACGCGGCATCGAGGTCATCGTCGTACGGAATCTCTCCGTCCCACCCATCAAACGGAAGATCTTCACCGACGAATGCGTCGTCCGGATATACGTCAAGAGGAAAAACTGCCTCCGGAAGAAGCACCTCGGGAACCGCGGCAGCCGGCAGCGCGTCGGCGTGTGGCGCCGCTGCTGTCAGTACCGAATTCCCGGTGCCTTCCATAAGGTTCCCGGTGCCTTCCATAAGGACAGTCTGCCAAGGGGGTACGACAATAAGGGCCCGATTCAGCATCAGATGTGGGCACAATCCAAAAGTTTTTTGATCCGCCCTGGAACGAAAACTGGGTAGCAGATTAGGGCGTTACCAGCCCTGGGAACGCCCTAATCTGCTACCTAGTTGGGTGGGAAACCGTGGTCGGTTCTCCCCGGGCTGGCGTCCCTCCAGGGCACCACGACACTGGAGCTAGTCGTTGTTCTTGCGCAGGGCTTCCGTCAGCACGCGGGCAGCGTTGCAGACGACCTCGGCGTGCAGCCGGCCAGGCTGGCGGGTGAGCCGCTCGATGGGGCCGGAGATGGAAACTGCTGCGATGACGCGGCCGGAGGGTCCACGCACAGGTGCCGAGACTGAGGCCACCCCCGGCTCCCGTTCGCCGAGGCTCTGGCCCCAGCCCCGCCGTCGTACTCCCGCCAGAACGGTGGGCGTGAAGCGCGCCGACTGCAGGCCCTCTAGCAGGCGGTCGTGGTCTTCCCAGGCGAGCAGGACCTGGGCCGCAGAGCCGGCCTTCATGGACAGCTGGGTTCCTACCGGAATGGTGTCGCGGAGTCCGATCGGCCGTTCGGCGGAGGCGACGCAGACGCGCCAGTCGCCCTGGCGACGGAAGATCTGGGCGCTTTCGCCGGTGGCGTCGCGAAGCTGCATGAGGACCGGCCCCGCGGAGGCGATCAGCCTGTCCTCGCCCGCGGCGGAGGCAAGCTCGACAAGCCGGCTGCCGAGGACAAAGCGGCCCTGGATGTCCCGGCTCACCAGGCGGTGGTGGACCAGCGCCAAGGCGAGCCTGTGCACTGTCGGCCGGGCCAGTCCCGTGGCAGCAACAAGCTGTGCAAGAGTGGTGGGTCCGGCCTCAAGCGCGTCGAGCACCTGAGCTGCTTTATCAATGACACCGACTCCACTAGAATTGTCCATGTACTGATATTGCCGTCTCATTATCTGAGATGCAAATCAATTGACTGGCTTATTGCAGGGGTCTGCTGTTTCAGTGGATCCAACAGCAAACAGCATCGAAGGGAGATGGCCATGGCCAAAACATTGGCCGAGAAAGTCTGGGATGCGCACGTGGTGCGCAAAGGCGACGGCGAAGGCGCCAACGCCCAGCCGGACCTTCTGTACATCGACCTGCACCTCGTCCATGAGGTAACCTCGCCGCAGGCTTTCGAGGGTCTCCGCCTGGCCGGCCGCAAGCTGCGCCGCCCGGACCTCACCATCGCCACCGAGGACCACAACACCCCGACGCTCGACATCGACAAGCCGATCGCCGACCTCACCAGCCGGACGCAGATCCAGACCCTGCGCAACAACTGCGAGGAGTTCGGCGTCCGTCTGCACAGCCTCGGCGACGCCGAGCAGGGCATCGTGCACGTCGTCGGGCCCCAGCTTGGCCTTACCCAGCCGGGCATGACGGTGGTGTGCGGCGACTCCCACACCTCCACGCACGGCGCATTCGGCGCGCTGGCCATGGGCATCGGCACATCCGAGGTGGAGCACGTCATGGCCACCCAGACGCTGTCCCTGAAGCCGTTCAAGACCATGGCCATCAACGTCGAGGGCACGTTACGCCCAGGCGTCACCGCCAAGGACATTATCCTGGCCGTCATCGCCAAGATCGGCACCGGCGGCGGCCAGGGCTACGTCCTCGAATACCGTGGCTCGGCCATCCGTGCGCTGTCCATGGACGCCAGGATGACCATCTGCAACATGTCCATCGAGGCCGGCGCCCGCGCCGGACTGGTGGCTCCCGACCGGACCACGTACGACTACATGTACGGCCGCCCGCATGCCCCCCAGGGTGCGGAGTGGGACGCCGCCGTCGAATACTGGAACACGCTGCGCACCGACGACGACGCCGTCTTCGACGTGGAGGTCGATCTGGACGCCAGCACCCTTGAGCCGTTCGTCACCTGGGGCACCAACCCGGGCCAGGGCGTCTCGCTGTCGGCCAAGGTGCCGTCCCCGGAAGACTTCGGCGACGAGAACGCCAAGGCCGCCGCCGAACGCGCCCTGCAGTACATGGGCCTGGAAGCCGGAACGCCCATGAAGGACATCCGGGTGGACACCGTCTTCCTGGGCTCCTGCACCAACTCGCGCATCGAGGACCTGCGCGCGGCAGCGGACATCATCCGTGGCCGCGAGAAGGACCCGAAGGTCCGGATGCTGGTGGTTCCCGGCTCGGCGCGGGTGCGCCTCGAGGCCGAGGCCGAGGGCCTCGACAGGGTCTTCAAGGACTTCGGCGCCGAATGGCGTTTTGCAGGCTGCTCCATGTGCCTGGGCATGAACCCGGACCAGTTGGAGCCGGGGGAGCGGTGCGCCTCCACCTCCAACCGCAACTTCGAAGGCCGGCAGGGCAAGGGCGGCCGCACGCATCTCGTTTCTCCGGTAGTCGCAGCCGCCACGGCAGTCCGCGGAACGCTGAGTTCGCCGTCGGACCTTGACCCGGCACCGGAATCCGCAGCCCTCACCACCGACGCCGCCTAGGAAGACGCCATGGAAAAGTTCACCAACCACACCGGTATCGGCGTCCCGCTGCGCCAAAGCAACGTCGACACGGACCAGATCATCCCCGCCGTGTACCTCAAGCGCATCACACGGACCGGCTTTGAAGATGCCCTGTTTTCGGCGTGGCGCAAGGATCCTTCGTTCATCCTGAATCAGGAGCCGTTCAAGGCGGGGTCCGTGCTGGTTGCCGGCCCCGACTTCGGCACCGGTTCCTCCCGCGAGCACGCCGTCTGGGCGCTCAAGGACTACGGCTTCCGCGTGGTGCTGTCCTCCCGGTTCGCCGACATCTTCCGCGGCAACTCCGGCAAGCAGGGACTCCTGGCCGCCCAGGTTGCCCAGGATGACATCGAGCTCATCTGGAAGACGCTCGAGAACGCGCCCGGCACCGAGGTGACCGTTGACCTCGTCTCCAAGACCGTGACCTGCGGCAATGTGGTTGCGCCGTTCGAGATCGACGACTACACCCGCTGGCGCCTGCTGGAGGGCCTCGATGACATCGGGCTGACGCTGCAGCACGAGGAGGACATCACGGCCTACGAAGCCACGCGGCCGTCCTTCAAACCCCTCACGCTTCCGGCCCGGACCTCCTGACCGGAGACGACAAAAACATCGCCACAAGGCCCGCCGTGCATAGCCGCGGCGGGCCTTTCCGCTGCCCCCGGTTCGGCCGCCAAGGCCCACACACCCGCGTCAGTATTTCGGTTCGGTAACGCGAACTCATATGCTTAGCTGGTGCCTTTGTAAGGATTTGGGGGCGAGTAGTCGTGAGGAAACCGGTAAATGAGTAGTGTTCTGACAATCCGCGGAGGCGTCCCGCTAACTGGCCGTGTCAGCGTCCGCGGTGCCAAGAACCTTGTGCCCAAGGCCATGGTGGCCGCGCTGTTGGGCAACGAGCCCTCCGTGCTGCGGAACGTTCCGGAAATCAAGGACGTCGAGGTTGTCACCAGCCTGCTCCAGCTCCACGGCGTCACCGTGGACAAGGACCCCGTCACCGGCGACCTGACCCTGGATCCGAAGGCGGCCAAGACGGCGTCCAGCACGGCGATCGACGCCCACGCCGGCGACTCCCGGATCCCCATTCTGTTGTGCGGGCCCCTGATCCACGCGATCGGCGAGGCCTTCATCCCGGACCTGGGCGGCTGCAAGATCGGCGACCGGCCCATCGACTACCACCTGGACGTGCTGCGGCAGTTCGGTGCCGTCGTCGAAAAGCGCCCGGGCGGCATCCACATCTCCGCGCCCAAGGGGCTGCACGGGGCCAAGATCTCCCTGCCGTACCCCTCCGTCGGTGCCACGGAGCAGGTCCTCCTGAGCGCAACGCGGGCCGAGGGCATCACAGAACTCTCCGGTGCCGCCACCGAGCCAGAGATCGTCGACCTCATCGCCGTGCTCCAGAAGATGGGCGCCATCATCAGCGTCCAGACCGACCGGACCATCCGCATCGAGGGTGTCCGCGACCTCGGCGGCTACAACCACCGTGCCCTGTCCGACCGCAACGAGTCGGCCTCCTGGGCATCAGCAGCGCTGGTGACGCGCGGGGACATTTTCGTCGAAGGCGCCTCGCAGCGGGACATGATGACCTTCCTGAACACCTTCCGCAAGGTGGGCGGCGGCATGGACATCGGCGAGGACGGCATCCGGTTCTACCACCGCGGCGGAAAGCTCAGCCCGCTCGTCCTGGAAACGGACGTCCACCCGGGCTTCATGACTGACTGGCAGCAGCCCCTTGTCGTGGCGCTGACCCAGGCCGAGGGCGTGTCCATCGTGCATGAGACCGTCTACGAGAACCGCTTCGGCTTCACCGACGCCCTCATCCGCATGGGCGCCAGCATCCAGGTGCACCGCGAATGCCTGGGCAGCGTCCCGTGCCGTTTCGGGCAGCGGAACTTCCTGCATTCCGCGGTCATCTCGGGTCCTACACAGCTCAAGGGAACCGACATTGACGTCCCGGACCTTCGGGGCGGCTTCAGCCACCTGATCGCCGCCCTGGCGGCCACCGGCACCTCGCGGGTGACCGGAATCGACATCATCAACCGCGGCTACGAGCGGTTCACCGAAAAGCTGGCCGGTCTCGGCGCCGACTTCGACATTTCGTCGGCCAAGTAGCGGGGGCCCGGTGAAGGAATCGGCCAAGAGCCACATAACGTTCGTGATTATCGCCGGCATTGTCCGGCCGGTCCTGAACCTGGTCATGAACAACAAATGGGAGGGCACGGAGAAGCTTCCCAAGGGGGGCTTCATCGCCGTTCCCAACCACTGCACCGAGATCGACCCCCTCGTGATCGGGCATATGCTTTACAGCCAGAAGCGCGCCCCGCATTTCCTGGCGAAGTCGGGGCTGTTCAAGGTACCGGTGGTGGGTGCCGTGCTCCACGCCACCAAACAGATTCCGGTGGAACGCTCGACGGCGGGAGCTAACCGCTCGCTGCGGCTCGCCCAGGAGATTGTCGCCGAGGGCGGGGCGATCATCATCTATCCGGAAGGCACCCTGACCCGCGATCCCGACCTGTGGCCGATGAAGGGCCACACCGGCGCCGCCCGCCTCGCCCTTGAGTCCGGCATCCCCGTGGTGCCGATGGCGCACTGGGGCGCGCACGAGCTCTTTCCCCGCTACGCCAAGCGGTTCAACCTGTTCCCGCGTAAGACATCCAGGATCCGGATCGGCGACCCCGTTGACCTGTCCCGCTTCGCCGGCCGGCCCCGCGACAAGGCCACCCTGGCGGAGGCCACTGACGTCATCATGGGGGCCGTGACCGGCCTGCTGGCCGACCTCCGCGGGGAGCAGCCGCCGGCCCGGCGCTGGGACCCTTCCGCCCACAACCAGACGAAGCACGGCCGCGACGTCGAGCGGGGCGGGAAATGACGCCTGTGCACGCCCGGCCCGGCTCCGCCGTGTCCGTGGCGGTCCTGGGCGCCGGCTCGTGGGGCACCACCTTCGCGAAAATCCTGGCCGACGCCGCCACTGCCTCCGGCGTTGAGCGCAGCATCCGGCTCTGGGGGCGCCGGGAGGAAGTCGTAGCCGAGATCAACGGCAACCACCGCAACCCCCAGTACCTGGCAGACATTGACCTTCCGCCGAGCATCACCGCTTCCACCGACGTGGCAGACGCGCTGTCCGGAGCCGACCTCGTGGTCCTTGCCGTTCCGGCGCAGTCGCTGCGCCTTCAACTGCGCAAGTGGAAGCCCCTGATCGGGCCGGATGCCCTCGTGGTGTCCCTGATGAAGGGCCTCGAACTGGGCACCGACGCACGGATGAGCGAGGTGATCGCCGAGGAGCTGGACATCCCTGCCGACCGCATCGCCGTCGTCTCCGGCCCCAACCTTGCCATGGAGATCGCCCGGGAGGAGCCCACGGCCTCGGTGGTCGCCTGCCCTGACGCCGCCGTGGCCGGCTGGATCGCCAGAAGCTGCACCGCCCCGTACTTCCGTCCCTACACCACCTCGGACATCGTGGGCGTCGAGATCGGCGGCATCGTCAAGAACGTCATCGCGCTGGCCGTGGGCATCTGCGAGGGAAAGCAGATGGGGGACAACACCAAGGCTTCCGTGATTACCCGCGGCCTGGCCGAAACCTCCCGGCTGGCCCTCGCACTCGGCGGCAAAGCCCACACTATGGCCGGCCTGGCCGGCCTGGGGGACCTGGTGGCCACGTGCTCGTCGCCGCTGTCCCGGAACCACACCGCCGGCCGCCTGCTGGGACAGGGGCTCACGCTGGATGAGGTTGCCCAGAAAATGACCCAGACAGCCGAAGGCATCAAGTCAGGCCAGGCCGTCCACGAACTGGCCGGCAAGCTCGACGTTGAAATGCCCATCACGGCGGCCGTCGTTGCGGTCCTCGCCGGAAAATTGTCCGTTGACCAACTCGGGCCGCTGCTGCTGTCCCGGGAACTCAAAGCCGAAGGCGATTACTGACAGTGTCGGAAGAAAACTTGACCGCAGCGGACAAGACCAACCAAAGCAACACACCGCAGGGCGGGACGGCCCAGCCGAAGCCGCGGGTGGCCGTCCTCTTTGGCGGGCGCTCCAGCGAGCACGCCGTCAGCTGCGTGACCGCGGCCGGAGTGCTGGGGGCCATCGACCGGAACAAGTACGACGTCGTGCCCATCGGCATTGCCAAGTCCGGCCAGTGGGTGCTCGCATCGGGGGACACGGCACAGTGGTCCCTGTCCGCGACGGCGCTTCCGGAGGTTCCGCCGTCGGCCCGGACGGTCAGCCTCACGGAGATCGGGGGAGAGCACCAGCTCATCGTGACGGCCCCCAATGAGGTGCCGCAGGAACTTGGGGCAGTGGATGTTGTGTTCCCCCTGCTGCACGGACCGTTCGGCGAGGACGGCACCATCCAGGGACTCCTGGAGCTTTCCGATACCCGCTATGTCGGAGCCGGCGTGCTGGCCTCGGCCGTGGGCATGGACAAGCACTTCATGAAGGTGGTCTTCGAAGCGGCTGGCCTGAAGGTTGGCCCCTACATAGCGGTGACCGACCGGCAGTGGCGCAACGACCCCGAGTCCGTTCGCAAGCAGGTTGATCTCCTGGGCTTCCCGGTGTTCGTCAAGCCCGCCCGCGCCGGATCCTCGATGGGCATCTCCAAGGTTGACTCGCTTGACGGCCTGGACGCAGCCATCGAGTCAGCCCGCGAGCATGACCCCAAGCTGGTGATCGAGGCAGGCATCGTGGGCCGGGAAATCGAATGCGCCGTGCTTGAGGGCCGTGGCTCCGACGTGCCCCGGACGTCGCTGCCCGGCGAAATCTCTGTGGCCGGCGGCGAGCACGAGTTCTACGACTTCCAGGCAAAGTATGTCGATGACGCAGCCGCCCTGAGCTGCCCCGCGGACATGCCCGAGGAAGCGATCGCCCGCGTCCGCGAGCTTGCCGCTGCGGCGTTCGACGCGGTCGGGGGCGAAGGCCTGAGCCGGGTCGACTTCTTCTACACCCCCGACGGCGACCTCATCATCAACGAGATCAACACCATGCCCGGCTTCACGCCCAAAAGCATGTACCCGCAGATGTGGGCGGCCACCGGCCTGTCCTATCCGGAGCTCATCGACGAGCTGATCCACCTGGCGCTGACCCGGAAAACCGGCCTGCGCTAGTCCCCACCGGCACCCTAACCTCGCTCCGCTTCGGCCAGGGAACCCTGCCGGCGTGGGCCCAGCGGCACCTGCTTACTTGCTGGTGGGCAGGTCCTGCAGGTCCTCCTGGCCCACGCACTTGCGGCTGGCCTTGATCTTCGCGGCCGCGCCGGACAGGTCAGCCAGGACGGTGGCCGAGCTGATCTTGTCCGGATCCATCAGGATTTCCGTGGCGGGTTCCCGGCCGTAGGTGGTCAGCGTCCACACCGGGCTGCCCTCCTTGATGACCCAGTCCACGTCGTTGACGCTGACGCAGCGGTCCGTCGTGGGGCCAGGGACGTTGACCCCGCACCGCAGGACCACCTGCGACGGGTCACCCCAGGCAGCTGTGGCCTGGCTGTTCGTCTTCCGCAACCGTGCGTCGCCGATGGCATCCGGAAGCGCCACCATCATGGGCGCACAGGCCGGATTGGCTGCATCGGCGGCGGGGGCAACGTCGACGGCGGGTGAACAGCCGCCCAGGGCCAGTCCTGTCACGGTGGCGGCCACTGCAACCTTCAGCGTGCGGACGGATTTCTGGGCGAGCGGAAAATGCATCCTTCAAGCCTATCGTTCCGGGAGAGCCGGACTGACGCCGAAGTGCCGCCAGCGCTCGTTGGACGGCGGCCTCCCCACAGGTCAGCTAAAAATGTCTGACCGTGGCGGTAGCGTAGTGGCGTGCCCCAAACACCATTGACTGTCGCCCAACTGTCCGAAGCGGAGCTTCTGGCACGGATTTTCCCGCGCCTGGAACTCAACGCCCTGCACAGTGCCGCCGTGGTCCTCGGACCGGGCGACGACGCCGCCATCGTTGCCGTTCCGGACGGCAGGACCGTCATCAGCATCGATACCCAGGTCCAGGACCAGGACTTCCGGCTTGAGTGGAACAACGGCTACCGGACCACCGGCTACGACGTCGGATGGAAGGCTGCAGCGCAAAACCTCAGCGACATCAACGCCATGGGCGCGTCGGCAACCTCCATGGTGGTCAGCCTAACCATGCCCCCGGCCACGCCGGTCGGATGGGTCGAGGACCTGGCGGACGGCCTCACGGCCGCCATCAGCAAACTGGGGGCGGGGGCCTGCTCCGTCGCCGGCGGCGACCTCGGCCGCGGCCGCGAACTGTCCGTCACCGTTGCAGTCCTCGGCACGCTCGACGGCGGCCAGCCTGTTCTGCGGTCGGGTGCCCGGGAAGGCGACACGGTGGCCATCGCCGGACGGGCAGGCTGGGCCGCCGCCGGGCTGGCGCTGCTGGAGTCCGCCCATCATGTGGGTTCGCTTCCACCGGAACTGCTGCCGCTCCTTGAACTTCAGTGCCGTCCGGAGCCGCCCCTGGACGCCGGGCCGCTGGCGCGCAAGACCGGAGCCACAGCAATGATGGACATTTCCGACGGCCTGGTGCGGGACGGCACCAGGCTGGCCGTGGCCAGCCATGTTGTGCTGGACTTGGATGCCGGGCAGCTGGCCGCGCTCTCCGAGCCCCTCCGTCCGGCAGCCACCCTGCTCGGGACCGACCCTCGCGCCTGGGTACTCGGTGGCGGCGAAGACCACGGGCTCCTCGCCACATTCCCGGCGGCCATGCAGGTGCCGCCCGGGTTTACTGGGATAGGCTCAGTACAAGCCTGCGGCGCAGATAAAGCGCCGGGCGTGACGATCGCGGGACGTCCCGCTGACTCCGTGGGATGGGATCACTTTGCAGACTAAGGTTGCCGCGAACGCGCAAGCGATGAAGAGGTGGATGGGCAAGGCCGAAACCGCACTGGGCAACCACAGCGACCGCCTCAATGCCATCAATATCTTCCCTGTAGCCGACGGCGACACCGGAACCAACCTCTACCTCACGGTCCGTGCCGCGCACCGCGCGCTGCAGGATGCCGCGCCCGCCGACGCCGGCCAGGTCCACGTCCAGGTCCCGGTGCCGGATCAGGGTGCGCCGGAACTGCTGGGGCAACAGACTCTCAACCAGCCGGTACCCTCCAGTCAACAGGCACAGCTCAATGACGTGGGCGCCGTCCTTGCGCGCGCCGGCCACGCAGCCATGGAACAGGCCAAAGGGAACTCCGGCACGCTCTTCTCGGTGTTCCTCTGTGCCGCGGCCGAGCCTCTGGCCGGGCATGCCAGGCTCACCTCGTCGCTCCTCGCCGCAGCCCTGAACCGGGCGCAGATCAGGGCCTGGTCCGCGCTGAGCGACCCCGTTCCCGGCACCATGCTCTCGGTGATGGAGGCGGCGGGACGGGCCGCAGCCGCCGTCGACGCCGGCCAAAACGGCAACGACAGCAACCACGCCCTGGGCCTGGTCCTGGACGCGGCCGTCGAGGCCGCCCTCGAGGCCGTGGTCCGCACGGAGCGTCAGCTCGATGCCCTGCAGGCCGCCCACGTGGTGGACGCTGGCGGCGTGGGAATGCTGCTGATCCTCGATTGCCTCCGCTCGGCGGTGCTCGGCGAGGAACTTCGCAGCGAACTGCTGGACGGCCTGCACGGGTACGACCTGCAGGACCCCCACATCCACGCCGACATGCCGGACGACGACGGCGTCGAGGTCATGTGCACCATCAACCTCTCCCCGCTGGACGCCGCCACCCTCCGGCAGCGCCTGGATGAACTCGGGGACTCCGTGATCATGAGCCAGGTTGGCCCCTCGGCGGACGCTGAGGGCCGGTACCGGTGGCGGGTCCACGTGCACGTCCCGGGTCCGGCCCCGGCCCTAGGGCTGATCAGGTCGCTGGGCGATCCCGCGGACGTGTCCGTCAGTGAGCTCGCCCTGCCCCGGGATCCGTCAGGAGAAGTGAGCGCAGAGGGAAGATGAACGTCGAACTGGAACTCGGCCTGGAGCGGCGGATCGGCAAACGCTCCGCGGCCGTGATCGAGAAACACCTGGGCATCACCACGGTGGGTGGCCTGCTCAACTACTATCCGCGCCGCTACCTCAACCGCGGCGAACTGACGCCCATCAGTGAACTGCCGCTCGATGAGGAGGTCACCCTCATCGCCAGCGTCACCTCCAACAGCACCCGGCAGATGCGCGCCCGGAAAGGCTCCATCACCGACGTCGTCATCACCGACGACGGCAGAACGGGCACGCTGAAAATCAGTTTCTTCAACGGCCGCCGCGCCAAGGCCGAGCTGCTGCCCGGCCGGAGGGCCATGTTCTCCGGGAAAGTGACGCGCTACGCCGGTTCGCTGGGACTCACCAACCCGAACTACCAGCTGCTGGACGAGGACCCGGACGTCCCCGGCATGGACCCGGAGAAGCTCGCGGCCATGCCCATCCCGGTGTACCCGGCCACCGCACATCTCACCAGCTGGTCCATCCAGAAAGTCGTGTCCGCCCTGCTGGACACCGCTGACCTGGACGCCCTGCCGGATCCGCTGCCGGCGGCCATTTCGGCCCGCGAGAGATTCCTGCCGCTGCCGGAGGCCTACCGGCGCATCCACACCCCGGAGACGGCGCAGGACTGGGGCAAGGCCAGGGACCGGTTCCGCTACCAGGAGGCCCTGGTCCTGCAGTCCGCCCTTGCCCGCCGCCGCGCCCAGCTTGCTTCCGAGGAGGCCACCGCCCGGCGTCCCGTGCCGGAGGGACTGCTCGCAGCCTTCGACCGCCAGCTGCCGTTCACCCTGACCGCGGGCCAGTCCGCCGTCGGCAAGACCCTCTCGGCGGAGCTGTCGCAGGACGGGCCCATGAACAGGCTGCTGCAGGGTGAGGTGGGCTCCGGCAAAACCATCGTGGCGCTGCGGGCCATGCTCCAGGTGGTGGATGCCGGCGGACAGGCGGCGCTGCTGGCGCCCACCGAGGTGTTGGCGGCGCAGCATTTCGATTCCATCCGGCGCACCCTCGGCGAGCTGTCCCGCGACGGACTCCTGGGCGGGCTGGGTGAGCACACTGTGCAGGTCAGCCTGCTCACCGGCTCCATGCCCACCGCCGCGCGCAAGCAGGCACTGCTCGACGCCGCCTCCGGCACGGCCGGGATAGTCATCGGCACGCACGCCCTGTTGAGCGACAACGTCACCTTCTTTGACCTCGGCCTCATCGTGGTGGATGAGCAGCACCGCTTCGGCGTGGAACAGCGTGATGCCCTGCGGGCCAAAGCCAGCAAGCCGCCGCACCTGCTGGTCATGACCGCCACCCCGATCCCCAGGACCGTGGCCATGACGGTGTTCGGCGACCTCGAAACGTCCGTGCTTGACGAGCTGCCGGCCGGCCGGGCGCCCATCACCACCCATGTGGTGGGGCTCGCGGAGAACCCCGCCTGGGCGGCCCGCATCTGGTCCCGTTCCCGTGAGGAGATCGAGGCCGGACACCAGGTGTACGTCGTGTGCCCCAAGATCGGGGCGGACGACGACGGAGACTTCACTCCTGGTGAAGCGGAACCTGACCCCGGGGAACTGGAGGGGGACGGGGCCGCGCGCGAACTCGCCTCCGTGACCGCCGTCGTCGAGCACCTCAAGGAGGAGCCGGCCCTGGCGGGAGTGGCGCTGGCGCCGCTCCACGGACGCCAGGACCCGGTGCTGAAGTCCGAGACCATGGCGTCCTTCACCGCCAACCAGACCAAGCTGCTGGTTTCCACCACCGTGATCGAGGTGGGCGTGGACGTGCACAACGCCACCCTGATGGTCATCCTGGATGCGGACCGCTTCGGCATCTCCCAGCTTCACCAGCTCCGCGGTCGCGTGGGCCGCGGCGGGCTGCCCGGGACGTGCCTGCTGGTGACCACGCTCGAGCCGGGCCACCCCAGCCGGCGCCGGCTTGACGCCGTGGCGGCCACCACCGACGGATTCGAACTGTCGCAGGAGGACCTGAAGCTGCGCCGCGAGGGCGACATCCTCGGCGCCTCGCAGTCCGGTGGCCGGTCCACGCTGAAGCTGCTCCGTGTACTGGAGCACGAGGACATCATTGCCCGAGCACGGCAGGACGCCCAGAAGATCGTCGCTGCAGACCCAGGGCTGGCCGGCTATACGGCACTTGCCGAGGCCATTGACGAGTACCTGAATCCCGAGAAGGAGGCGTTCCTTGAGCGCGGCTAGCACCAACCCCCTGCCACCCGGGCCGCCGCAGGCGGGGGCCGGGGCGTGAGCAGGATCGTGGCCGGTGCTGCCGGCGGAACCCCGCTGGCCAACGTTTCGGGGTCACTGACGAGACCCACCACGGACCGCGTCAAGGAGGCCCTGTTTTCCCGGCTGGACGCGTTCAACGTGCTCGGCGGCGCGCGCGTCCTGGACCTGTACGCCGGGTCCGGCGCGCTTGGAGTGGAAAGCGCCAGCAGGGGAGCGGAAACGGTGGACCTCGTGGAGTTCGACGCGAAGGCCAGCGCCGTGTGCCAGCGGAACGCCGACCTCATCAACGGGGTCCTGGGCCGCAAGGCCGTCACGGTGCACCGCTCCAAGGTCGAGTCCTTCCTCGACCGCGCGGCCGAGGACGCCGCATGGGACGTTGCGTTCCTGGACCCGCCGTACCCCCTGGACGAGCCCGCGCTGGCCTCTGTGCTGGAGAAACTTGCGCCGCACCTTAACGACGGGGCAGTGGTGGTGGTCGAACGGTCGTCCCGCGCCACCGAACCCGGCTGGCCTCAGGGCCTGGAGCGCTTCGCGGACAAGAAGTACGGCGAGACCCGGCTCTGGTACGCCGAACCGTCCAGCGGCCAGGACGTGGATCTTGCGGTGGAGGCCGGGGACTGAGCTCCCGGTCGGACAGCCGGCCTAGCCGAACAACCGGTCCAGTTCCACGCCTGCCAGGACCTTGGCCGGATGGGGTCCGCGGGCCGTGAGGGCTGCGGTCCACTGGGGGGGCCACGGCGTCCTGGTTCCGGCAAGGATGATGTTCCCCGGATACTTTCCCGTGAACATGCCCGATTCGGCGCAGGCGGCGACGTCCGTCATGGCCCTCCGCAGCGCGGCCACCTGGCTCCGGACGAGCGTCAGGCCCGGCTCGTCGCCGACATTCACGATCAGCACGCCCCGCACCGAGAGAAGCGCCGCGGCCTCCACGTAGAACTCGGTGCAGGCGATGTGCCCCGGCGCCTCGGGGCCGGAAAAGATATCCAGGATCACGACGTCGAAACGCAGGTCCGCGGGCAGCTCCGCCAAGGCGGCGCGAGCATCGCCGATGACGGTATGCAGCTCGGTGCCCTCCGGCAGCGGCAGCCGCTCCAGGACGAAGTCCAGCAGCTCCCGCTCCAGTTCCACCGCGTACTGCACGGAGCCGGGACGGGTCGCCTGGATATACCGCGCCAGGGTCAGGGCGCCCGCGCCCAGGTGCAGCGCACTGATGGCTTCACCCCACGGAGCGGCGAGGTCCACGACGTGCCCGATGCGGCGCAGGTACTCGTAGAAGATGTCCTCGGGGTCGGCCAGGTCCACGTGCGACTGTTCGGCCCCGCCGATGCTGAGCACGAATCCGCCGTCCGTGTAGGCATCGGGCTCGATCACTGCATGCTGGCCGGTGGCGCGCAGGAAGCGCGAGGCCCGGGAGCCGCCGTCGGCCATCGTCAGAGCCTGTCCCGGAGGGTGGCCAGCCGCGCAGCGGCCTCCTCGAGGACTTCCTCGCGCTTGCAGAACGCGAACCGCAGCAGGCTGCGCGTCCGCTCAGCGCCCTCGGGATGGCAGAACACGGGCACCGGGATGGCTGCCACGCCCACCAGCCCGGGCAGGCGCCGGGCCAGGTCCACGGAGTCCCGGATGCCCAGCGGCGATGTGTCCACGTTGACGAAGTAGGTGCCGTCGGGTGTGAAAACCTCCAGGCCGGCTGCTCGGAGCCCCTCACCCAGGATGTCGCGTTTTTTCCGCAGGGTGGCGGAGATGCCCTGGTAGAACTCATCGGGCAGGGCAAGCCCGGTGGCGACGGCACTCTGGAACGGGGTGCCGGAACTGTAGGTGAGGAACTGCTTCACCGTACGGACCGCGGACACCAAGTGCTCCGGGCCGCTCAGCCAGCCGATCTTCCAGCCGGTGAACGAAAATGTCTTGCCTGCCGAGGAAATGGTGACCGTTCTGTCGGCCGCCCCCGGCAATGTGGCCACCGGGATGTGGCTGACGCCGAAAGTGAGGTGCTCGTAAACCTCGTCGGTGATGATGATCGCGTCATGCTTCCGGGCGAGTTCGACGACGCGCTGAAGCACCTCGCGCGGGAAGACCGCGCCGGTCGGGTTGTGCGGGTTGTTCAGCAGCACCACCTTGGTGCGGTCGTTGAACGCCGCCTCGAGGGCTGCCGAATCGGGAAGGAAATTGGGGGCCAGCAGTGGTGCGGTGACATGCTTGGCGCCGGAGAGACCGATGATGGCGCCGTAGGAGTCGTAGAACGGCTCGAAGGTGAGGACCTCATCGCCCGGGCCAACGAAGCCCAGCAGGGACGCCGCGATGGCCTCAGTGGCGCCGGTAGTGACGATGATTTCGGTGTCCGGGTCCGGTTCCAGCCCGTAGAACCGGTTCTGGTGTGCGGACACTGCCGTCCGGAGTTGGGGGATTCCCTTGCCGGGCGCGTACTGGTTGGAGCCCTCGGCGATCGCGGCCTGGGCGGCCGCCTTGATCTCCGCGGGGCCGTCCTCGTCAGGGAACCCCTGCCCGAGGTTGATGGCGCCGGTCTGCATGGCCAGCGTGGTCATCTCCTCGAAGATCGTCACGCCCAAAGCTCCGTCACTTGCCAGCAGGTTCGCCCCGGTGGCCGCACGCTGCCAGGGCGCCGGAAGTGGTTGTGTCATTGGGTTCCTGCCTGTCTGTTCAGCCGCGGCCCCGTGCGCGGCCGGTGCCCAAGTCATGGTATCCCGGCCCGCGGATACTGTAGGTTCGGAGCATGAGACGCGCCGTATGCCCAGGCTCCTTCGACCCGATCCACAATGGACACCTCGAGGTCATCGCCAGAGCCGCGAGCCTGTTCGATGAAGTGATCGTCGCCGTGTCCACCAACTATGCCAAGAGGTACCGCTTTCCTTTGGAGGAGCGGATTGAGATGGCGCGGGAGACGCTGGCCTCGCTCCGGGGCATCATCGTGGAACCCGTCGGGGAGGGACTGCTGGCGGAGTACTGCCGGCAGCGCGGGGTGTCCGCCATCGTGAAGGGACTGCGGTCGTCGTCGGACTTTGACTATGAACTTCCCATGGCGACGATGAACCGCCAGCTGAGCGGGGTGGAGACCGTGTTCCTTCCGGCGGAGGCGCACTACCTGCACCTGTCTTCCACGCTGATCAAGGAAGTGGCAACCCTGGGCGGGAGTGTGTCCGAGTACGTTCCCAGGTCGGTGCTGAAACGGCTTCTTGCGGGCGGCGCGCCTTAGGCCGGCCCGCCCTCCAGGGGGTAGGCTTGTGCGGTACGTTTCCGGTGCACGCCGGCCGCGTGCCCCGGCGTGGCATCCGGTTTGAGTCCGTCAGGGAGTTCAGGCTAAGATGGTACGTCGGTCATATGTTCAACAGGAGTTCTCATTAAACGAGATGCAAGTTCGCCCTTGATGCTTGACGTCAAGGACCTCGGACGCAGTCCGGGGAGCATGCGTACACTGACGGAACATGTACCCGCGCCGAAAGATCTCGGCGTGGCGCTCATTGGCGTTCAGGAAGGCTCGGATGTCGAGCTCGACCTGAGGCTTGAGGCCGTACACGAAGGAATTCTGGTATCAGGAACCGCCCTTGCCGAAGTAAAAGGTGAGTGCGGCCGATGCCTGGATCCCCTTGCGTATGACCTTGAGGTCAATGTGCAAGAACTTTTCTTCTATGAAGGCGCCCTGCCTTCGGACGAGGAAGACGATGAAGAGCAACGTCGAGTCGAGCACGATCTGATCGATCTTGAGCCGGTGTTGCGGGACGCAGTTGTTACCATGCTGCCGTTCCAGCCGGTGTGCCGGGAAGACTGCCAGGGTCTGTGTTCCGAATGCGGAGCGCGCCTGGAAGACGAGCCGGGGCACCACCACGAGGTCGTAGATCCTCGCTGGGCTGCCCTAGCTGATCTGGCTAAGCCTGACCGGCAAAATTGATTTGTAAGTGTTTTTCTAGAGAGAAATGAGTTAGCCGTGGCTGTTCCCAAGCGGAAAATGTCTCGCTCGAATACCCGCGCCCGCCGCTCCCAGTGGAAGGCAACTGCCCCCCACCTGGTGAAGACCGTCGAGAACGGACAGGTCACCTACAGCCTGCCGCACCAGGCAAAGGTCGTTACCGACTCGGCTGGCACTGCGCTGTTCCTTGAGTACAAGGGCCGCAAGGTCGCGGACGTCTAATCGGCCCCCAAGCTGATCAGGATGTCTTCAACTGAAGAGCTTCTGAAGCGTCTCGGTGTCTTCATTGACGCCGGGACGCTTCGTCTTGCTCTGACACACCGTTCGTACGCCTACGAAAACGGCGGCATACCCACCAACGAGCGCCTTGAGTTCCTGGGCGACTCCATCCTGGGCTTCTCCGTCACCGACGCGCTGTACCGCGATAATCCGACGCTCCCCGAGGGTGACCTCGCCAAGCGCCGGTCCGCCGTGGTGAGCACGCGAGCCCTCGCCGGCATTGGCCGCAGCCTGGGCATCGGGGACTATATTTACCTCGGCCAGGGGGAGAAACTCACCGAAGGCAAGAACAAGGCGTCGATACTGGCCGACACAATGGAAGCCCTCATTGGCGCAACCTACGTGTCCAACGACATCGAGACCGCCCGCCAGCTGGTGATGCGCCTCGTCGGTCCGCTCCTGATGGACGCTGCCGCGCTCGGTGCCGGCACGGACTGGAAAACCAGCATCCAGGAGCTGGCCGCAGGACGGCAGCTGGGCAGCATCTACTACGCCGTCGAAGGCTCCGGCCCGGACCACGCGCGTACCTTCGTCGCCGAACTCCAGATCGGCGGAACTGCCTACGGAAAGGGCTCCGGCCACTCCAAGAAGGAAGCCGAGCAGGAAGCTGCCGCGGATGCCTGGCGGACGCTCTCGGGGGCGGCGGCGAAGGGTTCCGGCACGGAATCCGAGGCTGCCGCTGCCGAGCCGGCAGCGGCAGGTGCTCCGGCGCCATCGGACTCCGCCGCGGGCAGCTAGGCGTCCGTGCCTGAACTACCCGAAGTCGAGGTGGTCCGCCGCGGCCTGGTCAACTGGGTACGCGGCCGGACCATCACCGCCGTCGACGTTGTGGACCCGAGGTCCGTGCGCCGGCATGCCCTGGGGCCCGAGGACTTTGCCGGGAACCTTGAGGGAGCCAAAGTCCTTGATGTGGTACGCCGCGGGAAATTCCTCTGGATGCCGCTGCAGGAGGACGGTACGGCCGCCTCTGGCTCCGATTTTCTCAGCACCGAATCCGGCAGTTCAGGGGTGCCGGGCATAGCCCTCATGGCCCACCTTGGCATGAGCGGGCAGCTCCTGATGCAGGACAGTACCGCCCCGGACGAGAAACATCTCAAAGTCCGTCTGCGGCTTAGCCCGGCCGCAGGCATGCCGGCGGAGTTGCGGTTCGTGGACCAGCGGATCTTCGGCGGCCTGTTCGTCACCGCGCTCGTCCCCACAGACGACGGCGGGCCCGGCGGGCTTGCGGAGGAGCCGGTGCCGGTCATCGCCGAGGAGGCCTCGCACATTGCGCGTGACCCGTTGGATCCCTATTTTTCCTTTGACGCCTTTTACCGCCGCCTCCGGCAGCGGAAAACCGGGCTCAAACGTGCGCTTCTGGACCAGGGGCTTGTCTCCGGGATCGGCAACATCTACGCGGACGAGGCCCTCTGGCGGGCAAAGCTGCATTACGCGCGGCCCACCGACACCCTCCGGCGGGCAGAAGCCGAGCGCGTCCTCGCCTCGGCCCGCGAGGTGATGACGGACGCCCTGGCCGCTGGCGGCACCAGCTTCGATTCCCTTTACGTCAACGTCAACGGCGCATCCGGCTACTTTGAGCGGGCCCTCAACGCCTACGGCAGGGAAGGGGAGGAATGCCGGCGCTGTGCTGCCGCCGGGATGGTCAGCATCATGAAGCGCGAGCAGTTCATGAACCGTTCCTCCTATACCTGCCCCGTCTGCCAGCCGCGGCCGCGCAACGGCCGCTGGTGATCAGTGCCACCTAGTTTGGGAAGGCCCGGAGGGCCGCAAATCCGGGGTTCCCGGCCTGCTTGCCGCTAAATTTGGTGGTGGACAAGAAGCCGCTGCCGCCACCTATGGAGATCTGAAAAACCTTGCACCTCAAAAGTCTGACCGTCCGGGGCTTCAAGTCGTTTGCGTCGGCTACGACGTTCGACTTTGAACCTGGCGTCACGGCAGTCGTGGGGCCCAACGGCTCGGGCAAGTCCAACGTGGTGGACGCCCTGGCCTGGGTCATGGGGGAGCAGGGCGCCAAAACCCTCCGGGGCGGCAAGATGGAGGACGTCATCTTTGCCGGCACGTCCGGCCGTCCGCCGCTGGGCCGCGCGCACGTCTCGCTCACCATCGACAACACCGACGGCGCACTGCCCATCGAGTACAGCGAGGTCACCATCTCGCGCACGCTCTTCCGCACCGGCGGTTCCGAATACGCCATCAACGGCTCGTCGTGCCGTCTGCTGGACATCCAGGAACTCCTCTCCGACTCCGGGCTCGGCCGCGAAATGCATGTCATCGTGGGGCAGGGGCAGCTGGACCGGGTCCTGCACGCCACTCCCGAGGACCGCCGCGGCTTCATTGAAGAGGCGGCCGGCATCCTCAAGCACCGGCGGCGCAAGGAGAAGACCGTCCGCAAGCTGGAGGCAATGCAGGCAAACCTGCAGCGGCTCAGCGACCTGACCGGGGAAATCCGGCGGCAGCTCACACCGCTGGGCAAGCAGGCCGAGGTGGCACGGCGCGCGCAGACCGTCCAGTTCGAGGTCCGCGATGCCCGGGCCAGGCTGCTGGCCGATGACCTGGTCCAGCAGCAAAGCACCCTGGCGCAGGACATCGCGGACGAGTCCGCGCTCAAGGCGCGGCGCGCCGTCGTCGAAACCCAGCTGGAAGAGGGCCGCCGGCGCCAGGCCTCCCTCGAGCAGCTTGCGGCGGAGGCGACCCCGCAACTGAACGCCGCGCGTGACACCTGGTACCAACTGTCCGCCGGTCGGGAGCGCCTGCGCTCCCTCGCATCCCTGGCCCAGGAGCGCTGCCGCCTGCTGGGCTCAGCGGATCCCGCGCCGGAGCCCGGCGGGGACCCGGAGCAACTGGAGCGGCAGGCCGCACGGGTCCGCGGCGAGCAGGCGGAGCTGGAACAGGACATCCTCGGGGGGCGCGCCGCGCTGGAGGCCGCAACTGCCGCCAAGTCATCCGCTGAGGCTGCCGCCGCGGCCGAGGAGAAGCGGCTCACCGCTGCGCTGCGCGCCGCCGCTGACCGGCGTGAGGGCCTGGCACGGCTGGCCGGCCAGGTGGGTGCGGCGCGGTCAAAGGTGGAATCCGCCCAGGCAGAGGTCGGCAGGCTGCGCGAATCCCTGGCTGCCGGCGATGAGCGCCGCCGGCATGCCCAGTCCGAGTTCACCGCGCTGGAAACGCAGGTGGCAGGTGTTGAGCACGGGGAGGAAACCCTTGATGCGGAATACGAGGATGCCAGCGCCGCCCTCGACGGCATCCTCGCGGAAATCGATTCGCTCAAGAACACCGAACGCGACGCCGTCCGCCAACGGGATGCCCTGAAGGCACGGCACGAGGCGCTGCAGCTGGGTCTCAACCGCAAGGACGGTTCGGAGCATGTCCTCGGTGCCGCTGCGGCTGGCACCGTCGGGCCCCTGGCGACGGCCCTGACCGTTGAACCGGGGTATGAGGCCGCCGTCGCGGCAGCCCTGGGCAGCGCTTCGGACGCCATCGTGGTCCAGGACGCCGCAACGGCCGCCGCGCTGGTTCGCCTCCTCAGGGATGACGACGCCGGCCGGGCCACGCTGCTGCTCGAGGCCGCGCCTCCTCCCGCAGGAACGTCTGCTGCAGGATCCGCTGCCGCAGGCGGCGCCGCGAGTAGTGGCCTGCCGGCTCATGCCCGCCCGGCCGTGGACCTGGTGACGGCCTCCGGAACCACGGCGGCTGCCGTATGCGCACTGCTCGCTGCCACGGCCATCGTCGAGGACCTTGACGCCGCGGCGCACCTTGTCGCCGGGCGCCCGGACCTCACTGCAGTGACCCTGGCAGGCGACGTGCTCACCGCATGGACCGTCACCGGTGGTTCAGCAAAGGTGCCCTCACTGCTTGAGGTGCAGGCCGCCGTCGACGACGCCGCGTCCCGCCTGACGGCGGTCACCGCCGGACTGGAACAGTGCCGCTTTGCCCTGGCCGCCGCGCAGGCCCGGCGCGCCGAGGCGCAGGAACGGACTGACGCCGCCCTGGAGCGCCTGCACGAATCTGATGCGCGGCTGGCCGCAGTGGCAGAACGGCTGGGCCACCTCAACTCGGTCCTGCGCAGCGCCGTCGGCGAAAGTGAACGGCTGGCCGCATCGCTGGCGCGTGCCGAGGCCAGCATCGCCACCGAGCAGGACGCCCTCGCAGCGGTGACCGCCCGGCTGGCGGCGGCCCAGGACGCGCCCGCCGAGGACGAACCCTCCACGGAGCAACGGGACTTGCTGGCACTGGCCGCGTCGCAGGCACGGTCCGCTGAAATGGAGGCCAGGCTGTCCCTGCGCAGCCGTGAGGAACAGCTTACTGCCATCCGCAACAGGGCCACTTCGCTGGAACGCGCGGCAGCCTCGGAACGCCGGGCCCGGGAACAGGCGGCCGAACGGGCCCGCCGCCGGCGTCTCCAGGCGAAGCGGGCGGCGGCTGTCTCGGCGGCGGCCGAGCAGCTGATCCAGTTCAGTGACGTTTCCGTTGAGCTGGCTGGCGGGGTGCGGGACCATGCCGAGCACGTCCGGGAGCAGCGGGACCGGGAACTGGCTGGCATCCGCACGGCCAACGACGCCCTGGCCCGTGAACTGGCGGAGCTGACCGATTCGGTGCACCGTGACGAGCTGGCACGTGCCCAGCAGCGGCTCCGGATCGAGGCGCTGGAAACGAAGTCGGCCGAGGAACTGGGGCTGACTGCGGAGCAGCTCGTGGCAGATTACGGGCCGGACCAGCCCGTGCCCCTGCCCGCTGCCGCTTCCACGGACAAATGGGCGGCGCTGCGGGCGCCGGTCGATGCCGATGGCAAGGCGCTGGTGCAGGGCGTGCCATTCGTCCGCGAGGAGCAGGAAAAAAGGCTGCGCAAGGCAGAACGGGACCTGTCATCGCTGGGCAAGGTCAACCCCCTCGCGCTGGAGGAGTTCGCAGCGCTGGAGGAACGCCACCAGTTCCTCAGCACTCAACTGGAGGACCTCAAGGCCAGCCGCAAGGACCTGCTCGACATAATCAAGGAAGTGGATGACCGCGTGCAGAAGGTCTTCTCGGAGGCCTTCGCGGACACCTCGGCCCAGTTCGTGCGGGTCTTCGGGCGGCTCTTCCCCGGCGGGGAGGGCAGGCTGGTCCTGACCGATCCCGCGGACATGCTCACCACCGGCATCGAGGTGGAGGCCCGGCCCGCAGGCAAGAAAATCAAGCGGCTGTCCCTGCTGTCCGGCGGCGAAAGGTCCCTGACCGCGGTGGCCCTGCTTGTGGCCATCTTCAAGGCCAGGCCCTCGCCGTTCTACGTCATGGACGAGGTCGAAGCTGCCCTCGATGACACCAACCTCGGCCGGCTCATTACGATTTTCGAGGAGCTCCGGGAATCCAGCCAGCTGATCGTGATCACCCACCAGAAGCGGACCATGGAAGTGGCCGATGCGCTCTACGGCGTCACCATGCGGGGCGACGGCGTGTCCACCGTTATCAGCCAGCGCCTGGGAGCGGACGTCTAGGGGACTTCCACGACGACGGCGGCCGTGGCCTTCCGCGCGCCTGCGGCTTGCGGGAAGCCCCTGTGGCTTGTGAGAAGCTAGGGGTGTGAATGACATCATCCCCATTCTTCTGCCCATTCTTGCTGCCCTGGTAGTCATCGGCGCGCTGGTCCCGGTGCTGATGAAGGCCCGGAAGTCCGGCAAGCAGTACCCCGGCACCCGGGACGCCAACGACCCCGACGGGCCGCTCGGAGGCGGAGGGACCCTCCTCGAGGACCGTCCGGCTGCGCCCGCCGCACCGGCGGACCGTCAGGCTCCGGACGCCGCCGACCTTGAAGGACTGGAAGCCGAAGTCCCGGACGACGCCGCCGGCCTGGAAACCATCCAGGTGGAGACTCCGCTGCCCGTTGCCGGGCGGCTCACCCGTCTGCGGGAGCGCCTGGTCAAGTCCAACAACGTGCTCGGCAAGGGCCTGCTGGCGCTGCTCTCCAGCGACAAGATCGATGAGAACGTCTGGGATGAGGTGGAGGAGACCCTGCTCCTGGCCGATCTTGGCACCGAACCGACCATGCAGCTGGTGGACGCGCTCCGCGAACGCGTGAAAGTTCTGGGCGCGCGCGACCCTGAGCACGTCAAGGCACTGCTCCGGGAAGAGCTCATCAAGATCGTGGACCCGTCCATGGACCGGAGCCTGCGGATTGACCGGCACGCGGACAGGCCCGCCGTCGTGATGGTGGTCGGCGTCAACGGCGTGGGCAAGACCACCACGGTGGGCAAGCTGGCCCGTGTCCTCGTTGCGGAGGACAAGGACGTCCTGCTCGGCGCTGCCGACACCTTCCGCGCCGCCGCCGCCGAACAGCTGGCCACCTGGGGACAGCGCGTGGGCGTTCCCACCGTGAAGTCCGACATCGACGGCGCCGACCCGGCGTCCGTGGCGTACGAGGCCGTCAAGGCCGGCATTGAGCAGGAAGTCGACGTCGTCATGATCGATACCGCCGGCCGCCTGCAGAACAAGGTCGGCCTGATGGACGAGCTTGGCAAGGTCAAACGCGTCGTGGAAAAGCTGGCCGAGGTGGACGAGGTCCTGCTGGTGCTGGACGCCACCACCGGCCAGAACGGGCTCAATCAGGCGCGGGTCTTCGCGGAGGTCGTCAACATCACCGGCATCGTGCTGACCAAGCTGGACGGAACAGCGAAGGGCGGCATCGTCGTCGCCATCCAGAAGAGCCTCGGCGTGCCCGTGAAGCTCATCGGCCTCGGCGAGGGCGCGGACGACCTCGCACCGTTCGAGGCCGAGGGATTCGTAGACGCCCTCCTGAACTAGCCGTCACCCAAGTAGCCGTCACCCAAGTAGGTAGCAGCAGGGGGCGTTCCCAGCCTTGGGAACGCCCCCTGCTGCTACCCGGTTGGGGCGGGCCGCTGGATGGTCTCCCGCGCGGCCAGCCAGCCCAGCGCGGCGACCAGCAGCACGGCCCCTGTTGCCGCGAACGCCCAGCTGTAACCCAGCCGGTCCGCCAGCAGGCCGACGAGCACCGGCCCGAGGATGGCACCGACGTCGGACGTCATCTGGTAGGCCGCCAGCACAGGTCCGCCCGAACGCTCGCGGCCAATTACATCCGCGACCGCGGCCTGCTGTGCCGGGTTGAGCATTCCCGCGCCCACTCCCGCCAGCGCCGAGGCGGCCAGGAACCACCCCAGCCCGTGCGTCAGGCCAATCCCGGCCGTCGCCGCACCCGTGACCACGAGCCCTGCCACCATCATGGGCTTCCTGCCCAGGCTGTCCGCCAGCCTGCCCGAAACGGTCAGGGCGAGGGCGTTTCCGGCGGCGAAGACTGCCAGCGCCCAGCCGGCGGCCCCCGGTCCGGAGCCCAGGGCCGTCACGGCGAACAGCGGCACCGTGGCCATGCGGACACCAAAAGTAGCCCAGCCGTTCGCGAAGCTGGACAGCATGGCTGCCCGGTACGCGCTGTCGCCGAAGGCCTCTGTGAGCTTCATGGCCGGTGCCCCCGTCGCCTCGCCGCGGGCTGAGCCGGGAACATGGCTGAGCTGGGTCTGCACCACCAAGGCCGCCAGAAGGAGCGCCCCGGCGTAGGCCAGGAACGGGACGCGCAGGCCGAATCCGGCCAGCAGGCCGCCGACGATGGGCCCGCAGACGTTGCCGATCAGGAACGCCGACGCGTACGCGCCGGACACACGGCCGCGGCTCTCCGGCGGCGCCAGCCTAATGACCAGCGCCATCGATGCCACGGTGAACATGACCGATCCCGCGCCGCCCAGCCCACGGAACACGAGCAGCTGCCAGTAGTTCTGGGCGAAGGCGCAGGCCGCCGTCGACGCCGCCACAATGAGCAGGCCCGCAACGTAGACCGGCCGCTCGCCGAGCCGGCCGATGAGCGCCCCGCCGGCGGGCGCGAACAGCAGCCGCATGAGCGCAAAGATACTGACGATCACAGCGGCGGCCGTCGCACCGACGTCGAACGTGGTGGCGAATTGTGGCAGCACCGGAGCCACCAGGCCAAAGCCCAGTGCTATCAGGAAGGCTGCGACGAGCATCACCTTGATGTCACGGGGCAGCGGAGCACCGTCGGGGCGGCGGATCACCGAAAAGCGCGGCTTGCCCGCGGCGTTACGGGGGAGTGGCGTCATGGAGTGGGGAATCCTTGCGGAACAGGCCGGGCGGGCGTTTGGGGCGGGTGAAACATAACCGTAACAAGCAGGATATGCACCATTTACGTCAGGGAGGTTGTTGTAACAGGCCGGCAATCTAAATCCTCCGCCAGCGAAACACACCGCGGCAAAACTTGAACCAGAACGCAAAAGGCGTTGGGACAGGCGGGCATACCGCACAAAAAAGTAAGAGAGGACGTAGACCATGGAACTCACCGCAGGTCTCGTTTGGCTCCTGGTCGCTTCAGCGCTCGTGCTGTTCATGACCCCGGGCCTGGCATTCTTCTACGGCGGCATGACCCGTGCGAAAGCCGCCCTGAACATGATGATGATGAGCTTCGTCGCCATCGGCACCGTGGGCATCATGTGGGTCCTGTGGGGCGCTTCGATGGCCACGAGCAACGAAGACAACTTCTTCCAGATCTTCGCAAACCCCTTCAGCCATTTCGGCCTGCACAACTTCACCGATCCGGCGGACCTGCTCAAGGTCGGCTACGCTGCCACCTTCGCCATCATCACCGTGGCGCTTATCTCCGGAGCCGTCGCTGACCGCGCCAAATTCTCGGCGTGGACCATCTTCACCCCGATCTGGGCCACGCTGGTCTACGCCCCCATGGCCTACATGGTCTGGGGCGGGGGACTCTTCTCCAAGGACGGCTGGTTCGGACAGACCTTCGCTCCGGTCATAGACTTCGCCGGCGGCACGGTTGTCCACATCAATGCCGGTGTGGCGGGCCTCATCCTTGTCCTGATCATCGGCAACCGCAAGGGCTTCGGCAAGGACCCCAACCACCGCCCGCACAACATCCCGTTCGTCATGCTGGGCGCGGCCATCCTCTGGTTCGGCTGGTTCGGCTTCAACGCCGGTGCAGCCGCGACTGTTGAACAGGCCGGCCTTATCTGGATCAACACCCTCGCGGCCCCTGCAGCGGCAATGCTTGGCTGGCTCGCTGTCGAGCGGTACCGCGACGGGCACCCCACTTCCCTTGGTGCAGCATCCGGCGTCGTGGCCGGTCTGGTGGCCATCACCCCCGCCTGCGCCAACGTTTCGCCGCTCGGGGCCATCGGCCTCGGCGTGGTGGCCGGCGTCGCCTCTGCCCTGGCGGTCGGACTGAAGTTCAAGCTCGGCTATGACGACTCCCTGGACGTCGTCGGCGTTCACCTTGTCTCCGGCGTCGTCGGCACTGTGGCCATCGGCTTCCTCGCAACCCCGACCCAGGGCCAGGCAGGCCTCTTCTACGGCGGCGGAACCACCCAGCTCGTCGCCCAGCTATTGGCAGCAGCCCTGTCCATCGTGTTCACCTCGGTGATGACCTTCATCATCGCCTACCCCATCCACAAGTTCATGGGCTTCCGGGTCTCCCAGGAACAGGAAATCGTGGGCGTGGACCTCAGCCTGCACGCCGAAACCGCGTACGAGTTCGGTGTCGGCGGCCACGGCGGCAGCTTCCAGCCCCTGCACGAACTGATCACCGGTAGTGCAAGCGACGGCAAAAAGACGGACGATAAGAAGACAGCAGCAGCAACAGGTAAGGAAAGCGTGGGGGCATGAAATTGATCACCGCAATCGTTCGTCCGGAGAAACTCGAATCGATCCGGGAAGGCCTGGAGGCCTACGGTGTCCAGGGCCTGACGGTCAGCGCTGCCAGCGGCTACGGCCGGCAGCGTGGCTACACCGAGGTTTACCGCGGCGCCGAGTACAACGTGGACCTGCTGCCCAAGATCCGCGTTGAGGTGCTGGCCACGGACGAACAGGCTGACGACATCCTCGATGTCATCATTGCCAGCTCCAACACGGGCCGGGCCGGCGACGGCAAGGTCTGGACGGTCGATGTTTTCGAAGCAGTGCGGGTGCGGACGGGTGAACGCGGCGTAGCCGCCATCTAGCACCAGCCTCCAGCCCAGCGCAGCGCGAGGGCCGGTCACCAAAACGGTGGCCGGCCCTCTCTGCGTGCCGGGGCTATGTGGCTGCGGGCCCGTCGGAGCCTGCCCGGTATTCCTCCAGCGGAACTTTGCCAGCCGCCCAGGCAGCGAGCACCGGCTCGACGATCCGCCAGCATTCCTCTGCGGTGTCGCCCCTGACTGACAGCAGGGGGTCTCCGGTCAGGACCCCTTCCAGTACTTCGCCGTAGGGGAGCAGCTCGGAGGCGTTGAGCTCGGCCACGAGGGCGGCGCGGTCCAGGCTGAAGATGTCACCCGGCCCGTTGACGTCGACGTCGAGCTCCAGGGTGTCCGGGCCGAAACCGATCCGGAGCGTGTTGGGCTCATCCCGGCCCGTAAAACCTCCGGGGAGGTGCGGAACCGGCCGGAACGTGACCACCGCCTCCTTGCGCTTGCTGCCCAGGGCCTTGCCGGAGCGCAGGATGAAAGGAACGTCCTTCCAGCGCCAGTTGTCGATGTCCACGTGCACCTCGGCCAGGGTCTCCGTGTGCCTGTCCGGGTCCACGCCCTCCTCCTCGGCGTAATTGGGGACGTCCTTCCCGCCGAGGCTGCCCGCCAGGTAGCGCGCCCTCAGGGTGCTGTCCGTGTAGGGCGGTTTGATGCTGCTGGCCCGCAGGACGGCGGCGATGGCGTCGCGGAGGTCGCGTTCGCCGATGGTGGCAGGCGGCTCGATGGCCAGCAGCGCCATGATCTGAAGCAGGTGGCTCTGGATCATGTCGCGCAGTGCACCCGCGCCGTCGTAGTAGCGTGCCCGGCCTTCAAGAGCCAGGTCCTCGTCGAAGATGATTTCCACCTTGGCGATGTGGTCACGGCTCCAGACCGGCTCCAGGAAATTGTTGGCGAACCGCAGGCCCAGAATGTTCAGGACAGTGGCCTTGCCCAGGAAATGGTCCACCCGGTGGATGTGGTCCTCCGGGACAAGGGTCAGGAGAGTCCTGTTGAGTTCACGGGCGGACTCCTCGCCGGAGCCGAAGGGCTTTTCCATGACCAGCCGTGTCCCGGCGGGGACCTGCTCCGGGCGCAGGATTTCGCAGGCCTTCTGGCTCACCTGCGGCGGCAGCGCGAAGTAGACCGCCACCGGCCCTGCGAGATCGGCCAGCAGCGAGGCCAGCGGGCCGTCCGCGGTGACGTCGGCCTGGTGGTATTCCGTGGACTTTTCCATGGCCGCCAGCGCGTCCTTGCCGGCGTCGTCAGCAGTTTTGGCGGCATCGGCAAAGGCGGTGCGGACGCGTTCCTGCCACTCCGCCGGTGACCAGGGATCAGAACCGGCCCCCACGAGCTTCAGCCCGGGTGTCCGGCCCGTGGCCACCAGCCTGGCCAGGCCGGGGAGGAGCAGCCGGCCGGTGAGATCGCCGGAGGCGCCGAGGATGAGCAAGGTTTTTACAGTCATTTGGCTCGTCACCCTGTCAGCATGCCACCTTGAAGGCGTGTCTTGATACCCTAGATAGTCGAGTCCCGTACATCCACTGAAAGAAGTGCACGGCGCGTGTTCAATTCACTCTCTGACCGGTTGACAGCAACCTTCAAGAATCTTCGCGGCAAGGGCCGCCTCACTGAGGCAGATGTAGACGCCACAGTCCGTGAGATCCGGCGCGCCCTGTTGGACGCGGATGTTGCCGTGCCCGTGGTCCGGGAATTCACCGGGCAGGTCCGTGAGCGCGCCCTCGGCGCCGAGGTCTCCGGCGCCCTGAATCCCAGCCAGCAGATCGTGAAGATCGTCAACGAGGAGCTTGTTGAGATCCTCGGCGGCGAGACGCGGCGCATCCGCATGGCCAAGACCGGCCCCACCATCATCATGCTCGCCGGCCTCCAGGGTGCCGGCAAGACCACCCTGGCCGGAAAGCTCGCCAAGTGGCTGAAGGCGCAGGGCCACAGCCCCATCCTCGTGGCCTGTGACCTCCAGCGCCCCAACGCCGTGACGCAGCTCCAGATTGTGGGCCAGCGCGCGGGAGTTCCGGTCTTTGCGCCGCACCCGGGCGCCACCTCCGAACTGGCGCACCCGGCAGGTGACCCCGTCGCCGTCGCACAGTCCGGCGTCGAGGAAGCGCGCCAGAAGCTGCACGACGTCGTCATCGTGGACACCGCCGGCCGACTCGGCGTCGACGCCGACATGATGGAGCAGGCGCGCCAGATCCGCCGGGCCATCGTCCCCAACGAAGTCCTCTTCGTGATCGACTCCATGATCGGCCAGGACGCCGTCAACACGGCTATGGCTTTCGATGAAGGCGTGAACTTCACCGGCATCGTGCTGTCAAAGCTCGACGGCGATGCCCGCGGCGGTGCCGCGCTGTCCGTCTCGTCGGTCACCGGCAAGCCCGTGATGTTTGCGTCCACCGGCGAGAGCCTCGACGACTTCGAACTGTTCCACCCGGACCGGATGGCCTCGCGCATCCTGGACATGGGTGACGTCCTGTCCCTGATCGAGCAGGCTGAAAAGTCCTGGGACAAGGATGAAGCTGCCCGGATGGCGAAGAAGTTCGCCGACCAGGAGGACTTCACGCTTGATGACTTCCTGGCGCAGATGCAGCAGATCCGCAAAATGGGCTCCATGAAGAAGATGCTCATGATGATGCCCGGTGCGCAGAACATCCGGCAGCAGTTGGAGCAGTTCGACGAGCGCGAGATCGACAGGGTGGAGGCCATCGTCCGGTCGATGACCCCGCACGAGCGCGTGGCCCCCAAGATCATCAACGGCTCACGGCGGGCCCGCATCGCCCGCGGCTCCGGCGTGCACGTATCCGAGGTCAACGGGCTGCTGGAGCGCTTCGCGCAGGCCCAGAAGATGATGAAGAAGATGGCCCAGGGCGGGGGCATGCCGGGGATGCCCGGGATGCCGGGAATGGGGGCGGGCGGTGCCCGCAAGGGCGGCAAGAACGCGCCCAAGAAGAAGGCCCGTTCCGGCAACCCTGCCAAGGCGGCGCAGGAGCTTCGCGAAGCCGAGGCCCGGCGGGCTGCCGGCGCCAAGGCGGTGCCCACCGGCGCTGCCTTCGGCCAGCAGGGCGCCGATTTCGATCCGTCACAGCTGAACCTTCCCAAGGGCTTCGACAAGTTCATGGGCGGCAAATAGGGAGCACCGTCATGTCGGCCGGCGTGATGTCAGAGCGCTGCCATAAGGTTGGGTCATGTTTAAGCAGCGGGTAGTGTTCGTCCACGGTGCCGGTAACTTCGGCTCCGCGGCGTGGCCGCGCCAGCATGGCATGGCCCTGCAGTACGACGCCCTGTTCCTGCGGCGCCACGGCTTTGGTGCCGAGGCCGAACCGCTGGAGACGGACTTCGCGGAGGACGTCCGGATTGTGCTGCAGTCGCTCGCCGATGACGGCCGCGGGGCCGCCGGCGGCCACGTGGTGGCGCATTCGCAGGGCGCCATTTCCGCGATGATGGCCGCCGTCGAACGCCCTGACCTGATCTTCTCGCTGACGCTTGTGGAACCTGCCTGCCTGTCGCTCACCGCCGAATTGCCGGCCACCGCCGCGCACCGCGCCCTGATGGAGCCGCTGTTCGAGGTCCGGCACCAGCTCGGCGACGACGACTACGAGCGCGAATTTTTGCGCCGCGCCTTCGCCGCGGACACACCGGAGCCCAGTACCCCCGAGGCGAAACGCGCGGCCAGGCGCCTCCGGCTGCAGGCACCGCCCTGGCAGGCGCCGCTGCAGATCGTCCCGGGCGTTCCCACCCTGGTCCTGACCGGTGGCTGGGAGCCGCTGTACGAGGAAATCGCCGGCTACCTGCGCGAGACCGGCGCCCTGCACCGCATCGCTGCGGGCGGGCACCGGCCTCACGACTCCCCGGAAGGCGACCGGTACATCAGGTCGTTCATCGCCGAGGTCAGCCGGCGGCAGCAGCCCCGTGCATCTTAAAGACACGGCGTCCCGACAAAAACGGCGTCCTGACAAAACGGCGTCCTGATCAACCTTCAGGGCCTGTCCAGCTGGCCCCCAATGCCAGCCGGACAGGCCCATAGGTTAACTCGGCCCGACCAGCCGTTACTGGCGGGCGGACTCCGGAAGCCGCAGCTCCGGCAGGTACACCTTTCCGCCCGCAGCGAGGAACTCCTGGCTCTTCTCGCGCATGCCCTCCGCCATCTCGGCGAGGGCGGCCTGAGCCTCGGCGGAGCCGTACTCGTTCCGGATGTCCTGGCTGATCCGCATGGAGCAGAACTTGGGTCCGCACATTGAACAGAAATGTGCCGTCTTGGCTGGCTCTGCCGGCAGCGTCTCGTCGTGGAAGGCCTCGGCCGTCACCGGATCCAGCGACAGCGCGAACTGGTCGCGCCAGCGGAACTCGAAACGGGCCTTGGACAGCGCATCGTCCCGCTCGTTCGCGCCGGGGTGCCCCTTGGCGAGGTCGGCGGCGTGGGCGGCGATCTTGTATGTGATGACGCCGGTCTTCACATCGTCCTTGTTGGGCAGGCCCAGGTGTTCCTTGGGCGTGACGTAGCACAGCATTGCCGTGCCGTAGCGGGCGATTTCCGTGGCGCCGATGGCCGAGGTGATGTGGTCGTAGCCGGGGGCAACGTCCGTGACCAGCGGGCCGAGCGTGTAGAACGGGGCGCCCTTGCAGAGTTCCTGCTGGCGTTCGACGTTTTCGCGGACAAGGTGGAACGGGATGTGGCCCGGACCTTCGACCATGACCTGGACGTCGTATTTCCAGGCCCGCTGGGTCAGCTCAGCGAGCGTGTCCAGTTCGGCGAACTGCGCGGCGTCGTTGGCGTCCGCCGTCGCGCCCGGGCGGAGGCCGTCGCCCAGCGAGAACGCGACGTCGTACTTCGCGAAGATCTCGCAGAGCTCGTCGAAGTGGGTGTACAGGAAATTTTCCTGATGGTGCGCAAGGCACCAGCCGGCCATGATCGATCCGCCGCGGGAGACGATGCCGGTGACGCGGTTCGCCGTGAGCGGCACGTACCGCAGCAGCACGCCAGCGTGGATGGTCATGTAGTCCACACCCTGCTCGCACTGTTCAATGACGGTGTCGCGGAAGATTTCCCAGCTCAGGGCGTTCGCTTCGCCGTTCACCTTTTCCAGGGCCTGGTAGATCGGGACCGTGCCGATGGGGACGGGGGAGTTGCGGATGAGCCACTCACGGGTGGTGTGGATGTCGTCGCCCGTGGACAAGTCCATCACGGTGTCCGCGCCCCACTGGGTGGCCCACTGCAGCTTGTCCACCTCCTCGGCGATGGAGCTGGTGACGGCCGAGTTGCCGATGTTGGCGTTGATCTTCACGAGGAACGCTTTGCCGATGATCATTGGCTCGGATTCCGGGTGGTTGATGTTGCTGGGGATGATGGCCCGTCCGGCGGCGACTTCACTGCGGACCAGTTCCACATCGCAATTCTCGCGGAGGGCCACGAAGCGCATCTCAGGCGTAATGACACCCTGCCGGGCATAGTGCATCTGCGTCACGGTCCTGCCGTCCGCCGCACGGCGGGGCACCGGCCTGGCACCCTTCCATTCGGCGGAAGCCGCGCCGCGGCGCACGGCTGATTTGCCGTCGTCGAGCAGGTTCCGTTCGCGTCCGTCGTACGGCTCCGTGTCTGCCCGCGCCTCAATCCACTCCGCTCGGAACGGCGCGAGGCCCACCACCGGGTCGCTGCCCGGACCCGCCGTGCGGTAAACACGCAGCGGATCGTTATGCCCGCCGTTCGGGGAAGGCTCCAAGGCGATTTCCGTTACCGGAACCCGCAGGCCGTCCCCCTCCAGGTAAGCCAGAGAATGGGATTTCAGCGACTGCGTGACGCCGGCAGGATCACCGGCGGCTTCATTTTGGGCCGGATCAATCTGGGCAGGGATCAGCTGTGATTTCTGGGTGCTCAATTTACTGCTCACTTCCTTCGCCGGCATTACCCGGACAGGTTCAACGGTCGCAGGCTGCACCAGCCTGATCTCAGCCCCTGCAGGGGCACCCGTGTGGTCGTAAACGAAGCTACCACAGCCCGGATTGTGCCCGTCCATCTGTGAAGCACGCGTCCACTTGCCAAGCAGTGGCGAGGCGGGATCCCCGTTGCGGAGCCGATTAAGCTTGATCCATGGCGCACATCATCGAATTCAGCGGAACTGTGCTCACGTCGGCAGATGAAGAACGCCATGGGCTCTGGGCCGTCGACGGGAAACTGACGTTCAATCCTCCAGGCCAGCGGCCGGACGCCGTCCTGGATGGCTGGGTCCTGCCGGGTTTCGCTGATGCCCACTGCCACATCGGGCTGGGCCCCGGCGGCTCCGTAGACGACGAGGTGATGTATGACCAGGCCATGACAGACCGCAACGCCGGCACGCTGCTGGTGCGGGACGCGGGGGCGCCCAGCGACACGCACTGGCTGCAGCAGCGGCCCGAAGCGCCGCGGATTATCCGGGCCGGCCGGCACGTTGCACGGTCCCGCCGTTACCTTCGGAACTTCGCCGTGGAAGTTGAACCGGATGGCCTGGTGGAGGCCGTGCGCAAGCAGGCTCGGGAAGGGGACGGCTGGGTCAAGCTGGTGGGGGACTGGATCGACCGGACCGCCGGCGATCTCGCGCCGTCGTTCCCTGCCGCCGCCGTGCGGGACGCCGTCCGGGCCGCCCACGACGAGGGGGCCAGGATCACCGCGCACTGCTTTGGCGAGGACACCCTCGATGACATGCTGGACGCCGGCATCGACTGCGTCGAACATGCCACGGGGCTGCTGCCCAGGCATATTCCCCGGTTCGTGGAGCAGCAGGTGCCGATCGTTCCCACACTCATCAACATCGCCACCTTCCCTGACATTGCTGCCCAGGCCGGGCCAAAGTTTCCACGGTATGCGGAGCACATTCGCGCCCTGTGGGCCCGGCGTCGCGAGCGCGTCCTGGAAGCGTACGAGGCCGGCGTCGAAATTTACGCGGGAACGGATGCCGGCAGCGTCATCCGCCACGGCCGCATCGCGGACGAAATCCTGGAGCTGCACGCCGCCGGGCTTCCGGCATCGGCGGCGCTGGACTCAGCCTGCTGGCGTGCGCGCCGCTGGCTGGGAGCCGAAGGCCTGTCGGAAGGGGCGGCCGCCGACGTCGTGGTGTGCCGGGAGGACCCGCGCGCCGAGCCGGAGACCATCCGCAGCCTCAGCAATGTGGTGCTCCGGGGCAGGATCGTGCATTAGGAATAAATTGAAGCTTCAAGTAATTTAATGATGTAGAGGCCACCGAAATCCGGCGGTCCGGACATTCGGGAGTATTCAATGACAGCAGCAGACAGCAGCCAGGACTTGCTTCCTGCCGACCTCACCATGGGCACCGTCATGCTCAAGGTGGGCGACATGAAGCTCATGACCGACTACTACCAGCGTGCCCTCGGCCTGGACGTCGTGGCCGAGCAGGACGGCGGCCTCTACCTCGGCCGGCTCAAGACGCCGCTGGTGCACCTCGCTCCGGCTCCGGGCCTCAATATCCCCGGCCGTGGCGAGGCCGGCCTCTTCCATACGGCACTCCTGTTCCGGGACCAGTCCTCGCTGGCCGCCACCATTGCCAGCGCGGCCCAGTACGAGCCGCAGTCCTTCGTGGGTAGCGCAGACCACCTGGTAAGTGAAGCGTTCTACTTCACCGACCCGGAAGGCAACGGGATCGAACTCTACTGGGACCGCCCGCGCGCGGCCTGGTCCTGGGAAGGCAAGAACGTCGTCATGGACAGCCTGGCACTGCCGCCGCAGAGGTACCTGCAGGAGCACCTCACGCAGGAGTCGGTGGAGGGCCAGCGCCACACGGATGCGGGGGTGGGGCACGTCCACCTGCAGGTGGGCGACGTGCAGTCCGCCCACGATTTCTACGTTGGCGTCTTGGGTTTTGAGAAAACCGCAGGCTGGCACGGCCAGGCCCTCTTTGTGTCCGCCGGTGGATACCACCACCACATGGCCATGAATGTCTGGAACAGCCGCGGCGCCGGCCCTCGCCGGGACACCCTGGGTCTCGGCGAAGTCCTCATCGAAGTGCCCTCCGGGGACGACGTCGGTGCCCTCGCCGACCGCCTCAAGGTCGCCGGATTGGAATCCCACCACACCGGCGCCGAGCTCCGCTTTGAGGATCCGTGGCGCAACCGTCTGCGGGTCGCCGTGCGCTGAGTGGCGCGAACTTAGTTGGGTTAGGCTGATTTCGAACAGCCCCGGACGGCACTGCCGCTGCCGGGGCATGCACCGCCGACGGAATGAGGACGAATCCATGGCCTTCACCGAAGTGTTTGTCGCCACCCACAACGACGCCCTCAAGCGGGCCGAGGCGCTCGAAGGCGGGGCCGTGCCCGCAGACGGCCTGCGGATTGCCGGCATCAGTGACTTCGAAATCGAGCAGCTTGGCGACTTCGCCGGTGCCGCGGTGCATGCCGCCGGCGCGGATTACGAGCTGGCCATGGTGGACGTGGCCAGCGACTCCCTCCTTGGCGTGCCGGCCGCGATGGTCCGGGCCCTGGCCGAACTGCTCACGTATGAGTCCGAGGGGGAGGGCAACGTGTTGGATGGGGTGGCCGAGCGCTGGGCGGCCGAGGACGACATGCCCTTTGGTGCCGGGGAGGCCCGGAAGTACGTGCAGCAGCTTGCCGAGCTCGCCGGGACCGTGGACGAAGGCAGCAAGACCGGCCTCTACGTCTGGACTTCCTAGCGTCGCTGGGTCTTTCCGGCGCCCCACGGGGCCCGGTCCGCATGTCAAGTCGAAATAACGCGCACGATCTGGCACAATAAACAGGTACTCGATCTGCGTGGCCCCTCTCTCCGCGTCCGGATCCTGTCCTTTTCGAACCCCCAAGTACGGCCCGCCCCACGGGTGCAGAACGCGGGTTCAACCCCGTTTCAGAAACAGGAGTGACCACAAAAGTGGCCGTAAAGATTCGCCTTAAGCGCTTCGGTAAGATGCGCGCACCGTACTACCGCATCGTTGTCGCCGATTCGCGCACCAAGCGTGATGGCCGTGCCATCGAGGAGATCGGCAAGTACCACCCCACCGAGGAGCCCTCATACATCGAGGTCAACTCCGAGCGTGCACAGTACTGGCTGTCCGTCGGTGCGCAGCCGTCGGAGCAGGTCGCCGCGATCCTCAAGATCACCGGTGACTGGCAGAAGTTCAAGGGTCTGCCGGGCCAGGAAGGCACCCTGAAGACCAAGGCCGACAAGGAAGCCTTCGTGGCTCCGGAGAAGGGTTCCGTGATCATCCCGGAAGCCATCACCAAGAAGGCCAAGGCATCGGAAGCCCCCGCCGAGGCTGAAGCAGAGACCACCGAGGCTGAGTAAGTTGCTGGCAGAAGCGCTCGAACACCTTGTCCGCGGCATTGTCGACTCCCCTGAGGATGTCAAGGTCAGTGCCAAGAACAACCGCCGCGGGGATACCCTCGAGGTGCGCGTTCACCAGGAAGACCTCGGACGGGTAATCGGACGCCAGGGCCGCACCGCACGTGCACTGCGCACGGTCGTGGCGGCACTGGCAGATGGCGAGCAGGTCAGGGTCGACGTCGTCGACACCGACCGCCGCCGGTAACGCGTCTGCAACACTTGCCTTAAAGTCCGGCCCCTCCACCAGCTAACGGTGGAGGGGCCGGACTGCTTTGGGCCCCTGACCCTACAAGTATTCGGGGCCCCCGCAAAAGTCTTAACCACGCATCAACACGCAGCCCAAAACAGAGGAACACATGCAGCTTCAGGTGGCCCGTATCGGCAAACCCCACGGAATCCGCGGCGAGGTGACCGTCCAGGTGCTCACTGACGCGCCGGAGGACCGGTTCGTTCCCGGCACCGAATTCGTGGTGGAACCCGCCTCTGCCGGCCCGCTCACCGTACGCAGCGCCCGCTGGAACAAGGACATCCTCCTGCTCGGCTTCGACGAGGTGGCCGACCGCAACAGCGCTGAGACCCTCCGCGGCGCCAAGCTGTTCATCGAGACCGAAGAGCTCGACGAGGACGACGACGAGGGCTGGTACGAACACGAACTCGTCGGGCTCGAGGCCCGCGTCGGCTCGCAGGCTGTGGGCAAAGTCGCTGGCCTGAACACCATGCCGGTGCAGGACCTGCTGGTCGTCGAAACGCCCGATGGCAAGGAAATCCTCATCCCGTTCGTGGAACAGATCGTCCCCGAGGTGAACATCGAGGAGGGCTATGTCCTGCTCACTCCGCCGGCCGGCCTGTTCGAGATCAACGAGGACAGTGCGGAGGACCCGGAGACAAAGGGGTTGGACTCCGCCGAGGAAGAGCCTGAACCGGAAGCCACAGCTTAGATGAGGATCGACGTCGTCAGCATCTTTCCCGAGTACCTGGCACCCTTGGAGCTGTCGCTCATCGGCAAGGCCCGCCAGGACGGGCTGCTGGACCTGAACGTGCACGACCTCCGCTCCTTCACTACCGACCGCCACCGCACCGTGGACGACACCCCGTACGGCGGCGGCGCCGGCATGGTCATGAAGGCCGAGCCGTGGGCCCAGGCGCTCGAATCCGTGGCGGCCGCCCGGCCGGCCGGTGCGGCCAAGCCCGTGCTGATCGTCCCGTCCCCGGCGGGGGAGCGCTTCAACCAGGCGCTGGCCTATGAGCTCGCCGAGGAGGAGCAGCTGGTGTTTGCCTGCGGGCGGTACGAGGGCATTGACGAGCGCGTCATCGAATGGGCCGAGGAGCATTTCACGGTCCGCCCGGTCAGCCTCGGCGACTACGTCCTCAACGGCGGGGAGGTGGCTGTCCTGGCCATGGTGGAAACCATCGGCCGGCTGCTCCCGGGCGTGGTGGGCAATCCCGAGTCGCTCGTGGAGGAGTCGCATTCGGACGGACTGCTTGAGTACCCGGTCTACACCAAACCGTCGGTCTGGCGCGACCGGGAGGTCCCGGCCGTGCTGCTCAGCGGCAACCACGGCAAGATCGCGCAGTGGCGCCGGCACGAGCAGTACCGCAGGACGGCGGACCGCCGCCCTGACCTGCTGGAGACGTTCGACGCCGGGACGCTGCCCCGCGCGGACCGCACCGCACTCGCGGACCTGGGGTACGACGTCGTCGACGGTCACCTCCGGCGGCGGCCGGACGCCTGAGCTGTTTCTGTCACCCGACCCGGTGTCCCATATGGGACGGAATGTTCCAAAATTAACCAATTCGTGCCATATGTGGCAAAATTAATCCTTGTGTCTGCTGGGTCCGCACCTGCCACAGGGGGAGCGTAACCAACAGTGGGACACCCCGGTACCGCCAAAGGGTGGCGGGACCGGACCACAACACTTCGGCAGCGATTCCCGGAATTTTCCGGGCTTGGCCGCCGTGACCCAAAGTGAATGACCTGTGGCGTTCACCAGGAGTGGATCAATGCATATCCTCGATTCCGTAGATGCAGCCTCGCTGCGCACTGATGTTCCCGCGTTCCGCGCAGGTGACACCCTCAAGGTTCACGTGAACATCATCGAAGGCAAGAACTCCCGTGTCCAGGTATTCCAGGGCTTCGTCCTGGGCCGCCAGGGTGACGGCATTCGCGAGACCTTCACCGTCCGCAAGGTTTCCTTCGGTGTCGGTGTTGAGCGTACCTTCCCGGTGCACTCCCCGATCATTGAAAAGATCGAGGTCGTCACCAAGGGTGACGTCCGCCGCGCCAAGCTTTACTACATGCGTGCACTGCGCGGTAAGGCTGCGAAGATCAAGGAAAAGCGCGACTTCAGCACTGCCAAGTAAGTCCAGACGGACTTTCGCGGCGGGTCCCACCCGTGTCCGGCCAGCGCCGGAGCCATCCGCAACAGCGCCACAGGATACGGATCATGGACCAGACAAAACGCCAGCCAGGGAGACCGGGCTGGCGTTTTGCGTTGCTGGCCGTGGTGGCTGCCGTCCTGGTCAGCGGGCTGATCCGCTCTCTTTTGCTGGATGTCTACTACATCCCGTCCGCCTCCATGGAACCGCTGTTCGGCACCGGTGACAGGATCCTGGTTTCCCGGACCGCCTTCCAGACGGAACCCATCCGCCGCGGCGACGTTGTAGTGTTCGACGGCCGGGGCTCGTTCGCCCCGCTGAACAGCGGGAAGGGTCCGCTGCAGGAAGCAGCGGCCGCGGCGGGACAGTGGCTGGGGCTGACCGGCAGTGACACGACATACGTGAAGCGGGTCATCGGGCTTCCCGGCGACCGCGTGCTCTGTTGCGACGCGGATAAACGCCTCACAGTCAACGGTCAGCCGCTGGTGGAACCCTATCTGTATGAGGGCGATGCACCGAGCACCCAGAAGTTCGACGTGACCGTTCCGGAGGGCCGGCTGTGGCTGCTCGGTGACCATAGGTCAGTGTCCGCGGATTCCCGCAGCCTGCTGGGGGCCCCGGGCGGTGGGATGGTGCGGTCGGACAGGGTGATCGGCCGGCCGGTACAGATTCTCTGGCCGCTTGATAGATTTGCGTCAGTGGCGCGGCCGCCGTCGGCGGCCAATACAACAACAAAGGACGGACAGTAGATGCCGGAAATCGATCCCGGGAGCTCCGAGCCGGGGCAGACTGCTGCTACGCCGGGACGGCACGCCGCCCCAGAGCCCGATTCAGCAGTGACCACCCCCGGCGGGGAGCCCGGACGCGGATCACGCGTCCCTGCCGGCCCCCGCCGCCAGGGAAAGGGCCGTGCCCGCAACCCGTTCCTGCTGTGGCTCAAGGAGATCGCAACGGTGGTGGTGATCGCCGTCGTGCTGTCCTTCCTCATCAAGACCTTCCTCTTCCGGGCCTTCTACATACCGTCCGAGTCGATGGTGAACACACTGGACATCAACGACCGCATCTTCGTGAACCTGCTCGTTCCGGAACCCTTCGCCCTGGAGCGCGGCGACGTGGTGGTCTTCAAGGACACCAAGGGCTGGCTGCCGCCCACGCCGCAGAAGGCTGACGGGCCGTTCAGCGTCGTGGAGGACGGGCTGACCTTCGTGGGCCTGCTGCCGGACAACTCCGAGCAGCACCTGGTCAAGCGGGTCATCGGGCTTCCGGGGGACCACGTAGTCTGCTGCGACGCCGGCGGAAAGATCACCGTCAACGGCGCTTCCCTTGACGAAAAGTATGTCAATCCGGCAGAAGTTCCGGCAGTGCGTACCTTCGACGTCGTCGTGCCCCAGGGCAAAGTCTGGGTGATGGGGGACAACCGCAACCATTCGGCGGACTCCCGTGCCCACACCGACACCAACGGTGGTTTCGTTGACATCGTCGATATCGAGGGCAGAGCCGCCGTGATCGCCTGGCCCATGAACCGCTGGGCGGCCCTGGACAACTATCCCGGCGTCTTCAAGAATGTGCCGTCGGCAGGCTAACCATGTCTGTTGCACCCACCCTTGACTACGAGAAGCGCTTCCTGCCCCGCGGGGCGCGGTTCCTGGCCGGCGTCGACGAGGTAGGCCGCGGCGCCCTCGCCGGGCCGGTGAGCGTGGGAATCGCCGTCGTCGACCTGCAGAACATGGAACTGCTCGCCGACGTCCGGGACAGCAAGCTGCTCAAGGCGGCAGACCGCGAGCGTCTTGACCCGCTGGTGCGGGCCTGGAGCGTCGCCTCCGCCGTCGGACACGCCAGCGCGGGCGAAATCGACGAGCTCGGCATCATGGGGGCCCTTCGCGCCGCCGGAAACAGGGCCTGGTTTCAGATCCTCGGCGCCGGCATCACGCCCGACGTGGTCCTTCTCGACGGCAGCCACAACTGGCTCTCGCCCGCCGTCCAGCCCTCCCTGTTCGATGAAGTCGTCACCGACCCTGGCTGCGACGCGCCCGTCCACACCCTGGTCAAGGCGGACATGCAGTGCCTCAGCGTAGCCGCGGCGAGTGTCCTGGCCAAGGTGGAACGCGACCAGCACATGCAGCAGCTCCACCTCGAGTACCCGGATTTCGGCTGGGACGTCAACAAGGGTTACGGCACCGCGGCGCACCGGGAAGCCATCCGTACCCGCGGCCCAAGCCCTTACCACCGGGTCAGCTGGAACCTGCTGTCCGAGTAGCGAACCTGCCGTCGGAGCAGCGTGGTGCGCGGGTTCCCGCCGCATGGTGCAAGATGGAACCATGAGTGCCGAAGACCTTGAGAACTATGAGACCGACATGGAGCTCCAGCTCTACCGGGAGTACCGCGACGTTGTGGGTCTGTTCAGCTATGTGGTCGAGACCGAGCGGCGCTTCTACCTCGCCAATCACGTTGACCTGCAGGCGCGGAGCGCCGACGGCGAAGTCTACTTCGACCTCACGCTCCAGGACGCCTGGGTCTGGGATGTCTACCGCTCAGCGCGGTTCGTAAAGAGCGTCCGGGTCATCACGTTCAAGGACGTCAACGTCGAGGAACTTCCGCGCAACGAGGAGCTCGCGCTGCCCAAGGACGTCGACCTCGGCAACTGAGGTTACGGCTCGGCATTCCCCGGTGCCTCCCCGGGCGTCACTGTTCCTCCACAGCCGGGCGTTTACCGGGTTCTCGCTGACTTTTCCCACATAGCGTGACAGTGCCCTGTTCCGCGTGAGTCCGCCCCCGCAGTCTTGTTGCGGAGGTGGACATGAAAGCCAAGGATCTGCTGGGTCGCCGCGGGGAAGAGCTCGCGGCCGAATACCTGGAATCGCTGGGAATGCTGATCGTGGAGCGCAACTGGCGCTGCCCCGACGGTGAGATCGACATCGTCGCCCTGGACGGCGACGCGCTGGTCATTGCCGAGGTGAAGACACGGCGTTCACTCGCCTACGGTCACCCGTTCGAGGCGGTGGGCGCAGACAAGCTCGCCCGGCTGCACCGTCTGGGTTCGGCGTGGTGCCGCGATAATGGACTGCGGCTGCCGCTGCGCCGGGTGGACGTGATTGCCGTGCTGGATGACGGCGTCGGTCAACCCACCGTTGAGCACCTCAAGGAGGTGCTGTGATGGCGCTGGGACGAGCCTATTCGGTGGCCCTCGTCGGCCTGAACGGCTACGTCGTGGAGGTCGAGGCCGACATCGGCCAGACGCTGCCGGCCTTTGTGCTTCTCGGCCTCCCGGACGCCTCCCTCAACGAAGCCAGGGACCGCATCCGCTCAGCAGCGCAGAACTCCGGCATTCCGCTGAGCCGGCGGAAAATCACGGCCAACCTCATCCCGGCGTCGCTGCCCAAGCGCGGTTCGGGCTTCGACCTTGCCATTGCGATGTCGGTGTTGCGGGCCGCGGAGGACATCAAGCCCACCGGGCGCACGGTCTTCATCGCCGAGCTGGGGCTGGACGGACGGCTTCGGCCCGTCCGCGGCATACTTCCGGCTGTGATGTCCGCGGTGCAGGCAGGGTTCCACGACATTGTGGTGGCCGATTCTAACGCTGCCGAGGCAGAGCTCGTCCCCGGTGCCAGGGTCCGGGGCTACCGGACCCTCGCACGGCTGGTGTTCGATTTTGGGGCCGACCCGCACGAACTTGTCCTCGACTTTGAACCGGAGGACGAACCCGCCGGGACTGAGCCTGCGTCCGGGGAAGCACCCGCTCCGGACATGTGCGACGTGTCCGGCCAGGCGGAGGCCCGCCGTGCCCTTGAGGTGGCCGCTGCCGGTGCCCACCACCTGTTGCTGACGGGCCCGCCCGGAGCCGGCAAGACCATGCTTGCCGAGCGGCTGCCCGGGCTTCTTCCCGACCTTCGGGACACCGAGGCGATGGAAGTGACGGCGATCCACTCCCTGTGCCAGCTCCCCACGGCCGGTGTGCAGCTGGTCCGTCGGCCGCCATTCGAGAATCCCCACCACACGGCAACGGCTGCGGCGATCATCGGCGGAGGGTCGGGGCTCCCGCGTCCCGGCGCCGCGTCGCGGGCGCACCGCGGCATTTTGTTCCTCGACGAGGCACCAGAATACGAACGCAGGGTCCTGGACGCGCTCAGGCAGCCCCTCGAAAGCGGCGAGCTGGTCATCCACCGTTCAGCGGGCGCGGCCGCCTACCCGGCCCGGTTCCAGCTCGTTCTGGCGGCTAATCCGTGTCCGTGCGGCAAGGCCTCGGGGAAGGGTATCGAATGTACCTGCACCCCCTTCATGAGGCGCCGCTACATGGCGCGCATGTCCGGCCCGCTCCTGGATCGTGTGGACATCCAGCTGCAGGTGGACCGCGTGTCCTTGGCGGACTTCGGCCAGTCCGGGGGAGAAGAAGACAGTGCAACGGTCGGTGCGCGTGTCCTGGCTGCGAGGGCCCGCCAGCTGCAGCGGCTGCAGCACTGGGGCATGGAAACCAATTCCCAGGTGCCCGGGCGCATCCTGCGCAGCGAACTGAGACTGGCGGCCGCTACAACCCGGATCCTGGACCACGCACTGGAACGGGGAGTACTCACGGCCAGGGGCTATGACCGCGTCCTGCGCCTCGCTTGGACTTTGGCCGACCTCGCAGGCAGGGAGCAGCCGGACGGGAACGACATCGGACAGGCCCTGAGCCTCCGCCAGACCGCCTCAGCGGCGGCGTGAAAGGAACCCACATGCAGAACGAGAGACTTGCCCGGGCCGCGCTGTCCAGGCTGATGGAACCGCAGGACGTGGCGGGCCTCGCCCTGGTGCATGTCGCCGGGGCCGAGGACGCCTTGCGGATCGCCACCGGCCAGGTCAGCTACGGGCCGGGGCTGGAACAGGACATCACCGGGTTGCTGGCAGAGCACAGCGCCGTAAGTTCCTGGGCCGGACTCGGCGCCGCGTTGAAACGCTGGGCGCCGAGGATTCCGGACCTTGCCCCGGAACGCGACCTGGCCACGATGCAGCGCCTGGGCGGCCGGATGATCATCCCGGCGGACGGGCTGTGGCCGCGTCAGCTGGACGATCTCGGCCTGCACCAGCCGATCTGCCTGTGGTGGCGGGGAATTGAGCTCCAGCTGCCTCCCGCGGCCAAGGCGGTGGCACTCGTGGGCTCACGGGACAGCACCAGCTACGGTGCGTCCGTCACCGGTGATCTTGCGTACTCCCTGGCGCAGCGGGGATTCACGGTAGTGTCAGGCGGTGCGTACGGGATAGATGCCCACGCGCACCGGGCAGCACTGGCAGGGGCCTCAGATGACATGCCGACCATTGCCGTGATGGCGGGCGGCGTGGACCGCTTCTATCCGTCGGGAAACGAGGATCTCCTGCGCGCCGTTGCCAACCAAGGTGCCGTACTCGCCGAGGTGCCGCCTGGCTCTGCACCCACCCGCTACCGGTTCCTGCAGCGCAACCGGCTGATCGCTGCGCTCGCGTCTGTCACGGTTGTGGTGGAGGCCAGATGGCGGTCGGGAGCTCTGAATACTGCCCACCACGCGGAAACCCTGGGACGGGCCGTCGGGGCCGTTCCCGGCTCGGTGCACAGCGCCAACTCGGCCGGCTGCCACCGGCTACTGCGCGACGGCGGTGCCGTTTGCGTCACTGACGCCGGAGAGATCGCCGAGCTTGCCTCGCCGAGCGGCCAGTCCTTGCCTGATGAAAAGTACGGCCAGGCGGCGGATCACGACGGACTGACGCTGGAGGACCTGATCCTGCTGGACGCCCTTCCAGTGCGGTCCGCCAGCTCCGTCGAAAAGCTCTGCAGCGTCGCTGGCCTGGGCGCGGAATCCGTGCGGGCCGGTCTGGGCAGGCTGGCACTGCTGGGACTGGCCGTCACCGAGAACGGAGGCTGGAAGCGGACCAAGCAGTCAACCTAAGGACTGCCGTCCGGCGCCGTCCCTCTCGCCGGACGGCTCCTGCCGTTTCTTGATTAGCGCGCCGTTCCTTGAATCCGGGCCAAATGCTGGGACAGTGGGGGAGTGGAGAAACAGGAACTGCCGGCGGCCCTCGACCGGGCCGTCACGGGTTTCGGCCGGTACCTGACGGGTGAGCGGGCGCGGTCCGAACATACCGTGCGTGCATACCTGTCTGACGTTTCCAGCCTGCTGGGCTATGCGGCCGGTGAAGGGGTCACCGATACTGCGGAACTCGAACTGGGCACCCTCCGGCGGTGGCTGGGCAGCCAGAGTGAGGCTGGGGCGTCCCGTTCCACGCTTGCCCGCCGTGCCGCCACGGCACGGAGCTTCACCGCCTGGGCGCTGCGCGAAGAACTCATCGAAACCGATCCCGCCCTGCGCCTGCAAGCCCCCAAGCGGGACGGTTCGCTGCCGGGCGTCTTGCAGCAGCAGCAGCTGGCCCGGCTGCTGGGGGACCTCAACGAGGCAGCCAAAGACGGGAAGCCCTTGGCGCTGCGCAACCGGGCCATGGTCGAATTGCTCTACGCCACGGGCGTCCGGGTCGGTGAGCTGGCAGGTCTGGACGTCGATGACCTCGACCCGGACCGCAGAACACTGCGTGTGCTTGGCAAAGGCAACAAGGAGCGTACGGTGCCGTACGGGCTCCCGGCTGCGCTCGCCGTCGACGACTGGCTGCGCCGCGGGCGGGGGAAACTTGCTGCCGCGGACAGCGGACCGGCCCTGTTCCTTGGAATGCGCGGCCGCCGGGTGGACCAGCGCCAGGTTCGCAGCGTGGTGAAGGAGTTGTTCGACGCGCTGGGCGACACTTCCGCCACTGGCCCTCACGCCCTGCGGCACACGGCCGCCACGCATCTGCTCGACGGCGGCGCGGACCTTAGGGCGGTCCAGGAAATCCTGGGTCACAGCAGCCTGGCCACCACCCAGATCTATACGCACGTGTCCGTGGACCGGCTGCGCAAGAGCTACCAGCAGGCCCACCCGCGCGCCTAGGACATTTCTTCGGCGCGTCTTCTACACCACGCCGAATTGCACTGGCGTAATTAGGCGGTGTACGGCACAATAAGATCCAAGTTCGGCAACTTTCAAGTTGTGCTTGAAGCACTGTCTCCATGCGCCCCTTGTCAGTCCGGCAGACAGTTTCATAGATGGCAGGAATCACCGGCACCACGCGGCGCCCAAAGCAGCAACTATCCCGTCCATGCAGGTCGTTGGGGAAGACGTACCTACAGCTATGGAGGATGGAATGTCTGTTGCAATGACCCGCGGTGTGCTGTTTATTCACTCGGCCCCTACCGCACTGTGCCCTCACGTTGAGTGGGCCATCGGATCCGTCGTGGACAAGCGAACGGACCTTGAATGGACCCCTCAGCCCGCCGCGCCCGGCATGTTCCGCTCGGAGCTGTCCTGGACCGGCGCGCAGGGGACAGGTGCGCAGCTTGCCTCTGCCCTCCGGGGCTGGGCGCACCTGCGTTTCGAGGTCACCGAAGAACCCAGTCAGGGTGTGGACGGCGGACGCTGGTCCCACACACCCGAGCTGGGAATCTTCCATGCCGTGACGGACGTGCACGGCAACATCATGGTGTCGGAGGACCGCATCCGCTACGCCTATGAGGCTGGCGCCGGCGACCCCTCCGCCGTCTACCATGAGCTGTCGCTTGCGCTCGGCGAGGCGTGGGACGAGGAACTGGAACCGTTCAGGCACGCCGCCGAAGGCGCGCCGGTGCGCTGGCTGCACCAGGTCGGTTGACGCGACTGCTCCGCTGAGCGCGAGCCCGGCTAACACGCCAGTCGCAGCACCCCCATAGCAAACGCAGAAGCCCCCACCAACCGGCGGGGGCTTCTGCGGCGTGCATTCAGGTCACATCACATGCTGCGGATGGCAACCACGGCGTTGTGGCCGCCGAAGCCGAACGAGTTGCTCAGCGCCACGATGTCGCCGGCCGGCAGAGCGCGGACGGAGGTCACGACGTCGAGCGGGATCTCCGGATCCTGGTTCTCTAGGTTGATCGTGACGGGAGCCTTGCGTTCGTGGACGGCCAGGACCGTGAGGACGGCCTCGACGGCGCCGGACGCCCCGAGCAGGTGGCCCATCTGGGACTTGGTGGCCGAGACGGCCACGTTGTCCACATGGTTGCCCAGCGCCGCCCGCAGGGCCGTGTATTCCGGCTTGTCGCCGACCGGCGTCGACGTGGCGTGGGCATTGACGTGGACCACGTCCTCCGCCTGGATGCGGCCGTCGAACATGGCTGCCTTGAGCGCGCGGGTGGCGCCCAGGCCTTCGGGGTCCGGTGCGGTGATGTGGTAGGCGTCGGCGGTCACGGACGTGCCGGCCAGCTCGCCGTAGATCCGTGCGCCGCGGGCGATGGCATGCTCCTCGGCTTCCAGCACCAGGGCGCCGGCGCCTTCGCCCATGACGAAGCCGTCACGGTCCCGGTCGTAGGGACGGGAGGCGCCTTGGGGATCGTCGTTGCGGCGGGAGAGTGCCTGCATCGAGGAGAACGCCGCCAGCGGCATCGGGTGGATGGCGGCTTCGGCGCCACCGCACATGACGACGTCGGCCTTCCCTGAGCGGATCAGGTCCAGCCCGAGGTGCAACGCTTCTGTTCCGGACGCGCAGGCGGACACAGGAGTGTGCGCACCGGCGCGGGCCCCCAGGTCCAGACTGACCGCGGCGGCTACGCCGTTGGGCATGAGCATCGGAACAGTCATGGGCAGGACGCGCCGGGGGCCCTTCTCTTTCAGCGTGTCCCATGCGTCCAGGAGCGTCCACACTCCACCGATGCCGGTGGCGAAGGCCACGGCCAGCCGGTCATGGTCGATTTCGGTGATGCCGGAGTCCGCCCAGGCCTCGCGTGCGGCGATGACACCGAACTGCGTTGACGGGTCCATGCGCTTGGCTTCAACGCGGCTCAGTACGTCAAGGGCCGGGGTGGTGCAGCGGGCAGCGAAGTGGACCGGCAGTTCGTACTTGGCAACCCACTCGTCCTCGAGGGTGCGGGCACCGGAAACCCCTTTCAGCGCGTTCCGCCACATCGTGGGTACGTCGCCGCCGATGGGCGTGGTGGCACCCAGACCTGTAATGACTACTTTGCGTGTCATGGGATCACTCTCTGTCGGTGCGCCTGCCGTGTCCTGTGCTGCTGGCCGGAGGCCGGAGTGGGTGGCGTGCGGGGGGAAGTCTTCAAAAAAATTCTTGGGGTGATGCATCGGCTGGCCGGTCCGGTAAAAAACGTCCGGGCCGGCCAGCCGGGTTCAGCCGTAATGGCCGGAGCCTGCAGAGGCTGTTGTCTTACTTACACCTGGGCGCTGGAGATGAAGTCCACGGCGTCGCCGACGGTCTTGAGGTTCTTGACCTCTTCGTCCGGGATGCGGACGCCGAACTTCTCTTCGGCGTTGACGACGATGGTCATCATGGAGATGGAGTCGATGTCCAGGTCCTCGGTGAAGGACTTGTCCAGCTCAACGGCCTCAGGGGCCAGGCCGGTCTCTTCGTTGACGATTTCAGCCAGTCCGGCCAGGATCTCTTCGTTGCTAGCCATTGATGGCTCCTTTTCTTGTTATTGCCGGCAGAGGATGCCGGAAATGGGCAAACCGCGGTTGCGGCTTGGTTATCGGGATTGCTACGGAAGGACGATGACCTGGGCGCCGAAGACCAGTCCGGCGCCGAAGCCAATCTGCAGGGCCAGCCCGCCGCTAAGTGCGGGGTTTTCCTGAAGCAGGCGGTGCGTGGCCAGGGGGATCGAAGCTGCCGAGGTGTTGCCGGCGTCGGCTATGTCCCGCGCGACGGTGACGGTCTCGGGGAGCTTGAGCTTCTTGACCATCTCATCGATGATCCGCATGTTGGCCTGGTGCGGAATGAAGGCCACCAGGTCCTCGGCCTGGACGCCGGCGGCATCCAGCGCCTGCTGGGCGACCTTCGCCATCTCCCAGACCGCCCAGCGGAACACCGTCTGGCCGTCTTGGCGGAGGGTCGGGTAGAGCTCCTGCGCCTCTTCGAGGAGGGCAAGGTCGCCGGTGGAGTCGGAGCGGCGTGCGGCCATTCCGAGGTCCCGGACGTCCAGTATGGAGCGGGTCATGCCGATGGCGTCCCACTTGCTGCCGTCCGATCCCCATACCGACGGCGCGATGCCGGGGGTGTCCGACGGGCCGATGACCACAGCGCCGGCGCCGTCGCCCAGCAGGAAGGAGATGGTGCGTTCGCGGTTGTCGATGACGTCGGAGAGCTTCTCCGCCCCGACGACGAGGACGTACTTGGCGGTTCCCGCGCGGACCAGCGCATCGCCCTGGGCAATGCCGTAGCAGTAGCCGGCGCACGCAGCGGAGATGTCGAAGGCGGGGGCAGGGGTGGCACCCAGCCGGTCAGCCAGGCTCGCGGCAGCCGACGGCGTGGCGTACGGGTGGGTCACCGTGGAGACGATGACGGCGCCGAGCTCGGATGCCTCGATGCCCGCCTTCTGCATGGCCTCACGGGCAGCGCCCTCGGCCATGTCAATCACGCTGATGTCGGCGGGAGCGCGGTGGCGGGTCACAATGCCGGTACGCTGGCGGATCCACTCGTCGGAGGAATCGATCCACTGGCACACGTCCTCGTTGGTCACCAGGACGTCGGGGCGGTACGCGCCGAGGCCCAGGATCCGGGTGTGCTCGTTGAGCGGGGTCTGCTTCAGTACCGGCGTGCTCATGCCTGTCCTTCCAGTTCTGCGAAGAGTGCAAGGGCTGCTGACAGGTCGTCCGGCGTCTTGACCGCTACGGTCTTCACACCCGGCATGCCCCGCTTGGCCAGTCCGGCCAGGGTGCCCGCCGGGGCAAGTTCAATGACGCCGGTGACGCCACGGTTCACGAGGCTCTCCATGCACAGGTCCCAGCGGACCGGCCGCGAGACCTGGGCGATCAGGCTGTCGACGGCGGCGTTGCCCTCCGTGACCTCCTGGCCGTCGAAGTTGGACAGCAGCGGCACGGCAGGGGCCTGCGGCTGCAGTTCCGGGCGGAGCGCCTCCAGGGCGCTTACCGCGGGAGCCATGTGTGAGGTGTGGAAGGCCCCGGCGACCTTCAGCGGAATAACGCGCGCCTTCGCGGGCGGATTCTCGGCCAGCGCCTTGAGCTGGCCGAAGGTGCCGGCGGCGACGGTCTGGCCCGCGCCGTTGACATTGGCGGGCGTGGCACCGGCGGCCTCAATGGCGGCAAGGACCTCGGCGGGGTCGCCGCCCACCACGGCGCTCATGCCAGTGGGAGTGACGGCAGCAGCCGCGGCCATGCTGTTGGCGCGTTCGCGCACAAAGGTCATGGCTTCCTTCTCGGTGAGCACACCGGCCAGCGCGGACGCCGTGATCTCGCCCACCGAGTGCCCGGCCAGAATGACGGGCAGCGTGCTGAGTTCGACGTCGAACAGTGACTTGGCGGCCACCAGCCCGGCGGCGACAATGAGCGGCTGCGCGACGGCGGTGTCCTTGATGGTTTCCTCGTTAGAGGTGGTCCCGTGCGCAGTGAGGTCGATGCCTGCAATTTCGCTCAGGGAGGCCAGATGGCCTGCTACGGAAGGCAGCTCCAGCCAAGGGGCCAGGAAACCGGGGGTCTGTGAGCCCTGTCCAGGGCAGACGATTGCAAGCACGTATCCAGCTTTCCAAATTACCGGGTGATCCATTGGTGTTTTCGTACACCAAGCTCACGGCGTCAGGTTGTAGGAAGTCTACAACGGTTCAGTTAGTGTTCCGCGCGCCAACACGCTCGACGGCGGGCTTCGGAGGCGTCGACAGCCGCCCCACCACGAGGGCGGCCTGAAGCACAAAGGCCTCCCGCGGTAGCAGCGGATCCCAGCCTGTCACGTCGCAGACGCGCTTGAGCCGGTAGCGCACGGTATTGGCATGGACAAAGAGTTCCCGCGCGGTGGCCTCGAGCGAATGTCCCAGCTCCAAATAGGTTCCGAGCGTTTCCACCAGCCCGTTGGACGCTGCTAGGAGCGGCCGGTAAATGTTCTTCACAAGCGACCGCCGGGCCGCGTCGTCCCCGGAAATGACCCGTTCCGGCAGAAGGTCATCGGCCGCTACGGGGCGCGGAGCGGCGGGCCACGCCCGCGCGGCGGTGAGCCCGGCGAAGGCGGACTGGGCCGAGCCGCTGGCCTCCAGCAGGGAGCTGGCCTCGGCGCCGTAAACCACAGGGCCGGGCGCGAACATCTCGCTGAGCTTCACATATGCGGTTTCCCGGTCGTGCACGCCGCCCAGGATCAGGATGAGGCGGTCGCCCTGGATTCCCACGAGGGCATCCTCCGCGTACCGGCCCGCCATGCGGCGCAGTTCGCTGACGTAGCTGGCGCTGGGTTCCGACGGCGAATTCCCCACCATCACGGTGAAGCGTTCCTGCGCCTTCCAACCGAGCGCGGCGATCCTCGAACGCAGCGCGTCGGTGTTTTCACCGCGCAGGATGGCGTCCACAATCAGGGCCTCGAGCCGGGTGTCCCAGGACCCGCGGGACTCCGCGGCCCGGGCGTACACGTCGGCGGCGGCGAAGGCCACTTCGCGCGAGTAACGCAGGACTGCTTCGCGCAGCGAGGGCTGGTCCGCTTCCGGGGCGATGACCGGAACCTGGTCCTCCACCACCTCCACGACGATCCGGATGAGCTGGAGTGCCTTCTGCAGGCTGATGGAGCGGGTCAGTTCCGTCGGGGCAGTGCCGAAGACGTCCGAAAGGATCCAGGACGGGGAACTGGGGCGCTCATACCAGGTGACGAAGGCGGCGATGCCGTTCTGCGCCACGAGTCCCAGCGCGGAGCGTTCGTCCGAACTGAGCCGGCTGTACCACGGCAATGACTTTTCCAGCTGGCGCATGGTGGTGGTGGACAACTGACCAACGCTGGCCCTGAGCTTTTTCAGGGTCTCCGTCTTCTCCGGAGTCATGGTCCGGGAGGTCGGTTTGCGCGGTGCAGGGGCGGGGGACGGCTCGGGCATAATTCGAGCATACGGTGCCCGCGGGCCAAGCTCCATTTTGTGCAAAGGCTACAACTCCGGTTGTGCTGAGTCACAGCCCCTCGTTCGCTCCCCGAAGTACCCCAAACGACGACGGCGGCCCCCACCTTGGGTGGGGACCGCCGTCGTTCGCTGTACCTCTCGGGAGTTTTTGTCCAGATACCGCGGCTTCAGAGGCCTTTTGCGGCCATTATCTGGACAAAAACTCGGGGTTCGAGAGGCTCAACCAGCAGTGGTCAGGACTCGCCTCCGGCGTTGCCCGTGGTGCCAGCGTTTACGTTGAGCAGACGGTACTTCTCGATGGCCTGCGCCGGTGCCTGTCCGTCAACCTCACCCTTGGCCGCCAGCAGCTGGAGGGTTTTGACGACGATGGAGTGGATGTCGTTTTTGAAGAAGCGGCGTGCTGCTGCGCGGGTGTCGGAGAAGCCGAAGCCGTCGGCGCCGAGGGTGGCGAACTCGTTCGGGACGAACTGCCGGATCTGGTCCGGGACGGCCTTCATCCAGGGCCCAGGGGACGGAGACGCCGGAGGCGAGGATCTGGCTCTTGGGGCCTTCGGTGGCGGAGGCTGCGAGTTTGTAGATGCCCTTCAGGACGCCTTCGACGTCGAGGTTCTCCGGTTCCGCGGGCTGGACGATGGGCTCGTTGTAGACCGTCAGGTAGTACATCAGGTTACGGTCTG